>JAFQHZ010000019.1 GCA_017415185.1 Candidatus Gastranaerophilales bacterium
CAGAGAGGACTTTTTTGTATAGGGTTTTAAGGGCTTTTTCTTTAAATTCTGCAGGTTTTAGGGTTGTTATCATGATTGTTGCTATGATACCGAGGATTGTCATAACTAATATTGCTTCTGCCATGGTGAAGGCTTTATTGAATGCATTTTTCATGATAACTCCTTTTTAGGTTCCTGCACAAGGGGTATGGTTCCGTGCTTGCCGCCTGCTCAACGCAGCCGCCGTCGCACTTCACAATGCTTTAGCCGTTGGCGTTAGGTTACGGATAAAGTAGTCCCGTGAACACCTTGTGCCTTAGACTTCGCTTAACAAGTGCGCACAAACGCACTAAGTTTGCTCGTCAAAGGTATTCTAATATATATATATATATTAGAAGTGGAAAACAAGAATTTAGGGCAAATGGGGGAGAAAGTTAATTGCTGATTTTGACTTGCATTTGAACCATGTTTAAAATAAAATTTTATTGTTATTAGATTACCTTTCCGTAAATTACTTCCAAATGGCATTTTAGCCAGCCCAAAAGCCTAGGGGTCAGGATAAAAACGGAAAAAGAAAGGACAAGAAACTATGGCTGTTGCTACTTTAGTAGAATTATTAGATGCTGGTGTTCACTTTGGTCACCAAACTCAAAAATGGAATCCAAAAATGAAACAATACATTTTTGGCGCAAAAAATGGTATTTACATTATCGACTTAAGAAAAACTTCTGACTTATTAGACGCTGCTTATGATGCAGTTAGAAAAGTTGCTTCTCAAGGTAGAAATGTTTTATTTGTTGGTACTAAAAAACAAGCTGTTGATGTTATTGCTCAAGAAGCTACAAGATGTGGTTCATACTATATCAATCGTCGTTGGTTGGGTGGTATGATGACTAACTTTGAAACAATTCGTGGCAGAGTAAACAAATTAAGAGAATTAGAAGCTTTCTTGGAATCTGGTGCAGCTAATAAACTTCCTAAAAAAGAAGTTGCTCAATTAAATAGACAACTTGCAAAATTGTCTAAAACATTGGGCGGTATTAAAGAAATGAAAGGTATGCCTGACATTTTGGTTGTAGTTGATCAAAAGAAAGAATTAATTGCAATTAAAGAAGCTAATAAACTTGGTATTCCTGTTGTATGTTTAGCTGATACTAATGCAGACACTGATGGTATTGACTATATCATTCCTGGTAATGATGACGCTCTTCGTTCAATCAAATTAATTGCTTCAAAATTAGCTGACGCTGTTTTAGAAGGTAAAGAATTAAGAGCTAATAATGCTAAAACAACTGGAAAAATTGAAAAAGTTGTTGCAGCTGACGCAAACGCTGTTGAAGCGTAAGATTAGATTAGAATTAGGAGAATAAACTATGGAAATTAAAGCATCTATGGTAAAAGAACTAAGAGACAAAACTGGCGCTGGTATGATGGACGCTAAAAAAGCTCTTGTTGAAACCAATGGTGATATGGATAAAGCAGTTGAACTTTTAAGACAAAAAGGCATGGCTTCTGCTGATAAAAAAATGGGCAGAATTGCTGCTGAAGGCGTGATTGCTTCTGCAATTAATGGCAAAGTTGGCGCTATGGTTGAAGTAAACTGCGAAACTGATTTCGTTGCTAAAAATGAAGATTTTAAAGAATTTGCTGCTATGATGGCTCGTGCTGTTATCGCTCTTAATCCAAGTTCTGTTGAAGAATTGTTAGCAATGGATTGCCCAGAATGCAAAAAACAAATCGAAGAAGTAATCAAAGAAAAAATCGCTACAATTGGCGAAAAAATCACTATCAGAAGATTTGAAAGATATGACGTTGCAGGATCTGTTAATACATATATTCACAATGGCAAAATCGGCGTTATGGTTGAAGTAACTGGAGATGCTGATGAAGCTTTAACAAAAGATGTATGTTTACACATTGCTTCAAATGCTCCTGAATTCGTTTCAAGAGAAGAAATTCCAGCTTCTGTTATCGAAGAAGAAAAACGTATTGAAATGGGTAAAGAAGATCTTGCTAATAAACCTGAACAAATTAGAGAAAAAATTGTTGAAGGCAGAGTAAACAAATTAATGGCTCAACGTTGCTTATTAGAACAACCATTTGTTAAATCACCTGATGTAACTGTTTCTCAATTGATTGAAGGCAAAACTCAAATCGTTAAATTTGACAGATATGTTCTTGGTGAAGGTCTTGAAAAAAGACAAGACAACTTCGCGCAAGAAGTAATGAGCCAAATTAACGGTTAATAAATAAACAAATTCAAAAGAAGCCTTTGAAAAAAGGCTTCTTTTTTGTTACAAAAAATTTACAAAATATAAAGTATTTTTAAAAAATGCCGTATTTTTTCATAAGGCGCATATTAGAGGAATGAATGATGACAACTATTAACCCAAATTTGGATGTTCCAACAGTAACTACAACAGCAGCCTCAACTGGTGCTGCGGCAACAAATGCCACTAATGGTTTATATGATGTTGTTAGGGATATTGATGGAGATACGATTAATTTTACAAATACAATTAAAAATGCGCAATCTCAAAAAGATAAAATAAATTCTGCTATTTCTGGAGAAGGTTTAAAGGCTAAAAGGGACGAAGTTGCCGAAGTTCTTGCAGCAATGGAAAAAGAAATTGAAAACATTGAGCAAAAAATTGCTGATGCAAAAAAGAATCTTGAAGATGCGCAGGAGCGATATCAAAACGCAATTGATGAAATTGAACGTTTAACAAATTTAAAAGAAAATGAACAAGAGAACCTAAAACGCTTAGAAGATCAATATAACGAATATAATTCAAAACACGAAGAAATTGCTCAGGAAATTTCCGCTCTTAATGATAGTATGGGTGATGTTAATAAAAAAATATCAAACTATACATCTCAATTAGAGCAAGAAACAAAATCTGCTCAAGAAAATGCCATTTGGGAAGCTTTGCATTCTTATGATGAAGAAAAAGATGGCCCTTATGAAGATTATTTGGCTTCTAAATTTGATGAAATTTGCCCTGATGGAAGATTGTCAGGCTTAATTTCAGATTTATCTGGTCAATCTAGTTCAGCTATTAAACAAATGGCAGGTTTACAGCTTGATTTGGGCAAATATAACGATATGCTTTCAACTTGTGAAATGCAGATTACAAATTCTAGGAGCTTGATTGTTGATTATACTAATCAAATTGCCCAAAATGAAACTGCAAAAGCAATGGCGAGTGATGATATTGATAAATATACATCTGAAGTTGAACATTTACAAACCGTTCAAAGAGATTACCCGCCAAAAATTGAAAGTTTAAGGTTCCAGCTTGCGGATTATGATTATTTAATTTCTGAAAATTTCAAACCGATTTCTGATGAGGAATGGAAGTTTGTTGAAGATAATAACATTGATTTATCTGAAAAAATGGAAAATGGCGAACCTCGATATATCATTGCTCCTGGAATTAATGATAAACAATATCATATTTATGATATGTCTAAAGACGGTGCCTCAATTGTTCGACAAATGGGTGAAAATGGCGGTTTTGATGTTATTCAAAATGGCAATGGTTATATGAGAAATTATGTGAACAAGCATAGCGAGCATGCTAAAATTGTGTTCACATTGGATGATTGCGATAATTTATCCTATAACAATGCATGTTATAGCACATCTTCTCCTTTGGCGTTTGATTTAAATGGCGATGGTGTTAAAACTTCGGGAACCATTATCAATTTTGATATTGACGGCGATGGAGTTATGGATAGAATTAATGATGCAGCTGACGCAATTTTAGTCTTTGACGCAGATGGTGATGGCAAATCTGGTGAAAGCGGACTTGAGGTTTTTGGTGACAATACTGACTTAGATGGAGATGGCAAGGCTGATGGCTATAAAGACGGTTTTGAAGCTTTAAAAGCTCTTGCTCAAAAAGAAGGTTTGATCGGTGAAAACGATTCGCAACTTGATGCTGAAGATTTAAAATATTTGTCTGAAAAATTTGGTCTTGGCATAAAAACAAATGGATATAATTCTTCAACTCAATCATTAGAAGATGTTGGAATCAGCCAAATTAATCTTTCTGAAACATCGCAAACAACATTGATTGATAATTTTGATGGTAACGGCAATCAATTAATGACTCAAAGCGGCGCAACTTTTGTTGTTAATGGCGAAGAAAGAGAATATGCTGATTTGTGGCACAGAAAATATGAAAATTCAGTTGGAAATTCTCAAGAATTTTTAAGTTTATCAATGGCTTCTCAATTACCAAAGGATTTATACAATCTTCGTTTTACAAATCATGATTCAATTACTGCAAAATATACTTCCCTTGCGGATAAAGCAATGTTTGATGCTGATAGTGTAAATTTCTTTTCTCAATCAAAAATTGATGAATTAGAATCAAGCGCAAATAATGCAATGCGAAAAATGAAGGCTAATGATGTTGAAAGTTCTTCTGATTCTTCGCAAAACGAAGAAGTGCAAGAAAGTGCCACTGAGGAAGTCGAAGTTGAAATTCCGCAAGAAGAATTAATTTAAACCAAGCTATTTTGTGATAATATTTATTTATGAAAATAGTTTTAGCTTCAGCTTCTCCTAGAAGAAAAGGAATATTGCAAAATTTTGGCTATCAAGTTATTGTAAAGCCTTCTGGTTATGATGAAAAAATTAACGGATTGCTTTATTCTGATGATTTAGTCATTAATTGCGCTTTTCAAAAAGCTTTGGATGTTAAAAAACAAATTGGTGATAGCGAATTAATTATTGCTGCTGATACTGTTGTTGTTAATAATGGAATTATTCTTGGTAAACCAAAAGATAAAAATGAAGCTTTTGAAATGTTGGATGAATTATCCAATAAAACACATTTTGTTGCAACTTCGATTTGTTTAATGTATCAAAATCAAGTTGTTAAGGGTGTTGAAAAAACGTTTGTGACATTCAGGAAACTTGAAAAAGAAGAAATTGAAAATTATATAAATACAAAAAACCCTCTTGATAAAGCAGGAAGCTATGGAATTCAAGACGAGGGTTTTGATTTTGCTATAAAGCTAAGCGGAGAATTGGATAACGTTATTGGTTTTCCAATGAAATTATTCAAAGAATATTTGTTAAAATTGGTTATTTAGGTAGGCTGCAAATTGCTCAAGTTCCATTTCTGCAGCACCAGACATTAATCTTTCTTGAACAAGGAAATTTTTGCCTTCAACTTCAAAAATGCGAGTGAATAATAATAATGCCATTGATAAAGTCGAAAGCTCCAAGCCTCTTCCTTGCAGTTTTATGTGTTTAACGCCTGATCCAACCAATTTTTCAATGGTTTTTCTGTCATGTGAAACACAGCTATTATATGCAATTTTGCCATCAGTTATTTCGTCATGAACGCATTGAAAAACCCCATTTTCTTCTATGCAATCTTCTGTTACTCGGTAATGCTCCATTGCTTTTGGGCAGTTTTTAACACATCTTTGATTTACTAGTATTTCAACTCTAGATATATCATCAAGTAATGAAGGGTTTTCTAGTAATGGACCCATAGAATATTCTGGTCTTACTACAACTAAATCATATTCTTTTAATAATTTATTGTAATGATTTGTTTCGTTTTCAACTGACCAATTTTTAGCATTTTCCCCTTGAAATTTTTCTTGAGATTTAATAACCGAAGCAACCATATATGCGTTTGGGTCTTTTTCTTTGATGTAATTTTTTAATAGCTCAGAATACACAATAAAATGTGCTTTAAATTCAAGCGCCATATCTAATAAATAATTAGCATATTTATCATTTAAATCGTCTTTTGTTAATTGTGTTCTTGTGAATGTAAATGATGGAGTTATTCCGACTTCTTTGCAATAATTGAAGATTTTTAATAAAGCCATTGGCTCAATTTCTTCTGTGATATTTGGTCGTCTGCCGCCAAACCAAGCCATTTTTGGACAACCAAAACCATTAACTGGAGGAACGTCAATTCCAAACATTTTAAATAATTTGACGATTGTCCCCCAAACTGGCTCATATTGAAACATTAATGGTAGCGACCAAGTGATATCTTTTCCATATTTAAAAATTTTATCTTCCATTTTTTAACCTTTTTATGAATTATTTTCTTCTGTTATTTCTTCGTTTTCTTTATTTTCTTCGTTTTGTGATTCTTCTTGTTTATCTTGAATTGTGTCAAAATAAAGAACTTCACTTGTTTGTTTGATTAATTTTTTTGTTGCATATTTTCTTAAATAGAATAAAAATTTTGCAAATATATTAAAAAGTGTTTCGTTTTCTTTGTTGTTTTGTTTTTTAAATAGGTTTATATTGTTTAATTTTAGCGAATTATAGACTTCGTCTTCTGCGCTATTATAAAAATATATGTTTTTTATTGGAATATTTGAATAATTTTTTAATATTGCATATTCGTGTTTAAGTTCGCAATAATGGCTTGTGAAAATTAAATTTATTCCGCCTTTGTCTTGAATTAGTGCAATATTTTTTTTACATAATTCTTTTTGTTGTGCTATTTCTTTTTTTAATTTTTCTTTGTAAAAATTAGAATCGGCGTCTGTGTTTGTTTTGTATGTATTTATTCTAGCAATTTCTTCCCAATCTCCGCCTAATTTTGCTTCAATGCTAGAGTTTAAATTATTTGTAATTATACTGATTTTGTTTGGCGTTAAAATTGTGAGCAGATTTTCGTCAGTAATATCAATAAAATTATCAATTAAAGGAATTTCTATATCTTTTAGTGTTAAATAATGACAAAGAAATTCTAAATCTTGCGGATTTTCAACGTCTATTATTGCTGTTTCTTTGTTTTGAATTAATTCTTCAATTTGTCTTGCAAGATGTTTTATTTTATCGGATTTGTTTGTATAGAAAAATTCGTTTGAATTTTTGATTTTTTCGTTTATTTCTTTGTCTTTTGATAAAATTTTTGTTTTAATTTTGTAATTTTTTTCAATTTTTTTATTCTCAAACGACAAACTAGCAGAAACTCCAACGATATTTTTGTATAGTTTGATGAATTTTTTAACTTCTATTTCATTTGGGCTAAATTCGCTTATATCTGCCTTTAGGGTATTTTTTTCGTAATCATATATTATTTTGTCGATGTCAAATATGAAAACGTTTTCAATTTTAAAATTTGGTCTTTGGGCTACTTTTTGCGTGTTTATATTGCAAATATATTCCCAAATTATTCTTTTCCAATCTGAAAATATTATGTTTGCATCAAATACAGCAAATTTTGTTATTGCATTACTTTTAAAAATTAAATTAAACGCCGCTTTGATTCCTAATGTTTCATATAATTTGTTTGATTGAAGATAATATTTTCTTGCTAAAAAATCGTCAATAAATAAAACATGAACTTGCTCATCGATTGAATCTTTTATTGCTGAATATAATAAAAAAGAATAAAATGCTTCTGTGTTTGAAATGTCTATGCTTGTATTGTTTAAATAAAAATTTAATTTTTCTAAATCGTTAATATTAATTTCATATTCATATACTTGCTTAATTGCTTCAATTGTTACAAGAAGAATGTTTTTTAAATTTTGGTTTTCTTTATCTTTTTTTAAATTAATATACTCTTCTTTTAGTTGTTCAATTGAAAAATTTTCGTATTTTTTTGAATTTAATAAGTCTTCGTTTAATATTTTTTTCATACTCAACTCTATTGTTTTCCTTATTAAAAATTATAATGTTTAACGTTAAACTTGGCAATATATTATTGTTTATCTAAAAAACAAGCAACGTTATTATTAAAGCAGGGTTTTTCTTTTTTGCAAATGTCCATAACATAATCACATCTTGGATTAAATTTACACCCTTGGATGGTTTCTGTTATTGGCGAAATTTGACCTTTGATGTTGATTAATTTTTTACCTTTTTTGTTGGGTAGCGCTTCAAGCAATGCTTTTGTGTATGGATGTTTCGGGTTTTTGAATAAATCTTTGCTATTATTTTTTTCAACAACATCTCCAAGATACATTATCGTTGCGGTATCTGAATAATTATAAACAATTGATAAATCATGAGTAATTAAAATTATTGTTTTACCTTTATTTTTTAAATCTACTAATAAATTTAAAATTGAATTTGAAACGCTGACATCAAGAGCAGTTGTTGGTTCGTCAGCTAAAATTAAATCAGAATTAGATATCAAAGCCATTGCGATAATGATTCTTTGTTTCATTCCGCCTGATAATTCGTGTGGATATGATTTTAATACATTTTCAATGTTTTTAATTTCAACTTCTTCTAATGCTTTTTTTATTATGGAAATATTTTCCTTGTCATTTTTTAAAATTGGCAATTCAAGTAATTGATTTTCGATTGTATATAATGGGTTTAAAGACATAAAAGGGTCTTGTGGAATTAGAGAAATTGAACTTCCTCTTAATTTTTGCATTTCGTTGTTTGGAAGTTTTAATAAATCTTTGGATATAAATTTAATTTCGCCGTTTTTAATTTTGCCATTTTTGGGCAATAATCTTAAAATTGTGTTTATTAAAACTGATTTTCCACAGCCAGATTCGCCTGCGATTGCGTGAATTTTCCCTTTTTCAAACGACAAATTAATGTTGTTTAATGCGTAATAAAACTTGTCCTCTATATTAAAACCAACGCTTAGGTTTTTTATTTCAAGAATTTTGTTCATTTTGATATTGTATCATATTGTTCGATTTTTTTCTTGATTGTTGGGCAATTTTTTTGGGTATTATGTTTTAATTTATAATATAAAAGAAAGGATAAAATATGAATCTGCAAAAATGCGCTGATGTTATCAAATCACAAGCAAACGAAATTATGACCACTGCTTCAAAGAATATTTGTTCTAAAACTCAAGAAAAATTAGCGCAAAATCTTGAACCTTCAAAGGTTTGGGCGAAATTGGATTCAAAAGCTTCAGCTTTTCTTGGAAAAATTAGAAAACAAGAATTAGGAAAATTACTAGAAGATTTCAAGGGCGTATCACAAAAGCTAGGTTTTGAAAATTATGGCAAACCTGCTTTTTGTGGATTTGATAAATATGATGAATTTGTTAGCTTGAATGGCGATTTTTATGAATATGCAGATTATTTTGTTTCAAAATTGCAAACGGGCTCTGATGAAGCAAAAGAAGCACTTAGAATTTTAAAACAAATGAATGATAGAAGCGGCGTTCGTTTTGTTGGTGTTAATACAAAAGCAAATGAGCAATATACGCAAATTTTTAATGATTTGTTGAAGAATTTATAAGGTTATTTTTTAATTGCGGCTTTTGCTTCAATTTTTGCTTTCATTTTTTTTCTTCTCATTAAATCAACAAAAGCTTCAAGGCGTGTAATATAACCAGCACGTCCTGTTTGTTCATCCATGATTAATGATAATATTGGCAAATTGACGTCTTCTCTCATTTTTGGGAAGATATTTTGACTCATAATTTCAGGCATACAAGTAAAAGGAGAAACATGAATCAATCCATCAACGTTTCTTTCTTTTGCATAAAGTACATCTGAAATGCATTCAAGAGCATCTCCACCTATATCTCTCATTAAATATGGTTTTGCTAATCGATACGCTCTTTCAAGGTGTGTTTCGCCTTTTTTAAACATTTTTGGAATAATTGCGTCTTTTAAAAATGAAGAAACTGTAAGTGAACGACGAACTTGAACACCCATTGCGCCAAGTTCACGTTCCATATTTTGATTTGAAAATTCGTCGTTTACGATGTAAATTTCGCCTGTTAAATCAACGTGAAGAACATCTCTTTCTTTGTCTATTTCAACATTTGAAATTTCTCGCAAGCCTTCTTTTAGTGCTTTTGAAAGTTCTTTTGCGCTGTTAGCGTTTCTGATTAATTTTATAGCTTTATTGAAAGCCTTTTCGCTATCGCCTTTTTTAATTTCTCTTGCTCTATGATATGATAAGAAATTTTGTAATTCATCAACTGCAAAAACTGTTCTTATAGCAAGAAAGATTGCATTCATTATCTTGAGATAGTTTTTGCAACCGCTAATTTTGGTTAAATAATCAATCATTCCTTTGATGCCATCATACAAGCTTAGCTCGATATAATTTGCATTATAACCAAGTTCTTTTAAAACTTGTTCTATATTTCTTCCGTATTCTCCTAATCTACAAATTCCAGGAGAAGCAATCATTGAAACATAATCAACTCCGCCATCAAGCGCTTCCATGAAGTTTCCTAGGATTAATTTATATGGTAAGCAAATTGCTTCTGGGGAGTTTTTTGTGCCCATTGAAAGTGTTTTTTTGCTTGTGTATGGAGGGATAAATGGTTCAACTCCGATTGTTTTTAGTGCCATTTCCCATGCAACATATATTGTTCCCATGTGCGGAAAGGCTACTTTTATCTTTTTATTTTCTTTATATTCCATAAAGCAATTATATAACAAAAAAAATTATTTAGTTGTTTTGTGTTGATATGAATATTAGTGCTGAAAATGTTAAAATTAATTTTAAAAATATATATAGAAAAGTTCACACAAGAGAACCTTTTTTGATTCAAGAGAAAATTCATCCTTATATGATGAATGATTCATATAATTATTTTATTTTTGGAAAAACCAATGAGGATTTTGAGAAAAACTCTTCTTTGACTGATTTTCAAAAACAAGCCTATTCTGCTGAATTTGATAGGTTAATTAAAAGGCAAACTTTGGCTCGAAATCGCAGTGGAAACATTTTTGCAAGATTAAAACAGATGGAAGAGTTTGGTTATGAAGGAATTAGGGCTAATATTTCAAGCGAAACACTAGAGGCGCTTATGAGTTTAAGAAAAGAAACTATTGCTGCTTTGAATGATTGTCAAATATATCGAATTTGCGAGTGTGATTCTGGAAACAGAAAAACCAGTGAAGGGTTATTCGAATTAGAAAAAGAATTCACTTGTGATGAATTGCAAAGAATTTCAGAAAGAAATGGTTCAACTATTATAAACACTTGGCTTAATAAGCAAGTTTCAAGCGAAGAACGTTATCAATGTTTAACAAAATATATTCATAATTTAGCTAGAAGATAAAAGCATTAAAAAATCCCTCTTGAGTCCAAGAGGGATTTTAAAATTTTATAGAATCAACTATTTGATTTCTACTTTAGCGCGACTCTCTTCTAATTTAGTCTTTGAGTCTGCAAGTTTCAATTCAAATAACTACTATTTGATTTCTACTTTAGCGCCAGCTTCTTCTAATTTAGCTTTGATTTCGTTAGCTTCTTCAGGTTTTACACCTTCTTTAACAGCTTTTGGAGCGCCATCAACTAAATCTTTAGCTTCTTTTAAGCCAAGACCAGTTAATTCACGAACTAGTTTTAAAACTGCGATTTTGTTAGCACCAGCATCAGTTAAGATTACGTTTACTTCAGATGGAGCTTCAGCAGCAGCTTCGCCAGCAGCAGCTGGAGCAGCAGCAACAGCAACAGGAGCAGCAGCAGATACGCCGAATTTTTCTTCCATAGCTTTTACTAATTCAGCAGCTTCTAATAATGTTAATTTTTCAATTGATTCTAAAATTGTTTCTACGTTAGACATTGTTATTTACCTTTCATAAAATAATTTGTGTGTTCACTAGTTATTGAGCAGCTTTTTGTTCTCTAACTGCGTCAATTGCTCTAACAAGAGCAGACATAACGCCGTTGATACCATATACTAGGCCGCTTGCTGGAGAGTTGATAGAGCCAAGAATTTTTGCGTATAGCTCTTCTTTTGATGGCATAGAAGCAAGTTTTTTAGCTTCATCAGCATTAAGAACTTTTCCTTCTAATACTGCACCAGTGATTTCTCCTTTTTTGTTTTCTTTGATGAATTTTGCTAAAACTTTTGCAGCAGCTACTTCGTCACCATAACCAAAAGCGATTGCAGTAGGTCCAGCCATTAATTCAGCGATTGGTTCAAAGGCTGTTCCTTGAGTAGCAACTTTGCAAAGAGTGTTTTTTGTAACTGTTAAATCGGCATCAGTTTTTTGAAGTTCACGTCTTAATTCTGTGATTTCTTCAACTGTTAAACCACGATAATCAGCTACAACAGCAACTTTAGCATTTTCAAACTGTTTTTTGTAGTATTCTACTTTGTCGTTTTTGAATTGTTTTGTTGCCATTTTGTTTGCGTTTCTCCTTTCCTTTAAGACTTCGCAAATCTTTTATAAATAAAAAAGTTTTGCGAGTATAGTACGCAAAACGGCCAAAATTATTAAATAAAATATATTTAATTTTTTGAACCTCGGTTGGATATTAAGGCATTAGCCACCAACTGTCTTTGGTACTATGTTAATAATACCCTTTCAAGGCTTGTTGTCAACAAAATTCTTAACAAATTTTAATATTTTAAAAAAAACGAGCAATTATTTTTTTTAGCCCTGTTTTTAAATTCAACAAAATGATTTAGTATACAAAAATTAATATATTAAACATTTTGCTTTGATAAAATACTTTGGCATGATATAATGCATGCTCTATCTAAAGAAGAAGATATGCAAAATACAAAAGAAAAAGTTTTAAAAGATGCCCACTTGAGGCAATATGCGGATTTAATCAACAAAATTGCAAAAGTTGAGTATAGATCTATGGGGACGCAATATTTAATTGAGTTTGATGAATTAATTAATATTGGTTTTCAGACTATAAATATTCTATGCGCTCATAAAGAATTTAGTACATATAACGAAAGTTATTTGTCAACTGCTATTAAATGGGCAATTCGAAACGAACTAAGAAATAGATATCGTTGGTATGGAGTTCGTCAAGGCAAGGGCTTAAATGAAGACGAGCATAACGAATTAAAAGATGCGATATATAAAACAATTTTGTCTACTGATGAAATGTATGATTCAGAAAGAACTTTTGAAGTTAAAGATTTAAGAAGCACCCCTGAAGAAAATTGCGAATTTTTAATGATGGCAAATGCAATTAAAAATGCTGTTATGAGCTTGCCAAGACGAGAAAGAGAATTAATTGAATCAAAATTTTATTCAGAGAAAAAGTTACATGAGTTATCTGATGAATTTTCGATTTCTCCAAGCAGAATTTCAAGAATTATTAAATCGGGTCTTGATAAAGTTAAAGACGAACTTTTAAAAAGTGACGCAATATAAAAAGGAGCTATTTAGCTCCTTTTTTAATACATTTTTATAATTTTATCGATTGACTTTTTAGCAATATCATAAATTTCATCAAGTTGACTTTTTTCAAATGGCAGACCTTCTGCTGTTGTTTGAAATTCAATTATTTTTCCGCTTGAAGTTAGGACGATGTTTGAATCAACTTGTGCATTTGAGTCTTCTTGATAGCATAAGTCAACCATGACTTCGTCATTTACAATTCCAGCCGAAATTGCCCCAATTGGTTCGATTATTGGATTTTCATTTATTAAACCCTCTTTTAAAAGTTTTTCTATCATATCTTTAATAGCAACATAAGCACCACAAATTGAAGCTGTTCTTGTTCCGCCATCTGCTTGAATTACATCGGCATCAATTATGAAAGTTTTGCCTTTTATTTTTGTTAAATCAAGGCAGGCTCTTAAAGAACGACCTATTAATCTTTGAATTTCTTGTGTTCTTCCAGAGATTTTTGTTCTTTCTCTTTGGCAGCGCGTTTCTGTGCTTGACGGCAAAAGAGAATATTCCGCTGATAGCCAGCCTTCAGGGGAATCTTTTTCCATCCATTTTGGAATTGTGTCTTCAAAATTTGCACAAACTAATACTTTTGTGTTGCCAAATTCAACCAATACCGAACCAAGAGCGTGTTTTGTAAAATTATGAGTGAATTTAATTGGTCTTAGTTCGTCGTTTTTTCTGTTATCTATTCTCATATTTTCCTCGCTTTTTTATTAATCTTAGCACAACTAATTATTTTTAATTAGATTTTTTTCCGATTAAAAAGCAATGGGAAAAATATATGATTATTAAGGTAAATCCTCAACTCTTCTGATTGCTACTTCCCCTCCAAATTCGGAGGGTTTTTTTAGCTTTGGTAGCACCAACCATTGCCCCACATAGAGTATCCACCTAGGCAATCAAGACATGTGCTTCCGTTTGTGTGATTTACTTCAGTGCATATTCCAGAACTGCATATTCCAAGCCAACACCAAGAGCAGCTTGACGCACCCCCTGTTGAATACGTAACACCACCACAGGCATATTTATTATTGTTTTTACAATAATAGCCTGCTGGACATGATTTGCAACTGCTGCCACTTTTATATTGTCCTGCTGCGCAGTTATCTAGTACACAAGTTGTTCCGCTGAATTTATAGCCGCTTGCGCAAGTTGCACATACGTTTGCTGTTTTTGATTTAGTAGCGCAGTTTGATGCGGTATTATTTGAGCAACTAGAAGCCCCTGCTCCTGAGTATGTGTTTGTAGCGCATGCGGTGCAGCTTCCAGCGCCTGCTGCAGAATATGTTCCAGCGCTACATGTTGTGCAGCTTCCAGCGCCTGCTGCAGAATATTTTCCAGCAGGGCAAGTTGAACAACTTGAAGAACCTGCTGCTGCATATTTTCCAGCAGTACATTGGGTTCTTGATGTACCATTACAAGAATAACCTGCTTCGCATTTTACGCAAGAACTTCCACTTAAATAATAACCAGAAGCACATTTTGTGCACACGCCAGTTGATGCTACGCATTCAACGCAATTTGCTGTTTTTGATGAACAAGCTGTATTGCAACTTGTTGCGCCTGTTGCAGTTTGATAGTATCCAGTGCTGCAATTTGTGCAGTTTGCTTGACCAGCTGAGCTTGTATATGTTCCAGCTGAGCAAGTTTTACATGTTGATTGACGTACATCATTTTGATATTGACCAGCCGGGCATTGGGTTCTTATGCCTGCATTACATTTGTTTCCTGTTGGACAATCTGAACAAGAAGCTGTTCCTGCTGCATCTGTATATTTTCCATCGCCACAGTTTTTGCAAACATCCCAACCGTTTGAATAATCACCTTTGGCGCAAAGTTCGCAGTTTTTTGTATCTGTGTAGCCATAACCAGAATTACATTGGAAACATTCATGTCTATTACATTTTACGCAGTTAGAAAAGTTCGAATAATCGCCATCTGGAGCGTTGCAGTTAAAGCAAGTGCATTTATCATCATCGATACCGTTAGTCGTTCCTGAAACACAAGATTTTTCGCAAACTACACATCTTTTAAAGCTATCGCATAGTTTGCAATCAGAATTAAAGTGTTCTTCGCAGTACGTTGTTAAATTATTTTCCATAATTGAAACGCCACTTTTGCCACCCAGTTTTTTGGTGATGACGGGCGCAAGAGCTGATACAATAACTGAAATTGTAATCAAGCTTATCATCAGCTCAACTAGTGAAAAAGCGCTTTTGAAAAATTTTATAAATTTAGATTCTTTTGATGTCTTTGACATTAAAAATTCCTGCCTTCTTTAATTCTTTTTTGCTTCATTCTATCACGGTTTTTTATATTTATAATACCACTTTTTTATTGTATTACAACATTGTTGTATATTATCTAATTTTTTTGATTTAAAAATTCTAATTGTTATAAAAATTTACATTTGAGATATAAAAGTTATATACATTTTATATATGGGAATTTACATTATACAAGTTGTTCTCTTTTCCACTCCTTCCTCCATATGCAGATTTTATAGCATTAATCCGCTTTTTGCGGATTTTTTTTATACCCGAATCAAGCGAATTTAGCCCGACTGGGCTTAATGAGCGCCGATGAGGGCAAAAGAGTGTGAAGCTCGTGACGGCAGACCGTCGAGGTCTGGCGGACAGAGCGAAAACCGTTCTATGGCGACGATGTTTTAGTTCTTAAATTCATGAAATGAATTTTAGAAATAAAATAGTCCTGTGGATGGGACGAAGTCCCTCAGGAGCAATCGAATCATGCGAATTTAGCCCGATGCCTTAATTCCGTTATCGAGCAAAACGAGACTTACGGAATGGAAATACCCTTGGGGGTTTTAACTTTAATTGGTGCTTTCTTCTAATTTCATTGCCTCATGGGTTGAGCAAAGCGCCCAAGCACGAGCATTTGGCTGTGAAAAACTTTGAAATCTATTAAATAAGCTTAAATTTGTTTCGTTTGGTTTTCTTACGATGCATTTTGATGAATTTTTTCCTGAATTATCATAATAAAAGTGTGCAACATTACACAATTTTGCACATCTGCTCATTCTCATATCTGCATCAAGCCAATCAATTTCATAAGGCGTTAAATCGCTATCGCTATTATCTTTAATAAATTCTAATGTTTTTGTTAAATCATGGACAAAAATCTTGTCTTCATCCAAATCTTTTCTTTCAACTAAAAGCTGTTTTATAATTCTTGCGCTTTTGCCAGATGCGCATAAATCTAAAATTATAATAGCCTCTGTATCCTTTTTGGTTATTCCTTTTTTGGTGCAATAATCCATAATTGCTTGAAGATTTTCGTGTTTTGAAGCCAATGTTGGATAATTTACTCGATTAAAATATAAATGATTTTGCTCTAGTTCTCTTAAACCGGTAATTGGCAGGAAAATAACTTTTGAACCAAGGTTCTGCATAACCTCCGTAACTGGCGCAGGACTTGTTCCAACTGATATTATAGTGTATTTTCCATATTCTTTATCATAGAATTTTTTAAGCTCATGGGCGATTTTTCCAATTGTTTCGGGCGAGCTATTTGTTCTTTTTTGTATGTCTTCACAAAGTTTTTTTGATAAAACAAGAGTTCTTGGATGTTTTTTAATTACTTCATCATATTCTTTTTTTGTTACTTTTCCTTTTTTGTTAATAAAAAATTTGAAGTAATCATCCTCTTTTTGTGTGTTTAGGGCAATTTGTGTATTTTGAGGACAATATATTGCTAACGAGCTTTCGTTTGTGCTTGTTGGTGATTGTGTTGTTTTTCTTTTTGAAGCTCGTAATGCTTTATATATATTTATAGTATCTATACTACCGATTTTCATATGAATATAAAACTTCTAAAAAATTTAATTTGTTGACCAAAAAACAAGAACAAACTAAACTATTATTAAAGAATTATTTTTTAAAGGAGTAAAAGATGGTTAAAATGTATTACGCACAAGATTGCGATTTAAATAGATTAAACGGCAAAACTGTTGCAATAATGGGTTATGGCTCTCAAGGACATGCGCATGCGCTAAATTTAAAAGAATCTGGTGTTAATGTTGTTGTTGGTCTTTATGAGGGCTCAAAATCTAAAGCTAAGGCAGAAGCTGCTGGTTTAAGAGTTTTAAATGTTGATCAGGCTGCTCAAGAAGCTGATTTAATCATGATTTTACTTCCTGATGAAGTTCAGGCTCGTGTTTATAAAGAATCAATTAAACCATATTTGACCGCAGGTAAAACTCTTGCATTTGCTCATGGCTTTAATGTTCATTACAATTTGATTGAAGCGCCAAGCGATGTTGATGTTATTATGATTGCTCCAAAAGGACCAGGGCACACTGTTCGAAGCGAATATGTTGAAGGAAAAGGCGTTCCTTGCTTAATTGCTATTGCACAAGATGCTTCAGGAAATGCTTTAGCTAATGGTTTAGCTTATGCTGCTGGAATTGGTGGTGCAAGAGCTGGTGTTATTGAAACAACATTTAAAATTGAAACTGAAACAGATTTGTTTGGCGAGCAAGCAGTTTTATGTGGTGGTGTTTGCGCTTTAATGCAAGCAGGCTTCGAAACATTAACAGAAGCTGGTTATGCTCCTGAAAATGCTTATTTTGAATGTATCCACGAAATGAAATTAATCGTTGATTTGATTTATCAAGGTGGTTTTGAAGCAATGAGAAAATCGATTTCAAATACTGCTGAATATGGTGATTATATGACAGGAAAACGCATAATCACTGAAGAAACCAAAAAGGAAATGAAAAAAGTTTTGGAAGAAATCCAAGATGGAACATTTGCCAAAAATTGGATTAATGAATGCAATACAAATCAAATCAATTTCAAAACAACAAGAAAATTAAAAGCTGCTCACCCATTGGAAGCTGTTGGAAAAGAATTAAGAAAAATGTATTCTTGGAATGAAGAGAAGTAGGATAAAGTGATGATTGAAGAAAATACTTTATCTATTGAAGATGTTAATCTGTGGCTTGATGAATATCATTCAACAGACGACGAAAAAACAAGAAAAAAATTAAAAGAATTAGTTATTTTGGCTTGTATGCCAATTGTTAAAAAAGTGGCTCGTTCTCTTGCTCGTCGTTGTACTGACCCTGTTGAAGATATTACTCAAGTTGGCTCTTTGGGGTTAATTAAGGCAGTTGATCTTTATAATCCCGAAATATCCAAAAATTTCAAATCCTATGCAACTTATTTAATAACTGGCGAAATTCGTCATTATTTAAGAGACAAAACAACAATAATTCGTGCGCCAAGAGAAATTAAAGAATTATCGTTCAGGGTTCATAAACTAACATTGGAATTAACTGAAAAACTTGGCAAAACTCCAACTGATAAAGACATTGCTGAAGCTCTTCAAATGCCTCAAGAAAAAGTTGAAGAATGCAACAATCTTGATAGAAGAACGACTACAATTTCTATCGATCAAATTGTTGGAAGTGATGAAAATTCAATTTCTCTTGTGGAAAAAATTGAGGATGAAAGCCAAAGCGAAGCGTTTAATAGCTATGAAAATAGAATAATTTTGGATGATGCTATAAAAAGACTTGAGCCTATCGAACAAGAGCTTGTTATTTTAAATTATTACGAAGGTTTAAATCAAAGAGAAATTTCTGAAAAATTGAATATTTCTCAAATGCAAGTTTCAAGAAAACTCAAAAAAGCAATTCAAAAGTTATTTGAAATTATTTCAAAAAAAGGTTTGCATAAATATGAATAACCTTGAGCTTATTCCTGTTTGGTTTATAGCTTTATACGTTGGACTTTTTGGTTTGTGCGTTGGCTCTTTTTTGAATGTTGTAGCACTAAGAGGGCTATCTGGCGAAAACATGGTTTTTGAGCGCTCAAAATGTCCAAAATGTCAAAATCAATTAAAGTGGTATATGAATATACCGCTTTTATCATACATTTTTTTAAGAGGAAAGTGTGCTTTTTGTAAAACGAAAATTTCTTTTCAATATCCATTAGTTGAATTCATTTGCGCTTCAATGTTTCTGCTTTCGTATTTTGCTTTTGGTTTAAGCTTAAAAGCGCTTTTCTTGTGTATTATTTTTGCTCTTTTTATTGCAATGAGCACAACAGATTTTCTTGAAACCGTTATTATTGATTATCATGCTTATATTCTTCTTGGCGTTTCGCTATTGTATTCTTATTTAAATCTTGGCGATGTAAATATCATTCAAGCTTTAATTGGCGCTGGTTTTGGTTTTTTGGTATTTGAAGTTTTGGCAAGATTGGGATATTTATTTGCTGGTTGTAGAATGTTTGGCGAAGGAGATAGTCTTATTGCTCTTGGCTTGGGGGCTATTTTTGGATGGAAAGGTTTGATTATTGTAATAGCTCTAAGCATTTTAATTCAAACTTTTAGTGTGATTCCAATATTAATTTATCAATCGTTTAAAGAAAACAAAAAAGCGCTTTGTGTTTCTTATATTCTTGTATTTTTTTCTATAATTTTGTTGTTTTTGATGAATCATTTTCAATTTATTAAAAACGATGTCACTTATACAATTTTAACAATTTTTGTTGCGATATTGCTTCTTTGGGCGCTAAAAAATATCCTAGCTGAAATTAGAAACAAAAAACTTGATGAAACAAAAGAAGGCGAAGAAAAATTTTGCCTAATGCCATTTGGACCTGCGCTATTAATAAGCGCAACAATTTGTATTTTTTATGTTGCGCAAATTAAAAGTTATATTTTAAATTTCTTTAGCTAAGTGCTTGTTCAAAATCTTTGATTATATCTTCAATATTTTCTAAACCGCATGAAACTCGAACCATTCCGGGGTTTATTCCGCAAGCAATAAGTTGTTCGTCTGTTAATTGTCTATGTGTAGCACTTGCAGGGTGTAAAACGCAAGTTCTAATGTCTGCAACGTGAACTTCTTTTGAAGCCATTTGAAGTTTATCCATAAATTTAACAGCTTCCTGTTTTCCGCCTTTGATGGTTATACTCATAACTCCAGAAGTTCCTTTTGGAAGATATTTTTTTGCTAATGCGTGATATTTGTTATTTTCTAAACCTGGATAGTTAATTGTTTCAATTTTTGGATGAGATTCAAAAAATTTAGCTAATTTTAAACCATTTTCGCAATATCTTTCCATTCTAAGCGCTAATGTTTCTAGTCCAAGATTTAATAAAAATCCGCTCATACCAGAAGGATAACACCCAAAATCTCTCATTAATTGAGCTCTTGCTTTGATGATATAAGGGCAAGCTGGATAATCTCTTGTATAAATCATTCCATGATAAGATTCATCGACTTCAGTAAATTCGCTAAATTTTCCATTTGCCCAGTCGAATTTGCCAGAATCAACTATAACTCCTCCAACTTGAAGAGCGTGCCCGTCCATATATTTTGTTGTTGAATGAATTACAATATCCGCCCCAAATTCAATTGGTTTGCATAAAATTGGAGTTGGGAAGGTGTTATCTATAATTAATGGAATATTATTTTTGTGTGCAATAGTTGCAAATTTTTCAATGTCTAAAACTTGCAAGCTTGGATTTGTTAATGTTTCACCAAAAATTGCTTTTGTGTTTGGTTGAATCATTTTTTGAATTTCGTCATCGCTTGCATCAACATCTATAAAATCAACAGTTATTCCAAATTTTTTCATTGTAACTGCAAAAAGATTAACCGTTCCTCCGTAAATTGCACTTGTCGAAAGGATTCTGTCGCCTGCTGAAGCAATATTTAAAATTGAAATTAAACTTGCCGCTTGACCTGATGTTGTGCACATTGCAGCAACTCCGCCTTCTAAATCGGCAATTTTTTTCTCGACACAATCAACTGTTGGATTGGTAAAACGAGAATAGATATGTGCTTTTGTAGGGTCGTCAAAAACAGCTGCGATTTCATCCGTTGTATCAAAACGAAACGTTGTGCTTTGATATATTGGCATGACTCCTGGTCCGCCATTTTCTGGTTTGTATCCTGAATGTAAGCATTTTGTTTCGTCTTTCATTTGTGTTCTCCTTTAAAAATAACTATGTGATTATAGCATATTTTTATTAGCATTTAAATTTTGTTTGTAATAAAATTATCATATAAATTTTGTTAGTATAAAAGGAGGTCAAATGGCTCATATAGAACTTACTTCAGAAATTGAAGAAAAATGTTGTGTTGCGCGTGGTATTAAAGGCAGCCCAGCTCCAATACCTCAAGAAGGTCTTTGGACAAAAGTTAAAGAAATTAAAGACATTAATGGTTTAACACATGGTTGCGGTTGTTGCGCTCCTCAACAAGGAACTTGTAAATTAACTTTGAATGTTAAAGAAGGAGTTATTCAAGAAGCATTGGTTGAAACAATTGGTTGTTCTGGTATGACACACTCTGCTGCTATGGCTGGGGAAATTCTACCTGGAAAAACTATTCTTGAAGCTTTAAATACAGACTTAGTATGCGATGCTATTAACGTTGCTATGAGAGAATTATTCTTGCAAATCGTTTATGGTAGAACTCAAACTGCATTTTCTGAAAATGGACTTCCTGTTGGTGCTGGTCTGGAAGACTTAGGAAAAGGTCTTTGCTCAATGACTGGTACAATTCACTCTACTAAACAAAAAGGTGTAAGATATCTTTCTTTAACAGAAGGCTATATTCTTGAGCTTGGTTTAGACAAAAACGATGAAGTAATCGGATATAAATTCGTAAATCTTGGAAAAGTTATGGATGCTATTAAAAAAGGTGTTGACGCGAAAGAAGCTTACGAAAAAAATATCGGAACTTATGGTCGTTTTGCAGATGCAGTGAAAACTATTGACCCTCGTGAAGCATAAGGTGAGTGCGATAGCGGCGAAGCGATGAGCTTCGGTGTGTGCACGTTAATGGCGACGTAGGATAATTGAGACTGCGAAGCGAGTAGCGAAGCAAAGTCGAAATACCCACAGGAGCCACGAGTAGAATTTAATTATAAGGAAAAATAAAAATGGCAAAATTTGAAGGACAAGATAGACGTAAAGCTACATTAGACAAAGTTCTTAAAGAATATGGTTTTTCTTCTTTGGATGAAGCTAATGAATTATGTTTATCAAAAGGTATAAATGTTGACGAAATCGTTAAAGGAATTCAACCAATTGCGTTTGATAATGCTTCTTGGGCATATACTTTAGGCTGCGCAATTGCAATTAAAAAAGGCATTAAAAACGCTGCTGATGCTGCTGAAGCAATCGGTATTGGCTTGCAAGCGTTTGCAATTCCTGGTTCAGTTGGTGACTCAAGAAAAGTTGGCTTAGGTCATGGTAACTTAGGCGCTATGCTTTTAAGAGAAGAAACAAAATGTTTCTGTTTCTTAGCAGGTCACGAATCCTTTGCAGCTGCTGAAGGTGCTATCGGTATTGCAAGAAATGCTAACAAAGTTAGAAAAGAGCCTTTAAGAGTTATCTTGAATGGTCTTGGAAAAGATGCTGCTCATATCATTTCAAGAATCAATGGCTTTACTTCTGTTGAAACTGAATATGATTACAAAACTGGCGAATTAAAAATTAAAAAAGAAACTCCATTCTCTGATGGCGAAAGAGCAAAAGTTCGTTGCTATGGTGCTGATGATGTTTCTGAAGGTGTTGCAATCATGATTAAAGAAGGCGTTGATGTTTCAATTACAGGTAACTCAACTAACCCAACAAGATTCCAACACCCAGTTGCTGGCACATATAAAAAATGGTGTTTTGAAAATGATAGAAAATACTTCTCAGTAGCTTCTGGTGGTGGTACAGGTAGAACACTTCACCCTGATAACGTTGCTGCTGGTCCTGCTTCTTATGGTATGACAGACACTATGGGAAGAATGCACGGTGACGCTCAATTTGCAGGTTCTTCTTCTGTTCCTGCTCACGTAGAAATGATGGGCGTAATCGGTATGGGCAACAATCCAATGGTTGGTGCTACTGTTGCTTGTGCGGTTGCAATTCAAAACGCTATGGCATAGTAGAATATATAATTTTAAAAAAGCTCCTATTTTTAGGAGCTTTTTTTGTTTCTTATTTTTCTCAGTTCTTCTTTTTGTTCTTTTGTTAATTTTAGTGATTCTATTGCTTTTGTGATTCCTTTGTTTTTAGTCCAAGGATGAATTTCGATTTTTTGAATATCTTTTAAACATTTATCGTAATTTTTGATTATGCAAATTGATAAACACCAAGCAACCGCCATTTTTGCATAATATTGCTCATTGTTGAATTTTGAAATTTTTTCAATAACATATTCATAATCTGAATCTATGAAATAATTTAATAAAATAACAAAGGCAAATCGAAGATAATATTCTTTTGATGATTTAAAATATGGTTCAAGAAAATCTTTTGTTAAATTTTTAACTCCGCAACAAAAACTATCGCAAATTGCCCAATTGTTTATTTTTGGAATAAATTTTTCGATATATTTTTTCTGTTTGTCATTTGGTAAATAGCCAATTATCATGCCTTCCAGCATGGTTAATTCGAAAAATTCGTCGTCGTTTTCTTTAAAAAAGACTTGATAGTTGCTTGTTGCTATTTTTTTGGCTAATTTTCTTAAAATTGGCAATCTAACCCCTAGGATGTTATTTGTGTTTGGGGTTAATTTTGCGCTAAATTTTTGATATTTTTCTTCTGCTAAGTTTTTTAATTCTTTTTTTAAGTTTTCTATCATAATAAATCAACTATAACGACACCATCTCTGCCTTGGGTTTCGTCTCCGTAATAAAACTTGGCAACATAGGGCGAATTTTTAAGATAATCATTTACTGCTGATTTTAATGCGCCTGTGCCATAGCCATGGATAACAGTTATTTGATTCAAGCCTCTAAGACTTGCTTTGTCAAGCTTTTCGTCAAGATATTCAATTGCTTCTAATGCTCTCATTCCTCTTAAATCAAGCCTTGATAATAAATTATCGGAATTATCAAAGCTTACTTGAACTTTTTTCAAATGAGGTGCTACTTTTTTGTCTGTTTTTGCTAATTTCGAAATATGAATTTTTGATTTAATATTTCCAATTCTTATTTCAACATTACCCTTTTTGTCTGGAAGAGAATCTAGTATCACTACTTGTTCAAGCTTTTTAATTAAAACATTTTGTCCGATTTTTAATTCGGCAGGGTCTAAATCGATGAATTTTTCGCTTAATTTGTCGTCGTTTGCACTGAACTCTTCTCTAATAGCGCTTTCTAATTTGTTTAAGCGGTTATATGAGCGCATTGCAACTTTAAGCGATTTTTCTTTTCTTATTTCATCGACAATTTCTTTAATTTCTTCTCGAGCGGAATCGAGCTGGTTTTGGAATTTCTTTTTGAAATTTTCAAGGGACTTTTTCTTGTTTTGCTTTGCTTCTTTTAATTTTTCATCAAGCTCGACTTTTGCATTTTTTGCATTTTCCAAATGAACACTTGCTTCTTGCTCTTTTTTAATTAAGCTTTGATTTGTTTTTTCTATTTCTAAAAATATTTTTGAATTTTCACTGTTTCCATCGATGAGGATTTCTCTTGCTCTTTGGATGATTTTATCGTTTAAGCCAAGTTGCGATGAAATATCAATTGCATTTGATGTTCCTGACATTCCAACGATTAAGTTATATTTTGGTTTTAGGGTTGCAATATCAAAAAGGACAGTTGCGTTTTCAAAATATTTATCTTCATATTTTAGGGTTTTTAATTCTCCAAGATGGGTTGTGATTATTCCTTGGGAATTTTTTTGTTTGATATATTCTAAAATTGCTCGAGAAAGACTTGCTCCTTCTTGTGGATCTGTTCCAGAGCCTAGTTCGTCTAATAAAATTAAATCGTTTTCGTTTAATTCTTCTAAAATATTTGAAATGTTTTTAATATGTGCGCTAAAAGTTGAAAAACCTTGCTCTAAGCTTTGTTCAGAGGAAATATCACAATAAATATTTTTATATGGATAAATTTTTGCTCCCAAACAAGGAATATGCAAGCCTGCTTTTGTCATTAAAACCATCAAGCCTGCTGTTTTAAGGGCAACTGTTTTTCCTCCAGTGTTTGAGCCTGTAATTAAAAGGCATTCATAATCTTTGCCAAGAATAAAATCATTTGCAACAACGTCTTCTTTTTTAACTTCAATTAAAAGAGGGTGCTTCATTCCTTGAACATCAATTATTTTTTCTTCTGCTAATTGTGCGCTTGTTGCGCTTAAATGGATAGAATATTTTGCTTTTGCAAAAACAACATCAAGCTTTATTAAAAGGGTTTCATTGTGGCTTAATTCTTTTTGTATTGATTTAAATTGGTTTGATAAGCTCATCAATATTCTATCGATTTCAGCTTGGATTTCAATTTCAATTTGTCTTAATTTGTTTGACAAAGGAACAAGAGAGCTTGGTTCAATAAAATATGTCAAATTTGTTGATGAAATATCGTGAATTATGCCTTGAACTTTGTTTTTGCAACTCGCTTTCACTTGGAAAACTGGGCGATTATCTCGATTGGTTACAATTGTGTCTTGTAAATTATCAACAAATGAATGATTTTGAAGCAGTTGATTAATTGCGTTTTTTAAATTATCTTTGTTGTCTTTGTATGAATTTCTAAGGGATTTTAAAACATCAGAAGCACTGTCTTTAATGTTTAATTCGCTGTCGAAAATGTTAAAAATATTTTCTTCAAAAGTTTTATCAATATAAAGATTTTTGATTATTTCATTTAAATTTGTACTATTTTCGTTTTTTAAGATGTAGTTTCTTGTAATTCTTGCACATCTTAAATGTTTAGCTAGTTCAATTATTTCTATTGCATTAAAATAATTTTGTTTAAAAATTTCATCAAGCGGATTAAGGTTTTCTATTGGTGCGCTTGAATTATTGTCGTCAATAATTTTTTTTGCTTCGTCGACAAGAGTTAATTCATATTCGATTTGAGCTTTTTTGTCTAATATTTCAAGATTTAAACAAGCGTTTTGTCCTAATGATGAATTAGCATAATTTGAAAGGTTTGATAAAATTTTATCAAATTCAAGTGCGAGGTGATGTGAATTTAAATTTTGTTTTTCCATAAGATAATTTTATCAAAAAAATAACAATGTAAAAAACACCCTATTTTTAGGGTGTTTTTGTTATGCTTTATTTTTTATTCATCATCGCTTGCAGATTCAGAAAAATCAATGCAACCATCGTAATCTTCATCAACAAGCATACTTGTCGCATTCCCTTCTTCATCATAAGCAATTATTGTGTCGAGCTTTCCATCCATATTTGAATCAATTGCTTCTTCGGTTTTTCTGCCGTTTTCGTCATATTCGGCTCTTTGGTCATATCTTCCATCGCCATCAAGGTCGAGTTCAATATATCTTCCTGAGCCATTGTCGACAACTGTTGCGCGAACTCCATCCCAAGTTCCTGCATATTTGCTTATTTCATCAAAATTGCCATTCATAAAACCATTTGAAAAGAATAATTCTGCAAAACTAGAGTCTAAATCTTCTCTTTGAGCTCTTAGTGCAAAATCTTTTCCTTCTTGCGAAAACCCTGCAAAAACTGATTCATCAATTAATGAACCTGGTTGAGGGCTTCCTGTTGGTTTTGGTTCTCCTTGTGGCGCATAGCCACTATTGTCACCATTAATAACAAGTCCCATATACAAATTGCTCCTGTAAAATAATACAAATTGTATTTCGTCAAAAAATATTATTACTTGAGCAAAAGTAATCCATTATTTACATAAATTAATAACCCCGAGCTTAACTCGGGATTAAATTAAATATTTATTGCTTGACGGATTCTATCAAGACAGGCGCTTTTTGAAAGCTGCCATTCTCTTTTTGTTATTCTCATAACATTGAATCCGCAGCGCTCCATAATCGCTTGTTTTTTCATATCGTTATATCGAGATTTGATTTCGTCTTCAACGCCATCAATTTCAACAACTGTTTTGTCAATTACAATATCAGCGCTAACAGAACCCATTTCAACCCCCGCTAGGATTTTGTTTTCGCTGTTTAGCGTTGGAAATTCTTCAATAATTTCATCAAAAACTTCACGTTCAAAGTCGTTTTTAAATATATTTTTTGTTTTGTTTGAGTTTATTTTTCTAACATATTCCAAATAGTTTCGAAGCAAGCCTTCTGGAAGTTCATTAATGTCTCTTGAAATGAAATTGATTAATTTATGGCGAGCACGAGTTATTGCAACATTGAAAAGATTTGGTTTTTGCGCAAAAATCAAACTTTGAGTATGTGAGTTGGGGGCAAATGTCCAACTCAAAAGCATCACATCTCTTTCGTCCCCTTGGAAAGTGTGCGCTGTGCCAACATCAAGCTTGTGTTTTAAAATTGTATCTCCGTCAAAAACTTTTAACATTGCTTTTTTAATTAGGTCAACTTGCGCTCTGAATGGCGAAATTACGCCAATCGAGATTGGTTCGCCTGTGTTTTCGTCTCGGTCTTTTATTATTAATTCTTGAATTGTTTTAACTATTTCTTCACATTCGACAACGTTTCTTGTTGCGTCGTGGTCAACACGACCATCCCTAACAATTCTTAGTTCAACTATTTCTCCTGTATTTATATTTGGGCTCATTATTTTGATTTTTCCGCCATAAAATTCTTTGCTTGAAAAATCAATAATCGGTGCAGGGGAGCGGAAATGCTCGTCTAATAATACTGGAGTTGTTGAATAATAATTTGCAAGGTCAAACATTGAATTATCCCTAAATCTCCAAGTTAATTGGTATCTTTCATCAATGTTATATTGAGATAAAAAGCTTTGTTCTTTTGCTTTTTCAAGGAAAGACAAGTGCGGCAATTGTTTGTCGTCACCCACAATGATAGCTTTTTTTGCTCTGAATAATACAGGAATACAAGAAGCAATATCGCATTGTGAAGCTTCATCAATAATTACAACATCAAACATTGCTGGTTTTAATGGCAAGCTGTTTGAAATTGCGTATGTTGTTGTGCACCAGCAAGGAAATGCTGCCAATAATGGTTTAAAGTCTTCTTTTTCTAGGATTTTATTTTGAAGGTTTGTTTTTCTTGATGTTAATGATTTTGCATGAACTGTTAATCTTCTTCTTTTGATTGCATCACAAAGAATGTTTTTTAGCGCAGTTCTTCGTTTGTTTTTTAAAATATCAATTGCTAATTTCTTTTGTTTTGATTTAAGAGTTTTAATTCTTCTTAAAATTTGGTGTAAATTGCCTTTTGAAAAAATTTCGTCTTCAACTTGGTTAAGTTTTGCTCTTTCAAGGGCAACATTAAGCTCATAAGGCAATTTTTTCAATATTTCGTCGTTTAAAACTTTATGAAGATTTAAAAGCTTTTTAATTTTTCGATAATCAAAGAAAAGCTTGATTTTGTCAAAAAAGCTCTTTTTGTATTTATTTTCAATTTCTTCAATAATATTAAATATTTTTTTAACTTCTTCCAATTGAACAAATTTGATTTTGTCGGCAATTAGCGTTAAATCGGCAACCGTATCTTTAATTTGCTCATATTCATCAAAAATTTCTGTATATTTTTTTTCTAAAGATAAAATTGAATGCGCAGTGTCTTCAAGTCTTTTTATATCCTTCAAAAGCTCTTTCATATCTGATACATCAGCGACCATGTTGTCGTCATAGCCTGAATTAAGCTCGATTTTGTTAGATAAAAGTTCTTGTAATTCAAGGCTTAATTGTTTTTGATAATTAGCACGACCCGCACGAAGCGCAAGATATGGTGCATTTAATTGGTTTAATCTTTCAGCCACAACATCGACTGCTTTATCCATTCTGCTTGCAACCAAAACGGTTTTGCCTGTTGCAATTAAATGTGCTGCAACATTTACAATTGTTTGGCTTTTTCCTGTTCCTGGAGGTCCATAAACTGCCAAGAAATCATTTTCTTCAATGCTTCTTATAACGTCTTCTTGAGAATCCGATAGGCTTAAAGGGGTAACTGGGAAAAAGTTTGATAATTCTTTATCTTCGATTTTTACTTCTGCTTGTCCTGTTGATTCAAGAAACTCTTGGTTTATTACGTTTAAAACAGTTTCTCTATGAACTCCTGAAGGCTTTTCAGCTATTTGCATAAGTTCATGTAATACGCCTGCTGTGACTGTTGGGCGAGTTGTTAAAATTACTGCTTGAGTTCTTTCAACTGTTAATGTTTCCATTTTTGGAGTGGTAGAAGTTTGAATTGTTTCAATTGAATCAAAATCAAAATTGCCATTTTCGATATCTTCAATGGTTGTGCTTCTGTTATAAAAATCGTTTTCGTCTTGTTTGATATCTGCTGTTGCGCCAATATTAAGCATTATTTCAACATTTGGAGCAAGCGATTTTAAGGTTGTTAAAAATATATCTACACCTTCTTGTGTTAGGGGTAATTTTGGAACAACATCCAACAAGCCTGCAAGCATTGCATCCGTTTCTTGCTCATCTTCTCTTTGGATTAATTGGGCGATTGCACCAGTATTCAAGGATAAAACATCTTCTTGGATTGTTAGTTGAAGATTTAAGCCAACTCTTTCTAATTTTGCAGGAGCGTATAAAAGAGGGGTTAAAAATTCGTTATTTTTTTTTGATTTGCCGTTTTTTCCAACTAAAAATAAATAGCCATAAATTAAATATTTGTCTTTTTGATTCATTTCAGATTGAATCATCAATTCAGTTAAATAGCTGTTTGTGCCATCAAGCATTAAAGGCTCGTCAAATTTATTGAAAACTTGCTCTTCGCCTTCTAAAAATGCCCATTTGTTTTCTTTGTCGCCTTTTAGATTCCTAAAAGTTGAAGATTTAACTTCTTCTCTAACGCAATCGTGTAAATAATTGCATATTTTTTTGATAAAACTTCCACGAAAAGCGTTTTTAATTGCCGATGGCACTGATTGTAACATATTGTCTAACATCCTCTATTCTGATTCGTTAATTATATCATATTGAGCTTTGTTTTTATAGCAAAATTTTATATTTAGTTTATTTATATGGTTATGCGTGTAAATTTTTCAAAAATTAGTTACAGTGGGCTTTTAAGGTCTGATTCAAAAAATAACCCTATTAGAAAAAAATCAACTCCAAAAGAATTTGAAAATTCGTCGGGTGTTGATTTAAAGACAATTTTAGGAAGAATATCTGCTGATAAATCTTTAGAAATAAATAAAGTTAAAAAAGAACTTATTAAAGCTTATGATTTGATTTATGAAGATATGGCAAAAGAAATAAAGGCGCTTGGAATGGATTTTCAAAAGCCTGAGTTAGTTTTTAGGCGTATGAAAAAGGATATGTGCGCTTGTTATGTTTCTTCTCAAAATAAAATTTTTATTAACACAGAAAAACTTTCCCCAAGAAGCAATGTAAGATTTGACAACGGAACTTATGCAATGCAGGATTTATCAAATGGGCTTGAAATTCCTGTGATTGATTTTGTTATTCCTTTTTATGAAAAGCCACCAAAGGATGCAATTTATATCCAAGGTGATGAGAAAATATTTTCCCTTTCAGGAACGCTAAGGCATGAATTGACCCATGCAAGACAAGAACAAATCATTATTAATACACAAAATGGTGCTCGTGTTTTGTATGAAAAACTAAAAGAAAAACATCCAAAACAATACAAAAATATTGAATTTGCGGATTTTCTTAAAACGTTTCCTTTTTTTGACAAAAAAGATTCTCCTCCTTGTTTTGAATTAAATCAACAAATTGAGTTTTCTTACCCTGATTTATTAGATTCTAATGGTAAACCTTTTAAAATTTCTTATTCTCCCTTAGATTTGATTAATTTAAAAATTGATTATGATTTTGATGATATTGATAGATATTATGCCGATTTAGGAGAAATTGAAGCAAGGGCAGAACAGGCAGAATTTTATTTTAATTATAAAAATTATTTACCTAATTTAAAAATTACGCCTCAAATTAAAGATTATTATTTTGATTGTATGGCTTATATTTGTAATGCTTTAAAAAAATAAATTTGGCAATTTTTTAGTGTGTTTTGTTTTAATTTTCGTGTTATGAACATTTCTTCAATCACAAATTATCAAAATTATTATATTAAAAATCAGAATTCGAAAAGTTCTTTTAATTCTAATTTAACAAAATGCGATAATTCAATAAATAAGATTTCAAATGCTTATTATATGCCTTTTTGTGGTGTTAAAAACATTGATTTCAAACCAGCAAAAACTATTGGCGAAGCAATTGATTTTGGAAAAAGAATTTTGGGAATTGCTCAATATACTGATTTTTCCGATGAATCGCTTGATGTTGTGAATTATATTAATGAAGGTCTTTGTTTAATTAAAAATACGACTCGATTAAAACCAAGATTACCTCGCTATATTTATTTTGAAGAATTTGGCAATGTTCAAATGTCATCAAGATATTTTGCAGGAGGTGAGCTTATAGTTAATAAAAACACTTATGATGTTGAAGAATTAGAATCTGAAATTTCTCGAATTTTTAATGAATTAAAAAAAGACGAAGTGTTTTTCGAAACTTCTGATGGAATATTTTTAAATAACGAGATTGTAAAACCTGATTTTGACGAATTTTTTAATGAATTACTCAAAAAAAGAGATAGTATTGATAATCTCAGTTATGATGAAAAAATTGATTTATATAATGGAATTAGGGTGATATATGAAAAAACATCTCAGCTTAATCGTTTTCCTAAAGATTTAATTATTAAAATGCTCGAGGCTGGTTGTTGGGGTGAATTTGATGAAATTGATGTTGCTCTTTTTGCGCAAGAAATTAATTCCGTTTCTGATGATGAAAATTTTATAACTTTATATAAATTTTTGAAAGACTACAAATCTCTTGAATTTAATATTAAAAATAATTCTTTCAAACACAAAACTCTTTTTCATGAAGTTGGACACCTTCAAGATATGGATATTTTTTATATGGCTTCAATGGGAGATTACAGGGATTCAAGAAATTATACAAAGGAAATGAATGCTTGGCTTAATGACAAAGAAGCACTAAAGGCAGCTTTTGAAATTTCTCCTTATGCTTGTTATGGAGCTCCCGAATTTGTTGCGGAAGCTTATGCATATTTGCTTGCAGGCAAAGAATTGCCAAAAAATGCTCAAGCATTATATGGCAAATTAAAAGCTCCAAAGGTTGTTTTAAGGTAAAACATGATAAATAAAATTGCTTCTCAAATATCTATTAGTGCCAAAAAATTTGTTGGAAAAACATCGAATTTTTCAACAAATAATCCAATTGCAAAAAAGCCTTTAGAATTTGACATTTTTGTTAAATCACCAAAAGAGAGCGATTCGCTTGATTTATTTGATAAAGTAGTTTATTTTATCGAGGATTTAAAAATCAGAAAAGCTAAAAAAGAATACCAAAAAATTGATTTTGTTCCCGCAAAAACCTTGCAAGAAGCTCATAAATTCGCTTCAGATATTGGCGTTGAAGAAGTAACCTTGGGTGAAAGTGATACTCTTGAAGTTCTTAATTATATAAACGAAGGGTTTGTTGGTTTTAAAAATGCTCATTTAGGTTTGGCGGAAATTCCAAGAAGAGTTCGATTCATTGAGGATGATGAGAAAACTTTAATGAGCGCTAATGCAACATTTAGAACATTTAATATTAATAAAAATATTTTTGGAATTAATCAAATAGATTCTCAAATTCAAAAAAGATTGGATGATGTTATTGATTCTTTTTGTGATGTGACAAATGATGGGGTTGAAATTCCTGGGTTTTATGGAACAGAAAAAGAAATCGCTTATGCGCAAAATTTGATTAATCTTTTTCGTAATGATAAAAATTCTTTAAATTATGGTCAAAAAGTTGAATTATTAAGCATTTTGTCACACATGAAATTCAATGTTTCTTTATTTGCATATAGACCAAAAGAATTTGCTCAAAAACTTTTTGCAAGACCAGATATATTGCAAAACTCTTCTCCTTTTCAAAAGCAAGAATTGCTTGAAAGAATAACCAATGCGCCAACCGATTTTGATGCATTAATGGAATTTTCAAGAATTCTTAGAGATTATCAAGAAAATTTTAAAATTAGAACATCAAATGAAAAATTTTCTTCTTTGTTTCATGAAATGGGACATTTGCAAGATTATTATCAAGATAGAGTCAGCGCTTCTGGCATGTTTAAATCAAGCGAGTTTTATCCTGAAGAATTGAAAAAATGGCTTGACGATAAAGAAAAGCAAAAAATTGCTTTTAGTGTTTCTGCTTATGCAACAACTGGGCCTGGGGAATTTATTGCGGAAACTTATTCAAAACTTTTGTCTGGCGATAGTGTTTCAAAAGAAGCAATTGAGCTTTATAAAAGAATGAATGGTCCTAAAATTCCGGATATTATATAATTTCAATTACGCCAAAATTAATCGCTTTTAAATTTTCAATTATTTGATAATCCTCATTTAATTCAAAATCAAGTTTTTCTTTTTGGATGAAATATGTTGGACCAGAACCAGACATTTGCAAGTCTTTTGAATTTAAAAATTGTAATTCGCTATATTTATTCAGAAGAGCAAATTCAAGATAATTTGGCATTGTTGGTTTTTCTTTTAAATTATCAAATGCAATATATGCTTCTTTAGCTGAAATTTGAAGTTTTTTTGGCTTAACAAGCGTTAGAGGAAAGTCGGCAAATTCTTGTTTTGTTAAGATTTCTCCTCGTCCTTCGCAAAGTTGTCTTCCTCCAACAAGACAAAAGTTTAAATCTGAGCCAAGTTTGCTTGCAAGATTATGAATTTGTTTTTTGTTTAATGGCTCATTTAATAATTTATTTAAACCATATAAAACTCCTGCTGCGTCCGTTGAGCCTCCTGCCAGTCCTGCGCAAACTGGAATATTTTTTTCAATATAAATTTCTACTTTATATTTTTTTTCAATAGTTTCTAAAAAAAGTTTTGCAGCTTTAAAACAAATATTTTTTTCATCATAAGGAATTTCGTTGCTATTTCCGCTAAGCTTGATTGAATCTCCTTTTGATATTGAAATTGTTAAATAATCAAATAGATTAATTGTTTGCATTATGCTTTTAATTGGATGATATCCGTCTGGATTAATTGGGAAAACTTTTAAATCAAGGTTGATTTTTGCGGGGCATTTGATTTTAATTTTCATTAATTAAATTCCTCTAAAGCGATTGAAAGTTCTTGAATTTGGACTAATGAAAGCTTTTCTCCTCTTGTTGTTTTGTCGATTTTTGCTTTTTCAAGAGCTTGCTCAACTCCAACAAATTCAGCATTAAGAAGTGAATTTTTAACGTTTTTTCTTCTTGCCATAAAGATTGCTTTAACCGTTCTTTTGAGTAATCTTGTTATTTCTACTCTTGGTTTGTCGTTAATTTCAAAGCTAACAAGAGCACTGTCGACTTTTGGCGCTGGAGAGAAGCAATTTTTGGGAACTTTTTTAATAATTTGTGCTTCGCTATACATTTGAGAAAGAATCGAAAGCTGCCCGTATTCTTTGTTTTGCGAATTTTCGTTTGCAACGATTCGGTTTGCAACTTCTAATTGCACCATTAAAATAATCTGCGAAATTCTATTTCTGTTTTTATGCGCTAATTCATCAATTTCACCAAGCAAATGAACCAAAATTGGAGAGGTAATATAATATGGTATATTTGCAATTACTTTGATTTTTTCTTTTGTGAAAGGCAAATCATCGATATTGGTTTTTAAAATGTCTTGTTCGATTAAATGAAAATTTTCGTATTTGCCAAGATTTTTGTTTAAAATATTTATTGCATCTTTGTCGATTTCAAGTGCTACAACACGTTTTGAATTTTCGATTAATTGTTCTGTGACAAAGCCAAGCCCTGGTCCAATTTCCAAAATTTCATCCTCTTTTGAGGCATGATTTGCTATAAAAGAAATAATATTTTCGTCTATAAGAAAATTTTGACCAAGCGATTTTTTGGCTTTGAATTTTTTTGCTCTTAGAATGTAATTTAGGCTCATAAGATAATTTTAGCATGAAAAGATAATATATTTATTATTATATTGCACTTTTGAGCAATATTATTTTAGATGTTTGTGTTAATATGTTTAATATGCTCAGTTTGATTGAAAATAAACAACAAAAAAACACGCATAAGAAGCTTAACTTAAGAGAAATTGAAAAATATTACAAAGAGGATAAAAAAGAGTTTTTAATTGGACTTGAATATGAAAGATTAAGTCTTGATAAAAAAACTTTAAAAAATGCTCCTTATGAATCTTTAGAAAAGATAATTAAGCATTTTGCCTCAATTTCTTCTTGGGAGCTAATTTGCGATAATAAAACAATTATTGGTGCTTTTGATTCTGATGGCACTTCGATTTCTCTTGAGCCAGGTTGCCAATTAGAGATTAGCTTTGCTCCTAAAAAAGATATTTTTTCAATTCAAAGTCGAGCAGAAAAAATTATTAAATTATTAGACAAAATTGCTGACGTTTATAATGTTGTTTTTGTTGGTTATGGAATTTCTCCTGTTTCTTTGCCTGATGATATTGAATTGCTTGAAAAAAGACGTTACCAAATTATGAATAATTACATGCCAAAATGTCGTTATGGCGAATTGGCGCCAAAAATGATGCGTCAAACCGCAGGAATTCAGATTAACATTGATTACAAAGATTCAAACGATGCGTTTTTAAAATTGAAATTTTTTAATTTGATTATGCCTTTCATGATGGGTTTGTGTGCTAATAGTCCATTTGAAGCAAACAAAATGAGTGATAAAACCTCACTAAGGGCAAACGTTTGGAGATATACTGGACAAGAGCGCTGTAATTGTTTTTATAAAAATATTTTTAAAGGTGTTCTTGCAAGTAAAAATATATTCAAAAATTATATTTCTGAAATTTTAAATGTTCCAATGATTTTCATTGAGCGTGATAATAAAATGATTGAATTCAGTGGCAAAATTAATTTCAAAGAATTTTTGAAATATGGCTATAAAGCTCACCAAGCAACAATGGAAGACTATATTCTTCAACAAAGTCTTTGTTTTCCAGATGTTCGTTTGAAAAAATATATTGAAATAAGAAACCATGACAGTTCTGATATCGAAATGGCGCTTTCGTTGTGTGCTTTTTATAAAGGTTTATCTAATTGCGATATTAAAAAAGTATTGTCTAAATTAGAATTTTTAAAGCTTGAAAAAATTGAAGAATATAATAAAGAAATAATTTTCAAAGGTTTAAATTATCGAATTAACAATAAAATTGACGGTTGGAGCGTTGTTGCAACGTTGTTTAGATATGCAAAAGCAAATTTGTCAGCTCGTGAAAGAGTATATTTAGAGCCAATTTTAAACATTTTAAAAACAAGAAAAACAAAGGCTGATTTAATAATTGATGCAGATATTAAAACTGCAAAAGAATTAATTCAATTTCTATATTAATAAATATTAAAAAATATATAAAAATTGCCATGATAAATAGCTTTGCTACAATTTTTGTATGACTAAAATTTTTTTATTGTTTAATGACAAAAATGCCAAAGACCAAATCAGTTCTATTTTGATGCTTCAAAATGATGTTGATGTTATGGATTCTTCTGGAAATGTTGAAGATATTTTGACTCAAATTCATCATTTTAGTGCTGATATTATATTAATTGAAAATGGTTATGAAAATTGCGAATTTATGATTCGCCAAATAAAATCGAATTCAAAAAATGAAAATACTCAAATTATTTTGCTTTTAAACAAGCATGAAAATTGTTCGTTTATGAATTTAGCGGATGGATTTATTGAATACCCCCTTAATGAGCAAATTTTGCTTTCAACTATTGATTCTCATTCAAAAATTAAAAAGTCTTTAGACAGGCTTTATGAAAACAATAAAGAATTATCAAGAAGCCTTTATCAGCTTAATGTTTTATATAATACAAGTTCTCAGTTTACCGGAACTCTTAATACTTCAAAATTGTATGACATTATGATTGAAGCGATGGAAAAAACTTTGAGTTTTGATATTTCTTGTGTGTTGATTTTAAATTCTCAGGGTATGCCTGTTTTTAATTTGAATACAATGCATACGCCAAGCGAAAATTTAATTGATGCACTTAAAATTCGTTCTGTTTTAAATTATCGAAACGAATTAGAAAAAGAAATTGCTTTTAATTCTTTTGATATGGATTCTGTTGAAGTAATTCAAAAAACAAAACAAGCTCGTTCAAATCGTGTTTTTGGAATCGAAACAATAAGCTACGATTCTTTATTTGCTCCTATTAAAATCGGGGAAGAATTTTTTGGCGTTGTTGAGTTATTTAGGCAAGTTCCTTTTCAAGCAGAAGACGTTACTTGTTTTCAAGCAATTACTCATCAGGTTGCTTTGCCATTAAGAAGTGCAAAACTTTATGAAGAAATTTCCACTACAAACAAAAAGCTTGAAAAGCTTGAAAAATTAAAATCTGAATTTGTTTCGATTGTTTCTCATGAATTAAGAACACCTTTGACGCCTATTAACAATTCTCTTGAAATTGTCTTAAGCGAACAAGCGGGAAAAATTTCCGATGAAGCAAAAAATTTCATTTCAATGGCAAGAAGAAACATTCAACGTTTGTCTGGAATTATTGAAGATTTGCTTGATTTGTCTCGAATTCAAACAGGAAAATTAGATTTTAAATATAAAATTTGCGATATTACTCCTTCATTAGAGCTTTTGCAAAAAACTTTTTTGCAAGTTGCTAATGAAAAAAATATCAATATTAATCTTGATATTCAAGAAAAACTTGGAGAAATTTACGCAGATATTAGAAGAATTGAACAGATTTTTTCAAATCTTGTTTCAAATGCGCTTAAATTCACTTCGCCAGATGGCAAAATTGACGTTAAAGCCTGTGTTGTTGATTCTTGCGAAATTAATGTTGAAAATTTAATTTCGCCGGTTATTAAGCCAAGCGGTAAGTATATTAGGGTTTGCGTGAGTGATAATGGAATTGGAATTAAAAGCGAGGATATTCCAAAAATATTCGATAAATTTTCTCAAATTGAATCTTCGCTTAAAAGAAATAATGGCGGAGTTGGGCTTGGTTTAACAATTACCAAACAATTGATTGATTCCCATCTTGGCGCAATCGAAGTTGTTTCAAAAGAAGCGCAAGGTTCTACTTTTATAGTTTATTTGCCTTTGGTTGATGAAATCAAAAATTTTGAAATGGATTTATCGCATGTTTTGATTAATCATGACGAAGTTGGCGTTTTAAAGATTGCTTTTGATGAAGATTTGAAAATTATAGAAGAACTTAAGGAAAATAAGCTTTTAAATTTGTCGAAGTTATCTAAAGAATTAATGTTTTCTTGTAATGAAAAGAAAAAATATTTCGTATTTGTGCCAAAAATTTCTTTGGGCTCATTTGAAGCTCTTGTTTCGGCTTTGAATGACTATTTGCAGAAGTTTCGAAATTCAGGATGTGATATAATATTAACAAAAGTGCATAGTTCAAAAGATGGCTCTGATGCTTCAAATATTATGAAAGTTTTAATTGGGGAAGAATAAATGAAAAAGATTTTAATTGTCGATGATGAAAGAGATATTGTTGAGACGCTTTCTTTTATGCTTAAAGCAAAAGGTTTCGAATGTGTTTGCGCTTATGACGGTGAAGAAGGTTTAAACCTTGCAAAAACAATTAATCCTGATTTGGTGATTTTGGATGTTATGATGCCAAAGATTAATGGATATAAGATTTGTAGACTTTTGAAGTTTGACAATAAATATAAAAATATTCCAATTATTATGATTACTGCAAGAAGCCAAGACGAAGATAAAATAATCGGCGAAGAAACTGGCGCTGATGAATATATTACAAAACCTTTTGAATTTTCTGAAGTTTTGGAAAAGATTAATAAATATTTGATAGCTTAGGTGTGATTATGGATTTGTTAAACGAAAACAGTTCTCTTGATAATAAAACAATTGACAAATTGAAATATGACCTTGTTCGTGATGGGCTTGTAACTTATGACGATATAGAACATGCCAGCGAATTGGCGGTTGCCCAAAATACAAATATTGGTCAAATATTAATTAATACACAAATGATTGATGAATCTGTATTAATGCGTTTTTTGGAAGAAAAATTGCACACTCCTTGTGTTGATTTAGAGAATTATTCAATCGATAAAAAATGTCTTGATTTTGTTTCTTATCAAGATGCAATTCGTTTTAAAATTTTGCCTTTGTTTATTATTGAGGACACTCTTACGGTTGCAATGGCTGATCCTATGGATTTGTTTTCGATTGATAAAATCATGCAAATAACTAAAAAAAATATTGACCCTGTTATTGCAAGCGAAAAAAGCATTTTGAAAAAAATTAATGAATATTACGATATTAAAAGCAAAGTTGAAGATATTAAAATCGACAATTCGATATCTTACGATTGGCAAGAAGAATTGCATAATGACGATTTATCTTCTGAACACATTCAAGCGTTATTCAGGGCGATTTTAAAACAAGCCATTGCGCAAGAAGTCCATGAATTATATTTCGAAAATTCTTCTCAGGGCTTGAGTGTTAATTTTAAAAAGCCAGATAAAATCGTTCAAACTGGCATAATTCCAAGCCTTTTAACTAGTTCTTTTGTTCAATCTTTAAAATCCATGTCTAATTTAGACCCTAATGTTTATGAAATTCCTCAACTTGGAAAATTAAATTTCAATGTCGATAATTCTGAATTAACAGCTAGTGTTAGCGCTTTTCCAACAATTGAAGGCGAAAGAATTTTAATCAAAATTTATCATCCACCAATTGCGATTGAAAAATTAAACATTGCTCCAGATAAAATTGAATTAATAAAAAATTCACTAGAAAAACCAGGTGTTGTTTTGATTTGCGGAGCTTCGTTGTCTGGAAAAACTCATTTAATTTATTCAATTTTATCTAATTTAATTTCAAAATCTAAAAATGTTATGACTCTTGAATCTATCGCAAAATATCGCCTAAAAGGCGTTGCGCAATGCGAATTGAATGAAAATATTGGTTTTAATTTAGATAAAGCTATGAGATTTATTGAATTTCAATCTCCTGATATTATTTATTTTGAAGGAATTACAACAAAAGAAGGGCTTGATTTCTTTACTTCATTGACTTTGAAAAATAAAGCTTTGATAACTGAATTTTTAGCAGAAAACATGGATGATTTAAGAAGAAAATTTGAATTCAGTGAATTCACGATGTTTAAGTCTGTAATTTCTTGTTTAATTTTTATTCATAGCAAAGATAGCATTGAAATTTTTGACAAAAACGATTTAGAAAAATATTTAATCTAGTTATTATCTAAAATTTCTTTTAATGAATTGGCAATTTTTTGGTGATTTTCGATATCATAATGTAAGCCATCAATTTTTGACACGCTTGCAATATTGTTTAAATCAACAAAAATGCAATTATTTTTTAATGCGATTTTTTTATAAATTTCAACAAGTTTTTTGGATTTTTCTATTGAATCTTTGTTGAATAATGAAGAAAAATAGCTCTTTAATATGCAATTGTCGATTGTATTTGGACATAACAATATTATTTTTGTATAATTTTTTATTAAATTTATTAATTCTTCTAGTTTTTCGCTGAATTTATTTAAATCTACATCATATTGAAATTGTAAATCGTTAATCCCGATTTGAAGAATAATATAGTCGTAGTCTTTTGAAAGATATTTGTTGATTATTTCTAGGCTGTTTAATTCACCTTCGTTATTGAATAGTGAGCGATTATTGCAACCTTTTTCTGTAATTTTAAAATATTTTTTTAATATTGCGCTCCAGCGTTTTGTTTCGTCATATCTTGAAAAATCGACTGGGTTAAAGCCGTAAGTGTTAGAATCACCAAAGCATAATATTTTCTTCATAATGTTTCCTATCTTTGTTTTTTATTGTAAAATAGATTAATAAATTAAGCCATATCAGCATTTAAATTTGTTTACGGTTTTTATAAAATTGACTTGTTTGGTTGAGGTGTGTTTTGAAAATTTTAAATATTAATAATTTAAGCAACAAAAATCTTAATTTTAAAAGAAGCTGGCAAGAACACAAATCTTGGGGTGTTAATATTGAGGATGGTTCTCAAAGTGCCAAAATTTTCACATTTTTGGATGCAAAAAATGTTGTTCTTGAAGTTAATAGAGGAAAAAATGACGAAAGAATTTTTCCTTTGGAAAAGAAAAACGATGGAATTTTTGAAGCCAAATTACCAAAAGATTATTTGAAAGAAGGGGATGAATATCAATTCTTAATTGAAAGAGAAAATGGTGAAATTCAAAGGGTTAAAGATCCATATTCAAAAAAACAATCTTCTCTTTTGGGTCCGAGCGTAGTATATAACCATTCTGCTTTTAAATGGAGTGATTTTGCTTGGAAAAATAATCCGAATCGAATTTCAAGAAAAGCTGATTCTAAAAATGGTTTAACTCCTCTTGATTGTGCAAAAATATACGAATTAAACACCGCAACGCTCACAAACAAAGCCAATTTTGAAGGAGTTAAACAAGAACTTTCAAGAATTAAAAACCTTGGTTTTAATGCAATCGAAATTATGCCAGTTGAAAACACATATTCTTATAATTGGGGGTATGATGGCGTTGATAAATTTGCTCCATCAAATTTCTTGGGTGGAGCGGATATGCTTAAAGATTTAATTAATTCGGCTCATAATATCGGTTTGAATGTCATTATGGATATGGTTCCAAATCATATTGGTGTTGATGGTTCGCAATTGCAAAAAACTGGTCCATATTCTGGTGGTTCAACCCCTTGGGGTGATGCTTTTAATTACGAAGGCGAAAATTCTAAATATGTTAGAGATTATATCGTTAATGCGGCATTGAATTGGATTCATAATTATCATTGCGATGGCTTAAGACTCGATATGACAAAATTTATGAATTCTGATACAACTATGCAACAAATTGCTGCTGAAGTTAATTATCATTTTCCTGAGGCCTTTTTGATTGCCGAAGATAGCAGAAGCAATATTTCTGTTCGTGGGGATGAACATTGGCATGATTGGTGGCAGCCGCATGATCAAAGAGTAACAATTCCATTAAAACCAAATGAAATCGGTTTAAATGAAAGTGAAGAAATTCATAATCAAAAAATAGACAATATTTCTCATGGTGGCGTAACGTTATCAAGGCTTGGTTTTGATTCTGAATGGGATTTTCATTTTTATCATACATTAACTAAAGTTGCCTATGGTGAGGCTGATTTGGATGCGCTTGAGCGTGCAATATTTGATTCTTCTTCTCGTGTGAAATACACAACGAGTCACGATGAAACAGGAAACATGGATGGAACAAGGCTTGTTGCAAAATATATGGTTCCAATGTTGAAGTTAAATGAAAATATTTTTCTTGATGATAAAGATGTTCAAAGAGCAAGAGACTATGCATCGCTTAAAGGAGACGGCTTTTCTTTTGAATCTGCACTGAATATTGTCAAATCTCAAAAAGCACAACAAAACGCCATGAAATTAGCACAAATGGTTCAAAATGGTAGAATCGAGCGAATTATGGCTTCTAGACGTCCAAATGAAATTTTTGCAAATTCAGTTCTTGAACCTATGGGAATTAGTAAAGCTTCTTTTATCTCTCCAAGAAAGGTTTTAAATGCTTTCAGTGAAGCTACTCGAATTTATCGTGCAATTGAAGCGCTTAAATATTTCACCCCAGGACCTGTTATGACATTCCAAGGTGAAGAAAATCTCGATATGACAAAATTTAATTTCTTTAGAGAATTTGATTCAATTAAGGATGAAAAATATTTATATGTTGAAAAAGGTTATCCGCACGGATTGAATGCTTATTTGGATTCAATTATGGGTAATCAAAAATATAGTATTAATGGCAAAAAGAGAATGGAGGAATTTCAAAATCTTATTATTGATTTGAATTCCTTTAAGAAAAATAACTCTGCTTCAACTGTTGGGCAAATTAATTTATCAAACACTGTTAAACATCCACAAAATCCTACTATTGCAATGCATTCAAAAGATATTGCTTCTGGAAGCGAAACATTTATAATAAGTAATTTTTCAAATGTTGATTATCCTGTTTATAACATTGAATTTCCTGTTGGAAAATGGGAAGAGGTTATCAACACCAACAATGAAAAATATGGCGGAAGCGGAACTTGTCAAAATAAAGAAATTGTTTTGGGCTTTGGCAAAGTTGATAACAAAAAAGTTAAGTCTCAAATTGCCCTTCCTGCGAAATCTAGCGTGATATTCAAAAAAGTTTAAACGTATATGTTAAGAAATGTAAACCTAATTAACCAACTTAAGCAATAAATTATTCTAAAAATACTTTATTAAAATGTAGGTTAGTTTAATTTTAATAGTGGGGTTAGTTATGGGATACGGTTTAAACATCGGTACAGGAACATTTTATGGTGATGGCGGTTATGGTTCTTCATTGTCTGGTTCAACTGGATTAGGACAACACAGAAGAGCAACTTCTTCATCAAATTTTAGAACAATGTCTAGAAATATTGCTGCTGGTTATTCTTCTGATATGGAAATTATTCAAAAATATTTAGAAGATGGCAAAACTGATAAAGCAATTGAAAAATATGAATCATTATTTAATGATATCAAAGCTACAACAGGAAACTATAATTATCAATTAACAGATGCTGAAATTCAATCAATCTTGAAATCTTCTTATGAAGCAACAACAGGAGCTTCTGTGATTGATTCAGTTGAAGAAAACACTTGTGGCTCATTTATGACTGGCTTCAAACAATCTATTCCAATTCTTGGTTTATTCTGCAATGATACATCAGAAGCTGAAGCAATTGCAAAATTAACAGGTGATGAAGTGTCTTTCAAGGATAAAGCTCTAGAATTCCTTGGTATGGCCGTTGGTACAGTGGCATTCTGGTGGTTAGGTGGTCCAATTGGTAAAGGTATTCAAACAGCCGCAGGAACAATCAAAGGTCTTGGATTCGCTGCAAAATTAGCGACAAATTTCCCAAAAACTGCAAAATTCTTAGGCGTAGTAGCAAATCATTCTTCTGAGATTATTAAAGGTGCAACAGCTGTATCTGCTGTGGTTAGCGGCGTAGACGAAGCAACAGACGGAATCAAAAACGAAATTGCATAAGATATCTGACTAAACTTTAAAATTAACCAACAAACAATCTAACAAACTATATAACTAACTAACAAATTAAAAAGCCTCTCAATTTGAGAGGCTTTTTTTATATATCATTGTCGTCTTGTTCTAATAAACTTTTCTTTGTTCTTAATTGAAGATAGTTTTCGTTTTGTGGTATTACCATATCTCCAGTTAAAAGAATATAAATTGTTTTTCCTGTTTTAATGTTGAATTCCATTAATGGAGACATTTGGTGTGCAACTGCAATTAGATATTCTTTTTGAGACATTTTGTAATTTGCAAGGTCTTTAGCCTTTTTAACATTTTTAACGTCGTTCACATAAATTACTTTGTCATTTTTTGTGAATGGAACGCCAGCCATGTCGTATGTTTCGCCGGTTGGAAGTGAATATTTATGGAAAACCACTGTTGAAGTTTCTGGTTTTGATCTCCAAGCGCTGTAACCAATTTTGTCAACTCTTGCATAGAATTCAGTTCCTTTTGGATATAGGAAAGTTCCTTGAGTTGAATAAACGTCGTTTGGCGCTGTGAAACGATATTCGTGACCAACTAAATCTTTTCTTGTTTCAACAACATCTAGTGCTGTTCCGATTAAAATATTTCCAGCTTCGATAATTTTTTTGTTGTCATAAACTTGAACTTTGTTATTTGTTGCAAATGGCGCTAAATCAAGAGTGTTTTCAGCAATGAAAACAGATTTATCAAAATCAAGACCATTATCGTCTTCATCCTCTGCCATAGCTGAGTTGTAAAGGTCTCTGTATTGTTCTTTTACTTTGTCAAGATTGTTTGCAATTTTGTCGAATAAAACCGCAGCTTCTGCTCTTGTTAAATCGTTTGCAGGAGTGAAGCTTAAAAGGTCTGGGTGATTAACATATAAGCCATTTGCTACGTTTTTAATCCAAGCGCGTTTTGCCCAAAGAGGGATTTTGTTATAATCTTTAAAACCAGTAATATCGCTTGCAACATAGTTGCCATTTGTAATATTTGCAATCATGCTCATTGTTTCGTTGTGATTAATTGCAAGATTTGGCTTGAAAGTTTTGTCTGGATATCCAAAAGCCATTCTGATTTGTTCAGAAAGAATGATATTTCTTTTGTTTGGAGTTAGGTTGTCGATGTCTTTAAAAGTTGTTCTTTGAGTGATTGCTTCGTCTTGACGTTGAATAACTTTTAATAATGCGGTAACAAATTCGCTTCTAGTCATTGTATCTTCCGGTTTGAATTTGTTGCCATCAATAACATATATATAACCATTTTGTATCGCTCTAACTATTTCTTGACCTGCCCAATAATCGCTTCTAACGTCAACGATTTCAAGAGCATTTGCAATGTTCATTAGTAAAACTGCGAATGTTGCAACTAAAAACTTTTGAAACTTTTTCATTTAATACCTCTTAATTGGTCTTTTGACAATATTATAACAAGATAATTTTACAATAATACGGCATTAAAATCAATTAATTTTATCCAAAATTAAATTGTAATCAATATTTAAACATTTGGAATTTTCGCAATTGCAGGCTCTTTTATGCCATAAGCAAGGTCTGCATTCAATATCGTTTTTGATTATTAAGATATTTTCTCTTTTTGGCACTAATTTGATTTCGCTTGTTGGTCCAAAAATAGCAAAGATATTTGATTTTACACAAACTGCAACGTGCAAAGGTGCGCTATCAACGCAAATTACTTTGTTTGAATTTTTCATTATGAAAGCCATTTCCATAATGTTTTTTGTTTTGTTGTAGTAGTTGATGAAATTCGGATTTTGCTTTATTTTTTCGTTTTTTAATATCTCTTCGATTAAATCTTTGTCGTCTTTTGTGCCTAAAAGGACAACTTGTTTTCCTTTGTTTAAGAGTCCTTCAATTAAATTATTCCAAAAATTAATACTTGGGCATTTTAAGATATTTTTCGAAATAGACATTTTGGAAACCCCAGGATGAATGCATATATATTCCTCTTTTTTTAATTCGGGATTAAGCTCAAATTCTCCTATGATTTCAATATTTGGGTCTTGATATTCACCATTAATGATGGGTTTTGCTAAATCGTGATACATTTGCCCAGCGTATTGGTTTTCGTTTAGTTTGACTTTTTTTGTTAATAAGAAGCTGGTTTTGGAATCATAGCCAATTCTTTCTTTGATTCCAGTTAAGAATAAAATTACCGCCACAAGGGGATTTTTCCCGCTTGATATAACGCAATCAAAATTTTTAAACCAAGTTTTTATGATGAATTTTAAAATATTAAAATATTTTTTATATCCTAAAGCCTTGATATCAACACAAATTACCTCATCAATTTTATTTGTTAGATTTTGAATACTTTTTGAGCGAGGTTCAAGCGCAAGTGTTATTTTTGCATTTGGAAATTCTTTTTTGATTGAATCAATAGTTGGTAAAAATAGGATTTCGTCGCCTATTCCGCCGTAATTTATAAACAAAATATTCTTGTAATTTTTCATATTTTTATTATCTATTTTAATTTTTTCAAGTCAATCTATTGACTTTAAAGTTTGTTATTGGTAAATTAGATTTTGCAAATTGAATATTTTTCGGGATGTAGCAAGGACTCCTCGGCAGTCAGGAGGTGCACAAATCCCGAGAGTAAACAAGTAAATAATAAAATTATAATTGAATAGTAATTTCGGGATGTAGCGCAGCTTGGTAGCGCACCTCGCTTGGGACGAGGGGGTCGCAGGTTCGAATCCTGTCATCCCGACCATAAAAGAGAGTTTCTTATTGAGACTCTCTTTTATTATGCATAAATGCACCTGCGTGGGTGTTATTTATATTGTGTTTATTGCAAGGCTTGTTAGTAGACATAAGTTATATTTTGTATTAACAAACAAGCTATAAAAACCAATATTAAAGCTAATATTTTTTTGTCTTTTTGTGATATTTAAAATACTTTTATTTGTATAAATTTATAATTAAATCATATACAATTATTATTTGTTTACAGTTTAGCTTTCTATATCAAATTTTGCACACTAGGCTTGCGTTTAATATTGATTTCAATCTTAAAATATCAATTTAGTCAATTTTTATTCTTTAAATGTTTTATACTTGTATAAATGTGTTTGGAGTATTTTAATGAATATATCATTTGGTAGTAATTATTTAATAAATCAAGGTCGCAATTTTCCATACGAAGCAATTGACCAAATTGAAAACATAGAAGATATAAAACTGACTCAGGAATTTTGTCCATTTGATGAGGCTTGTAAAACTGGAATTTTTTCTAAAATTACCTTAAGTTCGCCTGATGACTATGATAACGAAATCGAAAGAATTTTAATTTCTAATAACATTAATTTCTTAAAAACAAGTATAAAAGATGCCTTAAATTTAAAAAATATAACTTCAAGAATGATTTTAGATCCAGATTTTTCAGATAGATACGAACTGGTCTTAATGAATACGGAGGATTTAAATGAACTTTTCAAAATGGATGATACATCTTATATTGAGCCTTTTGGAGTGAATGGTTTAGAGCGAAGATATGAAGGTTTTTGTGATTATTTAAGAACCGGCAAAAAAATTTATGCGCCAATGGTTGTTATTAACAATTTTAATGGAGAATTATCAGCAAGCATATCTGATGGCAGACATAGATTTGCTGTTTTGAGAGACATGGGGATAAAGCAAATGCCTGTTGCAATACCAAAATATTCAATCGATATTGCTAAAAGATACGGGTTGTTGTAAAGCTTTTGTAGATAATTAGTTAATTTATCAACTTCAAAATCTGCGCTTCAATGTATTGCGCAATTTCTTTTTTGTCGCAAGTTACGTCAATTATTTCTTTTTCTTTTGTTGTGATTCTGATGAAGTGTTTAAGTCCTGATTTTTCAATTTTGATGTTTGAAACGCTATCGAAAGAAATGAACAAATAGCTGAATTTTGAAAATTTATTTAAATTTGCGCAATATATCATCCTGTCTCTTGAAAAATCGATTATAAATTTTGTATATGGTGTTGTATTGATTAATTTGTCTGTTTTATGATTGAAATTTTGCGCAATTTTTTTAAGATTATAATCAATTACAAAATTTTCAAATTCGGAAATTTGCTCTTGATTTGACATAAAATTAATAGTTCGATTTTCTCCGTATAAATCAAACGACAAGCGATTATCCCTGTAAATTACATCGTCAATCTTGTCAATTACAATAGATTGAAGCGAAGACAAACCATTAGTTAGATAAATTATATTGTTATAATTATCGAAATATATTGAATTATCAACGATTTTGCTATATTTGTTTTGAATATATTCGTTTATTGAATCAAAAACTTCGCTTAAGAAAAATTTATCGTAACAAAAAAGCTGTTGCGCGATTCCGAAAATTGGCGCTTCAAAATATTTATATTTTGTGTCAATTGTGAAATGTTCTTTTTTGAGGTTGATTTTTCCAACTTGTGCCTTTTTGCCTGTTTTTATGTATGCAAAAGTTGTATCAAATTTTGAATAAGCCCAAAGATATTTGCATTCCCAATCACTTGCGCTAAAGAGATTAAATCTTTGTTGTGGAAATTTTGCTTCTAGTCTTTTAATTAAAGATAACTTGAAAATTCTATGAACAAAATCCGCAATTTCTTTGTTTTGTGGGTAAATGTTTAGCGTTTTGATTTCGCCTTTTTTAATATAATGAATTTTAATTGAAACATTTTTTTCGATTTTTTCGATGAAAGATAAAGCTATTTCGTCATATTTATAATAGCTTGGGTTGTTTGGGTTGAAATTTTCAACAACTGCTAGTTTTGTTTGGCTTTTGTTTAGCGCAATTGAAAGGTGTTTGTTGATAAAATGTATTTCGCTTGAATAAAAGCCCATTGAATCAAGAACATCTTGAAGCGTTTGCATTGTTTTGGTTTTGTTATTTTTTTCAAATTTGATTATCAAAATGCCCAAAACAATCATTATCGCAATGATTATTGTTATAAATAAAGCTATAAAAATTATATTCATTTACCTTTGTAACTTTCCTCTAATGACCAGCATTGTCTTGTTAAATAAAAACTATCCATAATATTTAAAAATTTATCAATATATTTTTGAGTTGTGCTTTCTTTGATGAGCGCTTGCCCTTTGTTTATTAAATCGTCTTTTGTTGCCAAATCATTCAAATCTTGAATTTTGTTTGCGATGTCTGTTTCGTCAAGCGGATTAAAATATAACGCTGCTTTTTTGAGTTGCTGATTGTAGCCAAGATGGTTTGCAATTAGCACGGGGCAATTAAAATACAAAGCTTCAAGTGCTGCAATGCTGTCTGGTCCAGCAAGACAAGGGTATGCCAAAGCATAAGCGTTTTTGTATAATGCTGCTAATTGAGCTTGAGAAATATAATCCAAAAATAAAATTTCGTCCTTTAAATCCAAATCCTCAACTTGTTTTATAAGATATTGCTTATTGCCTCTGTCTAGTCCACTGAAAACGATTTTAAGATTTATATTTTGTTCTTTTAGAATTTGCGCTGTTAAAATCAGGCGAATGTGGTTTTTGTGGCTCCAAAATTGAGCAGGATAAAAAATATAATTGTTTTTAGATAAATTATTCCATCTTAAAATATTTTCGTCAGGCTTAACTTTTTCAATCCAATTAGGATAAGGAAGATTAATTGTTTCAATGTTTTCTTCAATAACATCGTAAAGTGTTACAATATCATTTTTTGCAACTTGATTAAATGTTAAAATTCTTGTTGCGCCAGTTAAAAACAAATTGAGTTTTTTGTCCATTCTTTCAAACACTGAGTTTGTGCTGAATTCTGGAAAATGGGGCAGAATTCTGTGCGCAACATCTCTTATTGCTGCAAAATAAGGAATTTCGATGTGTTCATGTAAATATGGAGTTAAAAAGAAAACAGCATTTATGTTGTCTTTTTTTAATCTATGATTGAATGAGCAAAAAGGTGTTTTGTAAAAGTTTAGCGAAAGCGGATTTAAGCCAATTTGGGGTTTTTTATAATATTTCAAATTGACAAACTTTGCGTTTTCTTGCTCTTTGAAATCTTGTTTTTTGCCGAAATAATAAATTACAAATTCATGATTTGTTTCTTGCTTCAAAAGTTCTTCTACAAAAGAAAGTTCAAAAGTCAAATCCCCAACGGAATGAGGTTTTTTAATGTCGCCTAAATATATGCCAATTTTCAATTAATCATCCCCTTTGTAAGTCCAGTTTGAAAAATGCAATTTAAAAAGACGGCATGAGTATATCAAATTTAATTAATAATCTCAACCGTCTTAAATTTTGTTTATAAAAGTTTTCACTTAAGCTTTAGTGAATTTTCCCGCTCTGATACAAGATGTGCAAACAGACATTCTTTTAACTGTGCCGTTTGCTAATCTAACTTTTACTGATTGCAAGTTTGGCAATTGTCTGTGAACATGTTGTTTATGAGAGAACGAAATCTTAGCTGCTTTTAGTGAACCTTTTCCACAGATTTCGCAATATACTGACATTTCTACATCCTTTCATAAGTATTTGTTATTTTAATGATATCTGCTCAACAAAAAAAATCAAGTGGTTTGTAAATGAATATAAAATTAATCTCTCCTCCATCCACCCTAATTTCCCACATTCAACTTGAAATATATATATATATATTAGAATTCCTTTGACGAGCGAAACTTAGCGCGCTTGTGCGCACTTGGTTTTGCGAAGTCTAAGGCACAAGGTGTCCACGGGACTACTTTATCCGTAAGCTAACGCCAACGGCTAAAGCATTGTGAAGCTCGTGACGGCAGACCGTTGAGGTCTGGCGGAC
>JAFQHZ010000020.1 GCA_017415185.1 Candidatus Gastranaerophilales bacterium
AGAAGGGTTTGATGTTTTTATCCATGACGGAAATGAGCTTATTGATGGACATATTTCAAAACCATACAAAAGTGCAAACATGTTTGGCGTTTGGTCGCAAGACAATAAATTTTTCATAAATAAAGATGGGAAAGAAATTTTATTGTCTTGCCAAGTGTATAACGAACCAGAACAAGAAGAAGCAATTGAGCTTGCAAGTCTTGCAAATATTGAATCATGGACTACTGAATTAGTTTTGGATGGTGGAAATGTTTATATCGGAAAAAAGAAAGATGGAAAAAATTATTTCATAACAACATACGATACTCTTGAATTATGCGCAGGATTTCAATATTTAAAAAGTATATTAGGCGATGACATAGATTTTAAAACATACGACAAATTTTTATCCAAAAAAACTTTAAAAAACAAATTAACCCAAAAGAAAGCTTCAACAAAAGAATACTTTGAAAATAACGACAAATGGATAAAAAAAGCGCTTGGGGTAATTAGCGAGGATTTTAGCGTTGAACTAGAAGATATTATAATTATTCCAAAACCCGAATATCACATCGATTTATCAATAAGACCGCTTGAATATCCTTATATTTTAGTTGACGACGATAAATTGGTTGACGAAAATTTAAGAAAATTAGAAGAAGAATTTGGTGATGAACTTAAATTCAAAATTTTTAAGCAAAGGATTAAAAACAAACTTAAAGAAAAAAGAGAGACATACTCAAGCTCTGATGAAATTTGCAAAAAATTAGAAGAACACGGTTTTATTCCGATTAGAATTGCAGGAGGATATGGGCTTGGAAATATTAACTTCATGAATGCAATAGTCCACAAAAACAAAGGAAAATTAAGCTATATAACAAATTCGGCAATTTGCGGAAATATATATTTAGAATATTTGCAAGGATTATTTGAAGAAGATTTAAGAAAAAAATGTCCGCAAATTGAAAAAATTTATTTTATTGATGGCGGAATGAGCAAAAATAATTCAAATACAATTTTGGATTATCTGAAAAAATATAAAGGCGCAATACATTGTCTTTGTAATGAACAAATGGAAGAATAAAAAAACGAAGCTTGCGCTTCGTTTTTAATTTAAACAATTAATTATGCTTAATTTTCAAATACATAAGCCATTAAGCCAGATTCTCTAGCTTTTTTAACAGCACTTGAAAGCATTCTTTGATGTTTTGCGCAAGTTCCAGTAATTCTTCTTGGAAGAATTTTACCAGCTTCTGATAAAAATCTTTTTAATTTTGCAGTATCTTTGTAGTCTAAGCATTCGATTTTATCATTACAAAAAGCGCAATTTTTTTTCTTTTTTACGTCTTTTAAATCTTTAGCCATTTTTAAGTTTAATCCTTTTCTAGTTTGTTTTTTTTCGACCAAATTAGTCTTTTTTTTGTTTTGTCTTTTTGATTTGCCGTCATTAAAGGGCTATATGCCAATTAGAACGGAATTTCGTCTTCATCAATTAAATCTTGAGCGATTTCGTCTTGATTAAACGAAACGATATTTTCGCTGTTAGAAGAAATTGGAGCACTAACGCCAGAGCCTGCGCCCATTTTTTCAACAGCACTTGCTTGAATTTCAAACACTTTTTTATCTTTGCCATTTGGCAATTTATAAGAATTCACTTGAAGTTTACCTTCAACAGCAACATTGTCACCGATTGCAACAGTAGAAGAAATTGTTTCAGCAAGCTGTCCAAAAGCAACAACACGAATCAAACCTTCATTTGCAGGATCAAAATTAACAGTGAAGCCTGCAATTGCCATATCGTTTTGAGTGAATCTTTTTTCTGGAGCTTTAACAACAGAGCCTGTAATAAAAGCTTTTGCTAATGTCATTTATGCACATTCCTTAACTGTAAACATAATTCTAATAACTGAGTCATTTAATTTTAATTGTCTTTTTAAATCAACAATTTTGTCAGCAGGCATTGTAACAACTTGGTTTACAACGAATCCATCGCCAAAACCTGCAACTTCAAACGCTAATTTTTTTCTACCCATTTTTTCACATTCAAGCACGTCGCCGCCTAATGTTTTAACGATTTCTTCAACACGAGCAACAACTTTGTCTGCTTCTTCGTTATCTAAATTAGGTTTAATTATTGTAAATAAATCGTATTTTTTCATTTTTTCTCCTTTGGTGATTATTATATATGGTAAAAATTAACACAAACATATTTTTTAGACAAGAAAAAATTAAGTTATGCTAACTATTTATTGTATTCGATGAAAATTTCTTTAATAAATTCATATCCTTTTTTAAGGCTTTCAACTTCCATAGATTCATTTGGTGAATGCATTGAAGAAATATTTGCAACACCAACCAAAACAGGTTTGAATTTTTCATTAAATTTATTTGTTTTATTTGCATAAATATGCGTTTCGGCACCCGCATGGAATGTTTGCACTTTGACATTTATGCCAATATTTTTGCCAACTTTTTTTGCAATTTCAGACATTTCTTGATTTAAAGATTTTTCAAAAGGCAACATGTGAATTTTAACATCCATTATAGCTGTTGCTAATTCACCATATTTTTTATTAAACTTATCAATTTGTTTTTGGAATTTTGCAATTAATTGCTCTTCGTATTTTTTTACTGAACTTCTAAGAGAATAATGCGCATAACCAGAAGTGTTTATAACATTATCTGCATTTAAGTCTATTAATTCTTTTGAATATGGTTTTTGATGTTCGGTTTTATCTAAAAATCTTTCAAGACCGATATCTGTTGCTCCGGCTACAATTGAACCAAGATTACAAGAAGTAATGGTAAAACCATTTTCAACTTTAAAAGCGCCATTTGGAAGTTTTGAAACCAAGTCTGCAATTAGTTTTGCTGCGTTATAGCGTTTTTTGTCTTGAATATCATTTCCACTATGGCCACCTAATTTTGTTTCAACTTTAATATCAATTTTAGTATAACCAGCGCCTGCGATTTCAAAATTGCCTAATGAATCTGAATCTAAAACTAAAACGTTGGATGATTCTAATTCTTCAAAATTAACGTGGTTTATACCAGTCATTCCTGTTTCTTCATCACGAGTGAAAACAATTTCAAGACCGCCGTGCTTAACTTCAGGATTTTTTGCAAGAAATATAGCCAAATTTAGCGCAGCAGCAACCCCAGCTTTATCATCAGCACCAAGGGTTCTTGAGCCATCAGTTTTAATAATTTTTTTATCCTCAGAATAACAAATATTAACAGGACTAGAATTACCAACAACGTCCATGTGAGCCGACAAAAGCAAAGGTTTTTTATTTTCACAATTTGCAGGAATTTTTATAATAACATTTTTATAATCGTCAAAATAAGCGTTAATTCCGTTGTTATAGGTGTATTCCATAATTTTTTTGGCAACTTCTTCTTCATTTAAAGATGGAGAAGGAATTTTAACCAAATCTTCAAAAATACTAATTATATCCATATTTTATCCTTTATTTATACATTTTAATCACTTCAACTGCGCCATCTAGCACAACTTGTGCTTTAATTTGAGCTTTTTTAGAGCCTTCAAATAAAATTTCATTGACTTTGTTCATATCATTTTCAAGCTCAATTCTCTTTTCACGAAGTGGCGCAAGACTTTCATTGATTTTAGAAGCAAGCCTTCTTTTACACTCAGCGCAACCCATAGTAGCGTTTGTGCAACCATCGCAAACTTCTTTTAAATCTGTTTCAGAGCCAAAAATTTTCCAATAATCAAAAATCACTTCGCAATTATCAGGGTTTCCTTTGTCGTCTTTTCTGATTCTATTTCTGTCTGTAATTCCAGACATTATTTTCTTTTGAGTAATTTCGGCACTATCAGCTAATTTTATATCATTATTGAATGATTTTCCCATTTTATTTCCATCAAGCCCTTTTAATAATGGTACTTGTGTCAATTTTGGTTGAGGCTCGATGAAATAATCTGTTTTATAAATATTATTGAATCTTCGAGCAATATCTCTTGATAATTCAACGTGTGCAACTTGATCAATTCCAACAGGAACCAAATGAGCATTAAAAGTTAAAATATCAGCCGTCATTAAAACAGGATAGCCAAACAAACCATAAGAAAGATTAGACATATTTTCGTTTTTATCTTTCATAATTTTTGCCAAATCTTTCAAGGTTGGATCTCTCTCAACCCAATTTTGAGGAGTAATCATAGAAAGATAAATATGCAAACTTGCAGTTTGAGGCACTAAAGATTGAAGATAAATCGTTGAAATTTCAGGATTTACCCCAGCACAAAGCCAATCCAATAAAACATCTTGAACGTTTTGTTTCATTGAATCGGTATCGTTATATTTTGTAGTCAGCGCATGCCAATCTGCAATTGAAAAATAGCAATCATATTCATTTTGCAAATTAACCCAGTTTTTTAAAACTCCAAGATAATGACCCAAATGAAGTTTTCCTGTTGGTCGCATACCAGACATTATACGTTTTTTATTTTCCATTGTTTATCTCCTCAAGTAAATCAAGAGCGTCTTTATAATCGTCAAAAATCATCAAAGCTTGTCTTAAATGTTCGCAAGCTTCGTTTGTTTTGCCAGATTTAAACTCGCATTTTGCAAGATTTGTAAGTAAAATATGATTTTTTGGATAATTGATTGCTAATTTATAAAAAATTCCCATTGCATCTTGATAATTTTCTTCTTGCAAATAGCATATTCCAAGCATATTCATTGTTTCGTCGTCTTGAACTTGCTCAATTATATCTTGCAAAAATTGCTTTGCAACTTCATATTTTTTAATTTGGAAGTAATATTTTGCACTATGACTTTTCGCAAGGAAGTTATCAGGAGCAATTTCAAGCGCCTTTTGAAGTGCAATTTGTGCATTATCATAATCATGCTCAAGCATAAAAGTATATCCTAGAAAAGCCAAAGCATCGGGGTCATTAGGCTCAAGCTCTAATGCTTTTAAAATCGCTTTTTTGCCATCAACAAGGTTGCTAAGCATTAAATATGAAACACCTAAAGAATAATAAAATTCAGCAACATCATCCTCAAGATTAATCGCCTCAAGCATTTCGTCAACAGCCCATTCATAGCAGTTCATTTTTAAATATAAAACGCCCAAATCCTTGTGTGCATAAGGATTGTTAGGCTCAAGAATAATACATTTTTTGAACATTTCCTTTGCATTGTCATAATCCCCAAGAGCAACATAGCTGTATGCAAGATTATAATAAACTTCAACGTCAATTTTTCCACGTTTGATTAGTTGATTAAGCGTTTCAATCGCTTCTTCGCAAAAATTTAATCTTCTTAAAAAAGAACCTTTTTTCTTAATCAAATCGACATTTTTTTCATCAAACGAGAGCAAATTATTAACATTATCCAAAGCTTCTTTATATTGCTGAGTTGCTTCAAGACATTCAACATAAGAGTATCGATATTCTTGATTATTCGGATACAACATTACAAGATTTTGATACATTACGCAAGCCATCATATATTCGCCACTTTTCAGCGCACAATTAGCTAAAGAAGAAAGCATTGTTGTTGAAGGCTCTAATTGATATGAAATTTGGAAATATTTAAGTGCTTCACGATACTCTTCGGTTGCTTGATATAAAATTCCAAGATTATAAGCAGTTAGCGCATTATTATTATCAATTTCAAAAGCTTTTAATAAAATATTTTTTGCTTTATCGAATTCTCTTATGCCCATATAGCAAGAACTTAGGCTATTCATAATAGGCAAATTTTCTTCATTATAGCCAAGGGCAATTTCAAGATATTTAATTGCATTGATATTGTCTTTTTTAAGCATGAAGCAAGTTGCAAGAATATAATAAAGAGTATAATCGGGCTCAATTGCTTTATTTTCAAGTGCTTTGTTTAAAATTTCAATCGCATTATCAACTTGACCAAATTCAACATAAATCATTCCAAGACTTTTATAAACATCAATATAATCAGGTCTTAATTCAAGCACTTTTTCAAAATTAACAATAGCTTCTTCTTTATCTCCAATTCGAGATAAGCAATTAGCAAGGTAAAAATAACTTGTTGCGTCTTGTTTATCGAGCTTAACTGCTTTTTTAAATAAGCTTATAGCCCCAATCGGATTATCTAAATTAACTTCGCACAATGCAAGATTTTTAATTGCTTCAAGATTTTCAGAATCTAAAGCCAAAATCTCTTTTAATTCTTTTTGAGCTGAAACAAATTCTTGAGAATTAATATGCTCAAGAGCAATATCCATTTTTTCTTGTAAATTTTCCATATAAAAATTATATGTCAAAAAGAATTATTTAACATCTTTTTCTATATACCAAAGGGCAAACTTCTTCAAATCCGCAAGAAGCAAAAGGAGCAGAAGTTGTAAACTTGTCAAAATTGCCGATAACAACCAACGAAGTTGAATCAAGTTTGAATCTTAATTTTCCTATAATTTCCCACATTTGAACTTTTGACAAATACGGGAAAAAATTTCTACACAAAATAAGAGAATTGGATGATTCAATTGAATCAAGAGCGTTTAATATATCTTCTTGTTGAAAATGAACTTTGTTTCTTAATTTTTCGTTTGCAACAAAAGCCTTTGAAGAAGGAGAATCCTGTTGAAAAGTAATTTTATAAAAATCGGTTTGATTTAAGTTTTGAATATTATAATGAAATCTTCTAATATCATCATCACAAACAGGAATTTCGCCACTTTTTGCAACTTTAATCATTTCATCATCAATATCATAAGCTAATATTGGAAAATATTTTTTAGCTTCCTCTTCACCAAATTTATCCAAAAGACTCAAAATTAACGAATAAGCTTCAGAACCATCTGAACATGCAAAATCATAAACATTTACTTTTGGAGCATCTTTAAAATGTTCACCAATAGTTTGGCAAAAACCATTCCAAGTGCCATCGGTATAATATTTTGAAACATGACCAGAATTTAAATCAGGTCTAAAAAAATTAGTATAATTAGAATAAACCAATTTATCGAATTCAGCAGGGCAATATGACCCGCTTTCACGAATCAAAACTTCTCCTTTAGAATTTTTATGCAAATGCCTGTCGTTAGACTTGAAATTAAAATTTGCAGATACGGTTGAAATTCTCATAATAATTTAAAACGCATAATTAAAAAATTTTGCATTAAAAAAGCGCCTCAATAATTGAAGCGCTTTATATTGAAAAATTCCTTATTTATTTTCTAAAACAGCTTGAGCTGCTGCTAATTTTGCTTGAGGAATTCTAAATGGAGAACATGAAACATAATTCAAACCAATTTTATGGCAGAATTTAACTGAATCAGGATCGCCACCATGTTCGCCACAAACACCGCCAACTAAAGCTGGATTTACTTTGTGACCTTTTTCCATAGACATTTCAAGCAATGCACCAACGCCCTTTGTATCAAGTGTTTCAAATGGGTTAGTAGCAAGGATTTTTTGCTCAACATATCTATTTAAGAATTTACCTTCAGCATCATCACGAGAATAGCCAAAAGTCATTTGAGTTAAATCGTTAGTACCGAATGAGAAGAATTCAGCATGTTGCGCAATTTCATCAGCAGTAATAGCAGCACGAGGAATTTCAATCATTGTACCAAATTTGTATTCAACTTCAACGCCTTTTTCAGCCATTACGTCTTTAGCTACTCTTGTTAGGATTTCTTTAGCCACTTTTAGTTCATTAACATGACCAATTAAAGGAATCATAACCCAAGGTTGAACTTTATATCCTTCTTTTTTAAGATCACAGCAAGCTTCAAAGATTGCTCTAACTTGCATTTCATTGATTTCAGGATATGTTAAACCAAGACGGCAACCTCTAAGACCCATCATTGGGTTAGATTCAGATAAACCTTCAACAATGTGAAGCATTTCTTCTTTTTCTTTTGAATCTTTGCCAAGAGCTTTAAGAGTTGCAACTTCAGCAATTAAATCTTCTTTAGATGGTAAGAATTCATGAAGTGGTGGGTCTAAAAGACGAACTGTTAAAGGTTTGTCGCCCAATTCTTTAAACATTGCATAGAAATCTTCATATTGCATTGGAAGAAGTTTTGCTAAAGCTTCTTTTCTTGCTTCTGGGGTTCCAGCAATAATCATTTTTTGAACCCAAGGAAGTCTAGCAGGATCCATAAACATGTGTTCTGTACGGCAAAGGCCAACACCTTGCGCACCGAATTTTAGCGAATTAATAATGTCTTTTGGAGTATCAGCATTAGCTTCAACTTTCATTGTTCTAATTTCATCAACCCAAGAGAAGAATTTATTCCAATTTTCATCAATTTGAGCTTCAACAAGTTTAACTTCGCCAGCCATAACAAGACCTTTACCACCATCAAGAGAAATGATGTCGTCTTTGTGGTAAACTGTGCCGTCAGCAGCAGTTAATGTTTCATTAGCCAAATCAATTTTGATATCTTCACAACCAGATACACAAGGTTTACCCATACCTTTTGCAACAACTGCAGCGTGAGATGTAGCTCCACCTCTTAAAGTTAAAACGCCTTGAGCAACAGCCATGCCGTGGATATCGTCTGGACAAGTTTCAACACGAACAAGAATAACTTTTTCGCCACTCTCACCACGAGTTGCAGCTTCTTCAGTATCAAATACAATTTTACCAACAGCAGCACCAGGAGAAGCGTTTACGCCTGTTGCAATTTTCTTAGCCTCAGCAATTGCTTTAGCATCAAAACAAGGTAATAAAATTTGATTAACAGTGTATGGATCAACGATTTGAATTGCTCTTTCTTTAGAGATAATGCCTTCTTCACACATTTCAACAGCTATTCTAACAGCAGCAGCCGCAGTTCTTTTACCATTTCTTGTTTGAAGGATATATAATTTACCTCTTTCGATTGTAAATTCCATATCTTGAACATCTTTGTAACCAAGTTCAAGTTTTTTTGCAATATCAACATATTGTTTGTATAGTTCAGGCATTTCAGTTTCAAGTGCTGCAATTGGTTTTGGAGTTCTAATACCAGCAACAACATCTTCACCTTGAGCATTTGTTAAATATTCGCCATAGAATTTGTTTTCACCTGTTGCTGGGTTTCTTGTAAATGATACGCCAGTAGCACAATCATCACCCATATTACCAAATACCATTGATTGAACGTTTACTGCTGTACCAAAATTGTGGTCAATTTTGTTCATATTTCTATATGCAACAGCACGAGGAATGTTCCAAGATCTAAATACCGCTTCAATAGCTTCTTGAAGTTGGATATATGGGTCTTGTGGGAATTCTTTACCAGTTACTTCTTTAATAACTTGTTTGTAAACAGGGATTAAAGATTTTAAACCTTCAGCAGAAATTTCTGTATCTTCCTTAACGCCTTCTTTTTCTTTAACACGCTCAAGTTCAGATTCAAAATATTTTTGTCTATCCATTTCCCAAGCAACTGAACCAAACATTGTTAAGAAACGTCTATATGAGTCATAGCAGAAGCGAGGATTGTTTGTTAATTTAATCATTGCTTCAACTGTTTCGTCGTTTAAACCAAGGTTTAAGATTGTTTCCATCATACCAGGCATTGATACCCTAGCACCTGATCTAACAGATACAAGTAATGGATTAACAGCATCGCCAAATTTTTGACCTTTTTGTTCTTCAACAGTTTTAAGCGCAGCTTTAACTTCATCCATTAAGCCTTCAGGCATTTTGTTGCCATTATTAATATAGTCCATGCAAGTTTCTGTTGTGATTGTCAATCCTGGAGGAACTGGAAGACCTAAATTAGTCATTTCAGCAAGGTTTGCACCTTTACCACCAAGGAGATTTCTCATGTCTGCATTGCCTTCTTTAAAAAGCCATACACGTTTTTGCATTAAATTACCTCCGATTTCTATATACTTTCTGTTATAACTTAAATTTTTTGTCAGTTTGAAAAAATCTTAACAAAAACATATTCTATTTACAATTGATTTGTAAACAAATAAAAAGCCCGCACAATACGGGCTTATATCTTTATTTTTGGTTAATTTTCTGTTTAACATCAACTAAACATTCAACAAGTTCGAGTCTATCTTTTTCATCAAGCTCAACAAGAGGACGTCGAACAAAGTTTTGAACAACATCCAATTTTGATAACAATGCTTTAATTGGAGTAGGATTTGGCGCCATAAATATTTTTTTAAATAAAGGATAAAGATATTTATGCATATTTGAAGCAGCGCTAATTTGACCATTTTTAAAATTGGAAATCATAGATTTAATTTCGCAGCCAACAACATGAGAAGCAACGGAAACAACGCCGTGCGCACCAATAGACATCATTGGCAATGTCAAACTATCGTCACCAGAATAAATTGCAAAATCACTAGGCGCAAGCATTTTTATTTCAGAAATTAAATCCAAATTAGCATTTGATTGTTTAACAGCAACAATATTTGAATATTCCTTTGCAAGGAAAGAAATTGTTGATGGAGCCATATCGATTCCAGTTCTTCCAGGGATATTGTATAAAATTATAGGAATATCGACGCTTTTTGCAATTGCACCAAAATGCTCAATTAAACCTTGTTGAGAAGGTTTGTTATAATATGGAACAACCGATAAAATTGCATCTGCACCGAGTTCTTGAGCTTTTTTAGAAGAACGAATTGCAGTCTCAGTGCAATTTGAACCAGCACCCATAATAACTTTACAATCGCCATTAACTGTTGCTTTAACACAATGAAGAACTTCATATTCTTCTTCATGAGTTAAAGTTGGCGATTCACCAGTTGTGCCAGCAACAACAATTGCGTCAGTTTGCTGTTCTAGTAAATGTCTTGCAACTTTTTCAACAGATTCATAATCAACAGCACGCTCTTCATCCATTGGCGTAACCATAGCTGTAATTAATTCGCCAGCATCATATCTTAATGACATATATAAATTCTCCTTAATTTCTTAGTACAATTGCATGCTAATAACTTTTTGCGCAATTCTAACAGTATTTAGCGCAGCGCCGATTCTTAAATTATCGGCAACGCAGAAAAATTCAAGTCCATTATCAAAAGCGATTGAATCTCTTATTCTTCCAACATAAACTGGATTTTTGCCAGCGGCATCTTTTGGGGTTGGATAAACAAAATTATCAACATCATCAACCACTTCAACGCCCTCAGTCGTTTTTAAAAGTTCCCTTGCGTCATTTGCATTAATCGGGTTTTCAAACTCAACGCAAACTGATTCAGAATGTCCAATATAAACTGGAACACGAACAGCAGTACATGAAATTTTAACGCTATCATCAAAATGAAGAATTTTTCTTGTTTCGTTTGTAACTTTCATTTCTTCTTTTGTATAGCTATTTTCACAAAAACTATCAATTTGAGGAATAACATTAAAAGCAATTTCATACTTAAATGCAGATGATTCAAAAGGCATACCAACCAAATTTGTTTTTGTATTGTCGGTTAATTCATTAATTGCTTTTAAGCCTGCGCCAGATACTGCTTGATAAGTAGAAACTATCATTCTTTTAACTTTATATTTGTTGTCTAAGGCTTTTAAAGGCAACATTAACTGAGAAGTTGAACAATTAGGATTAGCGATAATACCTTTGTGAAGTCTTAAATCTTCATCATTAACCCCTGCAATTACAAGAGGAACATCTTTTTCCATTCTAAAAGCAGAAGAATTATCAATATAAACACATCCTTTTGAAGCAGCAATTGGAGCAAACTTTTTGCTTGTTTCGCCGCCAGCAGAAGCAAGACAAATATTTATATCATCAAAAACTTCAGGAGTTGCTTCAATAACTGTATGTTTTTCGCCTTTAAATTCAATTGTTGAACCAGCACTTCTTGCAGAAGCAAGAAACTTAATTGATTTATATTGAACATTATTTTCTTCTAATATGCTTAAAATTTCACGTCCAACAACGCCAGTTGCACCAAGAACGGCAATATTTGGTAATTCTTTTGTCATTATAATATATTCTCCAATCCATAAATAAATTTGTTGTTATTGTATAAGTGTTTAACTGCCAAAGCCACGCCAGACATATAGCATTCACGATTAATTGTATCATGATGAATTTTTAAAACTTGACCATCGACTCCAAAAATAACTTGTTGCGAAGCGACAAACCCCGGCATGCGAATTGCATGAATTTGGATATTTCCTTTGCCATCCTCGCTATAATTTCCGCCACGAGCACCTTTAATTGTTTCAATTTCTTCGCAATTTCCAAGCTTAAAATTATCATTGTTTTTCATCATCATTTGCGCAGTTTTAATTGATGTTCCAGAAGGAGCATCTTTCTTTTGATTGTGATGGTATTCAATAATTTCAGCATTATTGAAATATTTTGAAGCACGAGCAGCAAACTCCATCATTAAAATTGCACCAATAGAAAAATTAGGAGCAATAAAAACTCCAACGCAAGCCTCGTTAGACATTTTTTCAATATCTTCAACTTGCTCTTTTGATAAACCCGTTGTACCAATAACAGATTTAATTCCGAGTTTAATATAAGTTTTGATATTTTCATAAATTACGCTAGGCTGTGTAAAATCAACAACCACGTCGGGCTTTCGCTTGACCAAAGATTCTTCTAAATTTTCTTCAACAAATACATTTTCGCTTAATTTTTTCCCTGCGCCGAATTTATCAATAGCGCAAACTAATTCAAAATCTTTGTCGTTAAGAGCAAGATTTACAACCTGCAAACCCATTTTGCCATTTGCTCCGACTACGCCTAATCTAATCAAAATACCTCCTTTTGTGCTTGTAGTATAGCAAGCATGGAAGAAAAATTCAATAAAAAATTACTAGCAAAATTATTCTTTCAGTGTACTTGTATTTTTAGATTTTAGTTATAAAATTGAAGTCTAGTGTTGTTAGATAATAGTTTGTTGAAAGGGTAATATAATGATTCAAAGCATTAATGCCGCTCAAATTCGCACTCAAAAAATGAGCATGGCTTCAGATTTGCTTCAAGTTAAAAACACACAAGCAGCCACAAATAATTCTTATACTGGTTGGACTAATAAAGCAAGTGATGCAATTAAAATGAACAATTTTAATCTTGCAAGAACAATTAGCTTTGGTGCTTCTCTAGGCAAAGCGATTGAAACTCATACAAAAGAAATGATTACTTGCGGAAACGAAAAAGTTGGCGAAGTAGTGGACGTTACTTCATTATTGTTTGATACACAAGCAGACAGAGTTATTCCTGGCGATACTGCAAAATCAAACACAATGATAGGTTCAAGATATGTTAGAAACTCTGCTAAAGCAATCGGTGCAAACATATTCAAAGACACTCAAGATAATTTATTCGAAATGACAGTTCGTGGCGATGACGCAACAAAATTCGATCAACGTTCAGAACACCCTGTTCAAGAAGTAACTATTAAATTAACTCCTGTTAATAAAAAAGGTCAAGGAACTAAAGAAGAAATCAAAGTTCTTAACACAAAAGGAAACAAAGGCGATAACTTTGTTGCAACAGTTCAAGACGACAAAAACGTTTTAATGACAAACGCTGGTTCTATTATTAAAAAAGACCAAGAAGAAGGTCAATTAACAGTTATTGCTAAACAAGACAAAAACAATTTCACTCCATTTGTTACAAAAATGGACCCTGTAAGACCAAACAAACCAATGCCATCAATCGGCGAAGGCACTGAAATTGTTATTGGTATGGAAAACGGAAGATTCGTAAACGAAATCAAAGCTTCAATTCGTGAATTTGTTGAAAAAATCGAAAATGAAGAAATCGTTTTACCACAATTCGTTGCTGCACCAAACGCAAAAGATGTTCAACTAATTATGCTAGCAGGCGGTTTTGGTTCTCGTGCTGAATATGCAAACGCAATTTCAGACAGAATCATCAACGGAACAGCAGACGGCGCAATTTCAACAAAAGGCGTATTTAGAACTGCAACTGGCTTAACACCAATGGAAACAACTCTTGTAACATTGCACAAAGCAGGCTTATTAGATTGTTCAAAAGGCAAAATTGGTATCGGCAGAAATATTAAATTCTACCTAAACCAAGGTCAAAACAGAGGTAACGGCGAATTCAGTGCTGATTTATACGCTTCAATGCCACGCCCAGGAAGAAAATATGCAATGATGTTCCCAAATGACTCAATGAGCAGAATGACAAACGCTGTTATTGAAGCAAACAAAAAAATGCAAACAGGCGAAGCTGCTATTGCAATGGTTGCAAAAAAAGTAAAAGCTGAAGATTGCATTAATACATTTGGTATCATGAAGCTTGCTGATAATGGCGAAATTCTTGATTTTGCAGAAAAACCAAACAAAATTGATTTGTATGGAAAATATGCTGGCTTTATCGACAACGAAGGAATGTGCTTAACAAATACTTTCCAATTTGCAGTTTCTGATGAAGCATTCCAAGTTTTAAATATGCTAGAAGATTTATTTATTCCAAAAGTAGATCCAAAAAATGGAAAAATAAAAGAATCAAGAGACTGGTCAAGCCAATATGTGCCAATTATTAAAACTCTTACTCAAGAAAACGATTATGAAACAATCAAAAAACAACTTGCAATTGCACTTAACAACAAACCAGAAGCAATTTCTGATAGCATAATTGCAAAATCAAAAGCATTATTAGGAAACCAAAAAATCTTTGCAATTCCAACTGCTGAACCTTGGGCAGATTGCGGCACACTAAACGCTCTTTATGATACAACAATGAAAATCGTTAGTGGCGATTTCAAACTTGAAGATTTCGAAAGAGCAAGAGCAATTTCTTGTGTAGATACTCAAACAGGACTTATTGCTTCTTCTCCAGAGCAAAAAGAAGAAATTGAAAGCAAATATTTAATCAGAGGACAAGTAATGGCAGCAAAACCAGCTCCAAAAATCACTGATAAAAATGTTGCTGATATTCCTGTTGTTATTCACAGAGATTAATCAAAACAAAATCAAAAGACCCTTCAGAGCGAAGGGTCTTTTTTTATTAAATAAAATTAAAAAATTCCAAACGTTAATTCACGAGGAGTTCTAACGATTTCTTTATTAAGAGAGTTTCGATAAGAAACACTTCCAACCATTTCAAAAACCTTTGTTTTAATTGCAACTTCGGAATCTAATTTTGTTAAAATTGTTTCAATATTAACTGCACTTGCGCCATAATCAAAAGCCGATTTTAAAGCTTCAACAGAATTAATACAAGAACTTGAAATTAATAATGAAGTATTTTTATTAATTTCAACCATACTCTTAATGGCAAGCTCTGGGCTTTCTAAAATTAAAGTTGAATTAACAGACGATTTTTTATATCCCTCAGTTTGAATCATATCAACACCGAGCATGTTCAATTTATTAACCAATTGACATTGCTCATCAAAGCTTATTGAAGCAGGAATTGTCACAATTTTATAAACGTCATAATCATTGATTAAGCTTAAAGATTCTAAAACAATATCGTATATTTCAGAAAAATCAAACTTTTTACCTTGTTTATAAACATCAAAATAATTGCCAATAATAACGCCATCCACACCCATTTTAACAGCGTTTAAAATTTCAAAAGGATGAATTGAATTAACAAAAACGCTCAACTTAGAATTTTTCTTAACGCATTCATAAGCTTCTTTTGAAGAAGCAATTGAAATTGCGCTCGCTTTGGCACTTTGTGCTGCTCTAGAAATTCGAGAAATTTGTTCTGTATTAATATTTGAAGAACCGCAAGACAAAATTATTGCACGTTTTTCTCTTAAATGTTTTTTAAAAACTTCAATTCCCATCCAAGTTTTCCTTTTTTCTGCTCTAGTTGAATTTTAACACACCTAAACATTATGTGCAATGCAACTAAATGACCCCTATGATAACATTAATTCACAACTAAGGTAAACTATGCATAAATATATAAAAACAAAATTTTCTATTTTATTGCTCATTTTGAGCCTATTTTTAAACTTAAATTCAAATTCAATTGCGTTTGAATACAATTCTCAAGAAGAAAAAAATATTATTGAAATTTATGAAAAAACACTTCCTTCAATTGTATCAATAGAAGCTGAAATCGACCGTGGAACAAGCGGCGGAACAGGTTGCGTTATATCAAAAAACGGAATAATTTTAACAAGCTCACATGTAATTGAGCAGGCAAGAAATATCGAAGTTACAACCCACAGCGGGAAAAGCTATACTGCAAGAGTGATTGCAATTTTGAAAAATAAAAACGATCTTGCACTAATCAAAATTGATACAAACGAAAATTTATCATTGGCAAAATTTGGCAATTCCGATGATATCAAAGTTGGGCAAAGAGTTTTGACAATTGGGTGTCCTTTTGGTTTTAAAGACACTTTAACAACAGGAATTGTCTCAAGAATAGATTATCAAAGAAACAAAATTCAAACCGATGCAGCAATTAACCCAGGATGTTCGGGAGGTCCATTGTTAAATTTAAAAGGAGAAATTATTGGAATAAATCAATCAATATATAATCCAGACAATAATCGTTCAAATATCGGAATTGGCTTTGCTTTGCCGATTAACTATGCGCTTGATTTCATTCAAAAAGCAAACAAAAAATTAACAGCGCTAAAATGAAGAAACAATTGTTGCGCCACCCAAAACAATATCATCCTTATATAAAACAACTGCTTGAGAAGGAGCAATCGAACTGATTTTTTCTCTAAATTCAACTTTGATTTCATCAAAAGCTGGATAAACAACAACATCCACAGGATTTGAAGCAGAACGAATTTTTGCGCTTGCTTCAAAAGGCTCTTTTGGATTATTCAAAGCAACCCAATTAACGTCTTTTGCAATCAAACCATTACAAAAAGTTTCATCCTTAACACCAACAATAACAGAATTTGTGCTTGAATCAATATCTAAAACATACAAAGGCTCTTTATATGCTATTTTTAAGCCTTTTCTTTGCCCAATTGTATAATTCCAGATTCCATCATGATAACCCAAAACATTGCCAATTCGGTCTTTCAATTCGCCTTTTTGCACTTCAACATCGAAAAGCTCAGAATAATCTCCTTTATAAAAATCTTGGCTATCTGATTTTTGAGCAACAGGAATTTTGTTTTTTAAGGCATATTCCCTAACTTCTTCTTTTTGCATGGCTCCCAAAGGGAATAAAATATTGCTTAATTCAGTTTGAGAAAGTCTATATAAAAAATATGTTTGGTCTTTTTTAGGATTAATCCCTTTTTTCAAGTCCCAACGACCGCTAGTTTCGTTAAATTCATTTCTTGCATAATGCCCTGTTGCAAACTTATCAAAATTAATCCCAAGTTTTTTAACAGCATTAGGAAAAGCGCCAAATTTAATTAATTTGTTACACATCACGCAAGGATTTGGAGTTAATCCTGATAAATATTGCTTTTTGAATTCAGAAAAAACTATTTCATCAAATTCTTTAGCCAAATCAACACAAACAAACTCACATCCAACATGTTCGCAATTTGCAATAGCATCTTTTTCTTCTTTAATTTTATCTGTGCCATAACAAGAATTTGCAATTGTTTTAATCTCGCCATCATAAATCTTCATCATAGCACCAATCACGCTATGACCTTGGGATTTTAATAAATGCAGGGCAACCGCAGAATCCACCCCGCCAGATACGCCAACTAGGACTTTCATAAGAAAATTATACAACAAGAAAGAATATTAATAAATATCACAAGGATAGCATCCAGTAACCTTCTTTGAATTGTATTTCCCAACAATCGGATGCGATTTATAAGGATTTGCAACACAACTCCCAATCCAATCATAAGTATTGCAATAATTTTGAGGACCATCCCAAATGTCTGAAGAAGTTGTTTCTGAAACATATGAATCACCATCACAATTAGAACCCATGTAAAATATTTCAGGACAACAACATATATAAGTTGCACCATCAGGTATTTCAATTTCAGGAATTTCTGGCACATTGGTTTCAGAAGAATTATTAATCGATTCAGGAGTGCTTCCGCTCCAAGTCAATGCACGAGTTCCGTAAGTTATTTTGCCATCGGCTCTTAATTTAAGACCAAAAGGAGCTTCGCCTTTACCTATGCCATCAATATCAAAGCAAATTGTTTTTTGAGAGTTTTC
>JAFQHZ010000021.1 GCA_017415185.1 Candidatus Gastranaerophilales bacterium
ATTGTTGCTATGATACCGAGGATTGTCATAACTAGTATTGCTTCTGCCATGGTGAAGGCTTTATTGAATGCATTTTTCATGATAACTCCTTTTTAGGTTCCTGCACAAGGGGTACGGTATCCGTGCTCGTCGCCTGCTCCTCGCAGCCGCCGTCGCACTTCACACACCTTGTGCCTTAGGCTTCGCTTAACAAGTGCGCACAAGCGCACTAAGTTTCGCTCGCCCAAGGAGCATTCTAATATATATATATATATTTCAAGTTGATTTTGGGAAATTAGGATGGATGGAGGAGATTTTAGTTTTGTTTTGGGATATGTCACCCTGAACTTGTTTCAGGGTCTTATTCATGTTGATTTCTATAATTAGGGCTAAAGCCCTAGTTCATTTTTTCTTCTTTTGCGCTCAAACGCCGCAATCAAAAGAAGAAAAAATAGAACCAAAAAAGAAGAAAACAACGGGCTTAATGAATTAGCCAATTTTCGAACAGCGCTCAAAATTTAATTCCCAGACAAAAGATTCAAGAATTTTAACATCTTCAACAATAATCTATTTCATTCTAAGCAACATCTCAAAAGCGTATAAAATTCTTTCAGCTTTTGTCTTTTTGTGGAATTAAATTTTTCGCTTGTTTTGATTTTCTTTTTGATTCCGTTTTTCTTTGCGAGATATATTCTAAACAAGTTTAAAATAACAAATTACAAGCACAAAAGCTTATTCATATCTTATTCCAGCTTCTTTAAATCTTTTAAACACTTCTTCAATTCTATAATTTGGCTGAACCAAAGAAACCCTAAAATGATCATCGCTTAATGAGCCAAAAGCACTTCCTGGAGTCACAATTACACCTGTTTTATCTAAAACATATTTTGTAAATTCCATGGAAGATTTAAATTTTGATGGGATTTTAATCCAAAAATACATAGTAGCGTCGCTTCGAGGAGCGTAGAAGCCTAATTCAGTGAACCCTCTTGCCATAACTTCTCGTCTGCCATGGTAAATATCCATGATTCCCTGAACATGACACATTGGCATATTTAGCGCCTCAATACAAGCGTCTTGAACAATTGTTGATGTACCATAATCCATGTTTGATTTCATCGCATAAAGATTATTAATAAATTCCTCTTTTCCAATTGCAAAGCCACATCTCCAACCTGCCATATTGAAAGTTTTAGTAAACGAATGGAATTCCATAGCGATATCTTTTGCACCATCAATATTAAAAATTGAATAAGGACGATAATCACCAAAACAAACTTCACCATAGGCTAAATCTGAAACCAAAAGTATTCCATATTCTTTACAAAATTGAACAACATCTTCCAAAAAGCTTTTTGGCGCAATTGCCCCAGTTGGATTGTTTGGATAGTTAATGAAAAACATTTTTGCTTTTTTTGCAACATCTGATGGGATATCTGATAAATCAATCAAAAATTTATTTTCTTCCTTTAATTGAACAAAATATGGATTTCCGCCTGCAATCAGCGTTCCTCTGCACAAAACTGGGTAATATGGATCTGGAATAATATTTATATCGCCTGGGTTTGTATATGCAAGAGCAATATTTGCCAAGCCTTCTTTTTCGCCAATTAATGTTTGAACTTCATTGCGAGGGTCAATTTCAACGTTATATCTTTTTTTCATCCAGTCTGCAATTGCTTGTCTTAATTCGATTTTGCCTCTGAAATTAGGATATCCATGATTGGCTGGGTCTTGAATGGCTTTTGTTGCCATATCAACAACAGGTCTTGGCGTAGCGCCATCAGGATTGCCGATAGATATGTCAATTACATCAACTCCACGCTCAATTGCTTCTTGCTTTAATTCAGCCAATTGTGCAAAAACATATTTTGGCAAAGTAGCAATTCTGTCAGCCGGATGAATTTTTTTTGTATTTTCCATTATATAAACCCTTTCGCTAAATCTTAATATAAAAAAAGAGCCTCAATATTTCGAGGCTCTTTGAGTGTTCTTATAAACTAAACTACGCCTCAACTTCAGCAGGAGCTTCCGCTTCTGCCGCCGCTGCAGCTGCCGCTTTTTCTTCTTCTAATTTAGCTTGAGCTTTTTTAGAAAGTTTTACTTTTTCAGATTTTTTATAGTTTAATGTACCATCTTCATTAGCATTGTTGATTAAGTACATAACTGTTTCTGTTGCTTGAGCGCCTTGTGCAAGTCTTGCTTTTGCTCTTTCAACATTTAATTTCATTTCTTTTGATTTTGGATTGTAAAATCCTAATTCTTCGATAGGAGCGCCTTCACGTTTGCAACGGCTATCGATGGCAATAATACGGTAGCTAGGATTTTTCTTATAACCTAATCTTTTTAATCTGATTTTTACCACTTTATTAAATTCCTTTTTATTTGTGTACTGTCTTAATTCTATCAAACTATAAACATATTTATTTTGCAAGCGTAATGATAAATAACTTTTTAAATTTTTAAAATTTTTAATAATATGATATAGTTTTTTTATGATTAACAATGTCATAAATAAATTTTTAGCCAATGATTCTGTTTCGCAAGTTGAACTCTTAGAAGCCTTTGAAGAAATATTTTCAGGATTGGCAAACGATATTCAATCAAGCGCATTTATTACCGCACTCAATGATATTAAAATGAATGAAGATGTGCTTTTGACTGCAATTCAAGCTTCTTGTCAATCTATAAAAAAACCATACAGCGTTTTAAATTCTCAAGATATGATTGAAAATATTTCTTTTGGGGATAAAACTAAATATTTTGATATTTCATTAATTCAAGATTTAATTTGCTGCGCTTGCGATTTACCAATTTCAAGATATTCTTTTGGAAACGATATTTCATCAAGAACATTTGATATTTTATCTTTAATGGGGATTAATCTTTCAAAGGAAATTGATTATTCAACAAATGATTTTAAAAAATTAAATTTTAATTATTACAAGCTATCTTGCGAATTGCCATATTCTAAATACACAAAAAATTTAAACCATTCACTGCCTTTTGATAACATTTTAAAAATTACTTCTAAAATGCTTAATCCGCTTTGCGCAAGCAACTTATTTTTGGGAGTAAACAAAAAAAGCAATGTTGAAATTTTTGCAAACCTGGCTTTGAAATTAAACAAAACAAATTCAATAATAGTTTGCGCAAATGATTCACTGCCTTTTGTTTCAACAAAAGGAGAAACTTATGTTGCTGAAGCTTGGAAAAACAAAATTTTTACTTATATCCTCACTCCGCAACTACTTGGGATTGAAGATTTTGAAGTTGATTTACTAAAATGTGAAAATAATTCACAAAACGCTTCAGATATTTTAGACATAATTAAAAACAAAAACAAATCAGCAAAATATTGTGCTTCAATATTAAATAGTGCATTAGCTTTATATATCGCCAAAAAGGCTGATTCAATAATCGACGGGCTTTCATTAGCTAAAAAAGTTCTTAAAGAAGGGCTTGTTGAAGAAAAATTTGAACAAATCAAAGCTTTTTATTCATAAAATCATATCAAAAAACGAGTTGAATTACCTTTAAAATCTATTTATAATTTAATTACAATGGGCAAAAAATTAGTATTATTGTTTTTCTTGATGCTGTCATTCGCTGCTTTTGCGGCGGATAAAATTGCTGCTAATAATGATTATTTATATTCTGAAGAATATTTTGATTATCTAATTGAATGCGCTAACGAAGAAGCAATTCAACAAAAAGAAAATGAAGAAATTAAAGCAAACGAGCTTATTTTAGAAGACGAAGTCACATTTGCTTTTGATGATGAAATTTCAGACAATTTTGAACCTTTTCGCTTAAGAATCGAAGAAAAATCAACAATTGAAGCTTATTCAGAAACATTCAAAAAACCCGAAACAAAAATTATCATACCAACAAGCGACATTTTTAGCTTCACATATAACGCAACCCAATACATCAACAAAAACTACACAGATGGAAGAAGAATTACTTCCGGCGTTGAGTATATGCCATTTAAAAATTTAAACTTTGCCGCTGGTGTTGAAACAAATTATCGAGATGTTGATAATAATCCTTTATCTCGAAAATTTTATTTTACGCCCAGTTTCAAAGTGAACGATTATTTCACCATCAGTTTTTTAAACAAATACAACTTCAATAATTACTCAACCGATCATGATATCGGGCTTTATATTACTCCTTTTAAAACAAAAGCGATTGATTTTAAAGCATTTGCAGGAATTACAAACGAACACACTGGAACACAAAGCCAGAGTGCAAGTTTTTATACAAACTTTTATTTCTATTAATTCCTATTTAAAAAGTTTTTATTGTATTCGCCAAGCATTTCAAGACTTGTCATTAAAGCTTGATTAGTACTATCATAGCCCGATGAACCATTACTTTGTGCTTGTATAAAAGCAAGCTCTTGACTCAAGCCTTTTAATTCTTTTAGTGCGTTGATATCATTAGAGCTAATTGCTAATCTTTCTTCAATTTTTGTTTGAATTGCCATCAATAATTGTTGAAAATTTACTTCTTTAGGAACCTGAATCCCTAATTTTTCTGCTAACTTTTTAGCTTTTTCAAATAAATCATTAGAATTTGAAGGATTTTGAAACATTCCTTGTTGATTTGCATTTTCTCTTTTTTGAGCCTCAAAAGCCTTGATTAGCCTTTTTCCTTCTTCTTCTGTAATATTTTGATTGTATGGTATTCCAAGGGCTTCAAGCTTTTGCCTTGTTGCTTGAGTTAATCTTTGATTATATGCACCATACGATGCGCCGTAAGCTATATTAACAGAGCTAATTCCCATAGTTCACCTACTATTTCCTTAATTAAACTTTTCCTAAAGTCAACCTTCTTGATGTAATTATCGGCAGTTTTATTAATTTATTAAGTAAAATAGATATTATTTTAATATTTCTTTACAAAACTATTTGTAAATTAAAAATATATAATCACTTTCTCTTGAATTAATTGCTCTATAAATATTATTTGACGATGGCACATTATAATATTCATTGTCAATTTTTTTGTATTCAACAATTGTATCTAATTGGAAATTTGTGTTTAAAATATTGATAAAATTATATAACGTTTTTGATTTTAAAGCGTCATACAAGTTTTTGGAAGGATTTTGGCTTAAATCAGCATATCTAAAATCAATTTTTCTAGGGTGCCAAGTGTAATCTTTTTGATTAGCATATTTGTTAATTGTGTTTTGAGAAATTGGTCTTGAATTCAATTTATCAATAACCAAAACAATTCGATTAGGCAAAACATCCTCGCCAAAGACTCTTTGGGTAAAATATGTCATCAAATAGCTGTTAATTTTTTCCTCTTGAAGATATCTTCTTGTTAAATATTGGATATTTTTTTTGTTGATTGATTTTGTATTTTTGCTTGAAATATTCCTTATTATGCTTTTTTTCTTGGAAATTTTTAAATATTCATTGTCATAATCAAAGAATTTTTGCTTTTTAAAAAAGAAAGAACCAAATTTACCTTTGTGAGGCATAACAATAAGGTCGTTTTTAGCAATTTCATAATCATTAATGAAATTTTTAATTGGATTTAAGGTTGTATAATTTTTAAAAATTGTAATATTAAAAGAATCAAGCTCCGGATTGATTGTTTGAATCGCCAAAAGACAAACAATCAATATTATTTTAGTAAATTTATCCTTAATTTTAAATATGCTATATCCAAGAATAATCAAACTAATCAAGAAAAATTGAGAGGTATAGATTGGCTGAGTTGGTATTTTTTCAAAAAGCATCAATAAAAGCATTGCACCTGTTGAAATTGCACAAATAAGCCAAATTAGCTTAAGTTTTAAATTCTTTTTATAAGCCATAATTGTTGCCCAAACGGTAATTCCAATTGGCAAAAATGTGCTATAAAATAAAGTTATTAAAATTTTTAACGAATTTAAATTTCTAATATCAGGATTTAAAAAATAACCATATAGCAACCCTAGGGTGCTTTTTGTTTGTGCTTCTGGGGCAATAAAACTCAAATGAGGAGTCAAATATTCGCTTAACATTAAATAAATTGCGCTTAAATTCAGCCCTATTCCTTCGTTATTGTTTGGAATAATCAATTTCGAATTAATTGCATATTGTGTGATTAAAATTGGCAAAACAACCAAAAAAGCAACAAAAGCGAAATTAAACAATTTTGTGCATTGTATTAAATAAATTCTTTTTCTTTTTCCAAGAAGATATAGAATTAGGATTTCTGAAAGAACAAATAAAAACCCAAACGTGTCACACAAAATCAATATGAAATTAAATATGTTTAAAACTTTAAAATTTCTTTTTGTGGGTTTTTTAAGATAATCAATTAACGAATTAATTATGCAACTTTGAACAAGAAAAATTAACGCCCAAGGCGCAATAAGGCTCGTATAATGCACAAAAAAGTGATTAATTATTAACAAAGTTGCTAGAAAAATTCCGAGCTTTTTATTTAATAATTTTTTTCCAATTAATACAAAAACATAAATGTTTGCAAAAGAAATTATTATATTAAACAATTTGATTAAAATTTCGGCTCTTAAAATGCCTATAATTAAATAATAGAAAGGCAAAAATGTGTCTTTAAGGGCTGTTTCAAATATAATTCCAAATGGCCATGCACAACGTGAAATCGCAAGACTTTTAAGTCCAATATTTTCGATTTCTCCCGATGATAGCTGATAATTTATTCTAATTAAAATAAAGATAATAAAAAGAATAATGTATAATACATACTTCGAATTATTATTTATTTTCATATTTTAAAGTATATAATCAATTTTTATTAAAGGCAAAAATGTTAAGCAGTTTTTGAACTTTTGATAATTTGAATTAATTCATTATCTTTATCGCTCCAAATTGAATCTCCAAGCCCATATCTTGAATATATAACTTGGCTCATTTGCTTAGGGTCTTGAATAATTAAAGAATAATAGCCTTCAAGCCAAGGGTTTTCATAAACTCTTGCATGATTTCCTTGACCGATTTTTGTTCCTTTTAAAGCTCCTTTTTGAACTAATTCCATATTTCTAAACATATCAATTGCATCTTTTGGAGAAAGAATTCTTTTAATTTCGTCAGGAAGGGTGTTGTATTTTTTAAGATAATAAGCAATTGAAGAACTAAAAGAGATGGTGTCTTTTTGAAGAGGAGGAAAAGGCGGCTCTTTAATAGAGCTTTTCTTTTGATTTTGTACGACAAAACGACCCAAAGCACTAATAGGCGGAATCTTCATACTCTTCTCTTTTCTATTTACAACACAATCTATATTATTATTTTAACAAATTTTTATAACGTTTTCTATAATATATTTAAAGTATTACAAAACTAAATATAGTATTTTAAACACTTAATATTTCTTGAATAGGGCTTGTTTTAATGCTTTAATATTTTTATGAAAATTCTTCATTTGGCAGACTTGCATATTGGGAAAAAAGTTAATGATTTTTGCATGTTAAATGAACAAAAATATGTTCTTTCCCAAGCTTTAGATTTAATTCAAGAAAAAAACATCGAAGCTCTTTTAATTTCGGGAGATATTTTTGACAAAGGAATTCCTTCTATTGCTTCGCTTGAATTGTTTGAAAATTTTTTATGCGAATTAAACAAATATAAAATAAAAGTTTTTATAATTTCAGGAAACCATGACAACATGGATAGATTATCATATTTATCAAAATTCCTTGAATATTCAAATATTTTCATTTCAAAAAGCTACAATGGAAAAATCAATTTTATACCGCTTAACAAAAATATTAATATTTATCTTTTGCCATATCTTTATCCAGCCATAGTCAAAAAGTTTTATCCCAATACAGAAATCAAAAATTATAATGACGCAATTCGTGTTGTTCTTGAAAACGTTGAATTAGACGAAAACAAAACAAATATTATTCTTTCGCATCAATTTGTTATTGGAAAAAGCTCTCCCGAGTTATCACAAAGCGAGCGAAAATCCGTTGGCGGAATAGACGAAGTCGATTACAAAAATTATTCAAAATTTGATTATGTCGCACTTGGACATCTTCATTGTGCGCAAAAATGCGGTCTTGAAAAAATAAGATATGCCGGTTCAATTTTAAAATATTCTTTTTCAGAAATTAACCAAGAAAAGAAATTTGTTGTGTTAAATATTGGAAAAAACAAAAAAATCAAACTAGACTTTTATCCAATTAAATTTTTACATGAAATGAAAGAATATAGGGGCTTTATTAATGATTTTTTAAATAAAGATTTTTACGAAAAAATTAAAACCGATGATTATATTCATTTTATTTTAGAGGATGAATATGTAATTGACGCCAAAAAGAAATTATCGCTAATCTATCCAAATATTATGCTTCTTGAGTTTGATAACTCTTTTACAAAAAACTTAAATTCAAATTATGAATCAATTGTTAAAGACAAAACCATTCTTGAACATTTTAAGGATTTTTACAAAATTCAAACAAACCAAGACCTTGATGAAATTAAAGAAAATCTCGCTAAAAATTTATTATCAGGGGGAATTGAATGAGACCGCTAAAATTAACAATGCAAGCATTTGGTTCCTTTCCTTCAAAAGTCGAAATTCCTTTTGAAAATCTTGGAAAAGGAAATATATATTTAATTTCAGGGGTGACGGGTTCTGGCAAAACAACAATTTTTGATGCGATATCTTATGCGCTTTTCAATTCATCATCAGGAGAAAATCGAGGAAATTCAACTTTCAAAAGCCATTTTGCAAAAGACGATACAGAAAGTTTTGTCACACTAGAATTTTTGTTTAATGGCGAAAAATATATAATAACAAGATATCCAAGCTATGAACAAAAGAAAACTCGTGGCGAAGGCACCGTTTTAAAGCAATCCAGAGCTTTGTTGACTTTGCCTGATGGAAAAATAATCGAAAAAGTTAAAGAAATTGATAATTTTATTGTTGAACTTCTTGGAATGAATTCTGCTCAATTTGGCCAAATTGCCCTACTAGCGCAAGGCGAATTTTTAAAACTTTTGCATGCTGATACGCAAACAAGAGCTGATGTTTTTAGAAGAATATTTAAAACTTGGAATTATGCAGATTTTCAGCAGAAATTAAAAGAAAAATCAAATTCATACAAAAACGATTATGAAGCCTTAAAAAATTCAATTTTGCAATATATTAGCGAAATTCAGCCTCTTGATAATCAACTTTTAGAATTAAAAGAAAACTATCTTCAAAGCAAATACTTCGATAATCTTTCAGATTTTGTTGAACTTTTAGATTTGCAAAATAAGGATGACGAGAAGAAATTAAAACAAATTAAAAATGAAGTTGTTAATTTTGAAAAAGAAATCAATGAAAAAAAAGATTATTTTTCAAAAATTCAAAACAAGCTTTCTATAATTAAACAAATTCAAGATTACAACAACGAGCTTAAAAACAAAAACATAGAGTATGAAAAAATAAAAAAAGAATATTTAAATCTTGAAAAATATAAAAAACAACATAATAATTTGATTCTTGAAATTGAAAAAACGCAACAAAGCTACAAAAAAGCGCTTGAAATTAAAGAATTAAAAGCACAAATTCTATCAGACAAAAAACAATTAGAAACAGGATTCAGCGCATTAGAACAAATAAAAAACAAAATACACATTTTAAAAATTGAACATTTAAAATATTCTTTTAATTCATATTTAAATTTCAAAAACACCGCAACAATTAAAAAAGAAAGTTTTATAAAGCTTCAAAAAGAAACACAAAAGCAAGCAAACGAATATTTAAAAAACTACAATGATTATTTAAAAATCCAAGCCGGAATAATCGCCCAATCACTTTGCGATGATTCTCCTTGCCCTGTTTGCGGTTCTTTATCACATCCAAACCCAGCTAAAATCGAAAACAAAAACCTAACAAAAGAATTTCTTGATTCATCAAAAGAAGAGCTTGATTTATTAAATTCAAATTTAAGCAAAATTGCGCAAGAATGCTCTGTTTTAAATGAAAAAACAGATTTTTCAAAAGAATTATACAATTCTCTTTTAAAAAAATATGAGCTTGCAATTAAAGAAGAAAAAACTGATTTTCTTGAATTAGATTTTGAGACTGAAATAAATTCAGAATTAAAAGAGCTTGAAATTCAAAACGAAAAGAATAATTCAAAAATTTTATCCATAAAATCAATTGAAGCAAAAATTGAAACTTTATTAAAGGACATTAAAACAGACGATATTGAATCAATTTTAAATTTACAAAACAAACAAATTGACGAAAAAGATCTTCTTGAAAAGCAAATAAATGAAATCGAACAAACTTACAGCGAAATTAAAAATGATATTACAAATCTTTCTTCTAAAATTGATTTATTAAATTCGCAATTAATTCAATTTAGCTCAATCGACGAAACAAAATTAGAACAAATTAACCTTGAAGTTGATAAATTAATAAAAATTCTTGAAGAATTAGAAAATTCAATTCATAAAATAATCATCAGAAAATCAATAAACGAAAAAACTCTTGAAACAATCAAGCGCAAAAACCTTGAATTTCAAAAACTTTGCGAAATTTATTCTCATTACAAAATTCTTTCCGATTGCGCTAATGGAAATATGTCTAAAAATGTTAAAATTCCATTTGAGCAATATATTCAAGGATATTATCTTGATTTAGTGCTACACGAAGCAAATAAACGATTAAAGATTATGACTCAAAATCAATTTCAATTAATCAGAAAAAAAGACATTGATTCTCGCCAATCAAAAACTGGTCTTGATTTGGAAGTTATGGATTTTCATACATTTAAAAAGCGCTCTACAAAAACACTTTCTGGTGGCGAATCTTTTAAAGCAGCGCTTTCTTTAGCCTTAGGCTTATCAGATTGCATTTCTAATTTTTCAAGCGCCATGAACATCGAAGCAATGTTTATTGACGAAGGATTTGGTTCTTTGGATTCTGAATCTTTAGAACTTGCAATGGATGTAATTTTCAATCTTTCAGACAACAACAGGCTAATTGGAATAATTTCACATATAGAAGATTTAAAATCAAAAATTGAAAACCAAATTACAACAATAAAAACCGAGAACGGCTCTAAATTAGTCTTAAATTTTTAAAGATTTTTTATGCTAAAATTTTTTTAGGAGGAATTATGAAAAACATTCAAAATATTACTAATGATTTATTATATATAGGCTCATCGGATAGAAAATTGTCTTTCTTTGAAGCGGTTTATCCAGTTGTTGATGGAGTTAGTTACAATTCTTATTTGCTTTTGGATGAAAAAACCGTTCTTTTTGACACTGTGGATAAACATTGTGCTGAACAATTTTTTGAAAATTTAAAAGCAGGTTTAGAAGGGAAAAATCTTGATTACTTCATTATTAACCATCTTGAACCTGACCATAGCGCTTTAATTAAAAAGGTTATTGAAAAATATCCTAGTGTTAAATTGGTTTGCAACGCAAAAACAAAACAAATGCTTTTCCAATTTTTCGAATTTGATTTTGATATCGAACAAAATTTTGAAATCGTAAAAGAAGGTGATTCCATTAAAACAGGACAACACGAATTGAGCTTCGTTATGGCTCCAATGGTTCATTGGCCAGAAGTTATGGTAACATACGACAAAACAGACAAAATTTTATTCTCAGCAGACGCATTTGGTTCTTTTGGTGCGCTAAATGGTAACATTTTTGATAACGAAACAGAATTAGACTTAAATGAATATAGAAGATATTATACAAACATTGTAGGAAAATATGGCGCCCAGGTTAATGCTTTATTAAATAAAGCAGCAAATCTTGAAATCAAAATGGTTTGTCCATTACACGGGGTCATTTTAAAAGAAAATATTTCAAAATTGATTTCCCTGTATTCAAAGTGGGCAAATTACGAGCCAGAAATTAAATCTGTATTAATTTCTTATGCAAGCGTATATGGTGGAACGCAAAATGCAGCAGAGATTCTTGCAACAAAACTTGCTCAAAAAGGAATCAAAAATATTAAAATGCATGATGTTTCAATGGTTCATCATTCTTTTATTTTAGCGCAAGCTTTCAAATATTCTCACATCGTTCTTGCTTCGCCAACATATAACAATTGCATTTTTGTAAAAATGGAACAATTTATTAATGAAATTATTTCTCATAACTTGCAAAATCGTACTTTTGCAATTGTTGAAAACGGCTCTTGGGCGCCAAACTGCGCAAATACAATCAAAACTTCACTTGAAAATTTAAAAGGTTCAAAATTTATTGAAGAAAAAATGACAATCAAATCAACCCTTAAAGCAAATCAGGAAGAAGAGCTTGAAAATCTTGCAAATGCAATTGTTGAAGATATTAAAAAAGGGGCTTAATAAAGCCCCTTTAATTTTATTTTGCGCTACCTACGATAGCTTTTCTTGATATTTTATTTATCCCCGTTCTTGGTAGTGGTTCAAAGGTTATGTCGATATTTGTTGGACGCTTATATTGTGAAAGTTCAAGGGAAAGTCTTTTAACTTCAGCTCTAACAAGATTTTGAAGCTCTTCTCCATCATGAGAATCAACAGCCTCTTTTCCAGGATAAATTTTAACAACAATTTCTTCAGTTCCTTGCTTTGCACCTGATTTTTTAAGTTCAGAATAAACAATGCACTCTTGAATTAAATCGCTTTTAGTTAAAACTGCTTCAACTTCCTCAGGGAAAACTTTTTTACCACCAGAAAGAACAATCATATTTTTAATTCTTCCTGTGATATATATAAAGCCTTGCTTAGAAATACGAGCAATATCGCCAGTTTTAAGCCATCCATCTTCAGTCATGACATCTTTAGTCATTTCAGGCTTATTATAATAACCCTTCATAACTGTTTCGCCAAAAACTTGCAACTCTTGTGTTTTAGAATCAGTTCTCACTTTTACGCCAGGCAAAGCCTTGCCAACAGAACCAAGGCGTCTGTTATTTTTGTAATTCATTGACACAACAGGACTTGCTTCTGATAGTCCATAAGCCTCATAAACATCAATCCCGATTGTTTCAAAAAATCTTCCAACTTCATATTCTAAAGGTGCACCACCAGACATGAAGCCTTTAAATCTTGGACCAAATTTTCTTCTTATTTCCCTAAAGAATAATTTAGAAACAAAAGGATTATTAAGTGCGTATGCAATTGAATATTTTAACTTATAAAATTTACTTTTAAATGCTCCATATTGTTTGATTTCCGATTCAAGTGTTGATTTTAAAAGCTTTAAAAACGAAGGAACGGTTGCCATAAAAGTAATTTTTTTAGAATTCATTACAGCTAAAATGTCTTTTGGTTTTAGACTGTGAGAATAATAAATTGAAGCCCCTTTATTTAAAGAAGACATAAAACCAACAGAAATTTCATATAAATGATTCATTGGCAAAAACGATAACAATGAATCATTTGGACCAATATTGAATCGTTTTCCGATTGCCATAACTTGGCTTAACATGTTTCTATATGTAATTTCAACGCCTTTTGGATTTCCTGTTGTACCAGATGTATAGCAAATTATAGCTGTTTCATCAAGCCTTTTATGGCGCCATTTGCAATCTTTTGCTTGAAGAGCATATAAGTTTGGATATTCTGCTTCTTGCTTTTTACCGTCAATTACGATTATTTGTTCAATTGATGAAATCAATTCTTTAATATTTTTAGCTTTTTCAAGATATGTTTCAGAAGTTAAAATCACCCTTGGCAAGCAATCGTTTAAAATATGCTCGTATTCATGGATTGTTAATTTAATATCTAAAGGAACAATTGTCATTCCAGCTAATACTGAACCAAAAATTGCAGCTCCAAATTCAGGCATTGATTCAGACAAAATTGCAACTTTGTCGCCTTTATTCATACCTGATTCAATTAAATAGCTTCCGATTTTTTTTGATAATATGCTTAATCCTTTATAAGTCAACTCAGCCCAACCAAGATTTGTTCTTGTTCCAAGGGCAACATTGTTTTCCATTTCCTTTGTTCTTTTATCCAAAAAAGATAACAAATTTACATTTTTCATGTATTTCTCCTCTTTTCCAAATTACATTATATAATAATTTTTTAAAAAATAGTCTAAATATTTGTAAATTTATTAAATTGTTAGTGCTATAATTTGAAATCAAAGGAGATTTATATGATTGAAATGAGAGTAATGGGGATTGCGCTCGACACAAGAACTGGTTCACCCATCGTTGTTTTAAACGATAAAGAAAATAGAAAAGCTCTTCCAATTTGGATTGGTTCAGCCGAAGCAAGCGCAATTATAAGAAAAATCGAAAATATACCATCAACTCGTCCTATGACTCATGATTTATTTATGCAAATTTCTGAAAAAACTGGTTTTGAAATTGCAAGAGTTGAAATTAACGATGTTGATGATCAAACATATTTTGCAAGCGTCGTGATGTTTAATTCTGAATTACAAAAAGAAATTGAAATCGATTCAAGGCCATCTGACGCAATTGCAATTGCACTTCGTGCCGATGTTCCAATATTTGTTACAACAAACGTTTTGGCAACAGGACTTGTTTCAACAGATATTGAAAAAGACGAGCAAGAAGCTGCTGAATTTAAAAATTTTATTCAAGACATTAAGCCTTCAGATTTTGAAAAATTACTCAAAAAGAATTTTGAGTCTGACCAATAAGGTCCATTTAGAAGAATCAAAAGCATAGCTTTCTTGCAAGTATCTTTTTCTAATCGAAGCTAAACCAATTGAATAAAATGTTGTATTATTTTTGTTTTCCATGGTATTTTATTAATGTAAAATTTAGAAAAGGCAAAAAAATGAGCAAAATTACAAAAGAAATGGGAATTATGGATATTGTTACAGGTTATCCTGAAACATTGGAAGTTTTTGCAAAATATGGCATGGGTTGCATCGGCTGCGCAGCAGCAAGATTTGAAAACCTTGAAGCAGGCGCAAAAGTTCATGGAATCGACGTTGACGCAATGGTTGACGAAATGAATCAAATTTTAGAAAAAAATAACTAGACAACAAAAATTTTTTGTTGTAATATAAACAAGCACTCAAAAGAGAGCATTGATAATTTGATAAATGCCCTGGTGGTGGAATCGGTAGACACGTCGGACTTAAAATCCGATGAGGCTAATAACTTCGTGCCAGTTCAAGTCTGGCCCAGGGCACCATTTACCACTCCTAAGGAGTGGTTTTTTATTGCAAACTTTCTAGTCCATCCACCCTAATTTCATTAAAACCCCTTGTAATATATATATATATATATTAGAATGCTCCGCAAAGGAGTATAGAAATGAAAAACAAATTTGGGTTTACTTTGGCTGAAATAATGATTGTTTTGACAGTAATCGGAGTATTAAGCGCTGTTTTGTTGCCAGTTGCAAGAAATGCTATGCCTGACAATAATGTCATGAAGTTTAAAAAAGCATACAATGGACTTGCAACAACAATTAAAGAACTAGCAAATTCAGACTTATATTTTTTGAATGGCGATTTTGCAATTAAAGCCGATGGAACATATATGACCGATGATGTTTATTTTTGTAATGCATTTTCAGATTTCTTTGCAACGCAAGAAAAAGTTTGCAAAAGTCGCACTTTAATGATGCCGTTAACAGCTCCAAATGGTGGTAAATTATCATTCGGCGGATTAGTTTTTAGCAATACACAATATGACAGTCAATGCAAAAGCATGCAAGCAAATAACGAATGGGATAAACTATCATATATTTATACTTCAGATGGAATTTATTACTATTTTCCAATAGCAATGGGCTATGCTTTTGGCGCCGATATTCGAGCAACACCTTATATCATGACAGACGAAAATGGTTTTAAAGGAGCTTATGGTATGGTATGCTTTGATATTGATGAAATAAATGAAGGCGAAGAGCCTTTTGGGGTTGCAGTGCGTGCTGATGGCAAAATCGCCCCTGATTTAAGAGTTAATGAATGGTTTCAAAAATCTATACAGAACAAAGACTAATGGCGTAATTTAAAATTTGATTTACCATGCTAAATTTTATTTGTATGCATAAATATAAAAAAAGTAAAAAATTTTGTTAAGAAAAATTAACAAACACTAAACGACAATATCGCAATGTTCGCAATGTTTACTTAAATAATTATTAAAATCAAACATCTAAACCAAATAATGTAAGACAAACACCAAAAAAAATGCTATTATCGTTAAGCAATGTGTTCGGAAGAATATATGAATCTTAAAAAAGAATATAAAAATTATAATTTACATAAATTAAAACATTAACAACAAAAGGCAATTATTTTTTTAAAAAAGTTTTTATAAATATATAAGTAGTAGTGTGTAAAAATGTTATTGGAGGAAAACAATGACAATTAGTGTGAACAACCGCAAAAAAACAGCTAAAAAATCTTTTGACGAATTAGTTAAAGATTTAAAAACTTCTAATTCAGAAAAAGTTAGATATAATGCAGCTAGAATTCTTGGCGAAATGGGTGATTTTTCAGCTGTTGAACCATTAATCGAAGTTCTTAAAAATGACAAAAACGGTTCTGTTCGTTTATATGCAGCTCGTGCGCTTGGTGAATTAGGCGACGTTAATGCAACTGTACCATTAATCGAATCATTAAGATTAGACCGAAATGTTGACGTTCGTGTTCGTGCAGCTCGTGCGCTTGGTCGTCTTGGTGGTGAAATCGTTGTTGAACCACTTGTTGAAGCATTAAACGACGAAAACCCACAAGTTTGCATTACTGCAACTGAAGCGTTAATCGAAATCGGCGATGTTGCAACTGATGCATTAATTGAATCTTTAGATCATGAAAAAGTTAATGTTCGTTGCGATGCAACTCGTGCATTAGGCGAAATTGGAAACCCAAAATGCGTTGAGCGCATTATTAACATGTTAAACGATGAATGGGTTAATGTTAGAATTTATGCTGTTACTTCTTTAGGCAAATTAAACGACAAAAAAGCTGTTCCTGCTTTAATTGATGTTATGAAAAACGAAAAAGAAAATGATTTAGTTCGTGCTGGCGCTGCTGCTGCTTTAGGCGTTTTAAGAGACCAAAGAGCATTGTTGCCATTAAGAGAATTAATCATTAATGCAGAAGAACTTGGAGAATTAGAAGACACCGCTCTAAAATCTTTCAAAAAGATTATGGCAGCAAATTGGGAAGCTATGCAAGGCGCTCAAAACGTTAAAAAACCAAGTTTCTTTTAAACTATAAATTACAACTTAAAAAACCTCCCAAAAGGGAGGTTTTTTATTACATATAAATTGCACTAGGCAGAATATCGTCCCAATTAAAATCCCAATTAAATGATTCAGAATCAATTGGTTGTAATGGCGTTGCAATACCGATTCGAACCATATCGATAGGATTAGTATCAGATTTTTTACCTTGAAAACGTTGCGCAAAAGATTTGTCACAATAAATCATATTGGAACCACCAGAAATTTTTGTCATAAATATTCCTCGTATAAACTATTAACCCCTATGAATTATTAAAAAAATTTTTATTAAAAAAATTGCTATATTGTAAATATTATTTTAAATAACTTTCAAATTTTTTATCAACATCAAAATAAAAACCACAATTATCAAGCATTTCAACCCCATTATAGATTAAATCAGGGTTAATATTTGGATAATCGCGACAAAACAAAGGTCGAAACCAATATATCATACATTTATTATCGTTTCCGATAAACTTACATTCAAAAGTTAAAGCACCATTTTGAAAATCTTGCTTTCCTTCAACACGTCCTGAAATTTTAAAATTCCTATAATATCTGTGTTTCTTTTGCATTTTTAAAAAAATTTTTTCGTCTTTAACGTAACCTTCTTTTGTTGAAAACAAAATGTTTCGACAACAAGCTCCGCATTTTTTGCATTTTCCCTTTAAAACATATTTTGATGAAAAAAATTTGTTATACAAATCCAATAAGAAATCTTGAAAGAAATTTTTAATTTTTAAAAACATACCATTAATCCATCACCAAAAAATGCGCAAAAGCAATCCAATGGTGCAAATTTTCAATGTCAAAAATTTGCAAACCATATTTGCCAGCTTCAGACAAGACAAAATAATCAATATAATAATTTTTGTCATTCACTCTTCTTGTAATATTTCTAATCCTTGAATAGCCGCCAACATGGGCTTTGTCGTCTTGTTTAAAAATTTGATATTTAATATAGTCAGACTTAAAGCCTTCTGGAACATAAACAAGAAAATATATTCTTTTTCCTTTTTGAAAAACGTCTTCATTTTGAATTTTTTCATCATAAGAAATACTCAAGCTTGGATTCGTTGATGACAAAAACAAAGAAGGCTTTTCTTTTTTCTTCCAAAAAAAGGCATAAGAAGGCGAACAAATAAAAAATATTATCAAAAATAATAAGATTTTTTTCATTCTTTAACTACGCCATCATACAAAGATTTTGTTTTAAGCTTAATTCTTTCTTTTAAAGTTTCGTCAGTCGAATACTCCATAAATTTTTCAAAAGCATAAATTGCATCTTTGGAATTACCTTGAGAATCCAAGACTGTGCCTAAAAGATAATAATAATCAGGATTATCAATTTTATATTTCAAAGCTTCTTTTAAATTATTAATTGCAGAATCAAAATCTTTTTGTTCATAATTTACAAGAGCTTTATTATAAAATGCGCTATCGCTTTTTGGATTTATTTCAATAATTTTGTCTAAAATTGCAAGTGCTTCATCATAATCTTTCATTTCATACAAAACTTGAGCGTATCTTTCAAGGGCATGAATATTAGAATTATCAATGCTTAGCGCTTTTTCATAATAATCTTTTGCATACATATTCATACCAAGCGCAAAAGAACTATCAGCCAAACCAAGAGAAACACGAATATCGTCATCATGGGTTTGAGAAAGTTTATTTAAAATTGAACGAGCTTTTTTTGGTTGAGCAATTTCAATATAATTTTGCGCCATTTTTAATTGATTTTCATATAAATCTTTTTTAATATCGTCAATTTTAATCTCGTTTTTCGCAAGTTTTTCTTCGTCTTCTTTAAGCAAGTTTGTATATATAGCATGAGATTCTTCATATTTTCCCATTTGAGTCTTAATAACAGCGACATTATAAAGAGCCAAAGGATTGGTTTTATCTAAAGACAAAATATCAGAATAATATTTTAGTGCATCAGAAAATTCAGCATTATTTTGATGCAAACGAGCCAATGCTGCAATAAGCTCAACTTCATTTGGCTTAACTTTTAGTGCATTTGAAAGAGTTTCAATTGCATCATGACTATTTTCTGTTTGTTCATATAATTTTGCCAAGGCAATATATGCTTCCGTTGCCTCAGGATAATGTTCAATAAAAGTTTCATATTCTTCAATTGCATTTGTTGTTTGCTTTTTGGCTACATAAAGCGCTGCCAAATCATAACGAACGCTATGCAATTCATTATCTAATTCTAAAGCTTGCTTAAATGAATTAATTGCGTTATCGATATCCTGTTGTTTCATTTGCGAAACAGCAAGATTAGCATAACTAATTGCGTCATTTTTGTTAATTCCGACTGCGCTTTTAAATGCAATTTCTGCCTTAGGATAATCTTGCTTTCTTAAAAGAGCAATCCCATAATTTGAATAATCACGAAATTCCTTCGGATGGCTTCTTAGTGCAAGAGCAAAATATTCAATCGCTTCAGTGTAATTTTTTTGCTCAAGATAAATGTTTGCAATTGAATTTAATCCTTCAAGATTGTTTGGATATTCTTTTAAAAATTCATTATAAGAAGCAATTGCGCCTTCATAATCATTCAAAAGATTTTTTGCATTAGCGATATTAATGTAATTATATTTATAATCAGGAATTAAAATTTGAGCTTTTTCGTAAGCATTAAGAGCATTTTGATAGTCATATTGCTGATTATATAAATTTCCAAGGCTAATATATAAAAAACCATCATCCCCACGAAGAGAAATCGCTTTATTGTACGCCGAAATTGCCTCTTGATATTTGCCAAGATTGTTATATAAGCCGGCTAATTTAATATTTAATACTGCATCATCAGGCGAATATTGCAAAGCTTTTAAAATGTAATCAAGCGCTCTTTGCGTGTTTCCTTCTTGCTCTTGAACAATTGCGCTATTGTATAATTTATTTGATTGAACACTCATTTTTGCATCAACTGGATTTAAATTTAAACCAAAAGCAACGAGTGCAAATGTTGATAATAATAACTCTCTTTTCATATAAACATTATTAAACTTAAAGAAATAAATTGCAACTATTAAAAAATATAACAATAGCCAAAGGATTGTTTCTTTTAAAGCCATTTTATATTAAAATTATTTTGAGTTATATGAGGTAGAATTTTGCAATTCAAAAAAGCATTAAAACTTGGCAGTTTATCGATATTGCTTGCTATAACATTAACAAATCAATGCGTTTTTGCTGATGAAAAAATTAACGAATTTGATATAATCAGGGCAGAATTGTCATGCTTAAAAGACAAAAATTCTCCATATTATATAAAAACAAAACAAAAACTAGACAAATTACTTGCTAAAAACAAAATAGATTATTCTGATGAAGCAAGATTTAATGATATCGAACGTTTAATTAACGAACAAAAATTTGCAAGCGCATTTTATGAATTAAATGAATTAATTGAAAAAGGCTACAAAACTAGCGCTTGCTATGAATTATTAGGAGATATTAGCCAAAAAAAAGGCGAGGCTCAAAAAGTTATAGTCAAATATTATAAAAATGCAGCACAAGAAGATTCTAACAACATTAGCGCACGCTATAAAATTGCAAAAATTTATTTAACCCAAAAGAAAAATATAATAGCTGTCGAATTTTTGAAAGAAATCGTTGAAAAAACAAACGATTGCGAGCTTTTGGAAGAAATAAAAGAAATAATTACAACAAAAATTATGCCTCAAAACAAATATGAGGCAAATAATCTCTATGAAATTTTAGGCGAAATCAATCTCAAACTCGGACAAAAAGAAGAAGCTTTTAGTGCCTTATCAAAAGCAATTCAAATAAATCCAAAAGATATATTTTTAAAATATTATCTTTCTGGGCTTTTGTATGAAAACAACGAATATGACCACGCACTTGCATTATATGATTCAATTTTGTACGAAAACTCAAAAGATAATCAAATTAAAACCCTGAAAGCAAAAACCTTAATAAAACAAGGAAAATTCCTTGAAGCGCAAGAAATTTATCAACAAATTTTGAACGACTTTCCACTTTCTTCTCAAGCAAAATATGGAATTTATGAAATTTATAAAAATAGCTTAAATCCGAGCGAAATTCTGAAAAAGGTTTATCAGCAAAACAAAAATTACTCTCCTTCAACAAAAGACATCTATAAATTTGCAGATTTCTTAAAAGAAATGGAAGATATTAATGGTGCACAAATATTTATAACATACGCACAAGATATTGAAGAAGCAAAAAAACAGAAAATATTACAAGAAGAGCAACAAAAACAAAAAGAATTAATCAAAAAAGAAGAAATCAAAAAAGAGACAACACCAAAACAAACAGAACAAAAAAAGCCTGAAATGGCTCAGAAAAAAGAAAAAAAAGAGCTTAAACCAAAAAAAGAAATAGAAAAAAACATTACAAAAAAAGAAGAAAAAAAGCCGCAAATAGCAAAAAAAGAAGAAATTAAAAAAGAAATAAAAGAAAATAAACCAAAACAACAGCAACCAAAACAAAAACTTGAAAATACACTTGATATCAAAAAAGCAAAAGCAGAAAAAGAAAAAGCGATTTCAAAAAATCCACAAAAATATCAAGAATTAGAAGCAATTGCAAAAAAATATCTTGCACTTGAACCCAAAACCGCTCAAAACTACATTGCAGCAGCAAACACATACAAGCAACTTGGCGAATTAACGACTGCTCTTTATTATTACAAAGAAGCAATGAAATTAGACCCAACAAATTCTGATATTTATTACAATATTGGCTTAACTTCTTTTGAACAAAACAACACAAAAGACGCAAAAACAAACCTTGAAAAATCAATTAATCTTGATAGCGAAAACACAAAAGCAAAAAATTTATTGTCGTTTGTAAATCAAAAGATTATTACTCATTCAATAAACAAAGCCTATGCGCTTTATGAAAAAAAGAATTATATCCCTGCTTTTGAAGTTTTGGATAATGAAATCAAAAATTATCCCCAAAATGCGCAATTGTATTATTATAGAGCCTTAATATATAGCGCAATGGATAGAAATGGAGCTGCTATAATCGATTTACAAAAATCAATCGAGCTTGATGCTTCGCATTACATGTCTTATTATCAATTAGGTAACACATACGAAAAAATAAACGACGAAAGAAGCGCACTTGTAGCTTATGAAAAATTTTTATCAACGGAACCAGAAGAAAAAGAGCTGGTTGATGAAATTCAGAAAAAAGTTATCAATTTGGGCGCAAAATATTACTAGAAAGAAGATATTATGAAAAAAATTGCTATTATCATTCCAGCACGCTATGGCTCATCAAGACTTCCAGCTAAACCATTATTGCTTGTCAATAATAAGCCAATAATTCAATATGTTTACGAAGCTGCAAAACAATCAAAACTTGCAAGCGAAGTTATTGTTGCAACTGATGATGAAAGAATCAAAGAAGCGGTTGAGAAATTTAATGGCAAATGCGAAATGACAAAAAAAGACCACCAATGCGGCTCTGATAGAATAGCAGAAGTAGCATCAAGAAACGATTTCGACTACATTTTAAATCTTCAAGGAGACGAACCGCAAATCACTCCCGATGTAATTGATTTGGCAATTGAAGCATTAATAAATGATTCTAAAACAGATATTTCAACACTTGTTCGTGAAATCAAAGACAAAGAACAAATAAACAACCCGAATTGTGTTAAATGCGTATTTGATAATGAATATAATGCGCTATATTTCTCTCGTTGCCCAATTCCATACGAAAGAAATGAAAATCAATCACCATATTATGCACACATAGGAATTTATGGTTATAAAAAAGAGTCATTAATAAAAATGACACAATTAGAACAAAGCAACCTAGAAAAACAGGAAAGCCTTGAACAATTAAGAGCCTTGCAAAACGGCATGAAAATAAAAGTTGCAATCACAGACCTTAATCCAACAGGCATTGATACAATTGAAGATTACGAAAAATTTAAAAAATTAATGGAAAACTAAATATTTTCAGGTCTTACAATTTTAACTGGCTTAGCGTGTTTATAAAAATCACGCTTTTGCGCTTTGCCATCGATGTCTTTTGTGGATAGCTTTTCAAAATTGATTCTTGAATTTTCTGAACCAATTAAAAACATAAAGTCCATGTGCGCAACATCTCTAACAAAGTCATAAGAAAAAGCAATTTTTGCATCCTTAGGACCTGCAATAACGTAAAATCTGCACTCAGTAAGCAAATCCTCTTGAACATTATCTTTCATAGGGGTAATAAACAATCTAAAACCAAGAGCAAAATGCTCATTAAAATTAAATTTTTCGCTTAAAGTTATTGTAGATTTACCATAACGATATCTATCAAATTCGAATGGCGTATCTCCATGCAATCCGCTTAAAAGATAGCCAATGCTTTGATCCCAGTGTTTATATCTTGTTGTAAGCTGTGGGCCAATTCTAACAATGCCGTGAGTTTCTCCTGAGCCATAAACGGTTGCAGCCCCTTGCGTAACAGCAGAAAGGAACATTGTAAAATCTTGTTCAGGATTTTTATACTTTTTCAAAACCTTAGACATTTGCGCCATATATCTAAATCTTGTTGTCGAATAAGCTTCGCTTTGATTGTCTTTTTCGTAATCACTGAATAAACCAGCATAAAAAGCATTATTAAATCGAACACCTAGGTCTTTAACAGTGTAACTTTTTGCATATTGCAATTGTGCAGCATAACCAGAACGCATTGCTCCCATAAAGCCTTCGGAAAGATAAGCATGACGACCAAAAGCAAGGTTTACATTATCGCTAAATTGATATCTTCCTCTAACAACCAAATTTTCAGAAGCAGTATTCCAACCGCCATCAACAATACCATGTCTTGCACGATATCTTGCAATTAAACCAACGCCTGCGCTGCTTTCTTTGTAAGCTAAAACAGGCATTAATTTCAAAGTATGCCCATGAGGCATTTTATAAAGCATTCCATAACCGATATATGTACCAAAATTACGAAGATTTCCAGCCTCAGGCGCATTTGTTTCAACGATTTGTCGAGATTTGTCTGAAATTATTTCAATATCTGAATTTCTTACAATTTTATGATTGTTATAAAAAACATTTGTGCCTTTTAAAAGAACACTATTATGGTCTTTATAGCTTGTTATAACAATTTCTTTTGAATCGATTTTATAAGCTTGTCGGTTTTGAGAATCATCATTATCATCGTCAAACTTCATTTTTTCAAAATAAGGATTACGATAAGCTGCATCAAGGCGCATAAAACCACGGCTAACCAATGGAAAATCTTTTTTGGAATTACTTTTGAGTGTTCCATTTAGCATTTGAATATCGTTCGCAATAACAAAGCCTTCTTGGGCATTAATTGTGAAAGAAAAAGCATCAAAAACAGGATTATCCATTAAGATATTCTGCTCATTCAAATCAACAATTAATGATTCACCACGCATTTCAGTTCCGCTTTTTAAAATTTTAACGTTGCCGTTTAATTTAAGAGTTTGTTCTTCTTTATTCAAAACAGCATTATCTGCCTTTAAACAAACACCTTGCGAAGGAGCAATAATTTCAACATTTCCTTGTGCTTGAACATTTCCATCAACATCATCGTAAGTAACTCTATCAGCATTAATTTGAAATTTATGGTTTTCGGCAACTTCTTGTTTTTCTTCTTGAGAGAAATCAAGCCTATTAGTCAAATTTTGTTCTGAATTTGTTTCCTCTTCAACTAAAGAATCCTCAGACACATCATCAGTATCTTCGTTATCAATTTTATTTTTTCTTTTAAATATTTTTTTTATTTTTCTTTCAAACAAATCCGTCAAATCCTGATTAGATTCGGTTTTTTCAAATTCGGAATCATTATACAATTCGGGAGAAAAATCGTCCTCTTGAACAATTTCACCAACTTCTTTTATAGTTGTTGCTCTAACAACTTCATAAGCAGCATTTGCATTGTTGTCATTAAAATTTAAGAACAATGCAATTAAAGCGGTGATAAAGATTTTTCTTTTATAACAATTCAAACGATTTTACCTTACGATTAATTTTGTGTTATCTGATGAAATTTAAAGGATTCACAGGATTACCCTTTTGACGAACCTCAAAGTGCAAGTGTGGACCAGTCGAATAGCCAGTTGTACCGACTTTACCAATTACACTTCCTTTGGCAACGTTGGAACCTTGTTTTGCAACTGTAACAGACATGTGGGCATATAATGTTGTAGTAGGTAGACCGCCAATGTTACCGTGATCGATAATAACAACTTTGCCATATCCGCTATACCATCCAACAAAGATAACTCTTCCTGAATTTGCAGCCTTAATTGGTGTTCCATAAGGAGCGCCAATATCAATTCCTGAATGGAAAATTCTTCTTTTGAATATTGGATGCATACGATAGCCAAATGGCGAAGTGATTCTTCCAGGAACTGGACGAGTAAACCCGCCAACAACGCTAATGCTTACGCCATCTTTTTGAGTCTTTTTAGCTTCTTGATTAATCATACGAGAAATCGCAGAAGATTGCTTTGCTAATTCACGCTCTGCTTTTTCCCAAGTCGCCCTGTCGGTTTGAAGTTTTTCGATAAACTTTTTATTTTTTGTGATTGCGTCTTGAATATCAACCTGTTGACGATTAATTGTTGCAATTGATGTTTTTAGATTTCTTTTTTGTCTTTCAATTTGTGATTTTAAAGATAATATCTCACGAGCAACAGTCTTTGTTTCGTGAAGTTTTTTTCTATCATGACTAATTACAATGTTTTCAAAATAAAGCCTATCTAAAAAGGCATTAATATCTTCGGAATTTAAAAGAAATTCGATATAGTTATTTTGCTTATGCTTATAAATTTGATTGATTCTTTTTGATGTGTATGACAAATGACGTCTATGTTCCACCATTAAACTTTCAAGTTTTTTTTCAAGGTTTTTAACTTCGGTTTCAGCCGTCATATATTGTTTTTTGTTTCTTTGAAGACTGTTTTGAGCTTGCTCAAGTTTTTGTTGATTATTATAAAGCCTTGTTGTTTCAAGCTTTTCAAGAAGCTTTAATTTTTTAATTTGTTTTTTTGCTTGTCCCATTTGCGCTTCAATTTCTGACTTTTTCTCTTGTTGAGATAAATCAGCAAAAACAGGCAATGCAAATTGAATTGCAAAAAAAGCAATCATAATTAATGAAATATTTTTTATTTTAAATAAAGGCAATTTCATATTACATTAAGCTAAACAATGCACCCAATCCAACCATCCAAGCAACGACAAATATAGTTAAAAATATAACAATAATCTTTCTATTTTTTCTAAAAAATTCCATTTTTTACACCTGTACTCTCTATACTAATATAATAGCAAAAACAATACCCAAAGTGCAAATTAGTATAAAAAGTTGTTAATTAGCTTTACAACCAACATCTTCAAAATCAATTTTTCCATCAAAATTGTTATCAAGACCATCAAAACAAGAATTTTTTGAATCCAACCCTTCGGCTCTTGGAATCGAAATTAGAAATTTTTTGTCTATCGAATTAAACAAAAACAAGAAATAATCAGAATAAAATTTTGCCATTTCGATATTGCGAAAAACAAGCATATTTTCATCATTTTTATAAAAACCACTCTTGGTAAAATTGCAACTTCCAAAAATCAATATTTCATCATCAATCATAATGGTTTTTTCATGATTTTTTCCACCCCAATCTTCAACAATTGTAGGAATATTATTTTTTCTTAATTTGATAATTTTCTCTTTAAAACCGTTGGCGCTAGTTGCATCAACTAAAACCAAAACTTCAACTCCTCGCTTTTTTGCAAAAATTAATTCGGAAATAAATTTTTCATGAGTCAAATAAAAAGAAGAAACGTATATTTTTCGTTTTGCTTTAAAAATCAACTCTTTTAAAACATTTTCAAAAACATCATCCTGAGGAGAAAAATAAACCTGAATATCGGATTTTGAGGAATCAGTTAAATTTTGGCTTTTTTCTTTTGAAAATTTTGAATTAAACATTTGATTGAATTCAGCTTTATATATTTTTGCAATTTCAAAATCATTGATAAACGCCGCAATATTTGAATTATATCCGCCAGAACCAGAAGAAGAGATATTAACAGAACCAGACATAACAATTTTTTCATCAAAAATAAAAAATTTGTTATGCATTAAAGAAGTGCTTTTATCAACAACGGCATCAAATTCGTTAATAAATTTTTCGTTCATTGAATAATTATTTTTATTATTTTCGCTAAAATCAGCTAGCGCACGAATTTTAATTCCTCTTTCTTTTGCATTTTTAAGCGCTTGAAAAATTTCTTCTTGCTCTCCAAAACCATAAAGTGCAACATCAATTGATTCTTTGGCGCTATTTATTTCCTTGATTAATCTTTTACAAAATAGCGTTTCGCACTTTGAATTTGGCTTTTTATATTTCAGAGGATTAATCAAATACAAATCCACATTTCCAAAATTTTTATAAGGAGAATTGTTATAAACACGTTTATTTTTTGGAATATTTATTTTGGAAAGAAGGGTATTCAACTTTGTTTCAAAACAAGTTTTGCATAAAATTTTGTCATTTAAATCTAAATCAAATTGAAAAACTATTTCAGACAAAGAAATATCTTTAGCATGCTCACAAGTAGCTTTATGCAAAATTTTTGAATTAAGATTTAAAACAAAATATTTAATTTTAGATAATGCATTGGCGTTGTTTTTAACTTCATTCATATCAAAAGAAAAAAGCCCAATTTTATTTGAATCCGAAGGATATGCAAGCCCATTTTCTAAAAGGAAATTTGAATAATTTTGTTTATCATAAATAAAATCTATTGCGCAAATTTCACCCTTGAAACAAGAATTAAGCCCAAAAACTAAAACATTTTTATTGGTTAAATTTTCTTTTGCCCAAGTTCTTGAAATTAAACCAACTTTTAAATATTCATCCAAAGACAAGTTTAATTTTTTTGAAATTTGAGAAATATAATTTGATTTAATAGGAGCAAAAGCGCTAATTCCTTTAATTTTGCATAATTCATTATCATCAATTTTGTTGTTTTTATTAAAATCAATATAAATTTTATCAGCCTCAATAACTTTTAAAATTTTATATTCAACAGGCATTTTTTGTTTCATTAAAAGCAAAATTGCAAGAAACAAAAAGAAAATAAGGATGGAAATTTTAAAAAATTTGTCCTTCATATTATAATTATCTTTGGAAATAATAAAAAATTAATTTTTGTTAATAAAAGTTTACCAAAACCACTTGTTTATTAATTTTGTTTAATATAATATGGAATATGCTAGAACAACTAACAAAAAGGGTATAAAAAATGAATCCGATTATTACTGAATTAGAAAAAGAATATACAGATCGTGAAATGCCTGAAATCAATCCTGGGGATACAGTTAAAGTATTCGTTAGAATTATCGAAGGAAATAAAGAAAGAACTCAAGCATTCGAAGGTACTGTTATTAAAAAACGTGGTAGCTTAATCAACAAAACAATCACTGTTAGAAAAGTATTCCAAGGTATTGGCGTTGAAAGAGTATTTGCTATCTACTCTCCTCGTATTGAAAAAATTCAAGTATTAAGAAGAGGGGATGTAAGAAGAGCTAAACTTTACTACTTAAGAGAAAGATCTGGTAAAGCTACTCGTATTAGAGAAAAAATGGAAAAAAGATAATTTTTCTCGAAAAGAATTCACAAAAAGCCTTGGATTAACAACAATTCAAGGCTTTTTTAATAAAGATTGGAATTAATATGTCACACATTCATTGGTATCCTGGGCATATCGCAAAAGCTCAAAAGCAATTAAAAGAAAAACTAAACCTTGTTGATGTAATCATCGAAGTAATCGACGCTCGAATCCCATATTCAAGCTGGTACAAAACGACTGCCGAGCTTTGTGGCGCTAAACCAAGATTAATTTTAATGAATAAATCAGACGTATCAGACCCAGAATTAAACAAAATATGGGCAAATACGATTTCAAGAAAAGCAAATTGCGATATTTTAATTACAAATTTATCAAATAAAAATGATATAAATATAATTATTTCAAAAATTATCAAGCTTTCGCAAGACATGCTTCAAAAAAGAGCAGAAAAAGGTATGCTTCCTCGCCCAACAAGAACAATGGTTATCGGAATGCCAAATGTTGGAAAATCAAGCACGATAAATCGCCTTGTTAAAAAAGCAAAAACAAAAACAGGAGCAAAAGCGGGCGTAACTCGCCAACAACAATGGGTTAGAATTAACGACAAAATTGAATTATTAGATACTCCTGGGATTATTCCAACAGTACAAGACGACCAATTTCAAGCACTAAAGCTGGCATGTGTTAATTCAATTGGAGAAAACGCCTATGATAGCGAATATGTGGCTTGCGAATTGTTGAAAATTTTAAACAAAAAATATCGAGAAGTGATAGAAAAATATTACGGCTTCAATAATAATGAAGAAATCACAATCGAAACAATAGCGCTAAAAAAAGGATGGATTTTAAAAGGTGCGCAACCAGACACAAAAAGAACATCTCAAATAATTCTTTCAACATTCAGAGAAGGAAAAATTGGCAAATTCAGCCTAGAAACTCCGCAAGAATATGAGCTTATTTAATTTTGATTTAGAAGAAAAAAAAGCTTCAAACTCTAATTTTATAATCGGAACAGATGAAGCTGGTCGTGGTCCTGCCGCAGGGGGCGTTTGGGCAGCAGCAGTGTGTTTTAGGGAAAATATCGATGAAAAACTTTTTGAAACTTTAAATGATTCAAAAAAATTAACCCCTAAAAAAAGAGAGGTTCTTTATGAACCAATAAAAGAAAATTCATATTGGGCAATTAAAGCCGTTACCGTTGAAAAAATTGAAGAAATAAATATATTAAACGCTTCGCTATTAGCAATGAAATATGCTGTTGAATCCGTCAAAGAGCAAATAAATTCAAGCAATATTTTGACTTTAGTTGACGGAAATAAATTAATCAAAAATTTTTCTTATCCTCAAAAATTCATAATAAAAGGAGATGGAACTTCCGCTTCAATTGCCGCTGCAAGTATTTTAGCAAAAGTTTCAAGAGATAAATATATGGATAAAATCCACGAAGAATTCCCACAGTATGATTGGATTAAAAACAAAGGATATTTAACCAAAACACATATTGAAGCAATTCAAAATTTTGGAACAACAAAGTATCATCGCTTATCTTTTTTAAAAAATATAACAAAAAGCCCCTGTAAAACAGAGGCTCAAAATTAAATTTATTTTGCGATTTTCCTTCATCGCTTCGCCGATTTAGCACCAGCTTTCGCATTAAATCAAACTTAATGCAATTGAAGGAGCTTGGTTTGCTTGCGCCAATAATGATGTTGATACTTGTTGAAGAATTTGTTGTTGAGTAAAGTTTGAAGCTTCAGCAGCAATATCAGCGTCTGTGATGATAGATTTTGCACTTGATAAGTTTTCATATTGAGTTGATAACGTATTAAGAGCTGAATCCATACGGTTACCAGCAGAACCAATAACTGATTTTCTGTTAGTAATATCATTAATTGCTTCGTCTAATGCTTTAATAGCTTTATCGAATGCTGTGTCGCCATCAACTTCAGTAGGCTCAGCTTTGCCATTTTGTCCATATTGAACACTGCCCATTTTGGTCAAATCAAAACCTTTTGCGCCAGTTAAGGCAGAAAATTCAACTGATTTAAATAATGAAGCGTCAGCTTTAATGGTATTATCAACACCAGCGTCTGAACCAACTTGGAAAGTTGCACCATTTGTTCCTAAGTCACCACCAAATAATTTTAATGAAGAATACTCAGCAGATTTACTAATACGGTCAATTTCAGCAATACGTTGTTCAACTTCGTCTTGCATTGCTTTAATTTCTTCATTAGAATAAGTACCGTTTTTTGCTTGAAGAGTCAAGTCACGAATTCTTGAAACGTTGTCTTCGATAACATCTAAGTTACCTTCTGCAGTTGACAATAATGCGTTTGCGTTTTGAACGTTCTTTTGCGCAATTTTGTTACCATTTAATTGCACATCCATTTTTGCAGAAATTACTGTACCAGCAGCGTCGTCTTTTGCTGATAAGATTTGCAAACCTGAAGACATTCTTTGCATTGAAGTAGACAATTGATTTGTTGAACCATTCAACAAAGATTGAATTTTCAATGAATCCACATTAGTGTTAATAACTACTGCCATAAATGAGCTCCTTTCATAAAGCTAGTAATACATCCTTGTGTTATAAAATAGTCACAAGTTTTCTATTCACTAAATGAAAGAATCTCTAACAAAATATTAATCAATTTTTAACTTATGTAAAAACTATTTTTTGGGTGTTATAAAATTTATTTTTGTGGAAACTTTTTCAAAATCCATTCAATTTCATCAGCTTTTGATTCAAATTTCTCAGGATTTTCAAGCTTATCCTTTAAAAGAGAATTCAAAATTAAGCCAATTTGTTGACCTTGAATATAGCCCAATTTAATCAAATCATCCCCATTTGCAATTAATTTTATATCTTTAATTTCTAAAAATTTTAAAACATTTAAATCTTGGGTTTTATAAAAATAATATGCTAAATCAAGCTCGGACATTTTTGAAAAAGTTTTATATATATTTAAAAAATCGTCTGTTTTAATTGGCAAAACTTGCTCATCAAGCAAAATTTTTAGATATAATTCAGACATTATCATCATATCCAGACAAAAATCATCAAAAATTTTTGAAATTAATTCAAAATTAACACTAATTTCTTTATTATTGATAATTTTATAATATTTTTTTTCAACCAATTCTTTAAAGATTTCTTGCTGAAAAGAAGAATTCAAAACTTGCTTGATGATTTTTTTATTTCTATCAATGCTCATGTTTGAATAAGCGACATTCTGAAAATATTTTTCAATCAATTCTTTATCATAACAAGAAAAATCAAAACCAAAACGATATTTAAACCCAAGCCCCCTAATAATTCTAGTTGGGTCATCAATATAGCTATTATTGTGCAAAACTCTTAATTTTTTTTCTTTAATATCATCCAAACCATGAACCAAATCAATCAGCTTATATGAAATTTTATCCTCAAAAAGCCCTAATTCACAATAAAGCGAATTAATTGCAAAATCTCGCCTTAAAACATCTTTTTCTAATTTAACGCCAATTTCTTCAACAACAGGCAAACAGCCGCTAAAAGGATAAGATTCAACCCTTGAAGAAGCAATATCAATTTCTATATCTTCATATTGCAATTTAACAGTGCAAAAATCTTCATGAAACGATTTTATTTTGATTTCTTTTGGCAAAGTTTTTGAAAATTCAATCGCATTTCCCAAAATAAGCAAATCAATATCAAGAGTTGGCATATTTAAAAGTTTATCTCGTACTATACCACCCACAAAAAACACCCTAATTTGTTGGCTTAGGGCGTTTTTTAAAATGATTTTTATAAAGTTATTTGTTTTTTTATCAAATTGAAAATTCACTTTTAAACCTTATTTTTTAGCTAACACCTCAGGATAATTTGTTTCAATAAAACTTGTGTTGAAATCTCCTGAAATAAAGTTGTAATTGTTAAGAATTTTCTTATGAAATCCTGCGGTAGTTTTAACGCCAGTAATGATATAATCATTCAAAGCACGAAGCATTCTTCTTCTTGCTTCTTCTCTATCTTTTCCCCAGCAAATAACTTTTCCAACCAAAGAATCATAAAATGGTGGAATTTTGTAACCAGGATAAACATGTGAATCAACTCTTGTTCCAAAGCCGCCTGGAGCAATATATCCTTCAATTGCGCCCGGACAAGGCATGAAACATTTTTCATAATCTTCAGCATTAATTCGACATTCAATCGCATGTCCAACAAGTTTAACGTCGTTTTGAGTGTACGAAAGTTTTTCTCCTTGCGCAACACGAATTTGTTCTTTAACAATATCAATATTTGAAATCATTTCTGTAACACAATGTTCAACTTGAACACGAGTGTTCATTTCCATAAAATAAAACTTTTTGTTATTCTTGTCTGATTCATCCAATAAGAATTCTAATGTACCTGTGCCTTCGTAATTAATTGCTTTTGCAGCATTTACAGCAGCTTCGCCCATTTTTCTTCTAATATCTTCAGAAATCGCAACAGAAGGAGCTTCTTCAAGAAGTTTTTGATTTCTTCTTTGAATAGAGCAATCTCTTTCGCCAAGATGGATAACATTTCCATAGCTATCGGCTAAAATTTGAACCTCAATATGACGAGGGTTTTCAACAAATTTTTCTACATAAACATCAGGGTTAGCAAAAGCATTTTGAGCTTCAGCACGACAAAGATTAAATGCGTCGTCTAATTCTTCATCAGCTCGAACGATTCTCATGCCTTTTCCGCCGCCGCCAGCAGTTGCTTTGATAATTATAGGATAGCCGACTTTTTTAACAAATTCACGAATTTCGTCAGTATTGTCAACAATTCCCATCCCAGGAGTAATTGGAACACCAGAAGCCTCCATTGTTGAGCGAGCAGTCGCTTTATCGCCCATTTTTCTCATTGCAGCACTGCTTGGACCAATAAATTTAATATGATGTTCTTCGCATATATCAACAAAATCAGCTCTTTCAGACAAAAAACCATATCCCGGATGAATAGCGTCAGCGCCAGAAGTCAGCGCAACAGAAATTAAAGCAGGAATATGCAAATAGCTTTTTGCACTTTGTGCAGGTCCAATGCAATATGCTTCATCAGCTAAAGAAACATGCAAACTTTGAGCATCTGCTTGCGAATAAACAGCAACTGTTGCAATGCCTAATTCTCTACAAGCCCTAATTACACGGATAGCAATTTCGCCTCTGTTGGCGATTAATACTTTTTTAAACATAACGATACCTATATTAATAAAGACAGATGCGCATAACATCTGTCTTTATATGATTCTATTCTACGTACATAAGTACTTGACCGTATTCAACGCTTTGACCGTCTTCAACGCAAATTTCAGTAATTTTACCTGAAACTTCAGATTCGATTTCATTCATAAGTTTCATAGCTTCAACTATGCAAACAACTTGACCAACGCTAACAGTGTCGCCAACTTTAACAAATGGTTTAGCACCCGGAGCTGGAGCAGCATAAAATGCACCAACCATTGGTGAAGTGATTGCGCTGCCTTTTGAAGCAGGAGCAGATGTTTTTTCTTCTTTTGCAGCAGGAGCAACGCTAGCAACAGGAGCGCTAACAGGCGCAGCCGCAGGAGCGATTGGTGCTACAACTGGAGCAGAAGTAGCAATAACATTTGCTTCTTTTCTAACTACAATAGCTTGCTCGCCATCTTCAAGAGTAATTTCTGTAAGATTATTGTCTGCAACTATTTTGGCAATTTTTTCAATATATTCTATTTCGTATTTCATACGCTTTTCCTTATGCTTTACCTAGATATTCATTTGTTCTAGTGTCAATTTTTAATAAATCACCGTTTTGAATATGGAAAGGAACGTTTACAACAGCGCCGCCTTCTAATGTTGCAGGTTTAGTACCGCCTTGAGCAGTGTTTCCTTTTTCAGCAGGTGGAGTATCAACAACTTCAAGTTCAACGAAGTTTGGAAGGTCAATACCGATAATTTTAGCGTCATGTAATAAAATTTGAACATTCATGTTTTCTTTTAAATATTTAACGCCATCGCCAACTCTATCTGATGGAACTGGCATTTGTTCATAAGTTTCCAAATCCATCATAACAAGGTCATTGCCTTCTTTATATAAGTATTGCATTTCGCGTCTATCTAGCATAGCTTTTGCAACTTTTTCGCCAGCTCTGAAAGTTTTTTCAACAACTTGACCAGTTTCAACGTTTTTCAATTTTGTTCTAACAAACGCTGCGCCTTTGCCAGGTTTTACATGTAAAAATTCAACAACTGACCAAAGACCGTTGTCAATGTCAAGTGTTAAGCCTGTTTTTAAGTCATTTACTGAAATCATAATAATTATCCTATTATCTATTCTTCATTGTTAATTTTATCATAAACCAAATTTTTTACATAAAAATTTTGATCCGCATTCATTATTTTTAATAATTCAACAGGAGCTTTTGCAATATTAACCAATATTTTCGCTGTTTTTTCACGAATTGTGTAATCGTTAAATTTTATAGTTTCCTTAATAATTTCTAATACTGAAGAATTATTTTTTCCTTGTGCACAAATAGACAAAAGTTCTAAATACCAATAAAGTGAGAATAGTTTTTTGTTTTTAGCATGGTTTTTTCTAATTTTTTGCGCATCATCATAAAAACCACCCAAAGAAGTATCATTTTGCTTTATTTCATCAAGAAGCAAGCTGATTCTATTGCAAAGTTCTAAAAGCAAATCTTCTTTTAAAAATTCACTTTTAGAAATCAAAGAACAAATCGCTCTACAAACATTAGGATTTATATCAATTATTGATTTCAAAAATTGTTCTTTAATGAAATCATTATAAAAATTATCTTGATAAATTTCTTCAAGCTTTAGTGCAACTGCTTCTCGAATTGGGGTTGGATGATTTGTTAAATGCTGAAATAAAAGAGTTGTTTCTTCAATATTATTAATTTTTTCAAGATTAATAATTGAAAATATTTTAATAAAATCATCGCAATCTTCCTTCAGATTAGAAATTATTTCCTCTTGAGAAAAATCAAAATTAATTTCTTGAAGTTGCGATAAATTATAAGAAGTTTTTTTGTCATTAACCATATTCATTATTTAAGCATAACAAAAAAGATGAGTAAAAAACAAAATTAAACTTTTATAATTATATTGATTTTTAAAAAATAAATATTAAATATTCAAATAATTAGTGAGGTTTAAATGGATATAATAAAAAGATTGTTTTGCTTTAATAACGACGAAGATTCAATCATCGGACTTTGCAAATTTAACGATGATTTTTATAAAGCACAAGACAACAAAGAAAATTTTAAGAAAAAACTTTCTAAAAACATGAGCTTGTCAGAAATATTAAAACGCCCAATTTAAGAACAATATGCTAATATTGCATTAAAATTGTGAACAACAAGGGCGATAATAATTCCCAAAATCATGCCACAAAAAACTTCTAATGGAGTATGTCCTAAAAGCTCTTTTAAAACAGCATAAGGCTTAACTTCTTGATTCTTTTGAACAAATTCATCAACAAGTCGGTTTAAAGTTGCCGCGGTTTTTCCCGCCGCCCTTCTAACACCAGAAGCATCTTGCATTACAATTAAAGAAAAGCCTAAAGAAACAGCAAAAATCAAAGAATCAAAGCCATCAATTAAGCCAATTGCAGTCGTTAAACCGATAACCCCAGCCGTATGAGAAGAAGGCATTCCCCCTGTTGTGGTAAAAATTTTGAAATTAATTTTTCTATGAGTGAACAAATAAGTGAAAACTTTAATAAATTGAGCAATGAAAGTTCCTGCTAATCCAGAAAAAATTGCTTCAAAACCAGTATTGTAAAATTCAAATCCGTCCACTTTAATTTATCCTTTTTTCTAATATTGAATATATTTCATCAAACACATTCAATTTAATGTCTAGCTTAGTCAGTATAGCATGATTTTGTTCCTTAAGGCTATAAAAAATTTTCTTCGCCCCATCGAGCCCATAAGCACTAACATAAGTTAATTTATTAACAAGAGCATCTTTACCTGCAGTTTTACCAATTTCATCAGTAGAAAGAGTGCAATCGATAATATCATCATAAACTTGAAATAATATTCCAAAATTATCAGCATATTTTTCAATTTCAAAAAGCGTATTTGAATCAACCCTTGCAAGCTTTGCCGCTATCATCATTGAACATTTAAACAAAGCTCCTGTTTTATATTTATGAATATATTTTAAATTTTCAATATCAATTTCTTTATTTTCAGCTTCAATGTCTGCAACTTGCCCTGCGATAATTCCAAAAGCTCCTGCGCATTTTAAATAGTCATTAACTATTTCAAGCTTTATTTCGGGCAAAGTCTCTAATTTATCAATAATTAATTGCGCACCAAATGAAATAAGAGCATCTCCAGCCAAAACCGCTATTGCTTCATTGAAAACTTTGTGATTTGTGGGTTTTCCTCTTCTTAAATCATCATTATCCATGCAAGGTAAATCGTCATGGATTAAACTATAAGCATGCATAATTTCCATAGCGCAAGCAAGAGGCATAGCTTTTTCGATTTCAAGCCCAAAACTCTTAGCACATTCAAGACACATAATCGCTCTTAGTCTTTTACCATCCAAAAGAGTTGTGTACGCCATTGATTCCCAAATTATCGAAGAATAGGAAGAATCTTTTTTATATTCTTCAAAATATTTTTCAAGATTTTTTTGGATAATATCTTTATATTGAGCTATATTCATTTATTCCCAATCTTTCATTTGTTGTTTTGATGTGTTTCTTGAAGCGTCACGTTTTCTTTTTGAAATTTTAACACTGACTCTATTTCCAACGTTTTTGTTTTTAGCTTCGTCTTTAATGCTTCTTTTTGAAATTAAATTTTTATATTCTAGCGATTCAGCCAAAAAAAGCAAATAGCTTTCATATCTTGATTTATCGATTTTATCAAGATTTTGAATAACAGCACAAGTAGAATCATTTATTGAATCATGTAAACAATCAGAATATTTGCAATCAAGCGCATATTTGTTAATATCATCAAACAATTCGATTAATTTATCAGGCAATAAAAAATCGAATTTTAAACATGAAAACCCAGGAGTATCAATTACTTTAAAATTTTTATATTCAACAATTTCACAATGTCTTGTTGTATGACAACCACGTTGCGTTTTTTGAGAAACTTCGCCTGTTCTAAGCTCAAGTTCTGGATTAAAAGCATTCAACAAAGTTGATTTTCCAACACCGCTCATGCCACAAAAAACAATTGTTTTGTTTTTGATAAATTTCGATAACTCATCCAAATCAAGTTTGTCTTTTGCGCTGATAAAAAATAATTTATATCCTAATTTTTCATAAATTGAACAAATTTCGTTCTTTTTTTTGCTTAAATCGTCAATTAAGTCTTCTTTGTTAAAGCAAATCGCAACTTCAATATTATTATATTTTAAATATGTTAAATATCGGTTAAGCTGAATTAAATCAAGCTCTGGTTCTTTAAGCGCACAAACAACAAGAGCACAATCAATATTTGAAACTTTGGGACGATTAATCGAATTTTTGCGAGGCAAAAGCAAAGAAATAAATTGATTATCGTTAGATAATTCAACAAAATCTCCAACTCGGACATCAATTTTTTGCTTTTTTAAAACATCACGCAATTTGCAAGTGAAACTTTCGCCTTCAAAGTTCTTAACATAATAAAAATCCGAATGTATTTTAAATACTTGCGCTTGCATAGTTTTATAATAGATAAAAAATTAACGTTTAGCAATGATTTGTATTGAATTTTTATTTTGTAATATAATTAGATTAAATTTATTTGGTGAGGATATTATTTATGACTTTAACCGATTGGTTTAACAAGAGGAAAATGCAGCAAATTGCTGCTCGTGATAATGACATACATATTGATGATTCTATTGGCAAACTTTGGACTCTTTGCTACAACTGCTCAAGTCAATTGCCGAAGAAAGATTTAGATAATAATTTAATGGTGTGCCCAAATTGCGACTATCATTTTAGAATAGGCGCACATGACAGAATAAAACTTATCGCTGATGAAGGAACATTTGTTGAAATGTATTCAAACATCAAGCCTTGCGACCCATTAGATTTTGTTGACACACAAAGCTATAAATCACGCCAAGAACAAGCTCGTGAAAAATCAGGATTAGATGATGCTGTTGTTGTTGGAACTTGTCTAATAGACGGACAAAAAACAGCCATCGCTGTTATGGATTTTGAATATATGGGCGGTTCTATGGGTTCAGTTGTTGGTGAAAAAATAACAAGAATTTTAGAACATGCTCTTGAAAACAAATTGCCATCAATTGTGTTTACTTCATCAGGCGGCGCTCGCATGCAAGAAAGCGCATTAAGCTTAATGCAAATGGCAAAAACAAGCTGTATTGTTGCAAAATTAAATGAAGCAAAATTATTATATATAACAGTTCTTTGCGAACCAACATTTGGTGGCGTAACTGCTTCTTTTGGAACAATTGGCGATATTATCATTGCAGAAAAAGGCGCAAGAATTGGCTTTGCTGGCAGAAGAGTAATTGAACAAACAATCAGACAAAAACTTCCTGCGGATTTCCAAACCGCAGAATACTTATTAAAATGCGGACAAATAGATTTCATTGTAGAGAGAAAAGACATGAAAGAAAAACTTTCTAAGCTAATTTCCCTACATAAGAAAAAATAAGGAAATTAACATGAGTCAAGATAAAAAAATTCAAATTTTGGATTTTGAAAAACCAATATACGAAATGCAAAACAAAATCGAAGAACTCAAAAAAGCAAGTTCTACAACACAAATAGACTACGAAAGCGGAATTGAATCATTAGAAGAGCAAACGCAAATGTATAAAAAAGAATTATATGAAAAACTAGAGCCATATCAAAAACTGCAAATCGCAAGACATCCACAAAGACCAAATTTCTTTGATTATGTTCAATTTATGTGTGATGACTTTATTGAACTCCACGGCGATAGACACGGATGTGATGATAAGGCTATTGCTGGCGGAATTGCATCAATTGGCGGTAAAAGCGTTATGTTGATTGGAACAGTTAAAGGTAAATCCACAAAAGAAAACCTTGAATGCAATTTTGGTATGCCGCAACCTCAAGGATATCGAAAAGCACTTCGTCTTTTTGAACATGCTAATCGTTTTGATTTGCCAATTATTACTTTAATTGACACAATGGGTGCATATCCTGGCATGCTTGCTGAAGAAGCAGGTCAAGGAGAAGCAATTGCTTTCAATCTTAAAGAAATGGCAAAATTAAGCGTTCCAATCATCGCAGTTATCACAGGTGAGGGCTGTTCTGGTGGCGCTTTAGGGCTTGCGGTTGCCAACAAAGTTATGGTCTTAGAACATGCTTATTACACAGTTATTTCTCCAGAGGGTTGCGCTTCAATTTTATGGAAAGATTCAGCTATGGCTAAAACTGCAACAGACGCCCTTAAAATTACCGGAGAAGACTTATTAAAATTAGGCATTATTGATGAAGTTGTGAAAGAACCTGTTGGCGGAGCTCATTATAACGCTCAAGAAATGTCTGACAATTTAAAAGAATCTTTATTAAAATCATTAGACGAGCTTAACAAAATGAATGGCGAAGAATTAAGAACACACAGATATTCTAAGTTTAGAGCCATGGGCGTTTTTGCTCAATAATGCTTTTTGGTTGAGTTAATTATATTAGATGGATAGATATGTTTAAAAGAATTAAAACTTTATTTGCAACTTTAGGGCTATTTTTGATTAGCTCTCAAGTTGCGCAAGCTGCAATAAGCTTGCCAAATATAAATGTAAGTATGCAAAACGCTTCCACACCACAAGAATTCACTCAAGGCGTGCAAGTTTTAATTATGCTTACAATTTTAACACTTGCTCCGAGCATAATTATTATGACAACGGCATTTATTCGAATAGTCATTGTTTTATCACTAACTCGTCAAGCAATCGGAACAGCAAGCTTGCCTCCGAATCAAGTTATTGTTGGTCTTGCATTAATTTTAACTTTCTTTGTAATGTCGCCAACATTTTCAAAAATTAACGAAACAGCTTATCAGCCTTATATGAAAAATATGATTACCCAACAAAAGGCGCTCGATAATGCAATTTTACCAATGAGAGATTTTATGTTTAAACAAACACATGAATCAGAACTTGCTCTTTTTGTGAAACTTGCAAAAATTGAAAAGCCAAAAAACAAAGATGCAGTTCCAACTTACGTTTTAATCCCTTCTTTTGTTTTATCAGAATTAAAAACAGCATTTAAAATTGGATTTGTAATATTTTTGCCATTTTTGGTAATTGATTTAGTTGTGGCTTCTGTTCTTGTGTCAATGGGGATGATGTTTTTGCCACCAACAACAATTGCAATGCCTTTTAAATTAATTATGTTTGTAATGGTTGATGGCTGGTTTTTAATAACGAAATCATTAATCGAAGGCTTTGTGCCATAGGAGAAGAAAAATGGATGAAGCTTTATTTTTAACAATGTTTCAAAAAGCCATATTTTTAATTATGGCAATGGGCGCACCAATTTTGCTTTCAGCAATTGTCGTTGGTCTTGCAATCAGCATAATTCAATCAGTGACACAAATTCAAGAACAAACATTGACTTTTGTTCCAAAAATCTTTGCAGCACTTTTGATATTAATCGTTTCAGCTCCTTGGATGATTAAAATGTTTATTTCAGCAACAAAAGAAATGTTTGAATATATAACAGTCTTTATTTCATAAAACGGATAGAAAATGACGCAAGCACCAAATCTTTTAAATTTATTATCACCATATAACATTGTTATTTTTATGTTGGTATTTACAAGATTATCCGGCATGCTTCAAACTGCGCCATTTTTTTCAACAATCAAAGCCCCAACAATGACAAAACTTTGGCTTGCAGCAATAAGCGCCTTCATCATGTATCCGCTTGTTTTTGCCTCAAAAAGCTATATTGCGCCAAAAAGCATGCCAGAATTTTTAATTTTAATAGCATTTGAGTTTTTAATCGGATATTTAATTGGTTTTGTTGCCAATTTAATTTTAGAAGGCGTACGAATGGCAGGGAACATTTTTTCAATACAAATGGCTCTTTCTATGTCAGAAGCGCTAGACCCTGCAACAGGGGTAAGCTCCAATGAAATTTCAAGAATTTATATTTACCTTACAACATTAATTTTCCTTGGAACAGGAGCGTATCAAATGTTGTTTATGGCGGTTTTTGGAAGCTTCAATGGATTACCCATTGGAAATATCCCAATTTTTGACTCGCAATTTGTTAATTCAATGCTAATTTTATTTGGGCAAGTTTTTAAAATAGCCTTTGGAGTAGCTCTTCCCGTATTTTCAGTATTATTAATTTCAGATTTATTATTAGGCATGATGAGCAAAATGATGCCCCAAATGAATATTTATATGGTTGCAATTCCAATTAAAATCTATATTGGTTTATTTTTAATTTTAGCATTTCTAAGTGCGACAAATGTATATTTACAAGGAGTAATACAAAACTACATACAAGCAATAGGCTTGATATTCACATAAAACTATGGCAAACGATCAAAACGAAAAAACCGAAGAAGCCACCCCCAAGCGGAAGCAGAAGGAGCGCGACAAAGGTCATATTGCAAAAAGTCAGGATTTTACTTCGTCGTTAATGCTGACATTTGGTCTTGGATTGATTTTTGTTATGGGCAAAGGCATGCATGAAAAACTAAGCTCTATGCTTACAAATACATTTTTGCAATTAAACCCAAAAAACATTTCAGATACAGACGCAATAAGCATTCTAGCGCCATATTTAGAACATTATGCAGACATTGTTTTGTTATTCTTTGCTTTTCTTGCAATAGGAGCAGTTGTGATTTTAAGATTTCAAACAGGCGCACTGTTTGCAAAAGAAGCTTTAAAGCCGAACTTCAAAAAATTATCGCCCGCAACGGCACTTAAAAATTTAATCGATAAATTAAACATTTTTAAACCAAAACAACTCGTTGAATTAACAAAATCTTTATTGAAAACAATAATTGTTGCGACAGTCGGCTTTAATGTAATCATGAAAAGAAAGGATGATTTATTTGGCTTAATTGGAGCAGACCCCTCCACTGGTTTTAGCGTAATTGGTTCAGTAATTTTTGAATTAATTGCAAGCATTTGCATACTTTTGATTATTATTGGAATAATAGACCGATATTATCAAACTTGGGAATACAATAAGTCAATCAAAATGACAAAACAAGAAGTGAAAGACGAATGGAAAAATATCGAAGGGGATCCAAAAATTAAAGGCAAGATTCGTTCTTTCCAAATGAAGATTATGCAACAAAAAATGATGTCTAAAGTAAAAGAAGCAGATGTTGTTGTTGTAAACCCAACCCATTTTGCAGTTGCTCTTATGTATGACCCACAAAAGGTTCCTGCTCCAGTTGTTGTAGCAAAAGGAGTTGATTTTATAGCTTTTAAAATCAGAGAAATTGCAAAAAACAATGGCATTCCAATTGTTGAAAATAAACCACTTGCAAGAAGCCTTTATAAGCTTGTCGAGGTTGACCAAATTATTCCACAAGAATTATATACAGCAGTTGCCGAAATTCTTCATTATGTTTACACGCAAAAAGGAAGATAAGCTATTCCATAAAGGAATCTTCAAAAACAAATCTCTTGACTTCTCCTTTATCAGGTTCATAAAAAACCTTTATATGGTCAGGAAATTCATGAGAAATTGGACGGCCATTTTCATCATAACAAACTTTTTCGCCATCCTTGTGTGTAATTGAAACAACTGTGCCATTAAAATCGTATTCATAAACAGCACCATTATAGGCAAGCTTTGTTACTTTTTTATCTTCGTAATCAACAAAACCGCCTTCTGATTCTACTTCACCATTTGGCAAAACAGAGAATAATTTTTTATCACCATATTGTTCGTAGAAAATCTTTTTAAAAGTGTCATCAGGATATGAAATTTTATTAACTCTTCCTTTATAATCATAAAATTCAATAGAAGAATCAGGCATTTTTTTTGAAATTAAATTTCCGTTTTTATAAGTCATTATTGACCCATCAGTGTAATAAACTTTTCCATCAATAGGAGCTTCTTCTAAGAATTGAACCGCTTTTTTCCCTTTTAAATTATCTAAATCAATGAGCGCAGTTTTTTCATTAGTTCCAAAAAGGAAATTCAAAAGTGCAGGAAGATAGTTTTTTCCAGCAAGACTTTGAATTTTAGAAATCCATACGCCTAAATCGTCCCTTTTTTTAGCCATTTTTAATCTTGTCATATCAGAATCAGAAGCGATAATCAAAGCATTTTCATCATTATTGTCAACCAAAAGGGTTTCGCTTGAAACAAAAGAATCTTTAATTTGTTTATCGGCTCTTTTTAATTGTTCTTTTTCGCCAACGATAACAAATCTTTTTTGGAAATTTATATTATTTAAATTATTAAAAGCAACTTTCATTTTTTCTCCTATCGTTTCTTATAATGCGCGTGAAAAAAAATTTTTGCAAATATTAATAAATTGTATTATTTTTGACTTTAAACTTTTTGCAAATGTATAATATAAGCTAGGGGAGAATTAGGTAAAACTTGATTAAACTTAAAGAATTACTTAAAAATAATGATATAGTTTTAGCTATCGGTTTAGTTACCATTGTTTTAATGATGGTGATACCTATCCCTGCGCAACTTTTAGACTTATTATTAACGCTTAATATTTCTCTTTCGGTTTTAATTCTCCTTGTTTGTTTATATACAAAAGAACCCCTTGAATATTCGAGTTTTCCAACAATTCTCCTTGTTTCAACTCTATTTAGGTTGGGTTTAAACGTTACTTCAACAAGATTAATTCTGCTTGAAGCCGATGCAGGCTCAGTTATTGAGTCTTTCGGGCAATTCGTAATTGGCGGAAATTATGTTGTTGGTGCAGTAATTTTTGTAATCTTGGTAATCATCAATTTTATGGTTATCACAGGCGGCGCAGGAAGAGTTGCAGAAGTAAGCGCACGTTTCACATTAGACGCAATGCCCGGTAAGCAACTTTCAATTGATGCAGATTTAAATTCTGGCTTAATTGACGAAGCAGAAGCAAAAAAAAGAAGAAAAGCCCTTTTAAGAGAAGCGGATTTCTATGGAACAATGGATGGTGCTTCAAAGTTTGTTAAGGGTGATGCAACAGCAGGGATTATCATTACTGTAATAAATATCATAGGCGGTTTAATTATCGGCATTATTCAAATGAAAATGCAACCAATGGATGCATTATCAACATACACCATTTTAACCGTGGGCGATGGTCTTGTTTCACAAATTCCTGCTTTAGTTATTTCAACAGCAACAGGTTTAATCATTTCTCGTGCAAGTGGATCGGACAATTCTTTATCTGAAGATATTAGACAAGAAATGTTCCAAAATCCAAAAGTGCTTGGCGTAATTAGCGGATTATTATTCTTTATGGGCATAGTTCCAGGTATGCCAACTGTTCCATTTTTGGCGGTTTCTCTTGCTTCTGGTGGATTGTGCTTTAAAAAATATAAAGACAAAATTGAAGAAGCCCGCCAAGCAGAAATAGCCCAAAAAGAAGCAAAAAAAGCAGAAAAACTAGGCAAAAAGAAAAAGAAAGCAACAAGAGAAAGTGTGCTTGAGCTTTTGGCGGTTGAAACTCTTGAAATTGAAATAGGATATAGATTAGTAAGCCTTCTTGATGTTGAAAAAGGCGGAGATTTGCTTGATAGAATTTCTCAAATTAGGCGGCAAACCGCTCTTGATTTGGGGATTGTTTTGCCTTCAATTCGTGTAAGGGATAATCTTCAGTTGCCTCCAAACACATATCAAATTAAATTAAAAGGCACAACAATCGAAACAGGCGAAGTTTATCCAGATAGAAATCTTGCAATGAACTCTATGGGAGGAGAAGACGACCCAAATATTGTTGGAATTTCAGCAATTGAACCTGCTTTTCATTTGAAAGCAACTTGGATATTAGAAAAAGACAAAGAATATGCTGAATCCGTGGGCTACACCGTTGTTAGCCCATCTGCAGTTGTTTCAACGCATTTAACTGAAATTATCAAAAAGAATGCTTCTGAAATCATCACAAGAGCAGATGTTCAACAATTGATTGACAATCTTAAAAAAGAAGTAAATGAAACATACGTCAATGATTTAATGAAAGAAATCACAACAGCAGATGTTCAACAAGTTATGCAAAACCTTTTAAAAGAAAGGGTTTCAATAAGAGATTTAAAAACCATTCTTGAAACAATGAGCTTGCAATATAAAATCAACAAAAACTACAACTTCTTAACTGAAAGATGCAGAGAAGCACTAGCAAGAAATATTTGTAAGCAAAATCTTTCAGATACGGGCGAATTACTTGTAATTACAATGACTCAAGAAGTTGAACAAGAAATTGCAAAGGGAATAAATCCTGATGGCGAAAGCTTGACGCTAAATCCTGATTTTGTAAAAAGACTCATGGACAGCTTGAATCTCGAATTTGAAAAAGCAATTCAGCAAACAGGAAATCAACCAGTTATTTTATGCTCTTCACCTATTAGGTTGATTTTTAGGCGCCTATTAGAAAAAAATTATCCACAAATAACAATTATGTCTTATAATGAAGTAACAAACAATGTTAAGGCAAAATCTGTCGGCATAATTAGAGCCAACTTAAGGACAGCGACAATATAGAAAAAGGCGAAAAATGAAAGAATTATTAAAAAGCGCAAAAGATTTTAAAATTATACCAAGCAACTTCAAAAGCTCAGGCGCTATCAACGTCCAAGAAATAACAGACGAAAAAATCAAAGGAGAATTGGTTTTAATTGATGAAACAGAATTAAAAGATTATCCAGTTGATTCCACTGTTGAAATTTTTGGCGTAAATTCTCTTGGTTTAATATATTTTGAAACAAAAATCATCGAAAGAGAAGATAAACAAATTTCTTTCGCCCTAACATCAGATTATAGCATTATCCAAAGAAGAGAATATTCTCGTGTTGGCTTAAATCAAGGCACAGTTACTTTTAAAGACATTGCGCCTGAAGCAGTTTTAGAAATCGAAGATATTTCAGCAGGCGGCATTAAGCTCACCTGTGCAACACCATTGGAAATTGACAAATATTATGATATCGAAATAAAACTTTCAAACAATATGACAATAGAATGCGCTCTTGCTCCAATAAGAATAAAAGAGACAGAACACAAATCACAAAAAGCATATTCTATTTCAGGCAAATTTGTTAATCTAGAAAATGCAGACAGAATCGTCCTTGTTCAATATGCATTTAAAATCAAAATGGAAGAACAAAACAAAGAAAACGAATAATAAATGGATAACGCATCGATAAATCAAAATGAGGAATTAAAATATTCAAAATTTTTATCGTCACTATTTTGCTCAAGTTCAATAATAGTGCTTTCAATTTTGAGTTTACTTAACAATTTATCGATTGATTTTTATAGCATGGTTTCTCTGCTTAAAATTGTTTTGCCAGCTTCATTTTGTTTTTGGTTTATCGGTTTTGTTATTGGAAGAATATTGGACAGCTTAAACAAAAAAATTATCAAAGAACAAATCAAACAAGAAACAGAAGCCTATGAAATGCCAAGTATGTTTGCTGGCGATAGTAGCATTATGGAAGACGACTTTGGAGTGTTATGAAAAATTTTAACTTTAAAAAATTTAATTTCAAATTAAGCATAAGCGTATATCTTGCAACTTTAATGGGAGTGATTATAGTTGCCGTTACTGCGATTTTGGTTTTTATTGCAATGGGAAACATTAAAAACCTTGTTGGTCAATATGAATCAGACGCTAACAAATTAAGAAATTATCTTGCAACAATTCTTACGCAAACTATTAAATACGATATAGGCAACAACGATTTTAAATCAACAGAACACATGCTTGATTTTTATAAATCTGAAGCATTATTGGCTTATGTATATATTAAAAACGACAAAACAGACAAAGTAATCTTTGGAAAAGAAGACTATGATGAAATTCAAAACACTTCTCAAGACGACATAAAAGAATTATCAAGAACAATTGGCGACTACACGCTTTATTATGGAATTGATATAAACGACAAATTAAGTTCATACCATGATAATTTGTTTGAATTAATTTCATCAGTATTATTCTTAATCATCGTAATTGGAATATTTGCTAGTATGTGTTTTGCTTCAATCATTTCAAAACCATTAAAAGATGTTTCAAGTGCAGCCAAAAAAATTACCGATGGAGAATTTGATGTTAAAATTGAAAAATCAAATTTTGCCGAAATTGACGATTTGATTTATTCTTGCAACGAAATGGCATTCCAGCTTAAAGAACTATATTCTTCATTAGAATTAAAAGTTCAAGAAAGAACAATTGCCCTTGAAACCGCAAACCACAAACTGCAAGAAACGCAAGCGATGATGGTGCATTCAGAAAAAATGCGCTCATTAGGCGAACTTGTTGCAGGAATTGCCCATGAAATTAATAATCCAATTAATTTTATTCATGGAAACATTATGATTTTGCAAAACTATGCAAAAGATTTATTGAATTTAATTGATTTATATGAAGCAAACAATGCTTCAATTCCAGAAGAAATAAAAGCAAAAATTGAAGCTCTTAAAAACGATATTGATCTTGATTTTCTAAGGGATGATATAAACGACTTAATCAAAAGCTGCATTGAAGGAACAGAAAGAACTAAAAATATCGTTTTAGACCTTAAAAACTTCTCAAGAATGGAAGAAATGGTATTAACTCAGTTTGATATTCCAAAAGAAATAGATACAACATTAAACATTTTAAACAACAAATATAAAAACAGAATCACTGTTATCAAAAATTATGCTCAAGACACGCCAAAAATTGAAGCTTATGGCGGACAATTAAACCAAGTGTTTATGAATATTTTAGACAACGCACAAGACGCAATGGGAGAAACAGGAACTCTCACAATAAATACATACAAAGAAGGTCTTGATGTTAAAATTGAATTCATTGACACAGGAGCAGGTATTCCAGAAGAAAACCTCAAAAAAATATTCGACCCGTTCTTCACAACAAAAGCAGTTGGAAAAGGAACAGGTCTTGGAATGAGCATTTCATACCGTGTTATCAACGACCACAATGGAAGAATTGAAGTTGAGTCTGAAGTTGGAAAAGGTACAAAATTCACAATTACTCTTCCAATTTCACACGACAAACCAGAATTAACAATGGAAGAAGAAATAATCAAGGATTTACGCGAAGAAAACGGAGTTTAGATAATGGAAACAGAAGATAAAAGATATAGAGTTCTTATAGTTGACGACGAAGAAGACAATTTAGCATTATTATATCGTACTCTTCGCACAAAATATGCTATAACAAAAGCTCATAGTGCAATTGAGGCGCTTGAAATATTAAAAGATCAAAAATTTGATTGCATATTATCTGATCACAAAATGCCTTTAATGGATGGTGTTGAATTCTTAAAAAGAGTAAATGATATTCAGCCAAAAACAATGAGATTATTGGTTACAGCGTATTCCGATGTTAAAATTCTTATTGATGCGATTAACTATGCAAAAATTTATCGATACATTAAAAAACCATATTCTCCTGACGAGCTTTTGATGATTGTGGAAGCTGCGCTTGAAACATACCAGCTTAAAATGGATAATGAAAATTTAATCACTGATTTAAAAGATCTATTCTCTGGAACAGTAAAAGCAATCATAGAAGCGCTTGACGCCAAAGATTCATTCACATTGGGACGTTCAAGAAGAGTTGCTTTTTACGCATTAAAAATTGTCAACAAAATGGCGCTTAGTCCAACAGAAGTCAGCAGAATTGAACTTGCAGGACTGTTGCATGATATCGGAATGATTGGCGTTGCTGAAGAAATTTTAAACAAAACGCAAAAACTATCCGACGAAGAATATGAAAAAATCAAAATGCACGTTCATTACAGCGTTAAAATTCTTGAAGACATTAAACAACTTTCAGAAATCACTGAAATTATCAAATATCACCATGAATACTACAACGGTTGTGGCTATCCATACGGATTAAAAGGTGATCAAATTCCATTAGGCTCAAGAATTATTGCAATTGCAGACGCTTATGACTCTATGATTTCAAACAGAGCATACAGGAAAAGTTTAACATCTGATGAAGCTCTTAAAATCATTGAACAAGGTGCAGGTAAACAATTTGACCCTGATTTAGTTGAAATATTTAAATCAATTTTGCCTGATGCAATTCGTGAAATTGAACAATACGAAGCAAAAAATTTCTATGTGGAACAATAATGAGAACAGTTGAAATATACACAGGAGCATACGCTTCAGGAAAAAGCGAAAACGCAATTAATAGAGCTATTTCATACATTAAAGAAAACAAAGAAATAACTCTTGTTGACCTTGATACGGTTGAACCTGCATATTGCATGCGCCCATTAGAAAAAACCTTAAAAGATATAGGTATTAATTTAATCTTGCAATCAGATTATTTTGGACTTGGTGAAGCAGGAAGTTATGTTACAAACGAGCAAATAAATTGTCTTAAAAAAACAACTGGAGACATTATAATCGATGTTGGCTATGGAGTAACAGGGCTAGATACGCTTGATATCATAAACGATATCGATTTAGAAAAAAATATAAATATTTTTCTTGTTGTTAATACGGCAAAATTTGAAACAAAGGATGTTGAATCAATTTTAGAATATATTGAATTCAACAATGGCGAAAATCAAAAGCCTTGGAAAAAAATTACAGGCTTTGTTTCAAATACACATCTTGGCGATGAAACAACAAAAGAAGATATAATAAGAGGATATAAAATTTTAAAAGAAGTTTCAAACAAAACTTCAATTCCAATTGTTGCAATAAGCGTGGATGAAAAATTCAAAGGCGAATTTGAAGCTGATAAATACGACAATAAGCCTGTAAGATATCTTACAAGGCTTATGCCAAAAGCTTTATGGTAAAACTATTTTTGAACTTTATTGATTGGAATATATGTTTTTGTAGCTGTTTTTGAAGAAAAATGGCTTGAATTAATTATTTTATCAATAAAAGAAGATTTATCATCAATTTCATTAATTTCTTGCGCATCTTTCAATTGTTCATCAGTTAAATAACTTGAACCTTCAGAAAAATTAAAATTCCAATCAGCTTTAGTTTCATAATATTCCTGAGTATGATTAACTGGGCTAATTTTTTCCTTAGCAACAACAGATAAATTTAAAGTTAATAAACCGAAAAGTAATAATGAAATAATTTTGTTCATATATTGCCTCCTAGTTAAAAAATACCATTTAATTAAAAAATATCAACATTAAAGATTGCTACCAACTTAACATTTTTTAACTTATTAAAATAATAATTTAACGTGCAATGTATTCAATATATTTTTCTAAAGCTTGATAACCGTCTTTAAATTCTGCAGCTCTTCCTGAAGTAACAGTTAATCTTAAATATTTTAATTCTTTAATTCTTATTTCAAACAATTCATTAGCATAAGCCCCAAGAAGGATATCACCGCTATTTGACCAGCTTTTTAATTGTTCAATTTGTCTATTAATATGTGAAATTGTAGAATTCTCCAATGGCATAAACCCATGACGAGATAAAACCGCTCTGTCAGCGTTTGTTATTGGAATAACAGCTGCGCAAGAACCGAAAATTCTTTTAATTAAAACATAATTAGAAGCAAGCTGTTTATGCTTAATAGGCACTTGAGTTTTGCCAAGCGCAACTGCCGTATTGATATTTGCGTAATAATCGTTTGCCCTTGAAACCCTCTTTACACTACCAGAAAAGCAATTTGAATTGCCATTTTTAAGCATTATAAACTCCCACTAATATCTATTGCTTTTATTATAGTAAAAAAGAAAAGGATAAAAAAGTATTTAATAAAAATTTACTTATTTTAAACTAGAAAAACATAAATTTGCGCTTTTTAAAAAAATATGCTCTAATTGTCTTGTATATAAAAAAGAGGTAAACATGGAAAGAACATTTGTGGCAATCAAGCCAGACGGAGTAAAAAGAGGATTAATAGGAAAAATTATAGAAAGATTTGAAAACAAATCATATAAAATTATCGGCTTAAAAATGATTAATGTAACTCCTGAAATTGCTGCAAAGCACTATGAAGAACACGTTGGTAAACCATTTTATGAAAAATTAATCAGATTCATCACAATGGGACCAATTATTGCAATGGTTGTTGAGGGCAAAAATGCAATTAAAGGCGTTCGCCATCTTGTTGGCAAAACAAACCCTGACGAAGCGGATGACGGTTCAATTAGAGCAGATTTTTCATCGTTTTCAACTTTAAATTTAGTTCATGCTTCAGATTCACCACAAAGCGCTCAAAGAGAAATGGAACTATATTTCAAAGAAGAAGAATTATGTCCAAATTACAAAAACATGTTTGAGATAGTTCTTGAAGAACTAGGCGAATAAAATGTCATACAGAGATTTTTTTAATTTTGAAATTGTAAAAAATTCAACCTGCTCGCAAGCTCGAGCAGGAATTTTTACAACTCCACACGGAGTTATCGAAACGCCAATATTTATGCCTGTCGGAACAAATAGTGCAGTCAAAATGATGACATTTGACCAAGTTAAGGCAACTGGCGCACAGATAATTTTGGCTAATTCATATCACATGTATTTAAGAGCAGGATGCGAACTAGTAAAAAGTGCAGGAGGATTGCACGGCTGGATGAATTGGAATAAGCCAATTTTAACAGATTCAGGTGGTTTTCAGGTTTTTTCACTAGCAAAATTAAGAAAAATCACACAAGACGGCGTTCATTTTCAAGACCCCAAAAATGGCTCAAAACATTTCATTTCGCCTGAAATTTCAATGAAAATTCAAGAAGATTTAGGCGCTGATATCATAATGGCATTTGATGAATGCGCTCCATACCCTTGTGACTACAAACAAGCAAGAAGCGCACTAGACAAAACAAAATCTTGGCTTGAAAGATGTTTTGAAGCCCACAAAAATTACAATCAAGCACTATTTCCAATTGTTCAAGGGGCATTTTTCGATGATTTAAGAAAAGAGAGCGCTGAATTTGTTTCTAAATTTGACGCAGTGGGTTACGCAATTGGCGGAGTATCAGTCGGAGAACCGACAGACATTAAAAACCACATTACTGAAATTACCGCTCCATTATTGCCATTCAACAAACCAAGGTACTTAATGGGCGTTGGCACTCCTGTTGACCTTATTAACGGCATTAAATATGGAATTGATATGTTTGATTGCGTACTACCAACAAGAAACGCTCGTCACGGAACATTTTTTACTTATCAAGGAAACAAAATCATTAAAAATAAACAATTTGAAAACGATTTTTCTCCACTTGATGAAAAATGCGATTGCTATGCTTGCAAAAACCACACAAAAGCGTATATTAGACATCTTTATAAAACTCAAGAATCAACCGCAGCAACACTTTTAAGCATTCACAATATTCATTTTCTTTTAAACCTTGTTAAAGACTTAAGAAAATCAATCATAGAAGGAAATTTTGAGCAATATAGTAAAGAATTGCTTAAAAATTTCGAAAGCTAACCTTCAGTTTGACTATAAAAATGTTCTAAATCGAAAGGAATAATTGCAAGTTCTGTTTTTTCGGTCTTTTTGCCATAAATAAGCTTGAGCAAGTGGTTGTTTTCGCTTTTGGCAAGCCAAAGTTTAGTTAGTCTTTCTTCTTCAGGAGCAAGACAACCAGCATTTTTTTCGCAATCATCAATTTTAAATTCAGCTTCTAAAACCCCAATTCTGATTGAAACGGTTTTTTCTTGTCGTTTGCTTTTTGGGTCGGCAGTAATGCTTAAGCCTTTGTATTTATACATTTCAGGCGAAGCTCTTTTTGCTGGATCAGCTTTGCAAAGCTCTCCAATTAAAAAATGACACAAACTATCTTCTAATCTATCCAAAATTTTTCTAGGATTCATAGGACAATTATAACACCTTACAATTAGAAGAAATATTTAGTTTTGTAACAAAATAATAGGGTTAATTTCGGTCAAATAGAAAAAATATGTTGACTTCATACCTTGTTTATTGTGAAATAGAAAATACAGTAAACTATTATTAAGGGGAAAATATGCCTACAATTAATCAATTAATTAAACGCGAAAGACAAAAACAAATAGATAAAACTAAATCACCAGCTCTTACAAGCTGTCCTCAAAGACGTGGTGTTTGCACAAGAGTTTATACAACAACTCCTAAAAAACCAAACTCAGCTATGAGAAAAGTAGCTCGTGTACGTCTTACAAATGGATTTGAAGTTACTTCTTACATTCCAGGTATCGGACACAACTTGCAAGAACACTCTGTTGTGCTGATCAGAGGTGGAAGAGTTAAAGACCTTCCTGGTGTAAGATATCATATCATCAGAGGTACTTTAGATACTCAAGGCGTTGCAAACAGAATGCAATCAAGATCTAAATACGGTACTAAAAAAGCAAAAGCTAAAAAGTAAGAAAGGTTAATTCATAATGTCAAGAAGATCAAAACCGGCTAAAAGAATTCCAGCTCCGGATCCAATATATAACAGTGTTGATATCGCAAAATTCATCAACCGTTTAATGAAAAAAGGTAAAAAATCAGTAGCTCAAAGAATTTTCTACACAACAATGGAAAAAGTTCAAGAGCGTGCTAAAGCTGAACCAATTGAAACATTCAAAAAAGCTTTAACAAATGCAACTCCATTAATCGAAGTTAAAGCTCGTCGTATCGGTGGTTCAACATATCAAGTACCAATCGATGTTAAACCAGACAGAGGTACTGCTCTTGCTTCTCAATGGATTATCGAAGCTGCAAGAAAAAGAGGCGGAAAATCTATGATTGAAAAATTAACTTCTGAAATTTTAGACGCTTCAAACTCAATGGGTTCTGCAGTTAAGAAAAAAGAAGATACTCACAAAATGGCAGAAGCAAACAAAGCATTTGTTCATTACAGATACTAATTCTTATAAAATAATACAACTAACAATCTTTAAAATCCGCTCGAAATTAATTTCAAGAGCGGATTTTTATAGTAAAATATTATTATGGAAAACGAAGCTAATAAATTTATAGATTTTATAATTACACAAAAATGCACTTATAGGTGCAAATATTGTTCTCAAAGCAAAAATCAAACTCTTGAATGTAACAACGCAACAAAAGAAACAATCCAAGCATTTTACAAACTTTTAGACAATATTGAAAAAGATTACGAAATTACAATAACTGGTGGCGAAGCAATATTGCACCCTGATTTCTTTGAAATAATCGAAGAAATTAAAAACAAGGGATTTAAAATAAATTTGATTTCTAATTTGTCATTCAAAATTGAAACTTATCAAAAAATTTTCAACTCATTAAAAGAAAATTTAAACCGTTTTGATATTAGCTTTCATATTGATGAAATCCAAAATTTTAATATCATGCTTGAAAAATTAGAAGAATTCATTCTTTCAAAACCCGCAACAACAAAAACTAGTTTTTTTATTCCTTTATACAACATCGATACAAAAAAAGAATTAAAAATCGACAAAATACTTAGAATTGCAAAAAAATACAACATTTCATACAGCTTCCAAAAAATCAGATTTTTAAACAACTATAAAGAGCAATATAGCGAAAAATATGTTTCACATCATACAAAAAGAAAAACATTTGCAAAATTATGCTTTGCAGGCTGCGAAAGCGCAGTAATCTACGAAAACGGCAATGCTTATCGTTGTTATTCTTCTCGTTTCAACCATTCAAATTTCCTTGGAAACATTAATGATGTTGATTTTAAATTAAACGACGACGCTAAAGCTTGCACAAATTGCTCTTGCAACTGTCCAAAACCGCAATTATATAACCAAATTTGCATCGAAAAAGATTACCTTGAAGCACTTAAAGAAACAGGAAAAAACATCATCAATTTACCAAAATTGATTTTAAAAAACAAAGAAATCGTTATTGCAAAAATAAAACAATTTTTAAGTTTTTAAACTTTTAATTAAATCCAATTTTAACAGGTTTTGCAGCTTGCTTTTGATAATGTTTTTCGTCAGCTTTTTGCAAATCTGATTTTTTAATCGCTTCTTCTATATGAAAAGCCTTGATTTCGGAGCGATTATCTCTTTTTGCAAGTTTACAAGCTTCATCCAAAATAAAAACAATAGAACGATTCGAATATCCAACAAGTTGCTTTGATAATGCCTTAATAGAATCGGAATCTTGCGCTAAAGAAGCACCTTTTGTTCTTTTAGATAAATATTTTATCAACAAATCGTCAATCTGTTCTCTTTTTGGTAAACCGATATATTTAACACTATCGAAACGAGATATAAAAGCATCGTCTAAAATATCAAATTTGTTTGTAGCTGCAAATATTATAATATTGTTATCACGAGCAGATTCAATGTGTTTTAGAAGAGTTGTAATCGTTTTTGCGTCTTCTGACGAATTTGTGTTTTTTTCTCTGCTTCTTGCCAAGGAATCAACTTCATCCATAAACAACAGCACAGGCTTATTTCCCTTGTTGCCAACTTTTGCCAAATAATTGAAAGCTTTTTCCAAATTGTTTGCTGATTCATTAACGTGAATTCCTCCAATTTGAGAAACATTCATTTTAAAAAGCTGCAATCCGCTCTGCGCAGCAAGCGCCTCAACAACAAAAGTTTTCCCGCAGCCAGGAGGTCCCCAAAGCAAATATCCACGAGGCGGCCTTATCCCATATTCTTCTTCATCAATTTTTGCTTGTTGAGGATTTATAACATAATCAATAATGTTTTCTTGAAAATCTCTTTTAAAATCATCCATTCCGACAACATCGCAAAAGCCTTTTGGAGAAGATTGCGTTTTTTGATGAAGGACTAATTTGTTATCCAAAGCCATAACAACTTCACCCGAGGTTGGATTATATTGTTGAATTGGTTGGTTAGTGGGCTCATTTGCCAAAACTTTTGGCGGAATTTCAAGAACTTCTTCAAGGGTGTCTTTTGAATCCCAAACGTCATTCAATAAATTATCGATGGATAATTTAACCTTATCAAGCTGCTCACAAAGTTTCATTCTCCAAAGATAAGAAAGTGATTTTTTATCAAAAACTTCCGCTTCTTTTTGATATTGTTCAATTAAATCATCACAATAATCGTCGCTATCAAAAAACTTATTCATGCGATGAGCCAAAAGAGATTTGTCTCGAATGTATTGCAAAATTTGCTGAACTAGTTCTTCTTTTTGAACTTCATCCAAGCCAAAAGCATTTTCTTTCTTTAGAATTTCGCTCTCCGCTTTTAATAATTCTTTGTCTCTTTGTGCAAGGCGATTTTTTTCATCAGAAGGCGCATGCATACGAATCAAATTCTTTTGAAGTTGATTGTGATAGCTTTGATTATATTTAAAATTAATATTTGAAAAATTATTTATTCTCACGATATTACCTGAAAATAAAAAACTCGTGAATTGAATTTTTTGTTAATAACTGATAAAATTAAAATGTATTTTTAGGACGTAGCAAGGACTCCTCGGAAGTTGGAGGTGCGCAAGTCCCGAAGGTATAAATGAAAATTAAATAGTTTGTTTGAAAGCAAAATCGGGACGTAGCAAGGACTCCTCGGAAGTTGGAGGTGCGCAAGTCCCGAAAGCATAAATGAAAATTAAATAGTTTGTTTGTAAGCAAAATCGGGACGTAGCAAGGACTCCTCGGAAGTTGGAGGTGCGCAAGTCCCGAAGGTATAAATGAAAATTAAATAGTTTGTTTGAAAGCAAAATCGGGACGTAGCAAGGACTCCTCGGAAGTTGG
>JAFQHZ010000022.1 GCA_017415185.1 Candidatus Gastranaerophilales bacterium
ATCTAAATCAGGAATATCATTAGTCACACCAGCAGTAGCTTTGTGACCTTTATCTCTTACAACTTGAATATATTCATCATCAAGCAATCTTCTAAATACAACAATTCCTCCTGAGCCTGCACTCAATGAACCAGGAGAATCAGGATCTGGGTCTGTTGTTTTTTCATAAGATTTGCCATCAAAAGTGACAATTTCTTTGGTAAAAATTTCATAACGCCCATGTGTTCCACCACTGAGCGTTGTTCCCGCTTCTGTTGTGTTGATGATTTTTCTGGTAATCATCGGAGTAGAAGCAGCAATTGCAATTGCGAGAATAACTAGCAAAATCAATGCTTCTGTGAGTGAGAAACCTTTTTTATTTTTTACCATAGGATTAATACCGCTCCATTATTATTTTTTGCTCCAGCGTTCAAGCCAAGCAGTCTATCTGTCAAATCGCTTTTTCTTCTAACTGATATTGTGTCTAGAATTCTGCTCATTTTTGAAACACCACCATAAGGCTCTTGGGTGTTGTTTGTGAAGCTTAATTGTCTTCTTGGAGGAACATAAGAAGAATCATAATATTCTAGGCTAAATGTATATGTTGCAGAGCCGTCGTCAGTGATTGCTGTATATGCATCAGGATTGGCGTCTGCAATAAAATTGACTAATTGATTTGAAACATTTGTAAAGTTGCTTGATTGATTAATTCCGCTAAAGTTTGCTGAACTGAAGCTTATTGTTTTTGCTATTGGGTTACCATATTCATCAACACCTTCAGAACAACCATTAATTCTTATTTTATATTCATCACTAAAGCCTGTTCCGCTAAAGTTTATGACTGAAATTACTTCGCAAGTTTTTGGAGTGCAGCTTGCGTCTGTCGAAGAAACAATTTTGCAAGATTTAACGTTTGCAGGAATTATATTATTTATTATTTCGCCAGTTTTTGGACCGTTTGCAACTGCAACGGATAAATCGCCGTTAGATACTGTTGTTGTTAAATTATCAGAGCCTGATTTTCCAAGATGGATTTGTAATTCGTTGCTGATTGCTGGAGTGTAAACCGTTGCAACTTGCCCTTGAGATTCGCTGTTGCCTGCTCCTGAAGCAAGGATATAAAAATGTGCGGGTCTTTGGTCAAGCACAAGTCTACAATTGTCGCCAGCGGGGATTGTTCTTTCGCTTCTTTGAGTACGTTCATCATAATAAGCTTCATGGAGATTGCCTGCGTTATCATACCAGCAACCATATTGTCCTCTTATTGTAACCGATTCAATGCGAGCTTTTGTTTTTGTTATGCTAGTAAGACAACCTGTTGCAACAACTGCTATAACAATCATAGAAATTATTGATTCTACAAGAGTAAAACCTTTGGATTTTTTTACCATTTTATTACTACTCCGCCCATTATGCCGTTATTTCCGGCATCTCCGCCTGAACCGCAGCGAATTGCTCCGCCTGTGTCTGCTTCATCAAAATTAGGAACTTCACCCCTTGCAAGATCTGCTGCAGTTTTTCCTGAAGGTATGTCTTCTGTGAATATTCTTTCGTTTGAGCCAACCCCGCCCAAAGCAAATTCCATAAGTTCATAGGCGCCTGTGTCGGTAACTTTATATATTGCAGTAGTGCCGCCATTGATATTTGTTCCTCTTTGACCGCCTGCACCAAGCTTAATGAAATATTGCCCGCTCATTGTCGGATAATGCACAATTTTTGTTTCGCCTGCTGCGCCGCCTTTTTGGTCACTTCCGGCTGCGCCGCCGCCTACTAATTGAATTGTGAAAAATTCATTTCTTCCATTAACATTGTCAATGGTAAGCAATCTGCTGTCTGAAGCGCTATTGCAATCGTGAATTTCCATTCCGTTTCTAAATTGTGTATGCTTAGTGACTTTCGCTTTTTTGAAAGTCATAGTAACTACTGCTCCCATAATGAGGAACATTATCATGATGCTTATTATAAACTCAGCTATTGTAAATCCGCACTTGCGCAATTTTGTACCCTTTTCTTTTAATTATAATATTATTCGGATAGAATGCAAAAATCTTTAATTTTGTTAAAATATTTTAATTTATTTGGGTAATATGTTAATATAATTTCATAAATGTTGGAGTTTAATATGAATTTAAGAAAAAAAGCTTTTTCAATGGTGGAACTCATTGTAGTTATTACTATAATTGGTTTTATTCTTGTTATAGAACTTATGATTTTAAATACAAAAAGCGATCAATATGGCCAATCGTATTATGCTACTTATAATGCACTTAAAAAAGCTGCATACAACGTTTTAGCTGATATGTATTGTCCTGGAGACAGTTGCCCTGCAGGTCCAACTTCACCTCCAAGACCATTCCCTGATACTCCACAAGGGCTTTGTAATAGACTAACAGAATTTATTAACACTTCTGAAAATAATTGCGCAAGTTTGATTCCAATTAGTGATATGGCTAATGAAAATTTTGCAACTACTAGACCGCATTTTATTTCATCAAATTCTTTTAGATTTTATTTTGGAGATAAAAAAGACATTACTGTTTTTGATTCTTTTGGAAATCCTCAAGATTTATATTATTTTGTTGTATTTGTTGACATTAATGGCGAAAAAAGACCAAATCGCATAGTTTGCGAAGGGGAGAGAATAATGCCTGATGTTGTTCCTTTTGCAATCACCAGAAGAGGCGAAGTCATCCCTATGGGTTATCCGGTTTATTCAAAATTATATATCACTGCTAAAATTAAATATCCTTCAGAATTAGACCCAACAACAGGAAATATGATAAATCGTTCTTCTCCTTCTATGAGCTATTTTGATGCAGTATATGGTGCTTGGCCTGATACTAGAGCTGGCGCTTCGCATGGAAGAGTGCATGAACATGCTGATATCCCATTTAGCTTGATGTTGACAAATAGAGATATTTACAACGGAAGCGCAATGAGACAATGTTATGACGGAAGAGAGCCCGTGTTAAAAAGAGATACTCAATATATAGCAGAAGCGCAACCAATGACCGACAGAGGATGTGTCGGAGGAACATATAGTTGCAGGGTCGTAATTGATGCTTCAATAAAAACAAGATATTAAAAAAGCGGTTTTAAAACCGCTTTTATTTTTTTAAGAAATCAACTTTACCAGTGTCAATATGATAATATGCTGGAACAATTTTAACTTTGTGTTCTTTCATATATTTAACAAGTTGCGAATCTTGGGTTAATAATTCGTTAATATCTTGCATTACATGGGCTTTTACAACATTATCTGAGTTGATTTCAAGACCTTCTTTTTTGCAATCTTCGATTGCTGGCTTGATTGAATCTTCAAGAGCTTGAATATATTTTGTTTCAGAAACTCCTGAAAGGGTTGCTGCGATTGCTCCACAATCCTGATGTCCCATTATGACAATCAATTTTACGCCGCAATGCATAACAGCATATTCAATGCTTCCTATAACATGTTCATTTAAGACATTTCCAGCGTTTCTTATTTCAAAAATATCTCCTAAGCCTTGGTCAAAAATTAATTCAGGAGGAACACGAGAATCTGAACAAGAAAGAATAACCACAAAAGGATGTTGTCCTTTTAACATTTCTTTTTTGCGCTCGATTGATTCATCGGGGTGTTGCGCTTGGTTTTTAACGAATCTTTTGTTGCCATCTTTTAGCTTTTGGATTGCTTCTTTTGCAGAAAGATTTTCTATATCGTGACTTGCAAAAATTGCGCCATTATTGAATGAAAGTGCCAATAAAAGACTCAAAGAATATATTGATTTTTTCATTTTTATCTCCTCTATTCTTTTTTAAAAATAGCTTAACTCTTAAAAAATCAATTGCAATAATTAATTAATTCAAAAAAAGTATTTTAAATATTGCCTAAAATGGGTATATTATGGATATTGGAAGTTAAATATGGCAGAGAAAAAAGAAAAAATAGAAGATTTAAAAAATAATTATATCGATACAACCCATGCGGCAAAATCCTCTCCTGTTGCCTTTTTGCTTTGTACTTTTTTGGGGATTTTAGGTGCACATAGGTTTTATACAGGTTATTATTTTATCGCCATATTCCAATTGTTGACCTGTGGCGGTTTTGTTGTTTGGTTTTTGATTGATATTTATATGTTATTTAGTAATAAGTTTGAAGATTCAAAAGGAAATCCTCTTGCAAATTACAATAATAAAATGGCAAGCGGACTTGTTTGCTTAGCGGTAATTTTGGCAATATGCTGGGGCTTGTTGTATATTAATCAAATTGATACAGTAATTAAAAAAATAACAAACAATGAAATTGAAACCCCTTTTGATAATCTTAAAAAGAAAAAAGCTTCTGATATATTGAAAAAATATGAAGGTACAACTTCTGAAAAGAAAACTGAAAATATAGATTATTCTTTTGTTTCGAAATCAGGAGTTAATATTTTAGAAGATAGTCCTTGTTATAATTCTCAAGGGAAAAGCACAATTTGCGGAGTTGTTGTTAATAGTGCAGATAAAGACGCAAGAAATATTCTTGTGAAAATTGAGTTGTATGACAAAAATAAAAAATTTATTTCATTTAGTGAAGCAAAAATATATTCTCTAAAAAGCGGCGAAAAACTCGAATTTCAAGCCCCAATTTATTACGATACAGTTGCAAGTTATAAAATTTCAAAAATCGTTGTTGATTAATTAAATGTAAACTTTTGTAATATTTGCCTTCTTTAAGGTAAATATTTTGCTTTAGGCAATTTAATAAGATATAAATTCTTAAAAATAAGGAATCTTATGAATATTAATAGCCTAAATTCAGTTAGAAATGTAACGCTTGACAGGGAAACTCCCAAAAAATGGCACTGCTTAAACGCTTTAAAATTTGATAGCATTTCTTTTTGCGGAAAAAGCAGCACTGTTGAAAAGATTGAATTTTTAAAAACTATGCCAAGAGAAGCAAAGTATTCTCAAGATTTGGGTGAAATTATAAAAGTTTATGAACACTTTGGCTTTGTTGAGCAAAGATCTGAGGGTTCTCATCATACATATATTGGTCCTTACGGGCAAATTGCAACTTTTGTAAAACATAATCGATATGAAGACTGCAAAGGCGTTGATAGACTTGTTGCAGCTTTGAATCGTCTTGATGAATTTGATGGCGAATTGATTATTTTTCAAGGCGAGCCATCTCAAGAACAAATTGACAATTGGAAAGAAATTATTGCAACAAGAACCCCTCTTGAAGGACATTGCAATAAATATGCTCTTGAAATGAAACAAAATTCTCCTGATGAACAAGCTAATCAAGTTGATGAGAAAAAAGAGCAAGAAAAATTAATTAACAATCAAAAAATTGAATTAAAAGCTTTATTGAAAACTGTTGAAGTTTTAGAAAAAGAATTTGAATCTGCAAAAAATGAATATGAATATATGAAAAACAGTTCCAAAGAAGCAAAAGTTTCTTTGAGTTCTGATATTTTAGCGCAAGCCAATGAAGTCATTCAAGAAATACAAAACACAATTGTTGAATTAAAAGAAAAAATTTCAGCAAAAGAATCAAAATTAAAAAGAAAAATGTCTTTAACTGATTCTGACAAAACTTCTCTTGATGCTTTAAGGAGCGAAGCAAGAGAAAAAATTACTCAATTGGAAAATATTGTTGACACTCTTTTAGAAGAACATTGTGCAAAAGCTAGCAATAAAGAAAAAACAATTGAAAATATTGACTTAACTATCGATAAATTGTCTATAAAAATTCAAAAAGCAAAAGCTGTTTTGGATAAAGCAAACACCGCAATGAACGAAGCAAGATTTTATCGTATTTTAAATATTAATGTTGTTACTAAAATTGATTATTTAATTGAACAAGTTACAAGAAATGTTTCAAAGGTTGAATCGTTGATTTTTGAAACAAGAAAAGTTATTGAAAAAAATCCTGATGGCGAAGCACTTGAAGAATCTTTCAAAAAAATTAACAAAGTGAACGAATCTTGGGATAGATATATGTCAGAGGTTTGTGTACTTGACGAAATGATTGAAAAAGAAGTTTTGTCAATTACTGCATTCACTCAGCAAGAATTGGCAGAATCTGCAAGCAAAAAAGTCGACGAATACGCTTCTCGATATGTTTCACAAACAAAAGAAACTCAAAAAGAAGAACAAAAGCAGCCTGAAGTTGTTGAAGTTGTTGAAGTTGTTGAAGAACAACCAGTTATTGTTGAACAAAAAGAAACAAAATCTAGCGAAAAAGTATTTGAAAGATTTAAAGCAAAAATGGCTCAAAAACTTTCTCTTGTTTCTTTGCCAGCAGCTTGCGAAGCTTATATGCAATTGCTTGATGAAAAATTGGATTTTGCTTCAATGAGTTCTCAATTGTGCAATGCTCAAAATGCAAATATTGTTATAAAATCAATTGCAAATTCAATTGCTAACACAAAAGAATCAGCAAGAATCAAAAACGCAACAAGATTTGCTCTTTTGCATAGTGTATATTTAAATTCTAAAAATCCTCAAAATGAAATTTACAATTTAAATTCAAAACAAGCAAGGCAATTGTTTGACGAAATCAGCTTAGGCAAAACAAAAATTTCAATTTTAAATCAAGATTTTAAAATTGATTTAAATTTAAATAATAAAATTCAAATTGATGGAATTAATGAAATGTTTAAAGAATTTAATGAACCAATGTCTAGTAAGCCTTTGAAATTAAATCAACAAGTATTGGCTTATTTAATTTCTTATGTGCCTCGTTTGACTAATGAAAAAATTGACAATATACAAACTTTATTACGTCAACAAGGCGGATATTTTGAGCTTTTAGCGAATGAAAATTGCGCTCAAAACTTAAGAGAAATTCTACTTGAAGAATTCTTTAAAGCATACGATGAACAATATGGAACAAATATTAGTGAAAAAGTAATGCAAAATTATAAACAAGAATTAGAAAAAATTGAACAAGAAAAACAACATCAAGAAAAACTAGATTTATTTGAATCTCTTGATTGGACTTTATAATTCGGGAAGGCGAAAATGAAAATTACTGCAATTAATAAAACAAATAATCAATTTAAATTGAACAATGCTACAAATAGCACTGCAAATTCTAATAATGCAGTGCAAGCTCAAAGTTCATTATCTTTAACTTCCTACCCAAAAAATTATTATATTTCTTTTTGTCGAAGCTTTGATGAAATATATGATAAATATTCTTCAACTTCAATGCCTCTAACTGTTAAAGATTATATTGATAATGAAAGATATTTAAGAACAAAAAAAGACTTTGAAGATTTCAAAAATCGTGGTTTTATTTATGCACATGTTGATGCTTTTTCTGCTTTAGAAGATTGCAAGACAATCGAAGATGTTCAAAGACTTTTTCCTCATGAACCTGGTTTTAAGGACTTAAAATCCCTTGATGAAGTTAGCGAATCTGATAACGAATTTTTTAATTTAATGAAAAAATTAGAACAAGATGGCGTTAAAACGCTAGATTGCGAAGAAGACGTTACTGTTTTTATTATTAAAAAAATATATTTAGAGTGTCGTGAATATAAAGAAGTTTTTGATATTTTAAGAAAAACCTTAACAAATAGCGCAAATAAGCTTGGTTTGGGTGAAATTCTTGATTCATACAGTGACAGAAGAAAAAGCGACGCTGGATTTTATAAACCATTAGGTATTAAGCCTCCAAACGGAAGAGAATATGGCGCAGCAATGCGTCATAGCGACCCAAATTATCATAAAAGCACTCAAAAACGCTTTGAAAATTACACTCCTGAAGAAATTAACGAAAAAGTTTCCAATCTTCTTAAAAAAACAGATTTAAAAGCAAGATATTCTATGATGGACGCTTGGAATCATTGCGAACAAATAAGAAGAGATTTGTCAGCATTTCTTATTGATAATTTAAATAGTGATGATTTAGATTTGAAAGAAAACCCAAGCGATGGAAGCTTGTCAATTTACGATTCAAGATTTTATACAAAAATGTATCTTGTTATGAAAGCTTTTTGGACTCAATATTCTCAGCATAAAGAAACTCTTGGAAGAGAAATAGATCTTGCACTAAAAAGATATGATTACTATTCAAGATTAGACGAAGACACTTTTGAAGAATACAAAAAAGCAATTGAAGAAAAAAGTGAAGAAATTAGACAACATATTCAATTAGACAAAATTTCATTAAATGTCGATTATCCTAGAGCGGCGCAATTGCTTGAAGCTGCGGTTAAAAAGCCTAATATTTTTGCGATTCGAACCCAAAGTTCTGTGCAAGATTTTACAAAGCTTTTGATTAAGCGCCTAGGAAGTTCTAATTTGAGAGTTATTGAAGGCGATTCATCAACTCAAGAATTTAAAGAACTTGTTCCTGAAGGAATAAAAGAAAAAATGCGTGAAGTGATTAAATCTCCACAATATGTTAATTTAAACAATGCGCAGTTATTTGGACTTTTAGATGCTGTATTGGAATTTAAATTAATTGATGAATCCGCAATTGATGAAATAATTGATAGTCAAGCTCCTTTGAAAGAAGTTGTTTCGGATATGGTTTGCGGTCATAGTCCATATATTAAAAGAAACATTATTCCTTTAGCGCAAGCTGAAAAGAAATATAACGAATTCAAAAGACCATTGTCTGGCGATGAGGTGCTAAAAGTTAAAGAAGCTTTATTGGAATTTAACCCTAAATTTAATCTTGAAGAAAATTTGAAGTTTGATATTTTATTGTCTTATCAAGGTAAATATATGTTAAATTCCCTTGATGAAAAACCAATGGGAAAATTGACTAAATTGTTGTTCTGGAAAGAATACGATAAACAATATAATACAAATTATTATTCAGAGATTGTTAAAGAAATGGAAGCTCAAAAAGTTTTTGATAATATAATTTCCGCTATTGATGAATTCGATTTTGATGATATTGAAGCACTGGCATGGTAGCAAAATAACATTGGAGTTTTGCTATAATGCTTGTGTATTGTGCGAGTTCTTCTTATCGCCAATATATTTACTTTGAAAATTTAAATTTTAAAACTGGAGATGGCGAGAGCCTCTTGTTCGTTCGCGGTTAACGGGTCTTCGGTATTGCTCAACGCAAGCCCTCCAGCCCTCAGCTCACTTACGCTCGAACTCTCGACAAGCCACAGGGCTTGTGCGAGTTCTTCTCATCGCCAATATATTTACTTTGAAAATTTAAATTTTAAAACTGGAGATGGCGAGAGTCGAACTCGCGTCCGAAATGATACCGCAAGGATATCTACATTCATAGGCACTTTTAATTTCAAATTCTAACAGGAAAATTACCACAACCAATTAAAATTCAAAGATATTTTTAAAGAATATCAACTTCATTTGACTAAAGCTTGACGCATGTCGCCTAATGAAAACATACGCTGTACTTGCATAATTGACCCGATTAACCGGCAAGTTGGGCTAAGCGAGTGGCTGTTGCTGAACTATGCAGCAATTGCTCTTGGAGCAAAATCAGCTTTTACAACGTTATTAGCGTTTATTTTTTTGAAAAGTTTAACAAGTTATTCAGCTTGAAATGCAACCCAGACGATAAGCTTCACCTCGTCGAAACCGTTACATCCCCATATTTAATTTTCAAAGTGCTTATTTAATTATAACACCATTTTCCTCTGTTTCAAGATTTTGGGCAATTTTATATTGCAAAAAGTTTTTATATTATTAAGGTGTTATAAAGGAGAAAATATGGATATAAGTTCATTGGGTGCTTATGCGGGCAATTTAAATTTCAAAGGTGCAACTGATGTTGCTATGAAAGGCGCAAAAAAATTAATACAAGATTTACCTGCATTGAAATTAAAAAACCCAATGGAAGTTCCATTTGGCGAATTTTCACAAGTTTTAGAAGAAAATGAAGCCTTAACAAAAGCATATCGAGCGCAACTTGATGCTATTTGTTTTGACGAAAATGGAAATTTGGCTCCTGAAATAGCAAAATTTTTAGACGAAACAACTTTTGAAATCACAACTGGTGGTTCAAAAGGCGTTCCTATTGAAACAACAATTAAAGATTATTTAAGACAATCAATTCATACGCCCGAAGTTGCGCAAGGCACATTATTCCATGGAACCTTAAATCCAAGAAATATTGATAATATCATTGAAAATGGTTTTGATGTTTCAAAAATTAATTCTGGAAGAACAAAATTGGGACCAGGATTTTATTTTAGTGGCGATTATGGTGCCGCAATGAACTATGGCTGTGTTCTTCAAGCAGATGCAAAGGGTATTGTTGCAGGAGCAGACAACGCTTTTTATGAAAATGTTGCAAATTCAAAAACCTGCAAACAAGTTGGAGATTTAATCGGTTTGACTCCTGAAGTATGCGATGATCCGGAAACTTGTTATAGTTATCCTGCAAAATTGATTAACGAATATTCTAGAAAATTTATTGTTGAAAAATTGGGAATTGATGCTCTAAGAGGATGGGGCGGAAACAGCACAGCTGACAATTGCGTTTGTGTTTTAAATCCAAATATTTTAACAAATATCAGACGTGCTTAATCTTAAAATTTAATTTAATAATTTAAAAATAATGCTATACTTAATTTTAAAAAAGGAGTATAGCATTGTGATTATTGAATTAAATAACGAAAATTTTATTAAAGAAACATCAAGTGGCTTGAAACTTGTTGATTTTTATACGACTTGGTGCAAATTTTGCAACAACCAAAACCCAATTTTAGAAGAGCTGAGCGAAAATGGCATGTGGATTGGAAAATTAGATTGTGATAAATATCCTTTAATTGCAAAGAAATTTGGAATATCGGGTTTTCCAAGTTTTATTTTGTTTAAAGACGGGATTGCGTCTGCTCAATTTGCAGGTTTTCACAATAAAACCCAGATGTTAAATAAACTCACAAGTTATTTATAAATCATTCTTAAGATTGATTTTGCCTTAAAGAAAGCATGTGTTATAATCAATTTGCAAAAGCAATTTTTCTTTTGCAGGAGTTTTGTAAAATTGTGTTGTAAGGAGAAATAAATGATACAAAGATTGTCTCAAAGTTCTTTATCATTCAGAGCAAATGAATTAGCTTCTCCAAGAGAAGGCTATGATTCTCAAATGGTTAAGAATTCTCAAACTGCACAAAAACAAAATAAAGTTATTGCAAATTTGTTTGCTCAATTAAGCAATCAAATTCCTATGCAAGGTTCAGCTCAAAAGCTTGATGTAATAGCTTAGATTGTGTTGTTAAAAATTAATTAATTTATGTGCAAAAGTTTTTATAATTTTTGCACATATTTTTATATTTAAACAAAAAAATACTTTTGTTAGCATTTTAAAATAATTTATTTTGTTATATTTTTCGATTAATTCTTTTTTGTTTAAAAGAAACATTTTTAAAGTATCAAAGCGCAGTTTTTTATTCCAAGCAATTAATTTTTTTATATAGTTTTCGCTTAAATATTTTTTATTTCCTGTGCATAAAGTTGTTTGAGAATTGTTATTGTCGTGGTGTCGGTATAAATAATTAACGCTTGTGATGTTTGCAGAACCGCCAATCAAATGCAAAAGCGAAAAAATGACCTTATCAGCGCCTGTTTTCCAATATTCTTTGTTTGGGTAAAATTTTAAAATATTAAGTGCGCTTTTTCTAAACATAGAAGAACTGCTCGGGTTCCAGCTCCATAGGCCAAAAGGTTCTTTAACTGGTATAAGTTTAAAATTTTCACTTGTTTTGAACAAATTTTCAATATCAAAATAATTTAAATTTTTTTGCTCCGTTGTTTTGTATGATGTTATTTCGTTTTTGTCGTTAATTTCACCAAAAGCACAGCTAATTAATGCAAAATTGTGGTTTAAATGAGCATATAAAAGGGTTTTTAGATAATTAGGCAGCAAAATATCGTCCGCATCAATCATGCAAACAAATTCACCTTGTGAAATTTTCAATCCTTCTTCAAAAGCCAAAAGTTGCCCAGAATTTTTATTTAAATTAATTATTTTTGTTTTATCATTTTTTATTTCATTGAGAATTTTTGTATTTTGCTCATCAGAATTGTCGTTTACAATGATTATTTCAAAATTTTGATATGTTTGATTTAAAATTGACGAAACACAATCTAGGATATATTTTCCGAGATTGTAATATGTGATAATTATGGTAATTTTTGGTTCTTTGATTAAATTTTTGTCAATAATCATATAGCCATTTTATCATATTTAAATTTTTTTAAAAAAAATTTAAAAAAAGACTTGATTATTTTTTTTGTTTTGTATATTATCATAATTGTCCTGATTGGATACCCTGTGGGGGTTTAGCTCAGCTGGTAGAGCACCTGCTTTGCACGCAGGGGGTCAGGAGTTCGAATCTCCTAACCTCCACCATAAAAAAGATAACGGAAACGTTATCTTTTTTATTATAAATTTGTTTTAATCTTTGTTTTAATCCCAATATTTCCAGCCACGAAGGTAATAATTTAAAATTTCAGGATTGTTTAAAGTTGAAATTTTGATGTTTTCTTTTTGTATATCTTTTGGAATAACAAATAAATTTTGAATTGTTTTTTCGTCTAAAAATTTTGTTTCAATTGAAAGCTTAATATTTTTTTCGTCAATTTTTTTATCAGAAGCCAAAATAAAGCCCCAATCGCCAAAAGAAGGAACATAGGCATGATATGGTTTTGTATGGTTAAATCCAGCTGCTTTTAAGGAATTATTTATACACCAATATGCTTCAGGAGAAAAATATGGGCTTGTTGCTTGAGTAACCATGATTCCTTCTTTTGCAAGTTTTTTGCCTGCAATTTTATAAAATTCTTTGCTGTATAGTCGAGCTAAAGAAGAATTGTTTGGGTCTGGCAAATCAACAATAATTACATCAAAAAATTCGTTTGTGTTTTCTAAAAATTTAAAAGCGTCTTCGTTTAAAATTTTAACTTTTTCATTCGAAAAGCTTTTGTTGTTGAGTTTTGACATAATTGTGTTTTTTGTTGCTAAATCTGTCATTTCTTTATCAAGATCAACAACTGTTATTTTTTTTACTTCTTTATATTTTAAAAGTTCGCGAATAGGAAGCCCATCGCCCCCTCCTAAAACCAAAACATTTTCTTTATGTTTTACAAGATTCATTGGAATATGAATTAAAGGTTCGTGATATCGATATTCGTCAATTGTTGAAAATTGAACATTTCCATCAATAAAAAGTCGAACATCTTCTTTGTTTTTGGTTAAAACCAGTTTTTGATATTTTGTTTGTTTTGAAAAAATTACTTTGTCTTGATACATTGAATTTTCCAAATAAAAAGAAATTTCCTTTGAAAAAATTGAGAAAACAATCAATAAAGCAAAAATGAAAATCGATTGAATTTTGAGCATTTTCTTTCTTTTTAAGGTTAGCTTGTCTTTAAACCAAACAAAAGCCAAAATTCCTATTATAAGGTTAATTACCCCTGCAAATAAAGAAGAATTAAAGATTCCTAAAAATGGCAAAAGTAAAAATGGAAAAGCTAATGATGCCAAAAAAGCGCCAAGATAATCAAGCGAAAGAACATTGGAAATGTTTTCTTTGAGCTTAAAATATTCTTCCATTATTCTTGTCAAAAGCGGAATTTCAAGACCAATAAGCGTTCCTATCGCAATAATTAATAAACACATTATTGGATAATAGCAAAATTGAATTGAATAAACATAATATAAAATCGGAACAGACAAACCGCCAATGATGGCAATTAATATTTCGATTAATATAAACCAATAAATTAAATTTTTACTGATAAATCTTGAAAGCAAAGTTCCAATGCCCATTGCAGTCATTGTTAAACCAATTGTTATTGAAAATTGAGTTATGCTATCTCCAATAAAATATGATGATACGCTACCAATTAAAAGTTCATAAATAATTGTGCAGAAGCCAACTGCAAAAACGCAAAAAAGTAAAATTGAAGCATCTTTTTTAGTCAAAATATTTTTATTTTCCACCGCTTATCCCCTTGCGAGAAAATCCTGAACCATAGACGCTGTTTTCTCTGACGCTTGGATTATAAGAATAATTATGCCCGCCAAAGTACCAAAAAGAATGGTGTCCTCTATGATAACCCTTATACCCAGGATAACCTGCTCCTTTAAATGAATCGTTAAAACAGGCAAAATATGTTATTGTTAAAACTAAAATTAATAATATATAACATTTTTTATTCACAAATTTTTCCTCTATTAATCTTCATATTGAGCGCTTTTTTCTGCTATCCAACTTGCATTTACCGATACAAAACCAATAATAACTGTAATTAAAGCGTAAACGCCAAGTATAAAATGCGGTATTCCGCTTGCTTGCTTTTTATAAATCGCAAGAAAAGTTGGTTTTTGTAGGCTATTTGTTTCTTTTTCAAGGTTTATATAATATTCGCCTGGTTCGTCAAAAGTTAGCTTTGCCCTTAAATCTCCACTTGATTCAGACCAATATCCCTCACTATCATATCCGCTTTCGTGCCATAATTCTTTATCGAATTCATACAAAGTATCGCCATCTTTAATAACTTCGCCGCTAACATGTGAAAAAGAGTTACTTCCATTGTGCACTGCAAAAATCTCATAAATTTGCGGTTTATTTTTGACGATAATCGGACCAAATGTTTCTTTTTGTGCATTTGTGCAGCGCTTAACTGTGATTTTTATTGAATCAAGATACATAGAAGTTGCAAAGCAAAGAATTGCAAAAACACATATAATTATTAATAAATTATTATAAAATGCTATATTTCTTAATTTTTGTTTTGGGTCTAATATCATAAAAACTTTCTAAATAATACTTGTAAAATCAACCATAAAGAAAATTAGAATTGCAAAACAAACAATCACAAAGGCTTCGCCAAGTCCTGCTGCAATGTTGTTGTTTTTTATTTCTCTTGCAATGTTAATATTTTTAGAAATGATTCTATCAAGTATAATTCTCACAAATGGCAATAATAATAAAATTGCGCAAAGATCAACAGCATAAGTTCTAATATTTTGCGCAATTTCGCCCATATCGCCAATTGATGCTTTCATTAAAATTATTCCGATTGCAATAATATGACCGGCAAGCGAAATTCCAACAGAAGCGTTGTCGTTTTCAATTTCTTTTAAAAGAGAATATGGTGTTAATTTGTTGTGTATTTTTGCAAAAATAATTAAAAAAATCATTCCTAAAAAATAATATGAAAGTGTTGCAATTAATTCATATAATTTTCCATTGGGGTTTAAAGTTTCTCCGTAAACACAAGCTGAAATTATCAAGCCACAAGCAAGATAAATTCCAAAATATACTGCTGCTGTTCCAAGGTTTCTATCTCTTGTGATTTCAAGAACATTGTTGAATTTGTGAAGAATTGCTTTTTCAACAATAAAACCAGAAAATAGCATTAAAAATATTCCTAAAAAAGCATAGAATATATAATAACCATATTCGCACCAAAAAGCCTTTTGTGTATCAGGACCAATGAATGCACCTGCCAATATTGCGCAATTTCCAAGTAAAAAACCGCAATATGGAATAATTCCCATTGGGTTTTCGCTTCTAATTTCTTTATACATATCATATTTTAAAAATTTCAAATAAAGCCATTTGCCAATTATTAAAATAAGACAAGATGTTATAAGATAAATTAAACTTATAGTAATATTATTCATTTTCTTCTCCGCCGTTTGAATAAACAATTATTGTAGAAGGACTAATAATTTTAGAAAGAGAATATTCCATATCGGCTCTTCCTTCTGGATTGTTCCATTTTTCAACAGAAACGATATAATCTTTGTATTTGAAATCCCAATAATAAAATTTTTCTTTTCTTTTGGTATCGCAATATTTGTAAAAATTTGCTTCTCCTGAATCTTCGTAAATATAGGTGTTGCCTTTGTAGCTTAAGTTGCCTGATTCATTTTCGTCTATATATTCAAGTGAATTAGAAAATTTTAATTCAGATTGAGATAATTTTTCTAATAATACCGAAATAACAAGTGAATCATCGTCATCAACTTCAACCCAAAACTTTTCGCCTTTTGAATCAATGCATTCTAATTCAAACCAGCTGTAATCTCCTTGAGTATAAACATGTTTATGATTTACCTTTAAATCCAGTGAATCAATATATCCATCAAGATGGGTGATTTTAATTACTCCTCCTTGTTTAACATTTTGAATTATTAATGCTTTTTCGTCGTAAGCGTTGATGTTGTGTTTTGATAATTCATAATTTCTTTTGATTAGGAAGAATAAAAAAAGCGCTCCAATTACCAACAAGAAAAAGGAAAGTTCTGAATTTACCAAAAGGACAAATGCGTTTGATACAATAAACAAACATGCTATTACTATAATTATGATATTCATTAATTATTCCTTTTCTTCTTTTTCTTTTTGTGTAATTAAATATTTCGGCGCAATTTGTTTTTTTAATTCAATCAATGATTGTTGAACTTCATTTGAATAATTAACGCCAATTGCTTCGTTAATTTCTTTGTCGATATCTGTTTCAATGAGATTCATTTCATCGTATGCTTGAGCCATTGCTTCTTCTTTGTCTACTTTTTCTTTCATTGATTGCAATAGCGCTTGTGCATTGTTATTGCTCATTGAAATTAATTGTTTAGACATTTTTTTGGAAGTTATTGCAACCTTGTGGCGAGCTTTAAGAGTTTTTATTTCACTTTCCCAAGAAATAATCTGTTCTTTTATTGTTGCAATTTTGCTTTCTAATTTTTCAGCCATTGCATCGTAATTTTTTGCATCAAGGGTGAATTTTTTAATGTTTTCTATTGCGTTTTGTTTTTTCTTTAATGCTTCTGATGCTAGTCTGTCTGCGTTTGCTTGTTCAAGTTCGCCTGCTTGAGCTTTTTGCAGAATTGTAAGAGCCTTTTTTTCATATTCTTTTGCGATTTGCGTTTGTTCTGCGATTTTGTTTTTTGTTTCAATTGATAATGATTTTATTTCGGCAAGATTGTTCATGCTTGAATCGAAATCTTTTTTTAAATCTCTCATTGCTTGTTCTGCCATTAAAATTGGATCTTGAATTTTATTTACAAATGCATGTAAAAATGATTGCACAACTTTAAAAAATCTTTGAATTAACATAATAAAACCCTTTGTAATACTAATTCTTTCTTTTTGATTATATCATTATTTGATAAAGTGTGTAAAATTTGCCATTTTATTGCAATATAAATTAAAAAATATATAATATTTTCATGACTATAATTCCTTTTGAACTTGCTTTATATGAACCAGACGAAAATCTTGTTGAATTGATGGAAAAGAACGATATTCCTGAAAATATTTTAGAAGAATACGATTCGGATTTTCATTCTATTTCTGTTGTTGAAAATAAAATTGGTCGATTTTTAAAATATAAAGATACATATCAAGCAGGTTATATTAATTCAAACAATTACAATGGAAATTTGCCATATATTAATTATTTCTTAATCCCTGTTTTAATGAATCCAAAAATTGAAAATGCTTTGCTTGTTGGTTTTGGTTCTGGAATTTTAGTTAATCAATTAGAAAAACTTTTGCCTTTAAAAAGTTTTGATATTGTCGATATTGAAGAAAATATTTTTTCAATTGCAAGTGATTATTTCAATTTTAAAAAATCAAAAAAACAAAACTTTGTTCTTCAAGATGCTTTGATTTATTTGAAAACTACAAAAAAGAAATATGACCTGATAATTGTTGATGTTGCTTGCGATGATGGAATTGATGAAAGATTTTGTGAACAAGAATATCTTTCTTTGATTAAAAAATGTCTCAAAAAAGACGGGGTTTTTGTTTCAAATATGCCATCAAGCAGAGATATTTTTAATCCAAAAAATAAATTTGCTTTTGAATTAATTGAGCTTTATAAAAATAATTTTTCTTTTGTTGACATTTATAATGGTGAAACTTCAAATAAAATTTTTTATAAGACATTTTTTAATCTCGACGAAGTTGTTTATGATGTTACAAATATGATATTAATTTCGTCGGATAAAAAATATGAAATAAAAAACAATGGTCAATTGGATGAAATTGTTGATATTAATCCTTATTTAAAAGATTTAGGCAATTAATTTTGTGTTTTGGTTTTATTTTCGTATCTTATGAAAATAAACGAACTTAAAAATATAATAAATTTTGCTTCTTGCGCCAAAGAAAAAGAAGAAAAAAAGCCTCAAGACAACAAACAAATTGAGCAATTTTCTTGTGAATATGCTTCTGCAACAAAGGCAATGGCAACAGCGCAAATTTCCTTTAAAGAAGAAAAAACTTTTGAACAAAAACAGGAAGAATTAATCGAGCAACTAGCAAGCAAAGATGTTTTTGATTCAAAAGAAGATGTTGAAATATTTGTTCGACATTATGTTAGCGAAGATAATTATCATATTGCTTCAAGAATTTTTGACGAAAAAAGAATTCCTCCAAGAACAGCTAGGGCAATTGTTAAAAGAACATATTGCGATAATGCAATTTTGTCTGAAGCAATGGTTTTTGATAAAAATTTTCCTGCCGAAAATATAGAAGATATCTTGCTTTCAAGTTTTAATGGCAATATTTTATCTGCTTTGGCTGCAATAAAAAATAAAAATATTGTAAAAGAAGACGTATCGGGTTATTTAAGAAAAATCAATTTCATAATTGACCCTGCTGCAAGTCATATTTTGGGTGATGAAAATTTGGCTGGTTTTGCTCTTGATAACGCTCTTGCAGGATTAAATCCAATTAATGCGGTTTTAATCGAAGAAATCTATTCTCTTTTTGAAAAGCCAAACCCTTCTTGCGTAACTCTGTTGAGCAGCAAAACTTCGCAAGACGAAGTTAATTTTCTTTTGAGAATTTTAAGAATGATTAAAGAAGAAGGTTCTTTTGATTCCGAATCTGTTTCAAGTGCAATTTATACTTTGAGAGAATACAACGAAAAAGAATTTGTTGAAATGTTTAACGAGCTTACTTTGGATAAAAAAATTCCAAGAATAAAGATTGCTCAAGTTTTATCAACACAAAAGAAAGATAATCATCAAGGCAGAAAATCGCTTTTTAGAATTTTAAGAAATGATTTGCAAATTTCAAAAAGTGATTTAATGGATATTCTTCAAGTAACAACTAATAAAAATGCTGAATTTAAAGCTTTGTTTTATCAAGAATTAAAAGAAGTGCTTGATTTTCCAAAAGAATATTTGTCTTTAGCGATAAGATTAGCAAAACCATTATCTTATGGAGAGAATGCAATTTCAAATGTGCCCGATAATTTTGTTGAAGGGGCTAAAATATTCAAAGAAATACACAAAAATCTTTTGAAAAACCCTGAATTATATATTAATGGCGAAAATCAAGATGTTGAAAAATCAATTAAAGAAATTAACGATTTTGTTGAAACGCATTTCTTAAAGCTTTGTGCGTTTTCTACAATTTTTGATAAAGACGGCATGGAACTATTATTCAGAACAAGGCTTGAAAATGTTGAAGAATATATGGATAAATATTCAACCTTGCAAAGCGAGCCTTTGTGTTTAAATAAAATTTTTTCTTTAAATAATAAAGAAGGTAAAACCCTTAATTCAAAAGAAAAAATTGAATTGTTTGATTTATTATATGCAATGTCGTCAATTAATATGCCTTTCGATTCTGTTAAAAATATGGAAAAAGAAGGAAAAATCGACATTGAAGCTTTGCAAAAAGAGTTATTTTTTGAAATTTTAAAAGATTCAGGATTATCTCAACAAGAACTTGATGAAATTGACGAAGCTAAATTAAAAACTTGGAATTTAAAATATATTTCACATCTTGCACAAGAAAGTAGTTCTATGTCTGAAGACGAGGATTATGCTTTAGATAATATTATTTATGCTGCTTGTTGTAAGGAAAACTTTAAAGAATATATTCAATCAGATAATAAATTTGGTTGGGCTAATGCTTTAACTAGAGAAGCTTTTAAACAAAACGGATTGAATTTTGAAGCGTGGTTTAATCCATCAAAGTCTTTAGAAGCCAATTTTTCTTATATTGATTCAAACCAAGAAAGAATGTCACAAGTTATTTCTCAAATTGAAGAAGATATTGAAACTTTAAGAAAAACTCCTGCCTGCGGATTCATTGATAAGCATTATCCGGATTGTTTATCAAATGGTAAATTTAAAATTAACGAAAAATATTGCAAAAACAAAGAAACACTAGAAACGTTTGCAAGAAATTTATATGTGCTTTTGGATAAAAATATTTTCGCAAGAGCTCAAAAAAATATTGAAAATCCGGACAAAAAGAAAAATGCGCAATTAACTTTAACAATTAAAAACCATTTAGAACAAAGACTGAATGATATTTCTCAATGCGAAATGAAGAAAAAAGAAAAGCCTGTTGATTTGACAATTAAAATGTGGGACAGAATCCCTCAAAAAGATTTATTTCAAGGCAATTATTCAACTTGTTGCATTGGTTTAGGACAGGTAAATGGTTCTGCTATGCCTCATTATTTAACAAATGCGATGTTTAATATGATTGAGCTTGTTGATAATTATACTGGTCAAACAATTGGCAATGCTCTTTGTTATTTTATTACTAATGAATACGACGAGCCTGTTTTTGTAATTGATAACATAGAAATTGCAAATGCACACAAGATGTCTAACCTTGCCAGCAGTAAATTATTAAATGAAATTATTGGTTATTGTATTAATCTTTTAAAAACCATATCTGGGCAAAATATCCAAATTTTGATGGGCACAAGCTACAATGATGTTTATGATGAAGAAGAATCTTCAATTCAATTGGAAAAAGCGCAAATAATTGGCGAAATGGAATGTGATTCAATTTATCTTGATGTTTTTGGCGGATGGGAAGAGGGAAAATTTGATTATCAAGAAAACGCTGAAAACAAAAAAATGGAATTAATTTATCTTGCTGATTCATATCAGGATGAATATTTTTTCGATGAAGAAAATTTAGACGATTGCTATTAAAAAAATATTCTCTCCTTCCATGTTTTTTATTCGTGTTAGAATGAAATTACATCTATAAATCAAAGGAGGAAGAATGAAAAAGTATAGAATTGGGGTAGATATTGGCGGAACTAATGTTAAAATTGCATTAGTAGATTTTGATGGAAAAATTATTTATTCAAACACAGTTCCAACTCGTGCCGAAATGGGTTATGAAGCTGGTGTTAATAATATAAAACAAGCTATTAAAGAATTAATGTCTGAAACTGGCGAAAGCGCAAAAACAATTGAGGCAATTGGTTTTGGCTTGCCTGGGCAAATTGATTACAAAGAAGGAATAGTTAAAAATCTTCCAAATATTCCTGGTTGGGTTAATATTCCATTGGCAAAAATTATTGAAGACGAATTTTCTATTCCAACAAGATTAGATAACGATGTTCGTTGTGCTGCATTGGGTGAATTAAATTTTGGTGCTGGTAAAGGTTGCGAAAATTTAATTTGCATTACAGTAGGAACAGGCATAGGCTCTGGAATCGTTTTAAATGGAAAATTAGTTCGTGGCGCAACAAATGCTGCAGGCGAAATTGGTCATATTAAAATGGATATGACAGGTGGACCTTTGTGTGGTTGTGGAGATTATGGTTGTTTTGAAGCTTATGCTTCTGGACCTGCAATTGTTACAATGGCAAAAGAATACATTAGTGGTGGAAAATCTGCAAAATATAAAGAAATGGCAACTGATGGAATAATCACTCCTTATATTGTTGCGCAAGCTGCACTTCAAGGAGACGCTGTTTCAATTCAAATCTTTAAACAAATGGGTAAAATAATCGGTACTGGACTTGCTTCTGTTGTTAATCTTTTAAATCCAGAAAAGATTATTATCGGCGGCGGTGTAGCAGATGCTGGTTCAATTTTGCTTGATCCAATTAAAGCAACACTTTTAGATAGAGCTATGCCAATTCAAGGCAATGCTGTTCAAGTTGTTCCTGCGCAATTAGCAAATACAGCAGGAGTAATTGGTGCAAGCTTACTTATAAATAGCTAAGGAAAATATATTGCCAATACATTTTTTATGGGGCGACGAAGATTATTTAATCGAGAAAGCCACAAATAAAATCAAAAAAGAAATATTAGGAAGTGATGTCAACGAACTCAATTACAGAGCCGTTGACAATCCTTCTTTTTCTTTGTTTTCTGAATTAATCAGAACAAATGCTATGATGTTTGGCGATATTGTTATTCAAATAAAATGTCAAAAATATTTTTTAGAATCAAAATCCAAAGAAAAGCTTGATGATAAACAAGTTGCTGAATTGATTAATGGTTTAAATAATATTTCAGACAGAGTTCATTTAATTTTAATATGTGAAACTCCAAGGGGTGAAAAAAAGAAGCCCGATTCAAGAAAAAAATTATATAAAGAAATTCTTAAATTAACAAAACCGGAAGAATTCCCTTCTTATCGAAGCTATGAAGAATATAAATTAATTCCTATTATTAAAAAAATGGCAAATGAAATTGAGCTTAAAATAAACGATAGCGAAGCTTCTTTGCTGATTCAAACGGTTGGTTCCTCCCTGAGGGATATTTCTGTTCAACTGGAAAAATTAAAATTATATGCTCATCCTCAAAATCTCGTTACAGCGCAAATGGTTAAAGATGTTGTTAGTTCTAATACTGACATTTTTAATTTGGTTGATTTGATTTTGGCAAAAGATTGGGCAAAAACGATGAATTTAATAAACGAAATTCTCCAAAAGGAACATTTTTTGCCTTCTTTGGCATTTTTGCAAACTTCAATTACAAATATGCTTAAAATAAAGCTTTATGCTGGCAGTATGTCTACTTTTGATTTGGCGATTAAATTAAACCAAAATGAATTTGTTCTAAAGAAAAATATTGAAAAATTGGCAAATGTTCAACTCCAAGATTTGGTTAATTTGAAAATTAATTTGGCAAATGCAGAATATTCGCTAAAATCTGGCGCAATAAAAGACCCGATGACAGCTTATGAATTAGCTTTTTTTGGAGGAAATATATGATAAATCCATTGTTTCAAAATAAATTTCCTTTTAGTGCTAATTATTTTTCTGAGCTTTTAAGTTTAGTTTTTGAAAACAAAAGAGAATTTCCTCAAGCCTTAATTTTTGAAGGTGCAGACACTAAAATGCAATATCTTTTTTCGCTTGAATTGGCAAGAATTTTAAACTGCATTGGAGATAAATCTTCAAATTGTGATTGCATTAATTGCAAATGGATTAAAACGCATTCACATCCTGCAATTAATAATGTTTCTGAAATTCATTTTAAAGGCGAAGGGGATGAATCAAAAACTGTAATTTCGGCAAAACAAGCTCGAGAAATTGAAAAAGCTTTGATGTTGTCGTCTGATTATCATAGGTTTTTTATTTTCTTTTCATCAGGCGAAAAAGAATATGATCCTTTTGAATTAATGGATTTTCAAAATTTAAATTATTCAACAGACATCAATTATTCTTTTAATCCTTTGAATTATGGAACTTTTCATCAAACAACACCAAATGCTTTGTTGAAATCAATTGAAGAACCGCCAAAAAGAACAACATTTATCTTTTTAACGAAATCAAGAGAAGAAATTTTGCCAACAATTGTTTCAAGATGTCAGGTTTTTAAACTAAGCGGATTAAGAGAAAAAATCGATTATAGTAATATTGCAACAATGTTTTCTTTATATCCTAATTTTGGTTATAAAGATGCTTTTGATATTTCTCAAAATTTTCAAAATTATATTAAAGAAAATAATGAAATATTAGAAAATGTGCTTAATAAAATGCTTGTATATTTAATGGAGTTATTAAAGCAAAATCTTTCAATGAATGACAAAATTAAGCGTGATATTGCAATAATAAACGATGCAATAAAACATAAAAAAGCAAATATGAATGACAAAATCATTTTGGATACAATGTTTTTGAGAATGGCAAGAGGATATTAACATGGAAAAACCCATTGTTGCGATATCTATTCCAACAGGGATTGGTGCTAATATTGGTGGATACGCTGGCGATTTTGGCTATATTGCTCGAGAATTTGCAAAAGATTTCCATGTGATTATTAATCCAAACGCAGTTAATGGCGGAATTTTGAGCGCTATTAATTACGATATGAGCTATCTTGAAGGATATTTGTTTGATGATTTTTTAAGGGGTAATATTGAAATTACTCCCAAAAAACCTTATGAAACAAACAAAATTGGAATTATTTTTGATTGTGCAATTCCTCAAAACATCATTAACGTTCATTTAAATACACTTTCTGCGCTAAAAATGGTTCAAGGAATTGAAACAATTGCAATTGAATACACAAAAGAACCAGTTGGAGTTGAGCTAGAAATTCAAAATGGAATTTCAGTTGGTAAATTAAAAAATCCAAATGTGCTTTTGGAATCTGCTTCAAAATTAATCAAACTTGGAGTGCAAGCTATTGCTGTTGTTTGCTTTTTTGGTGAGGATTCTGAGGATGAAAATTATGCTTGTGCAAATGGAATTGATCCTATTGGGGGAATTGAAGCTGTAATTTCCCATTTGATTGCTCGTGAATTCAAAATTCCTGTTGCTCATGCTCCAGCTTTTATCGATATTGATATTTCTTCTAAAATTGAAAATCCAAAAGTTGCATCTGAATTAATAAGTTCAACATATTTGCCTTGCATTATGCAAGGACTTTCAATCGCTCCTTTGATATCTTCAAAAGGAGAGATTTCTTATAAAGATGTTGAATATTTAATTGTTCCGAATGATGCGCTTGGTTCAAGCGCTGTGTTATCATCAATTGAAAACAATATAAAAATTGCAACAGTTAAGAATGAAACCATTCTTAATGTGACGCAAGAAAAAATTGGTTTTAGTGCAGATTTGTGTTTTGAAAGTTATGAACAATGTCTAACTACAATAAAAAGAAAAATAAAAACGAAGATTTAGATTTCCTCGAAGTTTTTAAAGCGGTAGCATTGATTCTTTTTGGAATTGGGTTTTTGTGGTTTTTGAAATGGGTATATTTTGATATTTACAAACCAGAAGAGAAAAAATATATTAAAAATTCCATGTATGCTTATGAAATTTTGCAAGAGGAATTAACAAAATTCTATCGTGAAAAAGGCTTTGTTTTTGAAGATGTAAACCAAAAACAAGACGAATTTTGTGAATTAGTAAGACAAAAATATTCTCCAGATTATGGTAGTTGCAATGTTGGGCATTTTGTTTCAACTAATCCTAATATAATATTTAAAAACAGAGGCATTTTTATATATGGTTTTGAAAAGCCTCCAATTCAATCTGATGGAACAATTGTTAAAGATTTGATTATTGATGTAAATGGAGAAAAAGGCGAAAATACCCTTGGTGTTGATAGAGTTGGAATAAGAATATATTCAACAGGCAGAATGGGCGGAATGATTTCTCCTATAAATTGCAAAAGAGAAGACGAAGAGGACTATGGAATACCATATTCTCCTGCTTGCACGGCTGGATTTAATATGAATTTTATGGATATGAAAATTCCTTTTGGTTATGATGTTACTCAAATTGGTGGAAAGAAAGGCAAATCAAGACGCCTCGGTCAAAACATCACCTTTTTAAGAGCTGATTGCATTGCTTTTGGTGGAGAAATTGTTGGAGCAACTGAATTTTGCGACAAACGTGGATATCATTGGCTTACTGCTTGCTATCATGAATACTTCTGCTCAATGCAATTGCATAAAAAATAATTAACTCATTTAAATGATGTTTATTTGCTTTATAAAAGCTAATCTTTTGTTATCTTAAGAAAGGTATAACTATGAGAAAAAATGCTTGGACATTAGCCGAACTAACTGTTGTTATGGTTGCTGTTGTGATTTTAACTTCTGCAACTATGTCAATAATGAAAAATATTAATATAAACAAAGCAAGAGTATATGTTTATTCTGCAATGAGAAATATAACAATGGGAAACATTTCTGTAACCCATGAAAATAATGCTTTCTTCCCTGCGAGCGCTAAAAAACACGAAGAAGATAAAACAACTGATTGGTATTGTTTACATTTTGCTGATGCGTTTTCTTTGGAAGAAAATCCAAATTGCACAAAAACTTCCGCAGGTTCTATGACAGCAAACATTGTTCTTTCAAACGGAACAACATTTAGAGGCTTTGCTGCTCCTTGGAAAACTGGTTTTGAAGGTTTTTATTATAAAGACATCTTGCTTGATGTTGATGGTGATAAAAACATGAACAAAATGGGTGTAGATAGATTTCCTTTAAGAGTTTTTAGGGGTGTAAATGGTCAAGGGGAGAATGTTAGCGGGCATGTATATCCTGTTGATTGCACAAATGATGTTTTGCATACTCCTGAAGGAGCTCAAATTTCAATGGGTCATGCATATTGCGGTTCTTCAGGTATAAATATCGCTTCAAATAACGAAATTGTGTCTTATGCAATTTATAGAGTAACCGACCCAACAAACACAACCAAAGCAAACAAAATTGCTGCTTCTTTGTCTGCAATTGAAGCTGATTGTTTGGCTTATGGTTCAAAAGGTTTTTATGGTGGAAAAGTTTGTCAAAGTAAAGGTTTTAAAATCCATGAACGTTGCGCCCATACAAGAATTTGCGATGGTTGTGATGATTATGGAGTTTGCTATGGTGGTTCAAAAGCTACTTGTTTAGCTAAAGCTGAAGCAAACAAAATGAATGTAACTTTAGAAGATGGTACAACTGGAACAAAAGGGTATCAATGCTTTACGTTGATGACTCAACCAACAAGCGGTTTAGGCTTTATGGGTGGCGCAATGTTTGGCGATATGGGCATGTAGTCTAATTGATTTTTTTGAAAAAAAGTATTATTTTAAGCCAAAAAGGATAATGATATGGATTTTGGATTAATGATTATTTTCATCATAATGTTTTTCTGTGCAGTTTGGCTTTTTATTGCTTTAGCGATATATTTCATTCCTCTTGTTGTTGCATATATTAGAAAGCATAATGATATTTTGCCTATTGCAATTTTGAATATTCTTTTAGGTTGGACATTTTTTGGATGGTTGGCATCATTGTTGTGGGCTTTAAATTCAGATGTTCAAGAAAATGAAGAATAGTGTATAATTAAGCTATGGCAAAAAAAGAATTTTTGGAAGATTTTAAAATATATTTAAAAAGCGAAAAAAACTTTTCCTTGCATACAATAAGAGCTTATTGTGCGGATGTTTATACTTTTTTGCTTTGGATTGACGAATTGAATTTTTTAGAAATTGAACCCGATAAATTTAGTGAATATATTCGCTTTATTGGACAAATCAATTACACAAAAACAACAATAGCAAGAAAAATTGCCTCTATTAGAGCTTTTTATAAATTTTTATATCAAGAAGAATTAATTGAATATAATCCTGCTGATAATATTTCAATTCCAAAACAAACAAAAAGCTTGCCTCATTTTTTGCATGAAGAAGAGGTTGAAAATATATTAAGAGGAATAAAAATTGAAACTCCGGCAGGATATCGAAACAGAATAATATTAGAATTGCTTTGGGTTTCAGGAATGCGAATTTCTGAATTATCTTCTTTAAATTATGAAAATTTGAATCTTGAACAAAACGAAATTCGAGTTTTTGGAAAAGGGGCAAAAGAAAGAATAGTCCTAATTCCTGATAAAACAAAAGAAGGTTTAATAAATTATATTGAAAATGTTTCTTCTTTGATTTGCAAGACTCCTCAAAATCCAAACAGTCCTTTGTTTATAAACTATAATGGTTATCGTTTACAAAATCAAAGCATTAGAAAAGCACTAAAAGAATGTTTAAAAAATATAAACTTTAATAAATATGTTACACCCCATGTTTTTCGTCATAGCTTTGCAACAAGAATGCTTGAGCGTGGTGCTGATTTAAGAATTGTTCAAGAGCTTTTGGGTCATTCGAGCATTAAAAATACTCAAATTTACACCCATGTTTCAATTCAACGGTTAAAAGATGTTTATGAAACAACCCATCCGCATGCTAATTAGTTTACAATTTGGCTAAAATCTAATTTTATTGTATCTTTGTTTTTAAAGGAGCAAGCAATGGGTTGTTTAAAAAGTTTAATTAAAAAAATACTTTTGTTGGCGTTAATTGTTGCGTTTTTTGCATTTGGCGGATATGCATTTGTAAAAGACAAAATCAAGCAATATCAATATCCTCCAAGGGATAATTTTGTTGAAACAGAAACAAACTTTGCTGATTTTTCTGCTGTTAGCGGAGATTATCAACTTTATCGAAGCTTTAATTTTTTTGGATATAAAAAAATCAACGCAAAATATTTGCCAACGGGTCAAAAAATCACAATTTTTGATTTAAAGGATGAAAATTTGATTAGCGTTTCTGATTTTTTAACTGGTGAAATTGATGAAAAAATTCAAGCTGTTTTAAACAAAATGAAAGATTCAATAATAACTTATGAAGATTTTGAAATAATTGAAAAAGGGAAATATTCTGCTCGCAACAAACAAATACCATATTTAGTATATAAAGCAAGCGTTAAAAATGTTCCTTTTAAAGAAGTTATTGGCACTTTTGCACTTTATTCGAATATGAACGACGAACAAAAAGTTTCAAGTAAAATTATTCTTTCAATTGTTGATGATAAAGCATATAATCCTGTTATTGTTAAGAATTTTGCCACGGCGCTTGGGTTTTAATTGAAAATGAAAGTTTCTTTTTGGAATTTATTTAAGCTTTTTTTGAAAATTGGAGCAATTTTGCTTGGGGGTGGATATGTCATAATTCCAATCATGCAAAGTGAGCTTGTTGAAAAAAGAAAATGGCTTACAGAACAAGAACTTTGTGATTATTATTGTGTTAGTCAGTGTTTGCCTGGAATTATTGCAATTAATATTTCGATTTTGGTTGGCTATAAAACAATGAAATTGTTGGGTGTTTTTGCTTCTTTACTTGGAATTGCTTTTTCGCCTTTTGTTGTAATTTTAATTGTTGCAAATCTTTTAAATCAAATTTTACACATTCCTTTTATTGATGGCGTTTTTTGGGGAGTGAATTTATCGGTTATTGTTTTGATTTATCTTGCTCTTAGGGAAATGTGGCCTAAAAGCATTGTTGATAAATTTAGCTTTTTTTGGTTTTTTGTAATTTTAATTTTGTCGATTTTAAAAGTGAGTCCAATAATATTAATTATTTCTTCTATTGCTCTTGGAATTGTTTTATATTTTGCAAAAAGAGGTGAAAATAATGCCTAATTTTGTTTTTTTATTTCTTGAATTTGTAAAAGTTGGATTGTTTACTTTTGGCGGAGGCTATGCTTCTTTGCCTTTCTTGTATGAAATGATTGATAAATATCATTGGTTTACTTCCAATGATTTAACGCAAATGATTGCTATATCAGGAATCACTCCAGGTCCAATCGGCTTAAATATGGCAACTTTTGCTGGGTTTAAAACAATGGGTTTTTGCGGTGCATTAATTGCAAGCTTTGCTCTAATTTTGCCAATGATTATTCTTACAACTTTTGTTTTTCGTTTTTATCTTAAATTTTGCGAAAGTAAAATTATAAAATCCATTTTATATGTTTTAAGACCAACTTCCTGTGCTTTAATTTTGGCTGTTGGCTTGCGATTGTTTTACGAATTGGTTTTAAATAACGATTTGACATTTAAAAACATCAATTACATTGGTTTAATTTTAATATCCTTTTTGTTTATTTTAACTTTTAAATTGAAGCGTGATCCTATTATATATATGGGCATTGCGGCTTTAATAGGAATATTTGTTAAGTTTTGTTAAGGTAGTTTATCTTTATTTAGCAATTATGTAGAGAATATATACTTTATATAAGTAAGAACACAATGAGGATAAGCAAAATGGATAATGAATTAATGGATATGCAAGCATTTGAATTAAAACCTGTTGATTTACAAGGCAATGGTATTCAAGGAAACGGAATGTCTTGTCCAATTATTGAAACAGATTTTGATTTATTTTTAAATGACTTAAGCTTATAAACAAAGATATAGTTGAATCAAAAACAAGAGCATGCTGCAAGCGTTGGGTATGCTCTTGTTTTTTGCGTTGTCAAGGAAATATTAATATATTAAGTTTGTAAATTTGAATTTTGCAACATTATTGCTATCACATGGCTAATGTAAAACTTTTTTAACATACATTACTATTGCAACTTAATCCTTAAGGACTAGAATAGAAATATAGTCAAGAAGCAAGCAACATAACACTTTACGGAAGGAGTGATGGCTTAAAAATTAGGTTGAGTATATAGGAATGTTTTAGATTAAGATTATTAACGAAAAAAAGTTTAAATTAGGTTACTACTAGATTTGGGAAAAAATCCACTTGATATCAAGTGGATTAATTTTTTGTTTCAATGACGACATGACAAATTATTTTTTCAGTGGTTTTATATTAGTATGACAACTACGAATTCAATTAATTCAAATTCTCAATTTGAAACAAATATAGAAAACTCCCTGTTAAATAAATATGGAATGAATATCTTAAATACACCTTTTGTTTCTGATGATGATATTCAATTAGGACTTGGTGAAAGGTATATCATTGTTGAAAAATTATTAGAAGCCCATGAATTTGCCAAGATTAACGTTCTTGCTGGAAATATTACAGGAAGAGGCTTTGCAACTAACGTCTGCACTGTTGATAGAGCTTGGTCTATGGGGACTAATTTTAACAATACAAGAAACGACATTTCTTCAATTTGTGGTGAAAGAAGCGCAATTTTAGCTTCATATAATGAGGCATTGTTGAGATATTCAAGACGTCCTAGAGGCAAATTTGATTTTAAAATTAAATATCTTTGTATGGCTTCAAACATAGATTTAGAAGAAATTACCGAAATGATTGCGCCTTGTGAAGATTGTCTTTCTTGGTTGAATACGAATCGCTATTTTAATTTTAATACTTTAGTATTTTCTTTTGAAAGAATTAAGGGTGAATTTGTAGTCCGAGCTTCAAGACTTGCAAGCTTTTTGCCATATAAAACTTATGCAACTTCAAACGAGTTTGATTTTAATAAAGAAATAAGATTTTCTAAAAATTCGCAAGTTTCTTTTGTGAAATTTAAATTGGAACCCAAAGATGCTCTTAATCTTTTGTTTGAAGCGTATAAAAAATATGACAAAAATGAATTTGTTGGCGTTTCAAATCAAAATATTGCTGCTGCAATTATTTCAAATGATGAAATTTATTCTTCATGTAAAATCGATTGGACAAAAAGATGGCATGTTGAACCATTAGAAGAAGCAGCTTCAAGAGCTATTGAAAAATTTGGCAAGGAAACGCAAATTAAAGCTATTGCATATTTTGGTGACGAGGCTTCAGCAAATAATGGCGAAATATATAATGATGGCGTTGTTTCAATTAAAAGTTTGGGAAGAATTCGACAAAAATACGCAACAAACGATACTTTATTGATTTTGAATTTTCATAACTATATCTTAATTACAACAATTGGCGAATATTTGCCAAAGAAATTTGAACAAGGTTATAAAATTTCTTAAGATAATAAAAAGAAGATATAAAACTTTGTTAGTATGTAAAAATGTAACAAAAAGTTATATTATTATATAAAATAATTTCCCTTTATTATATTATTTTGATGGATATCCCCAATATAAGGAATTAGTTTAAATTGCAAAACAATTTCGATAGCCTTGATAATTTAGAGCTTAGAGTGCAAAAGTCTTCTGTTGTTCAACAAAGAGCAGGGCTTGTTGCTGTTTATATGTATAAGCAATTTATTGAATTTCATCAAGCGACTGTTAATACTAACGATATGTTTTCAAAAATTCTTGATAATTTAGCGGTGGTTTTGGAATATTTAAAACAATCTTTAAATGTTAGAAATGTTCCTGTTCAAAATGTTAATTGTACTTTCGATTCAACAAAAACATTGGCGATTGTTAATGTTCTTTGGCATAAAATTAGCTTTACTTGCAGATTTAATAATTCTCCTAAAGCTTTGCCACAAAAGAATGGAACACCTGCTTTTTGTGGAAGAATTTTTGCAATTAATGGCGATTTTACAAAATTAATCAAAGAAGAGGATGATTACGAAAAGCAAATGGATATTTTGCTTGCAAACGAAATTGCTTCTTTGTATGTTCCGGCTGAAAAAAATCAAGGAACAGTCATGACTATTCGTCATAAAGGAAACCAAGAATTATATATAAGCCAATTGGATGCGCCAAGAGAATTTCTTTTAAAAGTAATTGAAATTGTTTGTGCTGGTGGCGAATTTCACAAGCAAAATAATGATAAATCGGGTTTCGTATTTTAAAAATATTTACCAAAAAGCCTCGGATTTCCGAGGCTTTAAATTTGTTGTTCCTTCAGTTTGTTAGTTTGTTCCGTGGGCTACCACGATTTTCTTCATTAATTTTTGAAATAAGCTCATTGTTGGAGCTTCTATCATTTTTGCTAATGTTCTTAATTCGTCTTGGTAAGCAACGCTTACTGGGTTATACTCGCACAATTCCAAATCGTTTTCGTAGTTCATTCGTTCATCCTTATTTGTACTAACCTCAATATAGATATCGACATGTTTAATGTTATTCTTTAAAAATTAAATTAATTGTTTACATTTATTAACAATTTTTTAATGTAATATTTATATATGAAAATTAAAGTTAAAACACTTCAAGATACTAAAAATTTGGCAAAAGTTTTCGCTCAATGTTTAGACAAAAATGGTTTATTTGTTACTTTAACAGGCGACATTGGCGCAGGCAAAACCCAATTTGTGCGATATGTTTTAGAATATTTAAACGTTTGCGAAAAAATAACAAGCCCAAGTTTTGTGATTTTGAATGAATATAAATCTTCTCTTTGTCCAATATATCACTTTGATTTATATCGACTTGAACAAAAAGGCTTAAAATCAATTGTTTCTGAGCTTAGAGAATATTCAAAGCAAGGAAAATTAACTTTCATTGAATGGGCTGAGTTTGGCTTGAACGAAATTCCTGATAATGCTTTAAATATTAATGTTGAATATGATGAAGAAGATTTAGATATAAGATATTTTGTTTTTGAATCAAAAAACCAAGCAAATAATGATTTTATTGAAAAGTTGTCTAAGGGAATTAATGAATGAATATTTTAGCAATATGCTCAGCATTAAATAATTCATATTTAGCTATTAAATATAATGATAAATTATTTGATGAAATAATCTTTAGTGATGAAAATTATCATAGCTTATATTTAATTTCAAAAATTAAAGAGCTTTGCGAATCAAATTCTATTGATTTAAAAAAGCTTGATGCAATAACTGTTAATTGCGGACCCGGTAGTTTTACAGGAATTCGTGTTGCAATGAGTGTTGCTAAAGTTATGGCGGGCGAATTAAATCTTCCTTTGATTGGGCTTAATACCGCTGAAATTTTATTAAATGCTTTTGATAAAGAGATTCTTTTGATGGATGCAAGACGTGATATGTTTTTTGTTGGAACAAAAGAAAATATCGAATTAATTTTTAAAGACAAAATTCAAGATAAAATTAAAAATAAAACTTTATTGTGCGACAAAAATTCTTCAAAAATTTTCCCTGATTCAATTTGTTTTGAAGACGAAAACAAAAAACTTGGCGAAATTATGATTAAGCTTGCGCTTGAAAAATATAATAATAGTCAAGATAAAAATGAATTTAATTATTTAAAACTTGAAGCGAATTATATACAAACTCCGCCTGTATTTTAATGCGCAAATTTTTTCTTTTACCATTTTTAAAGATATGTAAACAAAATTAAAATAATACCAAAAAAACTTGTTGACGAGCGATTTTGTTTATAATACGCTATGATATGCACGTATTAGAATACTTAGAAAAGGTAATAAACGTAAAATGAGCACTACAAAAAGACAAAGAATTAGAGTTTGCTTAAAAGCATACGATCATCAATTGATCGATAGTTCTGCTCTTAAAATTGTAGAAACTGGTAAAAGAACTGGTGCAACTGTTGCTGGTCCTATCCCAATGCCTACAAAACGTAGAGTTTATTGTGTTCTTCGTTCACCTCACGTTGACAAAAAATCTCGTGAACACTTTGAAATGAGAACTCATAAAAGAATCATCGACATTTATGATCCAACTCAACAAACTACTGAAGAATTATCTAGAATGGATCTTCCTTCAGGCGTAGATATCGAAGTAAAACTGTAAGATATCTCATCACTCAGACACATGACAATTGAATATTAATGTGATCTATTTAGAAAGGCAGAGTTTGCTAAAACAAACAAAGCCAGTAAGTACAAACAAGAGAAACACTTTAACAAGTAGCTCTCACAACAGAAAGGTTTAACATGACATTAGGTGTTATTGGAACAAAACTTGGAATGACACAAATATATGACGAAACAGGGTTGTGTATCCCTGTTACCGTTGTTGCTGTTGAAAAAGCTGTTGTAACTCAAGTAAAAACTAAAGAAACTGATGGCTATGAAGCTATTCAAGTTGGCGTAGTTTCTGCTAAAGAAAAACACTTAACAAAAGCACAAATTGGTCATTTTAAGAAAAACAACTTAGAAAACTTCAGACATTTACAAGAATTCAGAGTTGAAGACGCTTCTAAATTTGAAGTTGGTCAAACAATCTCTTTAGAAGAAGTTCTTGCTAATGTTCAAAAAGTTGACGTTACAGGACGTTCAATCGGTAAAGGTTTCCAAGGTACTGTTAAAAGACACAACTTCTCTAGAGGACCAATGGGTCACGGCTCTAAAAACCATAGAGCACCTGGTTCAATCGGTGCTGGTACAACTCCAAGCCGTGTTGTAAAAGGTAAGAGAATGGCTGGAAACATGGGTAACGAAAAAGTTACAGTTACAAAATTAACTGTTGCTAAAGTTATCGCTGACAAAAACTTATTGCTAATTAAAGGTGCTATTCCTGGTCCTGAAGGCAAATTAGTTACTGTAAAACCAACTAGGACTAAATGGAATTAGAGGTGCGCAATGACTATCGAAAATAAAACAATCAAAATTTTATCAACTCAAGGTTCTGAATTAGGTCAAATGAACTTAGAAGGTTCAGTGTTTGGCGTTGAACCAAATATGCACGTTATGTACTTAGCTCTTAAAAGACAATTGAACAATGCTCGTGCAGGTTTAGCTTGTGCGAAAACTAGAGCTGAAGTATCTGGCGGCGGCAAAAAACCTTGGAAACAAAAAGGTACTGGTAGAGCTAGAGCTGGTTCATTAAGAAGCCCATTATTCAGAGGTGGCGGCGTTATTTTTGGACCAAAACCAAGAAGCTATGAAACTGCTCTTCCACAAAAAGCTAGAAAATTGGCTTTAAAATCTGCATTATCTGCAAAACTTGAAATCATGACAGTAGTTAAAGATTTTTCTGAAATTACAGAACCAAAAACTAAAGTTATGGTTAAAGCTTTAGCGGATTTAAAAGCAGAAGGTAAAGTATTAATTATCGCTGATTTATCTGCTGAAGAAAACAAAAATCTTGTTTTAGCAGCAAGAAACATTCCAAGCGTTAAATTATTATTACCATCAAACTTGAACGTAAAAGATTTAGTTGAAGCAGATACAATTATTGCAACTGAAGCTGCAATCAACTCAATCACTGAAAGGTTGGCAAAATAATGACAAATACAAATACCAACAAAGAAAGACTATATGACGTTATTAAAGGTGCTATCATCACTGAAAAATCAATGATGGCAACTGTAAATAATACATACACTTTTGAAGTAAAAAAAGATGCTACAAAAGTTGAAATTGCACAAGCTATTGAATTAGCTTATCCAAACCGCAAAGTTAAGAAAGTTAGAACGGTTTATATGCCTTCTCATCAAAAAAGAATGGGCATGAAATTTGGTAGAACTCAATCAGGAAAGAAAGCTATTGTTACAATAGTTGGCGATCCTATCGAAGAATTGACAGGAGTATAAGATTATGGCAACTAGAAAAATTAATCCAACATCCCCTGGTCAACGTGGTATGACAAGACCAGACTACGCTGAAATTACAACTTCTACTCCTGAAAAATCTTTAGTTAAATCTTTAACTAAAACAGGCGGAAGAAATAATACAGGTAGAATCACAACTCGTCACATTGGTGGCGGACACAAAAGAGCATACCGTGTTATCGATTTCAAAAGAGATAAAATGGGCGTACCTGGTACAATCATGACTATCGAATACGATCCAAACAGAAACGTTAGAATCTGTTTAGTAAATTATGCTGATGGCGAAAAAAGATACATTCTTTGCCCAGAAGGCATTAACGTAGGCGATAAAGTTGTTTCAGGTCCAGAAGCTGAAATCGCAACTGGTAATGCATTGCCTTTAGATTGCATTCCTCTTGGTGCATTGGTTCATAATATTGAACTAAGACCAGGTAGAGGCGGTAAAATGGCTAGAAGTGCTGGTAATTCAGCTCAAGTAATGGCTAAAGAAGGTAACTATGTTACATTAAAACTTCCATCTTCAGAAATGAGAATGGTAAGAAAAGATTGTTACGCAACAATCGGTGTTTTAGGTAACTCTGAATACAAAAACTTATCAACTGGTAAAGCAGGTAGAACTAGATACTTAGGTATCAAACCAACTGTTCGTGGTGTTACTATGAACCCTGTTGATCACCCACACGGTGGTGGTGAAGGTAAAACTGGTCCTGGTGGAAATCCAAAAACTCCATGGGGTAAACCAGCTCTTGGTTACAAAACTCGTAACAAGAAAAAAGCCTCTAGCAAGTTGATAGTAAGAAGAAGAAAAAAATAGGAGAACATAAATAGATGGCTCGTTCATTAAAAAAAGGTCCATACATCCATCCATCTTTAGAGAAAAAAGTTGCGATGATGAATGAAAAAAACGAAAAGAAAGTTATTAAAACTTGGTCAAGAGCTTCTATGATTGTGCCTGACATGCTTGGTCACACAATTGCAGTTCACAATGGTAAAACTCATGTGCCAGTTTATGTTACTGAACAAATGGTTGGTCATAAATTAGGTGAATTTGCACTAACAAGAACTTACAGAGGCCATGCCGCTGATAAGACAGCTAAGAAGAAATAACTAAGGAAATAGAAAAATGCAAGAAGCTATATCAAAACAAACAGATATTAAAATGACGGCTAGAAAGATTCGCAGAGTAATCAATCTAATCCGTGGTAAAAAGGCGACTGAAGCACAAAGAATGCTTAAATTTATGCCTTACTTTGCAGCTAGAATAGTTGAGAAAAACTTAAACGCTGCTATCGCTAATGCATCAGAAAAATTTGGTGCAACAGCAGACGTTCTTAAAGTTTCTGAAATTTTTGCTGACGAAGCTCCAACTTACAGAAGAGTTAGACCAAGAGCTCAAGGCAGAATGTATAAGAGATTAAAAAGAACATCTCATTTGACAGTAAAAGTGGCGAAAGACTAGGAGAAAGACATGGGACAAAAAACACATCCAACCGGATTTAGAGTAGGTATTATTGAACCATGGGTTTCTACATGGTTCGCTAAAAAAGGGCAATATGCTTTAAACATCGCTCAAGATGCTGTAATTAGAAAATTCATCAAGAAAAAACTATATACAGCTGGTGTTTCAAGAATTAATATTGCTAGAAAAGCTAATAACGTTAATATTACAGTAGTTACTGCGAAACCTGGTATCGTTGTAGGTCGTGGCGGTCAAGGAATCGACGAATTAAGAGCTGCTGTTCAAAAATTAATCAAAACAAATACTGTTACAATCGACGTTGTAGAAGTTGCAAGAATTGATGTTGACGCTCAATTAGTTGCTGAAAACATTGCTCTTCAATTAGAAAAACGTATTGCTTTCAGACGTGCTATGAAACAAGCTATGCAAAGAACAATGCGTGCTGGCGTTCAAGGTATCAAAGTTATGGTATCTGGTCGTTTAGGCGGTGCTGAAATTGCTCGTAGCGAATGGGCTAAAGAAGGTAGAATTCCTCTACAAACTTTAAGAGCTGACGTTCAATACGGTTTTGCTGAAGCTGATACAGTAATGGGTAAAATCGGCGTAAAAGTTTGGGTTTGCAAAGGCGAATTGCTTCCAGGCGAAAAAGCTGATCAAAACATTAAAATTAAAAAACCAGCTTCAAAAGAAAACGCTCGTTTTCAAAGACGTCCAAAACGCTCAGAACAACCACAAGAAGCTGAGCAAGCATAACTTAGGAAAAAATTAGGAGAAATATAACAATGTTAATGCCTAAAAAGACAAAATTTCGTAAAAAAATGAAAGGCAACATGAAGGGAACAGAAACAAGAGGTTGCGCTCTTGAATTAGGTCAATACGGCTTACAAGCGCTTGAACCTGCTTGGATTACTTCTAGACAAATTGAAGCTGCACGTCGTGTTATCACAAGAAAAATCAAACGTGGCGGTGAAGTTTGGATTAAAATATTCCCAGATAAACCAATTACTGCTAAACCTGCTGAAACTCGTATGGGTAAAGGTAAAGGTAACCCAGAATATTGGGTAGCGGTTGTTAAACCGGGCAGAGTTTTATTTGAAGTAGCTTTTGAAAATAGAAATGAAGCCGTTGAAGCTTTAGAACTAGCTGCTCAAAAATTGCCTATCAAATTAAGAGTAATAGAAAAGTAGGTAGACAAAATGAAACTTCAAGAAATAAAAGATAAATCAATTGACGAACTTAAGGAATTAATTCTTGAATCAAAAAAAGAATTGTTCACTTTAAGAATGGGTCATAATAAATTAAAACAGCTTGAAAATACTGCTTCAATTAAAAATACTAAAAAATTAATTGCTAGAGCAAAAACTGTTTTAAGACAAAAAGAGCTACAAGCGTAAGGAAAAAACGAAATGCCTAAAAAAGTAAAACAAGGAACAGTAGTGAGCGATAAGATGGAAAAAGCAATTGTAGTTCAAGTTGCTGAAAAGAAAGCTCACAAAAAATACAAAAAAACAATGACATTCACAAAGAACTTCAAAGTTCGTGATATGGAAAATCAATGCCACGTTGGTGACGTTGTTACAATTGTTGAATCTAAACCACTATCTGGTTCTATCAGATGGACATTAGATAAAGTTGTAAGCGTTGCTCAGTAGTTAAAGAAATAAGGTAACAAGATATGATACAACAAGAAACAAGATTACAAGTTGCTGATAATACAGGTGCAAAAGAACTTCTTTGCATTCGTGTTATGGGTTCTGGTAATAAAAAATATGCTAGCGTTGGTGACGTAATCGTTGCTACCGTTAAAGATGCAACTCCAAATATGGCAGTTAAAAAATCTGACGTTGTTTCTGCTGTTGTTGTTAGAACAAAAGCTGACATTAAACGTAACGATGGATCAGTTATTCGTTTCGACGACAATGCTGCAGTAATTATCAACAAAGACGGAGCTCCAAAAGGAACTCGTGTATTTGGACCTGTTGCTCGTGAATTAAGAGAAAAGAATTTCATGAAAATCATTTCTCTTGCTCCAGAAGTAATATAATAAAATAGGAATATAGGAAAATGGCGAAAACTAACAAAAAACTTCACACAAAAGTAGGTGACCGTGTTATCGTTGTTTCTGGTAAAGACAAAGGTAAACAAGGAAACGTAAAAGACGTTGACTTAACAAAAGGAACAGTTTTAGTTGACGGTGTGAATGTTGTAACTAAAGCTCAAAAAGCAAATCCTATGGCTGGCGTTCAAGGCGGTTTGAACAAAGTTGCAAAACCTCTTGATGCTTCAAAGGTTATGGTTTGCTGCCCATCTTGCGACAAAGCAACTCGTGTTGCTCATGAAGTAAGAGATGGCAAAAAAGTTCGTGTTTGCAAAAAATGCGGCGAAACAATTGATGTATAGACCACAATAGTGGGGCATTGAAATTCGACAGGCGAAAGCAAGAATTTCAAAGGCTAAGAAAAGGAAAAACGTTATGTCAAAAACAACCGGTAATTTAAAAGACCGTTACAATAACGAAGTAAGAGCTAAATTAAAAGAAGAATTTGCTTACAAAAACGACATGCAAATTCCTAAAATGGCTAAAATCGTTTTGAATATGGGTGTTGGTGAAGCATCTCATAATTCAAAATTAGCAGAAACAATTGTTAATCAATTAACAAAAATTGCTGGTCAAAAAGCTCTTTCTACTAAAGCTAAAAAATCAATCGCTTCATACAAACTAAGAGAAGGCATGCCAGTTGGTGCAATGGTTACTCTTAGGGGTGAGCGAATGTATGATTTCTTCCAAAAATTAGTATGTGTTGTACTTCCTCGTATTCGTGACTTCCGTGGTGTTAGCCCAAAAAGTTTCGATGGTCGTGGTAACTACACATTCGGTTTAAAAGAACAATCATTGTTCCCAGAAATCCATTATGATGAAGTTGATATTGTAAAAGGTATGAACGTTTCAATTATCACTACTGCTAGAACTGATGATGAAGCAAGAGCTTTATTGAAACACTTGGGAATGCCTTTTAAAACAAAATAATAAATATAGGAGAAAACTTTAACAATGGCTAAAAAAGCAATGATAAACAAAGAACAAACAAGACGTGAGCTTGCAGCTAAAGGTAAATACCCAGTTGTAAGACTACACAATCGTTGTTCTATCTGCGGCCGTCCTCATGGTTTCCATAGAGATTTCGGTATTTGCAGAATTTGCCTAAGACAAATGGCACATCGTGGCTTATTACCAGGCGTTACAAAAGCTTCTTGGTAGTAAGGAAAATTAAATTAAAACACTCCCTTTTGTTAGGGAGTGTTTTTGTGTTTAAAATGTATTATTTTATGTAAATGCACTTTAAAGAAGCTAAAGCTTCTTCTTCACTTTTCTCTTTTTATTCATACGCCAATGAAAAAGAGAAAAGTGAAGCGAAAAGAGAAAACACGGCTTGATTAAATTCTAGGCTTCTTCTTTTTTAAATTTTTATCTACTTAAAAAATAGTCAAGCTTTTGCAATTAAGCTAAACTTATACAAAACATGTATATAATTAAACTTTAATTCTGAAACGCAAAACCTCTCCGGTTTTTTAATGTTATGGAAAAAATTTAAAAAAGATGAATTGGATTTTTATTTTTAATAAGCGAAAAATTTAATTCCACACAAAAACAAAACCTGAAAGAATTTTGCACGCTATTAAAATATTCTATAGTAACTTAGAAATTATTGTTGAAGATGTCAAAATTCTTGAATGTTTTGTTCAGGAATTAAATTTTGAAGCGATGTATAAAACTAAGAATTAAGGCAAGCCACGTTTTTCTTTTCTTGGTTACGTTCTTTTCTTTTTGCGTGCGGCGCATGAGCCAAAAAGAAAAGAATGAACTAGGGCTTTAGCCCTAAATGAATTTTTGTATAAAATAATACATTTTATACAAAATAATTTAATATTCCTTAATAAAAATTTGCATAAAAATCATGTTTGAAATACTATTAATTTTGCACAATTGTGTGCGTACTTAGCTAAACTACGGGAGTGATTCTCGCAAGTAGAAAGGAAAATCATGACAATCAATGATCCAATCGCTGACGCTTTAACACGCATTAGAAATGCTAAAATCGTTAAACATGAATCAGTTTCAATGCCTGCGTCAAATTTGAAAGAAGAATTAATTAAAGTTCTTCAAAAAGAAGGTTATGTTGAAGGCTATACCGTTGAAGAAAAAGATGGTTTTAAATTTATCAATGTAACTTTAAAATACTTAAACGGACAAAGTGTAATCACTGGTCTTCAAAGAGTATCAAAACCTGGCTTAAGAGTTTATTCTAAAGCTAAAAACATGCCAAGAGTTTTTGATGGTATGGGTATTGCAGTTATTTCAACTTCTAAAGGTTTAATGACTGAAAAAGCTGCTCGTGCTAATAAACTTGGTGGCGAAGTATTATGTTATGTATGGTAATGTAATAAAACTTGTTATTACTATGGGTTAAATTGCCATTAGGCGATGCGTTCCCGCTTTTAAAAGCAAAAGGAGAAAGAAAATGTCAAGAATCGGTAAATTACCAATCGCAATTCCAGATGGAGTTGAAGTAAAAATTGAAGGCAATGTTTTAACTGCAAAAGGACCAAAAGGCACTGAATCAGTTGAATTTCCTTCAGAAATTGAAGTAGTAATTAATGAAAAAGAAGTTGCTGTAAATCGCAAATCTGAAGATAGAAAATCTAGAAGCTTACATGGTTTATTCAGAACTTTAATTTCAAATGCTATTGTTGGTGTTAAAACACCATTTGAGAAAAAACTTGAAATTATTGGTGTAGGTTATCGTGCAGCTATGCAAGGAACTGCAATCAATCTTTCATTGGGTTATTCTCACCCAGTAATCATTGAACCACCTGCTGGTATCACAATTGCAGTAGAAGCTAATACAAAAGTTACTGTTTCTGGTACTAACAAACAAATGGTTGGTGATGTTGCAGCTTTAATTCGTTCAAAAAGACCACCAGAACCATACAAAGGTAAAGGTGTTAAATATGAAGGCGAATACATTGCTCGTAAAGCTGGTAAAGCTGGTAAAAAATAAACCCGAATAAAGCGAAGCGTAGTGCGACTGCACTAGCTGAGCAAAATGAGGGCAAAGATTCTGAAATAGGTCAGAATAATGTATTAATAATTGCCAATACAAACCAACCGTGAGTGCGGAACTGGTTTTGGTGAAAGGAAAGTAAAATGTTAAAACAAATCAACAGAAAAGAACAAACTAGAAAAAGACACCAAAGAGTTCGTCTTAAAATTTCAGGCGATGCTCAATGGCCTCGTTTAGCAGTATATCGCTCAACAAAACACATTTATGCTCAAGTAATTGATGACGTAAATGGTGTGACTTTAGCTTCTTCATCTTCAAAAGTGAAAGAATTAGGCTTAAAACACGGTGGAAACATCGAAGCTGCTAAGGTTGTTGGCGCAGACGTTGCTAAAAAAGCATTAGCAAAAGGTATTGAAGGCGTTGTTTTTGACCGTGGTGGTTTCTTGTTCCACGGAAGAGTTGCCGCTTTAGCTGATGCAGCAAGAGAAGCTGGTCTTCAATTCTAGTTTGAATTTAGTTTCTAAAAGCGCTCCAATTGGAGCGCTTTTTTGTTACGCTTTATGCAGAAGTTTTGGTTTATATATTTTTGATGTGTTTAAAGTTTAAAGTGGTAAATTAAAAACAATTTTTATTTTATTAATATAACTTTCTCCCCCATCCACCCTAATTTCCCAAAATCAACTTGTAATATATATATATATTAGAATCTTGCCATGGGTTTACATTCAAAAAAACAAATTAAACAAGCCTTCACCATGGCAGAAGCAATATTAGTTATGACAATCCTTGGTATCATAGCAACAATCATGATAACAACTCTAAAACCTGCAGAATTTAAAGAAAAAGCCCTTAAAACCCTATACAAAAAAGTCCTCTCTGAAATAGACACTGCTACAACTCAAATATTAATCAATAACTCAAGAGAAGGAGACATGAATCAACTATTCCTCGATAGCTCA
>JAFQHZ010000023.1 GCA_017415185.1 Candidatus Gastranaerophilales bacterium
CCATGGCAGAAGCAATATTAGTTATGACAATCCTCGGTATCATAGCAACAATCATGATAACAACCCTAAAACCTGCAGAATTTAAAGAAAAAGGTTTAAAAGTTTCAGCAAAGAAAGTTCTTTCTGAAATTGATACTGCAACTACTCAAATTTTAGTTAATAATACTAAACTAGGCTCTTTTAATTCTTTAGTTCATGATAATGGCACTAATTTCACATGGAAAGGAAATGGTGCTACTGTTCTTGAATATTATAAAAAATATTTAACAACAATAAGAACAATAGTACCTTCAACTTCATTTTGCATTACAGGAGATTCATCAAGAAATGCTAAGGCAGTATATTTAAAAGATGGTGCTTGTATTGGAATATATGATTCTGAAACAACAAATGCACAAACAATATTCCCTGGAGAAACAACAACAAAACAAAGCAATGCTTCTCAAGGATTATTACTCTTTGATACAAACGGAGAAGAAGAACCAAACACAATAGGTGTAGATAGATTCATCCTTCCAATTGATTCTAGTGGAATTGCCTATGACACAATTGCTGATGCTGGAGGAGGAGCAAGTCCTGAACCTGAACCAACTCCTGAGCCAGCGCCTGAGCCAACTCCAAGCCCTAGCCCTGAATCTGAACCTGAATCTGAATATATCCCTCCTGATTTAGTAACCTTGCCTAGCGAATTTCAAAATATATTGCGCACCTCTTTTCCTGATGTTTCTGTAGAAGGTTGGCGAAAATATGGCGCTTCTTCGTATATTAAATGGGTTGATTGGAATAATTCATGGGATGTAGAGTCAGCACATTATTATTGCACTACAACAAGTTGCGTTTATAGGGGTGTTTAAATTTAATTGTAAATATTTATAGATGTTCTCTTCTTTAAGGTAATTTAAAAATTGTTTTTTTCTGTTAATATTCCCAAAAAGGAGAATTTAATGAAAAACATCGAAATTTATACGCTTGATTATTGTCCTTATTGTCAAAAGGCGAAATTCTTTTTAAAAGAATTAAATCAGGAATTTAAAGAAATTCCTTGTGATGATAATGAAGAAGAAATGAGAATCAAATTAAGTAAGGAATATAATTTGCCAAGTTTGGCGACTTTTCCTCAAATAATTATTGATGGAGAAAATATTGGTGGATATTCTGATTTAATTGAAAAATATAATTCTAAAGAAATTCGCTTTGATTAAGAAAGATATTTTTTAATATTGGAAACTATTGCGCTTTTTTGCATCATTCCAGCCATCATCTCTTTAACTTCGCCATTTTTAAAAATTAGAATAGTTGGAAGTGAGGAAATTCCATATTCTTTAGCGGAATTTATATTTTTATCAGCATCAATTTTAAAAATTTTAATTTCTTCAACAAATTCATTTTGAATTTGTTCTAGTAGGGGTGTTAATTTTCGGCAAGGTCCGCACCATTGCGCCCAAAAATCTACCACGACAATTCCTTTTTGCTCTAAAACATTTTGATTAAAATTGTTGTCTGTAATTTCTTCTATTATTGCCATATTTATTTTTTCTCCTTATCATTATTTTATCATGGATTTTGATAATATTGTTTTAAATTTAAAAAATGATTATCTTGAAAAACGCGTTTTTCATACTGAATTTGTTGATTTTATGGAAGAGCTTAAAGACCCGTATTTGGTTTTAATTTGTTGTATTTTATCTTTAAGAACAAACGACAAAATTACATATGGGGCGGCGTGTCGAATGCTTGAGTTAGGCAAGACGCCTGAAGAAATTGCGAAATTAGATGTTGAAAAGCTCGCTTGTGCAATTTATCCTGTTGGATTTTATCAAAACAAAGCACAGCAAATAATTCAATTATCAAAGGAAATTGTTGAAAAATATAATTCGAAAACGCCTGATAGCATTGAAGAATTGACTAAATTTAAAGGTGTTGGAAGAAAAACTGCTAATTTGGTTTTAGCAAAAGGGCATAATATTCCTGCAATTTGCGTTGATGTTCATGTTCATAGAATTTTGAATCGCCTTGGAATTGTTAAAACAAAAAATCCTGATGAAACAGAAATGGAATTAAGAAAAATTTTGCCAAAAAAACATTGGATTGATTTCAATACTCTTTTGGTAACCCATGGGCAAAACATTTGTAAGCCTCAAAAGCCCCTTTGTCATAAATGTTCAATTCAGGATTTTTGCTCTAAAAATTTTAAAGAGAACAAATAATTTCGTCTAAATGTTCAATGTTTGCTGTAATTATGTTTGCATTTTTTATTCTGAAAATTAATTTCCTAAAATGACCAACGCTTTTAATTTGTTCGTTCAATAAGTGCGAAACGTATTCCATTGCGGCGATGTCGTCGGCTTCTTTTGCTATTGAATAAAGTTCTTTAATTTGTGTTAGCATAAATTCTTCATGCGATAGCGCGGAACTGAAAACGTCTGAAACGTTTATCCAATCAACAGATGGCTCTTCTATTTTTGAAAAAATAAGTTTTTCGTCTCTTAAAATTAAATAATCATAAATTTTTTGTGCGCATTCAAGCTTTTGCGAGGTTTTGTGCTTCATAAAATCACAAAATCCTTGCATTGCGATTTCGCTAAAATAAGTTGACATTGCAAAATAAAGATAAGCGCTATAAAATTCGTGATTTATTTGTTTATTAAATGCTTGAAGTAATTTTGTATCCATTTATTTTGCCTCTGTGTTTGTTTTGTTTAAATTGTGGATATTGCAATAATTTCGAACATAAAACCCTTCCTTGCATTCGCATTTAAAGATTAGTTGTGCTGTTTCGTTAGGTTTTAGATGTTTTCTTTTAATGTATTTATTATCAAGCGAAATCACTTCAATAAATTCAATATAATGCTCGTCATTCATTGGATGATTGAAATAGATTTTCTTTGTAATTTCGTCAATATTTTCAATATGTGCAAAGTGCGCATCTTCTTGATTTGGCGTTTTTTCTTCTAAAAGCTCCATATTTTTGTTGCAACAAATAATTTCTCCGATTCCTTCGTGTGTAATTTCTATAATATTGTTGCAAATATTGCACTTGTAAAGTTCTAATAATTTTGTCATAATTTCCTCCTTGATGTTGATTTTTGCTCAAGGGGTAAAATTTTAAAATAGGACACTTGGACAACTTTTTGTTTTATTTGAATCTTGCGACATAAGAACAAAAATATGTTATAATTGCCAAAAAAGGAGCGATACAATATGGCTAGAATTTTAATTTCAATGAAAGATGCATTTTTAAAATCAATTGATGAAGTTGCACAAAGCGAACAAAGAACCCGCTCGGAACTTGTCAGAGAGGCTCTTCGTGTATATTTAAAGAAAGCAAAAGCAACTGCGCCAAAAAATGCGCAAGAAAATGCTAATTTGCTTGAGAATTTGCTAGATTAATCATATAAACTTGAAGTTCTAATGGTTCAAGAGTTGCTTCAATCATATCTTGATTGAGTTGTGGATGTCTTTTTGTATTTATAAGCGAAAAAAGATTATCCTTTTCTAAATATTTTGATTTAACCGAGGCTTTTTGTTCTTTACTTTCGTCTAGTGAACCAATGACAATTAATTCTTTGTCTTTGTTGATGATTGAATAAGAAAAAACTTTTTCGTTTCCTGTTTTTAATAGTGAAAATTTTCCTTCTGCAATTAGTTCTTGGTTTCTTTTTCTAAAATCAATCGCACGAACATATTTTCCTTTTAAGCGAGGATATTTGGTTTTTGCAGGAGTAGAAAAATTAAATATATCAAGCATTCCTGAATGAACAAAATAATATTCGTCGTCCGTATAAGTTTTTGTTGCTTTTTTTCCTTCGTATGAATATGTGAAATCATCGCCAGTATTAAAGCCATCTAAAAAATACATGTTAGAAGGCAATGTGGCATTAAGCCACAAAACCATATTCCAATAATTCAAACCCCTTAAAATGGGTGCTTGTTGGTCGTGGGTTGCAAAGGCTGAAATATGGGATTTTCCTTTGTTTTTTTCTAAAATTTTTTGATTTTTTACAATTTTATTATCAAATTCTTCTTTTGTTTTGATGTTTTTAAAATCGCTCCAAGAGGCATAATAAGAATCAAAGCCAGCTTCCAAAAGTTCATCAACACTTGAATAATGACTTACTCCATTAGGAGCAGGATTATTCCATTCAACATTGGCTTCTGCTAAAAAATAGAAATCTTTGTTTTGTTTTCTTGCGTGTTTTATGATTTCTTGCCAAAATTTGGGTGGTTTAATTGCAGCAACATCAGCCCTTATGCCATCAAATCCAAGTTCAATAGACATATCAACAAAACTTTTAAAATTGTTTAAAGTTGCTTCATTTAAGTTATTATCTTCATTATGAATTTTAAAAAGTCTAACATCTGTCCAATCAGCGGGAATTAGGGGTTCTTTTTTCTCGTTTAAAATAAACCATTCTGGTCTTTTTAGAGTTAAATCGTATGAACCGCAGCTAGGCAAATCAATGATTACATTTAAATTTAGTCTGTGTGCTTCTTTGATAAAGTCTTTTGCCTCTTCTTCGATTGTTTTGTCGTTTGTTAAATCATCAAGCTCGGGTGCAATTTTATTAAAATCATCCATAGCATATAATGAACCCGCTGTTCCTAGGGCTTTTAGCTTGCCTGTTGGTGTGATTGGAAGAACATAAATTGTATTAATTCCTTGTTGAGCTAGTTCTTTTAATTTTGTTTTTGCATTAACAAAATTACCCGTTTTGTCGCCTTTTTCAACTTCAATTATGCCATTTAAATCTTTATCTATTGAAGCAAAATTTCTTATGTTTATTGTATAAATAATTGCTTCGTTGTTTTTAAAAAGTTCTCTTAAATTTTCTTTTGCGTTTGCAAAAGGCAACGATAAAGCTAAAACTATCCCCGAGTAAATCAATATTCTTTTCATAATATAAAAGTATATAAGAAAAATAAATTTATTGTATAATAATTTAAGTATTACGCGTATTTTAGGTTAATTATTTATGAAAAATTTTTTTAATAATTTAAAAGGTGACGATATTTTTCAAACTTCAAAACCGATGGTTCTTGCGGCTTTTTTGCTTGTTGCAATTATTCTTACATCTTTGTTGTCTTTTAGATATTATTTGCTGCAAGACATTGTTAAAAACGGCATTGCCACAAAAACAGTGCCAGCTAAAAATACATTTCAAGTTATCGACAAACAAAGAACTCAATTAATTAAGCGAGAAGTTGCAAACAAAATTAGACCAGTTATTGTTCCTGTTGAAGAAAGTTATATTGAAAGCGATTTGGATAGAGTTATCTCTCAAATTGAAAAAATAAAAGACGAAAAAGCAACAATTGAAACAAAGAAAAAAGAACTTGAAAACTTATTAAATGTTACTGATTTAAATAGAAAAAATAACACAGTTGCATATATTCTTTATTCTAATGAAGCAACCTTGAATGCTGCATTTAGCTCATCAAGACAAGTTTTGTCCGAATTGTTAAATGTTGGGGTTTTTGATACTGATGTTGATAGTTTTGCTTCAGAAGCAGAAATAAGCAAAATATTGGGAACACATACAAAAAAAGCGCAATATCCTTTGATTATAAGTCTTGTTGAGCATAGTATTGTTCCTAATTTAATAATTGATGAATATGCAACAGAAATTGCAAGGAAAAAAGCTGAAAGTGCTGTTAAGCCTTATCTTGTGACATATAAAAAAGGCGACATTATTATCAGAGAAGGCGAAAAGCTTACAACATTAAAAAAAGATGCACTAAAACAAAACGGAAACAATGCTTTCGAATTGAATAAAAGTGGAGTTTTTGGGATTTTTGCCCTTGTTTGTTTAACAATGTATTCTTTTATTTTATACACAAGACAATATGAAAAGAAATTTTATACACCAAGATATATGATGTATATTGCTTTGTCTTCAATAATTTTGACGTTTGTTTGTGTATTTATTTCTTATTCTGCAATAGTTTCAAATTATTTGATTCCTTTTATTGCTTTTACAATGCTGTTGGCGATTTTTACAAATCCAGTATTGTCTTTCTTGGTTTCAATTTTGTTGCTTGCAGTATTGTCTGTGACATTGTTTTTTGATTCACAATTGATTTTCACATTTGTTAGTGCAATTTTAGCTTCAAGTTATCTTGTTTCAAAAATTTCATATTCAAAAAGATTTGATATAATTGGTTGCTGTTTTAGGGTTGGCTTAATTATGTCTGCTGCAATGTTGTTTATCGCATTTTTTGAAGTTCAAACGCAAGCTTTTTCAAGAATGTTTGATTTTGGTGCAACAAACAATCCTTTTATCGGCGTGTTAAATGGTTTTCTTTCTTCAATTTTGGTTGTGTTTTTTGTACCAATTATTGAAAAATTATGCAAAATCGTTTCTCCTTATGCTCTAATCGAATTAGCAGATCAAAACCAAGAGTTATTGTCAAAAATGAGAAGTTCAGCTCCTGGCACTTTCCATCATTCGCTTATGGTTGCAAATTTGTGCGAAGCGGCAGCTTCAGCAATTGGCGCAGATTCGATTTTGGCTCGTGTTGGTGCTTTTTATCATGATATTGGAAAACTTCAAAGACCTTTGTTTTTCATTGAAAATCAGTCATATTTTGGGGTTGAAAATCCTCATACGACTTTGACTCCAAGACAAAGTAAAATGGTAATCACATTGCACACCAAAGACGGGGTTGAAATTGCGAAAAAATATGGTTTACCTCAAGTTGTTATTGATTTTATAGTTCAACACCATGGGGAAAGTCTTGCGGGGCATTTTTATAATAAAGCAATTGAGCAAGAAGGTGCTGAAAATGTTACAGAAGGGCAATTTAGATATCCTGGTCCAAAACCTCAAACAAAAGAAACTGCGATTTTAATGTTGGCTGATGCATTAGAAAGCGCTGTTCGTTCTCTTAAAAAGCCTACTCAAGAAGAAATTGAGGCGATTGTTAATAAAATATTCACTGAAAGATTAAATGACGGACAACTTTCAGATAGCCCATTAACATTGAAAGATATTAAAATTATTGCAATGACTTTTAACAAAATACTTCGTGGTATGCAACACGATAGAATTAAATATCAAGAAAGAGTCATGAATGAAATTCAAGATAAGGGAAAATTTGCAATTCAAAGCGGTCAAGACGACGAATTTGAAAAGAAAATAATAGAACTTCAGGAAAAATCAAAAAAGAAAGATGAAGATGTATAGCGTTTTTACTTTAGAAAAACTTGACAATGTGAAAATCATTTTGAAAGATTATAAGCCTAAAATTAAGAAAATGATGGATATAATCCTTGAAATTGATGAATTAAAAACAAATAAAATTTTTAGCGAAAATATTTCTAAAATTCGTTTTGATATTGCATTTTGTAACGATGAAACAATTTGGCAAATAAATAAAGAATATAGACAAAAGGATTCTCCAACAGACGTTATAACGTTTTCTCTTTTTGCTGATGATGAAAATGCTTTAATTTATCGAAAAACAGCAGATTTGGGACAAATCATTGTAAGTGTTGAAACAGCGAAAAAACAAGCAAAAGAATCGCTTGAAAGGGAAATATTAACTTTGATTTGTCATGGCGTTTTGCATTTATTTGGATTTGACCATTTAACAAAAAAGGATTACGATTTTGTTGTCGGGATACAAAATCGGGTAATGGAAAGATTATGAAAAAATTTCAATCAAGAAGTTTTCAAAAAAGTCTGTCTTATGCGCTAAACGGTGTTCGACTTGCTTTTCGTTCGCAAAGAAATTTTAGAAAACATTTGGTGATTGCTTTTTTGACTTTTGCAATAGCTTTTTTCTTAAGAGTCGAAATTGTTGAATTTTGCATTATTCTTTTTGCAAATGTGCTTGTTTTGGTTTGCGAAATGTTTAATTCGGTGATTGAATTTGTCATTGATGCTTATTATAAAAATAAATGGGCAAAATTAGCAAAATTATCCAAAGACATTGGGGCTGGTGCAGTTTTAATTAGTGCTTGCGTCAGTGCTTTAATTTCTTTATTAATATTTGGCAGTAAGATATATCAACTTTATTATATTTGAGGATTAAATTAAAATGAAATTTGTAGATTTAGCACCAAAATATTTTTTAAACGAAGGTTATTCTTGTTCTGAATCATTTGCTCGTGCGGCACTTGAGATGGGTTTAATTGATGAAAAGTTCATTTCAATTGCAACAAGTTTTTCTGGCGGTATGGGTTCAGGTTGTCTTTGTGGTGCGGTTGCAGGGGCACAAATGGTTATTGGTTTATTACATGGAAAAACTAAAGACAATAGCGCAAGAGCTTTGGCTAAAGAATTTTATCAACGTTTTGTTGAAAAACATAAAGTGACTTGTTGCAAGGTTTTAACCAAAAATTTTGATGATTTTCATTCAAAAGAAAGAAAAGAACATTGTGCGAATATGGTTTATGATTGCGCAAAAATATTGGATGAAATTCTTGAAAAAGCAAAACAAAAAGTTTAAAACAGGCATTGGCCTGTTTTAATTTAGCTTTGTATTTTGTTTACGACATCTCCTAAAATATCCATCGATTTTTGGAAGATATCTGAATTATACCAGTCTGTAAATGTGTCGAATTTTTCGCTTAAATCGTCGTCGTGGATTTGCGTTGCAATTTCTACATCTTTACAAATCAAATCTTTAACGTTTTTAATTTCGCAATTATAAAAAGCAAGTTTTTGTGCTTTTTTTAGTTTTGGAAGGGATTTTAAAGAAGCGTTTGCTACAAAAAGTTTTGAAACTTCTTTTAATTCTTTTAATGTTTTAATATCGATTTTTTGATTTTCATCACTAGAGCAAATAAACATATCTTGCACATTTTCTAATGAATTTAAATCTTCAAAAGGACAATCGATAACGCAAATTTTTCCTGCATTAATTAAATTTGGCAATTCTTTAAGAGAAGAATTTTGTGCAATTAAAATCCCTGCTTCTTTAAGTTTTGGAAGTGTTTTAATTGGGGATTCTTCAAGGATTATTGAACCGACTGCTTTTAATTTTGGCAGTTTTTTAAGTGTTTTATTGGTTAGAATTTTGCCTGCTGCTCTTAGGTTTGGCATTTCTATTATTTTTGTATCTTCGTATAATTTTATTTCTTGAGAAGCTTCAAGCGGAAATGTTGTTAAGCTTGATTTTCTTGTATCAAAAATACCCATACAAGCAATTACATCTTTTATTAAATCATCCTCGTTTATGCCTAATTCGCTGAATGTCGCTTCTTTTGGTTGTGCGTAATGAGAAATAATAATCTTATTATTTTTTGTTATAGAAGTTTTTATTCCATATTTTTCAAATATTTCAACACAAGATTTAACGTCATTCATTACTAAAGTCTCCACTTTACTATCCTTCATTAAACTTTTCTCTTGAGGTTTATATTCCCCAAAAACAATTTTTTATATCAGTGAAATTTTATTTTCTTTGTAATTGTAAAGTATTTTTTTGTGTTTATTTATGCCATAAAAATATGAATTGTCTGGCATTTCGTCTATTTTAAAGTTTATTGCTTCCTTAAATTCACCATCAATGGCGATATAGTTTTCAAACAAATTATCGACGGTTTTAAATGCTTTTTGCTCGTTTCCAAAGCCAATAATAAACTTTGCTTTGCTTTCGCCTAAAACTTGTGCATTTGGTGTTAAAAGATTTGGTCCTGCAGGAATTGAACGAGCTGGGTTTTTTGGGTTTGAGATTGTTCCTGTTGAGCGAAGAAGACAAATTCTTAATTCGTTTTGATATATTTCATATTCATGTAAACCCTTTGTTAAAACCATTACACCATTTGTGCAGACAAAATTCTGCATTGGAAAAGAGTTTGTCTTAAGTTCAACTGGTCTTTTTGCAGGCATAAAATCTTGCATTTTATAGTTTGAATCAATTTTTCGCATTATTGAGCCGATTGCGTCTTGAGCGATTGTTTTTGTAATTTTGTCTTTTAAAATCAAAGCAATTTGAATTTTGTGATTTTTTGTTTTGTTATTAATTATTGATTCGAATTTTATAAAATCACAATGATTGTCGATGATTGCTTTTAGTGTAATATTTTTAAAATTTAAATTGAGGGCGCTTTGAATATTTCCTTGGTAATCAATTTCTGTTTTTAAAAGCTTATATTCTTCTAATTTTCCTTTTGGAGCAAAGTTATAGCTATCGCCTTCATCTTTAATATTAGTTAATTTTAGTTCAAAATTTTCTTTTGTTTTTTTGTTTTGGATGTAAATTTTGTTGTTTTTAATTTCTAATTTTATATTTTTATTTTCAATTGAAGAAGGGGTGATTTTATGCGCAATGGTTGGTTTTTTTATTTTTAGCGTATTGAATTCAAAAATATTATTTTCTTCAATTTCGACAAGTTGAGTATAAATTTCAGTAATATCTTCTGTTACTGGGATTTTATAGCAATCGTATAATAATTCATCACAAAATGCTCGTTTTGTGTTTAATATTTGAGAATTAGCTAAAACATAAGGCAGCTTTATTTTTATAGATTTAATTTTTGAATTAGACAAATTCAACAAACCAATTTTGTTTTTGCTTTGTCCTTTGATTTTATTTTTCTTTTTAAAATTGCCCGTCATTCTTTTTTTAAGAGCATTAATCATTAGTTCGCACTTTTCAAACCTTGAATCAACATTTTTTGCGACGCTATCTAATGAACAGCCGTATATGCCATCATGTGCATGGTTTTTAATTAATGTTTTATAGATTTCTTTGATATTTTCTTCAAAATTTTCTTTTAAATAATAATTTAGTGGTTCGATAATTTTTGATAAATCGTTTTGAATTTCGTTATTTTTTATTTTTTGTGGAATTCTTGTGCTGTAAACTCCGCCAAGGATATATGTGTTTGAATTGTCTAAGAATTCTTGTTCTTTTGTTGTGTTTTTGTGGTTTGTTTTTTTGAAATATTCAAATGGGCTTGTGAGTATTATTTCATAATTTTCAAGCATCGAGTTTGCTTTTTTGATTTTTTTATTGGCATCTTGAAGCATTCCAAGATGGTCTGCGCCAATTGGCAAAAGCAAGTTATCTGATGAATATTTTGCTATTTTATCAAGATAATTTTTTAATCCTTCAATATTATCAGCGTGTAAAAAGTCATTAAAATAGCCTTGAGCAAGCCAAGTTGTTTTGATGTCGTTTTTTATAAAATCGCAATTGTTATTAATTTTTTGCGGGTTTACCCCTCTCCAAATCAAGGCTTTGTCAATATTTTTTATTTTTAGAGCTTCAAAAATTGAATTCGAGATTCCAAAAATATCAGATAAATAGCCAATAAATTCTTTTTGTCCGAAAGATTTGGAAATTTCCATTCCTAAATCAAGATTTTTCAACATTGAAGCAAAATTAATTAAATAGCTATCTGCGCTAACAAAATATGGACCTATTGCAAGTTTTTTTGCTTTTATGAGTTCAATTATTTCGTCTTTTTTGTTTGGACGATATTTAAGATATTCTAACAGTGCAACAACTTGCCCATCGAGATAGAAAAAAGGCGCTTTGTTTTGTTTTAATTCTTTTAAAACAATATCCATTACTTCAAGAAGTCTTATATTAAAATCTTCTTTATCTCGATACCATTCTAAATCCCAATGTGTGTGTAAATATGCCCAAACTTGCTTTTTCATATAAATATTTTAAGGTTTTTTTTAATATCAAAAATACTATAAACAATTGAATCAATAAGACAAAATATCATACGATTGAATGCTATTTTTTTATTTTACATATTTCGGATGAGTTTTAAAATTTTAAATGTTGTATGATAAAAAAGCAAAGAGAAAAGTTATCCCCCATTATTTAGAAGAGTTTAAAAATGAGAAACAAAGACACACAAAGAACCCTTGAAGCAGAAATTTTGAACTGCAAAAAACGTTTAAAAGAACTTGCCCCTTTTATTGAAGAAGACGAAGAAAAATCAAAAGAGTATAATAAAGTAATTGTTCAAAAGGCAATATTGGTTGATAGTTACAAAAAACTTTGCTATAAGCCTTCTTTAAGACAAAGAATCAAAGAAGCTTTGGCATTTAATCCATTTGAGAAAAAAGAAAAACTTATTTGTGATTATTTTTTATCTTAAATTGATTTAGTTTGATATTATAAATGGGATTGAATTATAAATTCAATCCCATTTTATTCGAATTAAAAATTTATTTTCTTTCAAATAATCCTGTTATTGTTGAATTTGCAAGGCTATGAGCTTTGATTTTTTTCTCAACTTCGACAGGGTTTTCGTTTTTATTTACATCCAGTTTTTCAACATCAAGAGCATAAATTGTGAAATGATAATGATGAATTCCATGTCCAACAGGAGGATATGCTCCGCCATAGCCTGTTGTTTTAAAGTCGGTTACTGTTTCAAGCGCACCTTCGATTTTTCCGCCTTGTTCTATTGATTTTATATTTAACGGAATATTTACTAAAAGCCAATGATACCAGCCATTTTCCTTTGGAGCGTCGGGGTCATGGCAAACTATTGCAAAACTTTTTGTATTGATTGGAGGAGTGTTCCAAGAAAGTTGCGGTGAAACATTTCCGCCTTTAGTATCTGGCATATTTAAAACTTGTTCGATTGGCAATAAGCCATTGTGTATTAATTTATTACTTGATAGTTTAAAAGTGTTTTCTTCAACTTTATCGATTGCGCTAGACACGATAATTCCTCCTAGATATAAACAGATTATTAATAAAATTATCTTTCTCATATTTCCTCTTGTTTATGACATTGCACCAATGCTTGCAAATAACGCAAAAAAGAATGAAAAATTTCTTGCTAAATAAAATCTGAACATAAAGAAATCGAGCTTTCTTTCTTGGATTTCTTTCCAATTTTCAAATATTCCCCAATACCAACGGGGTTTGAATTCAACATCTTTTATATTTATATAGTCTTTCATTGATTGATTCAATTTTGTTGCAATAGGTAAAGTTAGGAATACAAAAAGCATGTATGGGTTAAACATTCCTTTTAATACTCCAAAGAAAACTATATAATATGATAAAATTATCATCCATTTTGTTGCTGTTATTGCTTTTTTCTTGCTTCCCAAAAGAATTGCAAAAGTGTTTTTATTGTTTTTGATATCAAACTCCCAATCCATAATATTGTGGGTGTGTAATAAAATTATTGTTGTTAAAAATAAAGCCCAAGACAATAAAAACAAGTTTGAATTAAAATCGCCTGTGAGTGCGTAATATCCGCCCATAATCATTAATGGACCAAAAATTAAACCAACAATAGCTTCTGCCATATAAAATTTTGATGAAATTGGGTATAAAAGGGTTAAAATTCCCCCAAAAAGCGCAAATAATAAAACCTTCCATCCTGTTTCAAATGCGAAATATACGCCAATTATTGTTGCTAAGAAAAATAATATAAATAATACTATTTCTACTTGTTTTAATGAAAAAGTGCCGTTTCTGATTAATCTTGCTTTTCTTTCTGTTGAAAATTCCATGTTTTCAAAATTGAAGCCTTGTTTTAATTTTGTTCTTACATCGATATAACAATCAAACAAATTTGCTCCCATTTGAACCATACATAGGGCTAATGTTAATAAAATAAAATTTAAAAAGGTAAATTTTTCGCTGTAATATGCATAAGAAAATATAACAAAGCAAGAAGCTAGAGTCATATTAATGCTATAAAAGCGTGTAAGTTCCATTAAATCTTTGCATTTTAGTAAAAATTTATTATCCATCAATGTATCCCTCAACCCAATAATATTAATTAATTATACTGCATTTTCACAAAAAGCAACTTGTTTACATAGCTAATAATGTAAAGTTATGTTAAGGATAAAAATTTAAATTGGCAATATCGAACTAAAAAAATACTTTATAAATTCACAGGGGAACACACGAGATTTTTTATAGGGGAGAATGGGTATGGCTGGAACAACAGTGTCTGCAAATGATATGTATAGTGTTATTAAAGATTGGTCTGTTTATCAAAATTATTATCAAAATATGCAAACTTATGCATCAAATGGCGATACAACTGGACTTGAAAATGTTAAAAGTCAATTGGCAAACGAAGTTTGCAATGTATATTTAAACGATGGCGATGATAATACAAATATAGATTACGCAGGAGCAATGTCATTTGTTAATATGGCATATTCTTCATATAGTTCGCAAAATCCTATTACAACAACAGGCAATACAAATAATGGCGGCTCAACTACTGGAACAACAGGTGCTCCTAACGCCAATGGAGGTAATTTTAATACATCTACTCCAACAGCAATGAGCTCAGGAGTTGTAGATTGGGCAACTTATGATACGCAAATTCAAATTATGTATAATCGTTTAAGCGGAAATGAGGAAGAAGAAGCTTTAGCTATGCGACAACAAATGGCGCAAAGTGTTATGAATGCTTACAATAGTGACGATGATACAACTAACGATATTACAATGGAGCAAGCATTAAGCTATATAGATGCAAGATATCAACAAGTTACAGGTCAATCAGTTATTGCTACAATTGATGAAACAACAAAAACATCATTCTGGAACTATGTGCCAATTGTAAATTGCTTTGTTAATGAAACAAGTGCTGAAGATTTGTATAAAATAATGGAAGGGGAAGACCCTGAAAACGTTGAACACGAAGAAGATAAAACTGCTGGCGGAACAGCAGGAACAATTGCTGCTTGTACGGCCGCTGGTGCGACAATCGGTACTGCGGTTGGTGGTTGGGCATTTGGATTGGGTACCGTAGTTGGTGCTGGTGTCGGATTCGCGGTTGGCGTAGTAAACGAATTAATTGACTGGTTGTCTTAAAAAATATTATAATATGCAAATAACCCTTACGAAAGTAGGGGTTATTTTTTTGTTTTATATTTTTTGTTAAGAGAAATTTACAAAATATTAAATTATTTTTTTAAAGTAACGAGTTTTAAACATAAAAATATTTCATTTGAAAATGTGGTTAAAACTCTTTTGAATAAAGAGTTATGAGCGAAAAGATCTCTTTTAATGTGTTTAAAGTTTAAAAAAATAATTATACAAAAATAATGAAAAACACCATTTTTCTTGGTTTTTATAGGTTTTTACATGTTGCAAAGAAAGTTTTAGCAAATATGATTAAATATACTGAGAAAAAATAAGGAAAACTATGTCAAAAGACGTAATTGAACTAGAAGGAACAATACTTGAATCATTGCCGAATGCAATGTTTAGAGTTGAGCTTGAAAATGGGCATGAAATTTTAGCTCATATTTCAGGAAAAATCAGAAAAAATTTCATTAGAATTTTGCCTGGGGACAAGGTTAAAGTTGAAATGACACCTTACGACCTAAGCAGAGGAAGAATTACATACAGATTAAAATAAAAAGGATAAAAAAATGAAAGTAAGAGCATCAGTAAAAAAAATCTGTAAAGATTGCCAAATTATCAAAAGACGTGGCAGAGTTACAGTAGTGTGCAAACACCCAAAACACAAACAAAGACAAGGTTAATAATAGGAGAAAATAAATGGCAAGACTAGTTGGGGTAGATTTACCTCGTAATAAAAGAATGGTTATAGCTTTAACCTATATCTATGGTATCGGACCAACAAGAAGTGCTAAAATCTTAGCTGCTTGTGGTATTTCTCAAGATTTGAGAACAGATGATTTAACTGAAGACGATATCAAAAAATTAAGAGGCGAAATTGCTAATTACACAGTTGAAGGTGACTTAAAAAGAGAAGAATCTCTTCACATTAAACGTTTAAGCGAAATCGGTTCTTATCGTGGTATTCGCCACAGAAGAAAATTACCATGTCGTGGTCAAAGAACAAAAACAAATGCTAGAACACGCAGAGGTAAAAAGACTGGACCAATTGCTAATAAAAAGAAATAGGTCTAAGTAAGTAGGTACTTAAACAAATTTAACTAAAAGGAAAGTAAAATGGCTAAACCACAAAAAACTAAAAAGAAAGAAAGAAAGAATATATTACAAGGTGTGGTTCATATTCAATCCACATTTAATAATACAATCGTAACTTCAACAGACACTCAAGGTAACGCTGTTGCTTGGGCTTCTGCTGGTGGTTGCGGTTTTAAAGGCGCAAGAAAAGGTACTCCATTTGCTGCGCAATCAGCTGCTGAAATCGTTGCTAAAAAATCAATCGATCAAGGCATGAAAAAAGTTGAAGTATACGTTAAAGGTCCTGGTTCAGGAAGAGAAACTGCAATTAGAGCCATTCAAGGCGCTGGTCTTGAAATTACTTTAATTAAAGACGTAACTCCAATTCCTCACAATGGTTGTCGTCCACCTAAAAAGAGACGTGTGTAATAGTTAGAAAATAATTAATAAATAGGAGCTAAAATGGCTAAATATACAGGACCAACTAATAAATTATTTAGAAACTATGGTGTTAAAGATTTGTCTAACCGCAAATTAACAACATCTATGAGACAACATGCTTCTGGTCAGCATGGTGCAACAAGAAAAAAAGCTTCTGATTATGCGCTACAATTAAAAGCTAAACAAACAATCAGAATGACTTATTTAGTAAGCGAAAAACAATTTGCTAAATATTATGAAAATGCTTCAAGAAAAACAGGCGTAACAGGTACAATCATGTTACAAACTCTTGAATCAAGATTAGACAATGTTCTATTCAGAGCAGGTTTTGCTATCACAAGACGTCAAGCTAGACAAATCGTTAATCATGCTCACGTTCTTGTAAACGGTAAAAAAGTTGATATCCCATCTTATTTATTGAAAGTGGGCGACGTTGTTACAGTTAGAGAAAACTCTAAACAATTTGTTAAAAGTGTAATGGAACAAATCGACTTAGCTTTAAGCTATGCTTGGTTGACAGTTGATGCTAATGCATTATCTATTACATACGATAGAATTCCTCAAAGAGAAGAATTAGATCCTGAATTCAAAGAACAACTCGTTATCGAATACTACTCTAAATAATAATTGGGAGAGAATAAAATTATGGAACTTAAAATTAAAAACATTAATACAACAACTTCATCAGATGGTTCACAATACGGTAAATTCGTTATTGAACCGCTTGAAAGAGGCTATGGTGCTACAATTGGTAACGCTTTAAGAAGAGTTTTGTTATCAAGTCTTGAGGGCGCTGCTGTAACATCAGTTAGAATCGAAGGTATTACTCACGAATATACTTCAATTCCTGGCGTTGTTGAAGATGTTATTGATATTATGTTGAATCTTAAATCTGTTGTTGTTAAAACTGATGCAGTTGAGCCACAACACTTAAGATTAGACGCTTCAAAACCTGGTCCTGTTCTTGCAGGAGATATCGAATTACCAGCAGGCGTTAAAATTGTTAATCCTGATTGCGTAATTTGTACTCTTTCTCAAGGCGGATCAATCCACGCTGACATTACTGTTGAAGTAGGCAAAGGTTATGTTGCGGTTGACGTTTTAAAAGAACAAAAAAATGGTCTTCCAATCGACCTTCTTCCAATCGATGCGGTATTCATGCCAATTAAAAGAGTTAGCTACAATGTTGAACCTGCTCGTGTAGGTGAATCATTGGATTATGATAAATTAACTCTTGAAATTTGGTCAAATGGTTCAATCGAAGTTGGCGCTGCTTTATCTAAAGCTTCTAACTTATTAATTGAACACTTCAGCCAAATTGCTGGAATTTCAGGAACTCCTGTTCAAATTAAACAAGAAGTTGAAGAAGTTGCAGTTGTAGAAGAAGTTGTTGCTCCAACATTATCAATTGAAGATTTAGAACTTTCTGTTCGTGCTTACAATTGCTTAAAAAGAGCTTCAATCAACTCAATGACTGAATTATTGAAAAAATCAGAACATGATTTATTAAATATTAAAAACTTTGGTAAAAAATCATCAGACGAAGTAATTGAAAAACTTCACCAAATGGGTCTTGATCTTCAACCAAACCCTGAAGATGCTGATGAATTGGAAATGTATAACTAACAAGTAAGGAATATAAAAATGAGACACGGTCGTAAAATTCATAAGCTATCAAAAGCAGCAGATCAAAGAAAAGCATTATTGCGCTCTTTAGCATCTCAATTGTTTTTACATGGCGAAATCACGACAACAATGGCTAGAGCGAAAGCTTTAAAACCATTTGCTGAATCAATCATCACTTTTGCAAAAAAAGGCGATTTGGCTGCTCGTCGTGAAGCTAAAAAAGATATTTATGATATCGAAACAGAAAAATTTATTGACGTTGAAACAGGTGAATTGTTCGAAGCTCAACCAGAAGGCAAAAAACTTCCAAAACAAACTGTTTTAAGACAATTATTCTCTGTAATCGGTAAAAAATATGCTACACGCAACGGTGGTTATACTAGAATTTTAAGATTAACCCCACGTCGTGGCGATAACGCAGAAATGGCATTAATTCAGTTAGTTTAATGTAATTTATGCGCTACATTATCTGCTTTGAATTTCTTGGAACTGATTTTTTTGGAAGTCAAAAACAACCAGATAAAAGGACGGTTCAAGGAGAAATAGAAAAAGCGCTTTGCACATTGATAAAAGATAAAATTAATATCATACCGTCGGGAAGGACGGACGCCAAAGTGAGTGCTGAATTTCAGGTTGCTCATTTTGATGTATCGGAAAAAATTGAAAACCCAAACAATTTTTTATACAAATTAAATTGTATTCTTCCTGATGATGTCAAAGTCTTCGAGCTCAAGGAAGTTTCCGCTAATTTCCATGCTCAAAAAGACGCAAAATATAAGCATTACAGATACATTATTCAAAATAATCGTGTTGCTTCCGTTTTTTGTAATAATTGTAATCTGTTTTATCCTTATGTTGATTTAAATATTGAAAGGCTGAATCAAGCTTTGTCTTATTTAATCGGACATCATGATTTTTCGGCTTTTAAGTCTGTTTGCGATAATCCGTATAATGATTGTAATATCTTTTATGCGCACGCCAAACAAGAGATTATTAAAAGACAAAAATTTATCTTTATAGACATTATAGGAAATAGATTTCTCTATAATATGATACGAACAATAGTTGGTCAACTTCTTTTGATTGAAAGAAACAATCTCAACCCAAGTGTTATGGATGAAGTTTTGAAATCAAAAGACAGAGCAAAAGCTGCAAATGTTGTTGATGCTTGCGGTTTGGTTTTGAAATATGTTGGCTATGATAATGTAGAAAATTATATTCAAAAAATAAACTCACAAAAGGAAGGTAAATAAATGAAAACATTTAGTGCAAAACCACTAGAAGTAGAAAGAAAATGGTATCTAATTGATGCTAATGGCGCTACTTTAGGTAGATTAGCAGTAGAAGTTGCAAATATTTTAAGAGGCAAAAATAAACCTCAATTCACACCAAATGTTGATACAGGCGATTTTGTTGTTGTAATTAATGCAGACAAAGTTGTTGTATCTGGTAAAAAAGAAACTGATAAAATGTATAGAAGCCACTCTGGATTCCCAGGCGGTTTCAAAGAAATCAGCTTCAAAGCTATGATGGAAAAAACTCCTACAAGGGCTATTGAAAAAGCAGTTAAAGGTATGCTTCCTCATAACACTCTTGGAGATGAACAATTCCAAAAATTGAAAGTTTACGCTGGTGCTGAACACCCACACGCTGCTCAAAAACCAGTTGTATATGAATTAAAAGGAGATAAGTAATGGCTGATAACAAAAATGAAATCGTAAAAACCGGTCGCAGAAAATGCTCAATTGCTGTTGCTAAAGTTGTATCTGGTAAAGGCAGAATTTTTGTTAACGGCAAAACTTTAAAAGGTTACTTTGGAAATAGACCATCATTAGAAATGACTATTTTTAGACCATTAGTTTTAACTGAAAATCAAGACAAATTTGATGTTAGAGTTAAGGCTGTTGGCGGCGGTGTTAGCGCTCAAGCTGACGCTATTCAATTAGCAATTTCTAGAGCATTGGTTGAAATGAACGAAGAATTTAAACCAGCTTTAAAACAAGAAGGTTTATTAACTCGTGACGCTCGTATTAAAGAACGTAAAAAATACGGTAGAAAAAGAGCAAGAAAACGCTTCCAATTCTCAAAAAGATAATATTTGTAATAACCGACCTTCTAAAGGTCGGTTATTCTTAAACGAGCGACGTAGGATAATCGAGCGAATTTGCGACAGCGTGAGCGATAGCAAATTTAAAGCGAGATACCCACAGGAGCAAGATAATATTTGTAATAAATGACCTAACCAAGGTCGTTTATTTTTTAATAGCAATATAAAACTGTTTCGAATGAAACAGTTTTTGTTTTGTTAAATTTCAAGTTTTTGTTGTAATTACAACGACAAGATTATAAAATATAATGTATGATTAGAATAATTAAGGAGTAAAAATGTCTCAAGATTATATAAAAAAAGGCAAAGCATTCAAATTCGGCGATAATATTTCAACTGATCATATTGCGCCTGGACGCTTGTTTCACTTAAGAAATGATTTAGTTGAATTTTCTAAACATGTTTTAGAAGATGCAGACGAGACTTTTGCTTCAAAAGTTCAAAAGGGTGATTTTGTTGTTGCAGGAAATAATTTTGGACTTGGCTCAAGCAGAGAGCATGCTCCTCAAATTATAAAAATTGCTGGAGTTGGGGCGGTTATAGCTAAATCTTTTGCAAGAATTTTTTACCGTAATGCAATTAATATTGGTCTTTTGGCAATTGAATGTGATACCGATAAAATCGACGCTGGTGATGAACTAGAACTTGATATTAAACAAGGCGTTTTAAAAGATTTAACTAAAAATATTGAATTAAAAATCACGCCTTTGCCAGATGTTATGATTAAGCTTTTAGCAGATGGCGGTTTGGTTGAGCATTTGAACAAAAATGGAGATTTTAAACTTGTATAACATTACTTTAATCGATGGGGATGGCATAGGTCCTGAAATTACCCAAGCAGTTGTTGAAATAATTGAAGCAGCAGGGGTTAAAATCAATTGGGAAAAATGTTTGGCTGGCGCTCGTGCTTATGAAAAATTTAGCGACACAATTCCAGAAGAAACAATAAAATCAATTGAAAAAAATAAAATTTGTTTAAAAGCTCCAATAACAACACCGATTGGAACAGGGTTTAAATCTGTAAATGTTGCGCTAAGACGCCATTTTGATTTATATGCTAATGTTCGTCCGAGCAAAAATCTTCCAGCAGTTAAAACTCCATTCAACGATGTTGATTTGGTCATTATAAGAGAAAACACAGAAGACATTTATGCGGGAATTGAAAATAAAATTGATGAAAACACAATCCATGGTGTTAAATTAATCACACGAGCTGGTTGTGAAAGAATTTGCGAATTTGCGTTTGAATATGCGCTAAAAAATAATCGCTCAAAAGTTGGCGTTGTAACCAAGGCAAATATTTCAAAACTTGCTGACGGAATGTTTTTAAATACTTTTAGAGAAGTATCAAAAAAATATAACAATATTGAAACCCATGAAATTTTGGTCGATAATTTATGCATGCAATTGGTTCAAAAACCAAGTCAATTCGATGTTTTGGTTATGCCAAATTTATATGGCGATATTGTTTCAGACTTGTGTGCCGGTTTGATTGGTGGTTTGGGTGTTGCTCAAAGTGCTAATATCGGAAAATCATGCGCTATTTTTGAAGCAGTTCACGGAAGTGCTCCTGATATTGCAGGATTAGGAATTGCAAATCCAACAGGATTGCTAAGAAGTGCTTGTATGATGTTAAATTATATCGGCGAAATTGAAGCAGGAAAAAATATTGAAAAAGCTTTGTTTGAAGTGCTTCAAGAAGGCAAAGCTTTAACTAAAGATTTGGGCGGTAATGCCACAAGTGAAGAATTCAAAAAAGAAATAATTAAGAAATTAGCAAAATAAAAAAGGAGAAAACAATGACAAAATGGGTATGCGCAGTATGCGGTTGGACAGTTGAACAAGAAAATCAACCAGAAATTTGTCCATTATGCAAAGCAACAAAATTCAACAAAATGGAAGAAAATGCTGGTTTTGCTTGCGAACATCATGTTGGCGATGGCGTTGTTGAAGATGCTGAAGTTACAAAAGGACTAAAAGACCATTTCATGGGTGAATGTACTGAAGTGGGAATGTATCTTGCAATGTCTAGAGTAGCAGACAGAGAAGGCTATCCTGAAGTTGCTGAAGCTTATAAAAGAATAGCACTAGAAGAAGCAGAACATGCTGCAAAATTTGCTGAATTGTTGGGCGAAGTTGTTTCTTCATCAACAAAAGAAAATCTTCAAGCAAGAGTTGATGCTGAAACTGGCGCTTGCTCTGCAAAATTAGATATTGCAGTTAGAGCAAAACAATTAGGCTATGATGCAATTCATGACACAGTTCATGAAATGGCAAAAGACGAAGCTCGTCACGGTGCAGCTTTCAAAGGCTTATTAAAACGCTATTTTAACTAAAAAATGATTATCGCTCCCTTTTGGGAGCGATTTTTATAATGATATATTTTCAATGAAATCTATTTTTTTAATTTCTTTTCCATTTAAAACGATTCCAATTGCGTCAATTTGATATTTTTTATATCTTTTTTTGCTTTTTGACATATATTCGCTTGCGCATGAAAAAATTTGTTTTAGTTTGCTTGGGGTGATTGCTTCTAGTGGCGAACCAAAAAATTCTTGCGTTCTTGTTTTAACTTCCACAAAATGTAGAACATCTTTTTTGCTTGCTATGATGTCGATTTCGGCAACTCTTGAATATCTATAATTTGTTTCTATGATTTCAAATTTGTTTTTTATTAAGAAATCTTTTGCAATATCTTCGCCATATTTACCAATAATTTTATTTGTCATAAAATAATTTTAAGACAAATATTATATGGAGTAAAATTAATGGAATTACTTAAAAAGACAGCAGTTGAACAGCATAAAGCCCTTGTTAATAAAGAAGTTAGTGCCCTAGAATTAACAAAAGCTTCAATTGAGCGAATTGAAAAATTAGACAAAGAGCTTGGTTGTTTTAATTCTACAACCTTTGATTCTGCAATTGAAACAGCTAAAAAAGTTGATGAAAAAATTGCTGCAGGTGAAGAAATTCCTATGTTAGCAGGTATTCCTACTGCTCTAAAAGATAACATGAACTATATTGGTTCAAAAACAACTTGTTCATCAAAAATGTTGGAAAATTTTGTTTCGCCATATGATGCTACAATTACAACAAAATTAAAAGAAAATCTTGTTCCAATTTTAGGAAAAGCAAATCTAGACGAATTTGCAATGGGTTCAAGTAATGAAAACTCTGCTTTTGGAATTGTTAGAAATCCATATAATTTATCTAAAGTTCCAGGTGGCTCTTCTGGTGGTTCTGCTGCGAGTGTTGCTTCAAGCGAAGTAACTTTATCACTTGGTTCAGACACTGGCGGTTCAATTCGTTTGCCTGCTTCGTTTTGCGGGATTACAGGCTTTAAACCTACTTATGGAAGAGTTTCTCGTTATGGTTTAATTGCTTTTGCTTCTTCATTGGATCAAATTGGACCTTTTGGAAAAAGCATTGAAGATATAACTTTATTATATGAGGCAATCGCAGGATATGACTCTAAGGATTCAACAAGCTTAAAACTTGAGGTTGGCGACATTTATAATAACCTTAAAAAAGACATTAAAGGTTTAAGAGTTGGCGTTATTAAAGAATTAATGTCTGAAGGTGTATCTGATGATGTTAAAGCGTCAATTGAAAACTCTATTAAAACTTATGAGAAAATGGGTGCTGAAATAAAAGAAATTTCCCTTCCTTTGTTAAAACACTCAATTGGCGTTTATTACATCGTTGCAACAGCTGAAGCAAGTTCAAATTTGGCTCGTTTTGATGGTGTTAAATATGGATTCAGAGCGGCTGATTGCGAAAATTTAATGGATATGTATTGCAAAACAAGAGCTCAAGGCTTTGGTCCTGAAGTAAAAAGAAGGATAATGCTTGGAACTTATGCGCTTTCAAGCGGATATTATGATGCTTATTACAAAAAAGCTCAACAATTGAGAAGATTAATTGCGGATGATTTTAATAAAGCGTTTGAATCTGTTGATATTTTGGTATCTCCGACATGTCCAACTACAGCGTTTGATTTAAATTCAAAAGCTAATAATCCGCTTGAAATGTATTTAACAGATATTGCAACTATTTCTTCAAATTTAGTTGGTGCGCCTGCTTTATCTATGCCTTGCGGATTTGATAAGGATGGAATGCCAATTGGGGTTCAAATCATTGCTAAAAACCTTAATGAATTAACCCTTCTTCAAGCTTCTTTTGCGCTTGAACAAGAGCTTGAAGTTTATACTCAAAGACCAAATATTTAAAAATAGAAAAAATATATTAAACGGCTCGTTTGAGCCGTTTTTTTAGCGCAAAAAAATAATTTCAGCAGTTTTGTATGAACACTATATGCAAGGAAAAACAAATGAACATATCAATTTCTTCTTTAAATTTTACTAAAAGACATCATAAAAAAATAAAAAGAAATAATAAAGTCGAACTTCCTCAAAAACAAGAAGTTAAGCCGATGACTCCTTTAAAAACGGATACTTTTCAAACAACATTAAAACCAAATTGTGAATTTGTATTATACCCTTATCATGTTGAACAAACTGTTCCAATGATTAAAAAAACTGCTCAATTTGGGCTTAACGAAGCTTCAAAGGTTTTGCACAATTCAAAAAAACAACAAGAACTTGCGGGAAAATTATATGAAAAATTTTTAGAAAAATTTTCTTTCAGAAAATCAAAAGCAGCATTTTTAAAAGAAGAAAAAAGAAACACAATTTTTAGAATCGGGTTTGATAACGCTATTTATGATGTATCTATTAAAAACGGCGAATGTGTTGCAAGAACACGAAACAATGACCGTTGTGATGAAAAAGTTCGAGAAGACATTTATAAATTAGACTTGAAAACCGGCGAATTGTTATATTGTGCAATTGGAAAAACAACTTATAAAGATGGCGCTTATTGTGCGGATGCAGAATATTTTTATGAAGATAATGAATTAGCTTCTTGTGATTTAAATGTTGCAAATAAAAATTTCAAACTAGTTCAAAAAAGTCTTTTCTTTCAAAAAGACAAGTTGAAAGAATTTTTGCTTGTTGCAAAAGAAGAGGACGAACAAATACACGTTGCAAAAAGATTTAGCTATTTAAATGATAAGCTTCAAAAATATGATGGAGATTTCTGTATTAAAACTGGTGGTGTTATAACTTCAAAATTTAGATATGAATTTGACGAATTGACTAATGAATTAAAATATTTTACCGGAAATTATGAACAAAGAGGGGCTGACGAGGTTTATTGGGATGTTATCAGTGTTTTTAGTTAGGTGAAAAATGAAAATTCAAAGTGTTGATAATAGATTTTTAATTAAAAATTATAATAATTCAAATTTTTCTTGCCCTGTTTCCTTAATAGCGAAAGATAGTGTTTCTTTTAGTGGTTTATTTGAAAAAGGAATAAAAATTCAAGCAAAATATTTAAATCAAGATGCAAATTCAACATATAAAGAAGCTAGCGAAACAAGAGAATATTCTTATGTTGTTCTGGCCGATGCTTCCGATTTTCAAGAAGAAGCTATGCAAATAAAAGAAAATTCAAGCGTCGTTTATTTAAAAGCAAAAGAATTATTAAATTTAGGCAGAAACACTAATTTTGAACCAGTTATCAATCCTTTAAATAATGAAATAACAAGAGAATATTATGATGGGGATGATGGTCAGCTTATTATCGAAGAATATGATGAAGCTGGAAAAACTTCTCGAAAAATAATTTTTGATAGACAAGTTGTGATGGTTATGGAAAGAAATCCTGAAACAAGAAAAATGGATTCATATATTTTTGATGTTGATAATGGCGAGATAATACAATTTGCAAAAGATATTAAAATTAACCTTGATGGATATGAAGCTTCTAAACAATTTATGTTTCAAGATGGCAAAATAACTTCTTGCGATATTAAGCACAAAGTTGTTGATGAAAAATATGAAAAATCAAAAACTCATTATTCATATCATGATGGAAATTTAGCAAGTTATAGCATAAATTGGCAATATAATAACGACGGCGTTGAAAAAAGTGAAGAAAATTACACTTTTGTAAAAGGACAATTGAGAAAAGTTTTTTATGGGCTTGTTGATTCTTTTGAAGAAGAAAGAACAGCACAAGCGGAATATATATATGGAATTGATGGCGAATTAACTTCTTGCATTTTGGATGTTGTTATGAAAAAAGATGGCAACAATACAATTGGAACAATGTATAAATATGGCGAAAATGGCTTGCAAAAAGCATATTTAGACATCGAAGCTTTACCAAAAGAAAGAAAAATGACTGCTAAGAAGCTATTTTTCTATGATGACGATGAGCCTTTAAGATGTTTGTGCGAATATGAATTTTCTAAAAATGGAAAAGAAAAATTTTCAAAGGCTGTGAATTTGAAAGATTAATTATGAAAATAAATTTGGCAAATAATATAAATAATTTTAATAAAATCACCCCTAAGACAACTTCTCCTGTTACTTTTTTGGGTTTAAACAAAACAACTAGCGAAGTTCAAAACAAGGCTAATTTTAATTTTATAAAAAAAATGAGTTGCACATTAGAAGCAAAAAGAATTCAAAAAAAATCAGATAAAAATATAAAACTATCACAAGAATTACTCAAAAGAGCACAAGGCATTAAGAAAAACGCAAAAATAGCTTTAATTGAAGCAAAAGCTATCCAAAAACAAGCTCAAAGAATTAAAAAATTTGGTCTTAGCGCTTTAATGGAGCAAAGCGAAATTAAAGACGGCAAAGCATTTGTTTATGTTGGAAATCCAAAAGATAAAAAAAGAGATTTATTTATTTTTGATGCAAGAAATAGAGAATTAATTTCTTTTTCAAAAAATGTTGAAATAGATGGTGAATCGTTCAGCGCCGATAAACATTACTCGTTTAATAATGGTAAATTAGACACATACGACGAATATTTTTTAAAAATTGAAGGCGAAGATTCTTTGCTTGAAAAATCTTTAGATAGATATATTTTCCAAGAGGATGAACTTTGCGAATATTCTTCTTTAAGAGAAGCTTGGCAAGGTATAAGACTAAAAATGGATGAAGTTTTTGCTTTTAAGGATGATAAAGTTCATTATTATTGCAATCAATTAACTTATGATTATGAAGAAGGGCTTGATTATTCAAAAGCACAAATCGATTTTGGCGAAAATGAAGAAATGGCTGAATATATTGAAGGCGAACTTCAAGATGCTTTTGGAGAAAAAACATATAAAAGATATTTCAAATATCAAAATAATGCGCTAAAAAGCGTTTCAATTTATCCTATTCAAACAAAACAAGATGGTTTTGTTAGCGATAGGGTTTTTTCTTGTGTTGAAGGGAAAATAAAATATTGCGCATTTGACCAAAAAGAAAATGGATTAAATGTAACGTATTCGACAAAAATGGAAATTTAAAATGAAAATAAATCCTATTAATAAAAATAATTATAGTGTTATTAACAAAAAAAGCAAAAATGCTTTTTCTAAAAGTAATTCTCAAGCTCCAGTTTTAAAAAATCAAAACCAAGTTTCATTTTGTGGTTTTATGGATGTGATTGCTGATATTAATTTAAAAATGGAGATAAAAAAGCAATCAAACAATATTAAAAAAGATGCAAATGAAACCCAACAAAGAGCTGATGAATTGCTGGATGTGGCACATGAATATATTGATGAATCAAATGATATTTTATATGATGCATACGATATTTTAAGAAAAGCAGACAAAGTTTTTTCTTCTGCTATGAACCAGCTTTTAGAAGCAAAAGAAAATAAATTAGTTGCAGACATTGATGGAAACAAAACAACAACATTTTCGATTAATCAGGATAAAACCGAATATCTAAAAGAAACAAGAAATGGCAAAACAACAAAAGAAGTTATTGTTGGTGGCGATAGGGTTCAAATTGTGTTTTATGGGGCAAACAATGTTGCATCTCATTATGTTTTTGATAAATTTACTCAAAGATTAATCGAATATTCTTCTAATGTTAGATATAGTGCAGTTGGATACAAAGCTCAAGAAAGATTTCTTTTTAATCAAGATAACTTATGTTCTTATGAAGCAGGATATTCTACAAAATATTCAAAAAGCGAACAGGCCTCAAAAAGATATGTGTTTGAAAATACTGAATTAAAACAATATGCTTCTAATTATTTGAATGATTTTGATAATTTAATAAGATATGATGAATTCTTTTCTTTTTATGATTCTCAATTGGTGTTGTATGCAAAAGAAGGCAGAACTTTAAATAATATTTGTGAAAGCATACAAGAAAGCTTTTTGTTTTATGATGAAATGCTTTATTTGTATAAAGAAATGCAAAACATTGCTTTTCAAGGTAAAGACACAATTAAAAAGCAATATAAATTTGGAAGAAATGGTCTTGAAAAGGCAACTTTCAATGAAACAATAGATATGAATGGGAAAATTACTGCTTCAGATGTTTATTCTTATTTGAATGATAAATTAGAAAGTTATATTTCAAAATATTCAAAAAATGACGGCAAAAAAGAAACGTATGCAAGAAAGATAAATTTTAATTAGGGAAATAAAGTTATGAAAATTCAAGGTGTTGGTTTAATAGATTTCAAAAAACAAAATCATAAGACAAATAATGTTAGATTTAATTTTTGTGCTAAAAATAAATTTGATTCATTTGAAAGAACAACAAAAGCTCCAACAATCACTACTGCACTAAAAATGCAAGGTGAAGCAATGGCAAAAGAAGGAAAAGCTGTTTATAAAAAAGCTTGCAAAGTTCAAAAAGATGTTCAAAAAAATTTGGATCTAGTTTGGCAAAATTTTAACCCAATGCTTGATGAAAATGATATTGAAATATACGACGAAAATACTCAACAATTAAAAATTAGCGCACAAGTTTTTGACAAAACAATTTCAATGCGTGAATATTATGATGATAAAATTGCAAAAGACATCTATATTTCTGGAGATTTTGTTGGAGTTTGTGTATATGAACAAGATGGGAAAATGACTTCTTATGAATTTGACAGGGAAACCAAAAAACCGATTTCTTGTTTATCTGATTCAAAAACAGACGAGCTTAGTTTAATTGCAGATAAGGCTTATTTCTATGATAAAAATGGCAAATTAAAAACAATTTATTATGATTATAATAGAACGTTAGGAAAAATTAGTGCAAGTGAAATTTACGAATTTAAAAATGGAAAATTAATTAATTTCATTGATTGCACTAGTGGAATCGAGGGCTAAATGAAAATACAAGCAATTAGACCATTTAATTATAAAACCAATTTTAACAATAAAGCTAATGTTCAATATTCAACTCCTGCCTTAAAAGCGGACGTTGTTGAATTGAGCTTAAAAAACAAAATTTCTTTCACTTCAAATTCTCCAAGAACATTGCTTGATGAAGCAAATTTATATATTGAAGAAGTGAAAAATCCTTTTGGTGGTGTGCTTGATAAATTTCAAGATATTTTAGAAAGTGGCGGAAATTTAATCTATATTTCAAGAACGGTTGCTTCTGATATTGACGGAGCAAGTTGGGATGCAAAATATCTTTCAGAAGATTTAATTGAAACTTTTAAAGAAGCTCAACAAGGAAAATTTGTTGCAACTGCTGATGCTTTTAGAAATAGCTTAATTGTTTTTCGAAATGATGATTCTTTTGGTGGAAAAATTGGCGAAGAATATAAAAAAGGAAAATTGATTTCAACAATTAGAGAAACACTAGACGGTTATGAAATAACTCAATATTGCGAAGATGGCACAAAAAATATTGCTTTAATTTCTCAAGATACAAATGAACCAATTGAATATCAAGTTGGTGTTTTGGAGGATAAAGACGGCTTCCACGCTAAAATGATATATTATTATGAGCCTGATAATGGCTATATTAGAAGAAAAGATTATCATCTTAGGGAAGATGGGTCTTCTTCTTGGGCGAACGAATTTTGTTTTGATAAATCAGGGATTAAAAGCATTTCTTATGATTGCATTTCAACATCGACTGGCATGAAAATTGAAGGTTTTCGATATGATTATAAAAACATCGGAGAATATGAAGTTGAAAAATTAATTAGTGCAAGCGAAGGTTACAAAACAAATGCAATTGGAACTTGGAAACAAATTGATAAACAATTTGATTTTGAAAACAATTGCTTAAAAAGCTGCGCTTTTGGATTAGAATATTGTCCAACTCAAGGAAAAGTAGAAGCAGATAGGGTATATATTTTTTCTAATAAAAATTCTTTGAATAATGTTTATGTTAATTATTCAAGCGAAAATGGTGAAAATATTGCTCAAAAATGTTTTGTTTATAATTTTAAAACAAACGAACCTCAAGATTGTTATTTCAATTACAATATCAAAAGACAATTTCATCAAGGTTAAACATAAACACGAAGGAAAAGCTCCCTTTATGGGAGCTTTTTAATAAATTAATTTTGGTTTTTCGAATTCTTCTTCTTGAATTTCAAATGAGCTTTGCGCAATTTTGATTGAATCATTCAATTTTGTTTGAGAAACATCATTGTAATATAACTCCATTACAACATCGTCTTTTTGGACTTTGTCTCCTATTTTTTTATTAAGGATTATTCCTGCTCCAAAATCAATAGAATCGCTTTTTTTGTCTCTTCCTGCACCGAGAAGTTTTGCTGCATGAGCTACATCAAGAGCTATTAATTTTGAAATATAGCCATCTTTATTTGCTTTTATTTCTGTTTTGTTTTTTCCAATTTCAAACAGGCTATAATCCTCAATTACTTCCGTGTTGCCTTTTTGATGAGCTATGATTTCTTTGAATTTGTTTAAAGCGCTGCCGTTTTTAATAACTAAATCAACCATTGCTTTTGCTTCTTCTTTTGTTGTTGCTTTTTTGCAATTTAGCAAGGTTTTAATTGCTAATTCAAGAGTTATTTCATACAAATCTTCTTTATAATTGCCTTTTAAAAATTCAAGAGCTTCAATAACTTCTAAGCTATTTCCAACGCTAAACCCTAGCGGTTGTTCCATTGAACTTATTACAACATCGATGTTTCGATTTAATAATTTTCCAGTTTTAATCATTAAATCGCCAAGTTCACGAGCTTCTTGCGGAGTTTTTAAAAATGCTCCTGAACCATATTTAACATCTAAAACAATTGAATTTGCGCCAGAGGCAATTTTTTTGGAAACAACGGAAGCGCATATCAAGCTTTTGTTGTCGACTGTTGCAGTAACGTCACGAAGAGCATAAATTTTACCATCGGCAGGTGTTAAATTTGGGCTTTGGGATGATATTGCAACTTTAATATCACTGATTTGTTTGAAAAATTCCTCGTTAGTTAATTCTGTTTTAAAATTTGGAATAGCTTCAAGTTTGTCGATTGTTCCGCCAGTAAACCCTAGTCCACGTCCTGAGAGCTTTGCAGTATATACATCAAGTTGAGCTAAAATTGGAATCAAAGCAAGTGTTACTTTGTCGCCCACGCCACCTGTTGAGTGTTTGTCTGCAATATTTGATGAAATTTTGCTGAAATCTAAAATATCTCCGCTTTCAACAAAAGCTTGGGTAAGATATGCTGTTTCTTCATCGTTTAAGCCTTGAAAACATACTGCCATAAGCCAAGCAGACATTTGATAGTCTTCAATGTTGCCTTTGGTATAATTTTCAACTAAGAATTTTATTTCTTCTTGGGTGTGGCTTTTTCCTTCTTTTTTCTTTTGAATTAAATCAACTGCTCTCATATTCTTTCCTTATTTATGGTATGGCTCGTTATTTAAAATTTTATATGCTCGATATATTTGTTCCATTAAGATTAATACAGCTTCTTGGTGTAAAAATGTTAATTTTGACATTGAAAACTTAAAGTTTGATTTATTTCTAACGTTTTGAACTAGTCCATCAGAACCACCTATTAAAAACAATATTTCATTATAGTAGCCATCTGTTTCAATTTCTCTTAATTTTTTTGCAAAGTCAACGCTTGAAAGCTGTTTGCCTTCTATTTCCATTGTTATTAAAAAAGCGTTTTGTTTGTTTTTAATGTATTCTTCAATGTTGGATGTTTCAATAATTTCAACTCTATTAAGAAGGCGCTTTTGATATTCTTTAGCGCCTTCAAGATAAAAACTTTCTTTTAATTTTCCTTCCAGAACAACTTTTATATTCATTACATTTTTTGTTCTACTTGTTTACCACACAAAAGCTCGTAATCTAGTTCGTTTTCATTGTCTGCGATAATCGCCGCAACAACCGCATCAGATGTAACGTTTAAAATTGTTCTAAACATATCTAAAAATCTTTCAAGCGTGAACAACAATGAAAAGCCAATTACTAATTGTTCAGGAGTTAAGCCGATTCCGTTTAATACAAGCGCAATTGTAATTAAGCCGGCCCCTGGAATACCTGCTGAAGTTGAAGAAGCAACGATTGCTAGAACAGCAATTTCAACAAGTAATAGTGGAGTTAATTCAATGCCATACATTTGAGTTAAGAAAATAACCGCTATAACTTGCATGATTGCTGTGCCATCCATATTTAGAGTTGCTCCTAATGGCAACACAAATGAACAAATACGGTTTGAAATGCCTCTTTTTTCGCAACAAGTGATTGTTAAAGGCAATGTTGCGCTAGATGAAGCCGTTCCAAAAGCAACCATAATTGCTTCAGAGATTGCTCCAAATAATTTTCCAACAGGAACTTTTGAAAATATTTTTAACATTAATGGATATACAATAAAGAACTGGATTGCAATTGCTGCGCAGAATGCCAAAATATATTTTGAAATGTTAGCAAAAACATCTAAGCCGAAGCTTCCAACAGCAGTTGCAGTTAAAGCAAAAATACCTGGAGCTGCAAGATACATAATCCAATCGGTAACTTTCATTGTTGCTGCAAATATACTTTCAAATAAAGAAACCAATGGTCTTGAAATTTCGCCTGCTCTTGTTAGGGCAACTGCAAAAATAGAAGTAAATATGATAACAGGAATCATTTTGCCTGTTGCTAAAGCTTCAAATGGGTTTTTTGGAATTATATCCATGAAAATTTGAGTCAAATTTTCTTTTTGATATTGAATTGCATTTGTAACATATTCTTGGATGTGGTGTGCAATGTCATTGTTGATTAATTCTCTTGCGCTAACTCCTGGCTGTAATAATATTGCAGCAGCAGCAGCGATTGAAACTGCACAAATTGTGATTATTCCATAATATAATAACATTTTTGAGCCAAACTTGGTTAATTGCTTTGAATCTCCAATGTTTGAAATTCCGATAATGATTGCACTAATAACCAAAGGCAAAACAACCATTTGGATAACATTGATGAAGCCTTCGCCTATAAAATTTAAAACAGTATAAAGTGATTCAAAATTTTCTTGAGGAAATTTCCAGCCAACTAAAATACCCAAAATTAGACCCATAAATATGTGCCAATTTCTTTTAAAACCTAGCAAAACTGCAATAATAACTTGCATATAAATACCCATCGAGATTTTTCCTCATAATACTATTTTGATTCATTTTACTATGTTTTAGTGAATTTTGCAAAGAATTTCAAACAAAAAATTGATTTAATTTACAATGTTTAAGAGCTATTATTTTAGCCATGGAAGAAAAAAAGAATTTAAATTTTTTGGGCATAATGTTTGAATGTTGTAATGTATATGGAAGAATATACAAAAACAAAGAAGGTACACATTATCAAGGCAAATGTCCAAGATGCTTAAGGGAAATTAAAATTAAAATTGGAGAAAATGGAACAAGTACAAGGTTTTTTCGTGCGTATTAAAAAATAAACCCTTGAGTTTGATAACGCAAGGGATAAATACAAAGGAATAATGAAATTTTCTTATGAACTAAATGTTTTAAATACTTTATCTATTGTGTCTTCAATAACTTTTGTAACTGATTCCATTTCGGTATCTAGCGCTTTTTGTTCTGTATCAAGTTGATTAATTTGAAGTTCTAATGCTCTATCTTCTTCTTGAAGTTTTTTTGTTTTGGCGTTTAATTTTTCAACTTCTTTTTCGTAAAGCATTTTTTTATATTCGTAATTGTTCATTGCTTCATCATACAAAGTTGAATCTTCTACGCTTGAAGTTGTAATTGAATAAACTTTATCAACAAGCTCTGGTAAATCTTCAGAATTAATTATTTGAATTGTTGATAATCTTCCTGAATTTTCTTGTGTTAGAGCTGCTTTTGCTGTTGCGGTGTTTGTCTTTTTTTGTGCTCCTTGATAATCAAAGGTGTAAGTTCCGTAATATGTTTCTTTTCCGTCCACTGTTTCATATTCTGTTGATTCAAGGTCGTTTTGAGAAGTATAATATGCAGTTCCGTTTTTCATAAACATATAAAAGGTGCCGTCTGTTAAACCTTGGTTTTTCATAATTGTGTTCAAACCTTGATATTTTTCATAGTCACCAGTTATTTTTGTGATTGTTGAATTTTCAAGGTCGTTTTCATCGTATAAATATGAATCCAAACCTAATTGAAAATGTAAATATGAATATCCATCGTCACCTTTTTTTGTTGTAATTACGCTATCCTTAGCACTATATGTGTATGCTTTTGCGATTTCTTCATCCCAAGTTAAGCTTACATCATAATATCCTTCATATTCTCCTGAAGTGATTTTTGTGAAATTCTCGATTTGATATTTTTCAAGAGTAGAATCAATTGTGTATGTTGTTTTCATATAGTCAGTTACAACTGGAGGTGTTGGAACCTCTAAATCGTTGTATTTGCCATACAAACCCATTACTTCGTTTGATAGCGCTACCCTTTGTTGGTTGATTTGTTGAACTTGATATTCAACGTTGCTTTTCCTCGCAGTCAGACCAAGAAAGCGAGCTTGACTTGCTGCTAATCCCATATTGTCACCTTTCCTTCGTATTTATGTTTTGATATACGACATTCGGATGATAATTCTTTAGGATTAACTCTTAATTTTGTTACATTTATTAACATTTCACAATAACCGCGCTATAATATACATGTACCCTTTAATGTTTTATGAGGAAAAGTCAAATTGCCATATAAATTAATTGATAATCATATTCATGGAAGCTTTGGAATATCCTTTAATGATGCGGATTATGATGAAATCAAACATGTTCTTTTCGGGCTTTATAAAAAAAATATAGTTGGATTGTGTCCGACTTTAATTGGTGATGATGATGAAAAAATATATAATCAATTAGTTTTGTTTAAAAAAATTCAAGACGAACAGATTTCTTCTATTAATTCTGAAGCATTAATTTTGGGTGTGCATTTAGAAGGAACTTTTCTTTCTGCTCATAAATCTGGAATTCAGGACAAGAAAGTTTTTAAAAAGCCAACAGTTGAAAATTTTAAAAATCTTGTTAAAGATATGGAAAACATCATTAAAATTGTTACAATTGCGCCAGAGGAAGATATTGATTTAATTGAATATTTAAATTCTAAAAATATTAAAACTCAAGCAGGGCACACAATTGGCGATAATCTTAATGGTTGTGTTGCAACAACTCATCATTTTAATGCAATGAATTCAATTCATCATAGAAATCCTTCGATTGCTCTTGGTGCTTTAATTTGCGATGATGTTTTTTGTGAAATTATTCCAGATTTAGTTCACACATCTTTAGATATATTGAAATTATTTTTAAAAGTTAAGCCAAAAAATAAAATAATATTAATTAGTGATAGCTTGCCTTCAAGCAACTATGACAAAGAAATTGTCTTTTGTAATAAAAAAATCAATTCTTTTGGAAAAGATGAAAATGGTGTCTTGGCGGGTTCAAATATGACTCTTGATGAAATATGTTTAAATTTAATCAAAAAAGAAATTTTAACCGAGGAAGATATACGCCAAATGGGCTTTGAAAATCAGATTAAATACCTTAATTTGACTAAAGAACAAATTGATATTTTAAATCGTTAAAAAATATGATAAACTTAAAGCTAAAGGACTTATAGAGGAAAAAATGAAAAAAAATATATTATTAATATTTGGTTTTGTGGCAATATTGAGCGTATGGTGTTTGGAGCTTGATAAAACTTCAGCGATTGCTGCTCCAATTAAAGCTCAACAAGCTCAAAGTGCTAAAGTGATTAGTGCAACGCCTTTGAATATTGTTGCTTCGCCAAGTAAATATCTCAATAAGACTGTTAAAATGCAAGCAACTTTTGACAAATTTTCTACTCTTGGACTTGATTATTCAAAAGCATTAAGAAAAAGCAGCGAATATATTGGAATTTTGATTCAAAGAGACGATGTTTCAGACCATAACATTCCTTTATCTGAAATGAAATTGTTTATGAAAAAAACATTGGCTGAAAAATTCATTGATTTAGACACCGGGGATAAAATTGAAATAACTGCAAAAGTCTTTTCAAATGCATTAAATGACCCTTGGTTAGAAATTGAAAAATTAACAATAATTCAAAAAGCAAAAAAGTCTAATTAGTAAAAATAGAGTTGGAAGATGAGCGAAAATAAAAAATACCTTACGATACATGGACATTTTTATCAACCTCCAAGAGAAAACCCTTGGATTGAAGAAATTGAAATACAAGACAGTGCTGCGCCAAATCACGATTGGAACGAAAAGATTTGTTGGCAATGTTATAGTCCAAATAGCGTTTCTAGGATTGTTGATGGGACAAATTCAATTATTGAAATTTCAAATAATTATAAATATATGAGCTTCAATTTTGGTCCAACTTTATTAAGCTGGATGGAAAAATATAACAAGCCTGCTTACGATAGAATTATTCAAGCGGATATTGAATCTCGTGAATTATATGATGGACATGGTTGCGCTATTGCGCAAGTATATAACCACATTATTATGCCTTTAGCAAATCAAAATGATAAGATTACTCAAGTTATTTGGGGGCTTAAGGATTTTCAAAAAAGATTTGGCAGAAATTCTGAAGGCATTTGGCTTGCGGAGACTGCGGTTGATGCGCAAACTTTGGAAGTTTTGATTGATTGCGGGGTTAAATACACTATTTTATCGCCTCATCAAGCAAAATGTATTAATAAAATTGGCGAACATAACTGGCAAGATGTTTCTTGGGGTTCAATTGATCCATCAAGAGCATATAGATATTTTGTTGAAGGAACAGATAAAGAAAAATATATCGATTTATTTTTCTATGATGGTTCAATTTCAAAATCTGTTGCTTTTGATAATTTATTGTGTGATGGCAAAAAGTTTTCTTATCGCTTGAATGATGGCTTTGTTCAATCAAGAAATCATGCTCAAATTGTTAATATTGCAACTGATGGCGAAAGCTATGGGCATCATACAAAATTTGGCGATATGGCTCTTGCTTATGTTTTAAAAGTTGGCGCAAAAGAATTAGGATTTGAAATCACAAATTATGCTCAATTTTTAGAAAAACATCCGCCTCAATACGAAGTTGATATCAAGCCTGTTAGCGCTTGGTCTTGTGCTCATGGTGTTGGAAGGTGGATGGATGATTGCGGTTGTTCGACAGGCGCACAGCCCCATTGGAATCAAAAATGGAGAAAACCACTTCGTCAGGCTCTTGATTATTTAAGAGACGAGCTTATTAATCTTTGCTCTATTCAAGGAACAAAATATTATAAAGATTTTTGGGAAGCAAGAAATAACTATATTGATGTTATTTTGGATAGAACAAAAGAAACTATTGATGAATTTTTCAAACAAAACGCTAAGAAAAATTTGTCTGAACAAGACAAAATAAAAGCAATTAAATTAATGGAAATTCAACGTTTTTCCCAATTGATGTTTACAAGTTGCGGTTGGTTTTTTGCTGATATTTCAGGAATTGAGACTACTCAAATTATGAAATATGCTGCAAGAGCGATGGAGCTTGCAAGCGAATTTTCAAAAACAAATTATGAAAAAACATTCCTTTCAATTTTGCAAAAAGCAAAAAGTAATATTATGGAGTTCGGCAACGGAAAAGACATCTTTAATCGTTGGGTTAAGCCTTCTGCGGTTGGTTTTGAAAAAATTACTGCGCAATATGCTATTGAATCAAGCTTTGATATTAATGATGATAAAAAAGAGACAGATTTATATTGTTTTAAAGTAAAAAGAAATAACGTTAAAAAATATGCAAGCTTTGACAACATTTTGTCTTTTGGAAAAATTGACGTTACTTCAAAAATTACTTTTGAAAAGAAAGAAATGTCTTATGTTATTTTGCAAACGCAAAATTATGATTTTTATTGCGCTGTGAAACAATATAAATGCGCTGAAGATTATAATCTTGAAGCAAAAGAGATTTCTAAAATATTTAAAAAAGAAAGCATAGTTGAAACACTGCAAGCAATTGAGCTTTATTATGGTTCAAAATTCTATTCTTTGAAAGATATCCCAATTGATAGAAGAAAAAATACTCTTGAAAACATGATTCAAACTAAGCTTCAAAAAGCAGCACAAACTTATGCTGATATGTATGATGGTTTGTTGAATCCAATTAGCCATTTGAACGATTTGGGGATGGATATTCCTGAAGGATTCAGAGTATGTGCAAAATATACTTTATTATCAAATCTTGAAGAAGAGCTTCTGGAAATTAAAAAATATGACGATAAAGCTTCGCTTGAAAGGCTTGTCGGTATTAAGCAATTAGCAGATAAATTCAAAATTAAGCTTAATACTCCAAAAATTAGAACAATTTTGTCGGCTAGTCTTGCAAGGCTTATGGGCGCTCTTGAAGAATCTTTGACGATAAAAAATGCTAAAGAATTGATTAATTATTTCGAATTGCTTGAAAAATTAAATATTGAAACAGAAATTTCAACAGCTCAAAACACATTCTATGCAATGTTTTGCAAGAATTTTGAACAATTTTTTGACAAAACAAAAGCAAAATTTGGCTCAAACACACGAGAAATAATGCTTTGTTTGTTGGAAATTGGCAAAAAATTAAATATCAATGTTAATTTTTATAGAGATAAGATTGATAGTTTAACTGGAAAAATTAATTAGACATGGAACGTGCTAGTACTGGAATTTCGTCAATTTCAAACATTGTTGAAGTTTGAATATTGTTTGCGTTTTCCATTGCAAACATTGCGGCAATTATTGCTTCAAGAGCTGAAGCGCTTAACATATTATCAGGCATTTCGCTAAAATTATATTTTAATTTTAGCGATGTTTGAAGATTTTTGCAGTCTATGCTTGTTCTTGAAAGATAATGAGAACATAAGCCATAAGCTTGTCTCAATTGGTTAATATCTGCTCTTATGATATTGATGTTTTGTTCTTTTAATTTTTTAAAAGTGTCGCAACATCTTTTTGAAATTCTATTTGTCCAATCGTTTTTGTTGATTTTAAAATAATCACCAAGCGATTGATAATTTTTAGAATGAATTCGCCATTTGCCATCTAAAAGCTTATTGTCGTAAGGAACTGTTGCGCAAATTGCGCTTTTTGAAACATAGGGTGAGCTTTCAAAAAAATAGTCGATATCTTGCGCAAAATAAAATTTATCAAGCAAAACAATATTAGAATTTCTATCTAAAACACAAATTGAGCTATCGTAGCTTGAAGAGTTTGATAAAGCTAATCCAATGAAATAATTTTCTTTACTTGACAGGCTTTGCATAATTAAGAGTATAATTAAACTAGCAAGTTTTTTCAAGGAATTAATTTTGGGAATAAATTTTTTTAGCGAAATAATAAACAGGTTTTATTTTAAAAACAAAATTAAGTTTTATTTTTTAATATTTCTTTCTTTGCTTGCTGGGTTTTTTGAGTATATGGGGTTGATTTTAATATTTCAATTTGTTTTGTTTTTAACAAATCCAACAACTCTTCATTGCGAAAAAATTATTCTTTTTTTTCAAAATCAATTGAATATTTCTGATTTTTCAAAAATTAGTTTAATATTAGGGATTGCAATTGCTTCAATATATATTTTAAAAAATATATATATGCTTATTTTTACTAATTTCAATAATGCAATTTTACAAGATTTATCTGTAAAAATTACAACAAAAACGATTAAAAACCTTTTATTTCAAGATTTTGTTAAAGTGAATTCAATAACCAATGAAGAAAAATTAAATCTTATTTCAAAAATTTCTTTTGTCGTTTGGCAATATTGTTATAAATATATTAATTTATTGATTAATTGCGCAATTGCTTTGATTTTATTAGCTTATTTATTTGTGAAATTCACAATTCCTGCTTTTGTTGCAACGCTTTTTATTTCAATTTTGGCAATTGTTGAATATAAATTTTTAAAGAAAAATTCAACGCATCAAAATAAACATTTTTCAGTTTGTTTTGATGAAATGAATTCTTTAATTTTAAAGATTATTACTTCTTTTAAGGAAATAAAATTAAATAATGAGCAAGATTATTTTGTTGAAAAAATTGAAAAAAAATGTCTTGATTATGCAATTTTAAACAAGAATAGAAGCTTTTGTGATATTTTTCATATTTATTTCACTGAAATTTCTGTTATGCTCGCTTTTATTTTGGTTCTTGGAATTTTGTTTTATACAACAAATTTTGATAATCAACTTTTGATTACAACTATTTCAACAATTTGCGTTATTATTCTTCGTTTAACTCCTGTTATCAATAGAGCGCAAAGTTGTCTGTATTCTATAAATTCAAATAAAAGTTTAGTTTTGGAATTGCTGGAGTTTGATAAAAAATTTGGCATTGATTTTGAATTTTTAACCACAAAAGAAAAACTTCCTTTTGAAAAATCAATTCAATTATCAAAAGTCTTTTTTGCTTATAAGAATAATTTTGTTTTAGAAAATATTGATTTAAAAATCAACAAAGGAGAATTTGTTGGAATAGTTGGAAAATCTGGATGTTCAAAGACAACTCTTTCTTTGCTTTTGTCTGGGTTGATTAAGCCTAATCAGGGTGAAATTTTTATTGATGATAAGCCTTTAAACAAAGACGATTTTCAAAAATGGCAAAATAATATTGCTCTTTTGAGTCAAGATTATGCAATTCTTTTTGATAATGTTGAAAATTTAAATAAAGAATATGTTGAAAAATTAAATCTTAAAACTAATTTAAAAATTAACGAAATGTCTTATGGGGAGCGCCAGCGCTTGGCCTTGGCGAATGTTTTAAACAAGGACAAAGAAGTTTTAATTTTGGATGAAATTTCAAGTTCTTGTGATGTTATTTCTGAAGATAAAATTAACGACGTTTTGTTGAATTTAAAAGGTCAAAAAACAATAATTGCTATTGCGCATAGGCTGAATATTTTGAAATATTGCGACAAAATAATTTATATGGATAATGGCAAAATAATTGATATTGGCGATTTTAAAACCTTAAACAACAAATATGATGAATTTAGAAAGATGGTTGAGTTGTCGGCTTTTAAAATAAATTAGCTCATTTTATTATAAACTTCAAGAATTTTTTGAGCTTGTTTTTCTTTGTGTAGTTGCTTATAGCAATATGCCAGGTTGTAATAGTAATCTTTGTTTTGAGGATTTAATTCGATTGCTTTAATTAGGTTTTTCTTTGCTGATTCAAAGTTTTTAAGCTTAATTTGACAACAAGCAAGATTATAATAACTGCTTGGAAAAGTTTTATTATATTTGATTGCTAATTCAAAATTGTTAGAAGCTAGAAGATATGAATTTTTAGAAGCAAAAATGCAGCCTAGATTGTAATATGCTTTATAGTATGAATAATTTTTGTCTAAAGCTTTGTTTAGGTTTTGAATTGCCATATTGTCGTCATTGTTTTCTTGGGCAATATTAGCCAAAAGAAGGAAAACTTCTTCGTTTTTTTCGCTTGCAGGAATATTATCAAGCAATTTGAATGCTTCGTTGAAATTTCCAGTCGTATAAAGCGCAATTGCTTGTTGTTTGATTTCGTTAGTGTTGCTATTATTCTTTGCAAATGTTAAATTATTAATGTTTAATAAAAACAAAAAACAAAAAACTATTAGAATTTGATTTTTTTTAAACAAAAAAATATTCCCTTTGAAAATACCTCAATAGAATAATACATCAAATTGATGAGTTTGTGTATATCTAAGAAAAAATAAATACCCTAATTTTTTATGTGATATAATAGCAATTGTGAACAACTACGGAAACAGAATGAATAGTAGCTTAGAAGATAGAATGCAAGTTTACCGCATTCCGATTAGACCGCAATATAAAAGAAGAAGACGCCCAAGAAAGCCAAATAATTTTCCAAAATTTATGTTCTTTTTGGCATTGGTTGTAGGCTGCATATTTTATTTTGTAAATCATAGCATTGAAGCGGATTCAAACACTGCAAGCGCTCCTAGTTCTTCTCATTCACCAATTGATTTTAATTTCAATTTTTCTCCAAGAACGCAAAATATCCTTGTTTTGGGCGTTGATTCAGCAAGTAATGAAGAAAATCCATTTAAGGGAAATCGTTCTGACACAATGCTTTTGGTGAGCGTTGCACCCTATGGAAGAAATATTAATGTAATTTCTATTCCAAGGGATTCAAAAGTTTATATTGCAGGCAAAAACAAAACTGACAAAATTAACCACGCTTTTTCTCATGGTGGCGCAAAGCTTGCCGTTAAAACAGTTGAAGAAACTTTTGGCGTTAAAATACATAATTATCTTGCAATTTCAAATGCTGGCGTAATTAAAGCAATCGATGTTTTGGGCGGTTTGCCAATATATGTTGAAAAAAATATGAAATATGATGATTATACTGCAAAGCTTCATATTAATTTAAAACAAGGTAATCATATTTTAACTGGCAAACAAGTAGAAGGATATTTAAGATTTAGACACGATTCTTTTGGTGATATTGGAAGAATTAGACGTCAACAATGGTTTTTTGATGCTTTATCAAATCATTTGAAAAATCCTGTTGTAGTTGTAAAATTGCCTGAATTATTGAAAATTATTCCTGAATATATTCAAACGGATTTGTCTGCTTATGATTTAACAAAATATTTGGGAATGGCTAAAAATATCGATTCTTCTTCTGTTCAAATTGCAACAATTCCTGGTGCGCCATCAACAAAAGGGGTTATTAGCTATTGGATTATTGACCCTGAAAAAACCCAAGAACTTATTAACAAAATGGTTTATAGAAACAAATCCGATGTAGATACTAAAGATTTATCTGTTGGAATATTGTATGCGGCTTCAAGCCAAGATAGCGCAACTGCACTCAAAGAAGAACTTGAAGCAAAAGGCGCAAGCGTTAAAATGCAAGAATCTGATAGTATTTCTAAAAACTATATTGCAATACACAATCTTGATATTACGGGCGATGTTATTTCTGAATTGAAAAAAACAATCCCTTCAATAAAAGATAAACATACAATTTATGACCCAATTGGCATAAATCGCACAGGTCGTGATATGACAATTGTTGTTTCTGATTTATAAAAATACATTGTTTGAACTATCAATTTTTGGTTTAAATTGTTCTTACGGTTGATTTAATAAGTCTGATTATATTAGAAAATTGTTCTATGATTTGTAATCAGAATGAAAAATATTTATTAAAATTCATATCTTCGCCAACGGGTTTAAATAATAATGAAAATGACCTTTTGAGCGTTATTTTAAAACTTGGAATTAAATTAAATTTTCAAAATTCTAATCCTGTTTATCAGATTATTGATGAACTTAATTATGCAAATTACCACATAAGTTAGATTGGATAGTTATGAATAAAGATAATAAAAAATTACTGACATATATTATTTATGCTTTTATTGTTGTTGGTATTTCTTTGTTTTTGTTTAATTTAAGCAAAATTAATTTCTTGCAAACCTTTATTAATACAATTGAGTTTAGCTCTTTTGATTTAAGACAAACAATTGTTTCTAAATATAAAACTCCAAATAAAGATATTGTTATTGTTGCAGTTGATGATGAAACTTATGAATACATAATGAACAATTATGGTTCTTGGCCAATAACAAGAAAAGTTTGGGCTGATATGATTAATTATGTTGAGTTAGCAAAGCCAAAAAACATAATTTTTGATTTATTGTTTATTAAACCAAATTTGAATGATATTGAATCTGATAAAGCTCTTGTCGAGGCGGTTAAAAATAATGACAATGTTTATCTTTCGATGAATTTGGATAATTATCCGCAAGAAGTCAGAAAGCCTCCTGTTCTTGATGAAAAATTGAAATTAAATTTAAAAGAAGGCGAATTTAAAGACAGCAACTATATTACTTTTGCGAATGCAAGGGTTGTTATGGATGAATTAAGCGCTGTGACTGACAATATTGGTCTAATTAACGTTGAAAGAGAGGCAGATGGCGTAATTCGCAGCATGACTCCAGTTTTTAAATATAATGGAGAATATTATCCAAATCTTTCTTTTAGAGTTGCTTTGGATATGTTGAATCTTGACGAAATAAAATTGGTTAATAATTCAATTTTGTTGGATGAAAATCACTATATTCCTCTTGATGAAACTCAAAGAGCTGTTTTGAATTGGTATGGAGGTTCTCATACATATAAACATATTTCAATGTGGAGAGTTATTGACGCATTAAAAAATAACAACACTGAATATTTGAAAGATTTTGAAAATAAAACAATTTATATTGGAACAACTGCAACAAGCTTGTCTGATGTTAAAAGTGTTCCAACAGAATATAGGCTTGCTGGGGTTGAGTTGCACACTACTTTTTTAAATAATGTTATGGATAATAATTTTATTAAAAAAGTGCCAACAAACATCAATCTTTTGATTTCAATTTTAATGTCTGCTTTGGTAGGATATTGTGTTTTAAGATTGACTTCTGTTTTAAAAACAATAGTCTTTTTAATTGTAACTTTGGTGTTTTATGGTGTATTAAGCGTTGTTCTTATGGCGCAATTTAACCTGTGGATTGGCGTTGTATTGCCTTATATTTCAACAATAACAATATTTGTTTTGACATATTGTGAAAAATATATCCTAAAATCAAAAGATTATGAGCAAACATATAAATTAGCTGTGACTGATGGATTGACTCAATTGTATAATCATAGATATTTCCAAGAGCAAATGATTAACAATGTCAATGCTTTTAAAAGATACGGCACAATGTTTTCTTTAATTTTGATTGATATTGATTTTTTCAAAAAATTCAATGACACTTATGGACATCAATCTGGCGATTGCGTTTTAAAGCAAGTTGCAAATATTTTAAAGAAAAATTCAAGAACTTCAGATATTGTTTGTCGTTATGGCGGTGAAGAAATGGCTATTATTTTGACAAACACAAATAAAGAAGAAGCAGTAATTACTGCAAACAAGGTTTGCTTAGCTGTGAGAAATAATAAATTTGTTCTTGCAAATAATGAAAAAGTTAATGTTACAATTAGCGTTGGTGTTGCAACAGTTGGCGAAAACGGCGAAAAACCTCAAGAAATTATTGAGTTTTCGGACAAATGTTTATATGTTGCAAAAGAAAACGGTAGAAATCAAGTTGTTTCTGAAGTTGACTAGTCAACCAATTGAAAAGGACATTTTGAACATCTTGCTTTTGGTCTAAGAATCAAATTGTCTTCTAAATCGTATAATTTTGCAATTCTTGTGATTAATTTTTCACCACAAAGAGGACATTCTATTGTAAAATTTGGATTTTGAGAATTTAACAAAATTGCTTCTCGAATGGAATCCATTTGGGAATTTTTTGCTAAGGCAAAATCGGTTTTTATTTCGTATTGTTTGATTTCTTTGTTGTCGATTTTTAATCCTTTAGCAAGTTTTTGTCTTATTGTTGAAGCTAAAAAAAGTTCCAAGCCTTGCTCTATTGATTGAACTTGTTCTATGCTTAAGCTTGATTTTAAGGCTAAATCTTCTTGAGATAAGCCTAAAAGCTCTCTTTTTTGTGCTATGAATTGTCCGAGTGAAATATCTTGTTTTTTCATAAATATATTTTATCATTAAAAAACGTCGGATTGAACCGACGTTTGAAATTTTATGAAATATCCCATCTTCCGCAAGTTCCGCCCCAGCGTGCGATGATATTTCCTTTTATATCTCCAATTTTTGTTATTGTGCTTCTATCTTGCTCTTCTTTGCCTTCCAAAATTGTGATTACTTCGCAATTGTTAGAGCAACCTGTGCAAGTGCAAGTTATTGAATGAAATTCCATATCTTTAATTGTCCAACCTTTGAATTTTGTTGGAGCATTTGTATATTGATGATGTTCCATTGCAAGCATAGCTGCACCTATCGCACCCATTGTTTGATGATGTGGTGGAACAATGATTTCGCAACCCAATTCTTCTTCAAAAGCTTTAACCATGCCTTTGTTTGTTGCAACACCACCCTGGAATGAAATTTTTGGTAATAAATCTTTTCCAAGTGCTAAGTTTGCAATGTAATTTCTTACAAGCGCTTGGCATAAGCCATATAATAAATCTTCAACAGCATAGCCTAATTGTTGTTTGTGAATTAAATCAGACTCAGCAAAAACACCGCAACGACCTGCAATTCGAGCAGGAGATTTTGATTTAAGTGCGATATCGCCAAAATCTTTAATATCAACATTTAGTCTTTGTGCTTGATGGTCTAAAAAGCTTCCTGTGCCGGCTGCACAAACTGTGTTCATTGCAAAATCGGTAACAATTCCGTCTCTTAGGATGATAATTTTAGAGTCTTGTCCGCCAATTTCAAGAATTGTTTGAACTCCCGGAACTGCTGAGCTTGCTGCAACAGCGTGGGCTGTGATTTCGTTTTTAATTACATCAGCTCCAACTAAAGCTCCTGCAAGATTTCTTCCTGAGCCTGTTGTTCCAACTGCGCAAATTTCATATTCTCGACCATTAGCTTGAGACAATAAATTATCTAAACATTTTTGAACTGCAATAACGGGTTGTCCCGCAGTTCTTGTCATGTAGCTATCTACATGAACTCCGTTTTCGTCAACAAGGGCGATTTTAGTAGTAACGGAACCTACGTCTATTCCTAAATATACTTTCATCATAGTTTAATTTTATTACAAAAATAGATTTTTAAAAGAATTTTGTTATAATGCTTTTATGGAAAAAACAGTTATTAAATTTGGAACAGACGGCTTTCGTGGAATAATCGCTCGTGAATTTACTTTTGAAACAGTTGAGCGAATAATTAAGGCAATTGCTTTATACATAAGAAATTTGTCGCAAGAAAAAAATACTATTATTGTTGGTTATGACCCTCGTTTTATGGCGAAGGATTTTGCAAAATTTTGTGCTGATTTGTTAAAAAAATATGGCTTTAAGGTTGTTTTATCTTCAAAAGTCGTTCCAACTCCAATTGTTGCATATTGCGCAAAATATTATCCTGATTCAATCGGGGCGATTATGCTTACTGCTTCGCATAATCCAAAAGAATATCAAGGAATTAAGTTTATTCCTAATTATGCAGGACCTGCGACTAAGGAAATAACTGATGAAATATTAAAATATATCGATTGCAACCCTGAAGAAAAAGACGGCGGTGAAATTGTTGAAAAAACATTAGAAGAAGAATATTTTAAACATCTTGAAGCTTTGATTGATTTTGAAACAATTAAAGCAAATCAACCTCAAATTATTTTTGATGGCCTATATTCTTCATCGATTGGCTATTTTGATAAAATTTTAGACAAACATAATATTAAATATGAAGCTTGCAATATGTTTCATTCTTCTGATTTTGGAGGCGGACTGCCTGAGCCTAAGCCAAAATTTATGAAATTCAAGCAAGAAGGATATGTTGTTTTAGCAAACGATGGAGATGCAGACAGATATGGCGTTTTGGATGAAGAAGGAAATTATATTAGCCCAAATATCGTAATGGCTATGCTTTTAAAATACCTTTATTCAAAAGGCAAAACTGGCTGCATGATTAAAACTGTTGGTGTGTCAAATGTTGTTGATGTTGTTGCAGAAAAATTTGGAATTAAAACAATAACTACTCCTGTTGGATTTAAATGGCTATCAGAAGAAATGCGAAAAAATGACACAATTTTAGCAGGAGAAGACTCCGGCGGACTTTCGGTTGGTGAACATATTCCTGAAAAAGATGGGATATTTGCTAATTTATTGATTTTGGAAATGATTTCAAGCGAAAATAAAACCCTTAAACAATTAGCGGATGAAATTAAAGAATTTGCAGGATGTGAATTTTATACCGATAGGGTAGATGTTGAACTTGAAAATGATATTCAAGCAAATGGTTTAATGGAAAACTTTGCTAAAATGCCTATAATTGCTAATTTTGAAATTAAAGATAAACTTGAAATTGATGGCATAAAGTTATTTTTAGACAATGGCTTAAGTTCTTTATTAATTAGAAAAAGCGGAACGGAGCCACTTTTAAGATTTTATATTGAATCTGATGACATTCAAAAATTGGAATCAATTAAAGATTTTGTTAAAAATAACACTTAATTTAAGAAATATTACAAAAAATTCAAAACTTGAAATTATATCAATAGAAAATACTTTATATATATAAGGATATCTATATCTAAAATTAAGGCAGCAAAATTGATACAATTACAGGTAGATTTCGGTTTATTAAATAAGTTTTTTGGTGTTTCGCCTGCCAAAGCGGTTCAATATGCTAATAAAGATTTTAAAGAAATCATGGAGCTTGAAGCGCAACAGGGAAATACTCGTGCTGCTGAATATAAGAAAATTTTATCTGATCCTGATAAGATTCAAGACATTTTTAAGCTTGCTAATTTAGAAAATAAATTTATAATTTTGCAGAATATGTCTGAAGCCGATTTAGACGATTTGTTGCCATATTTAAAACAAGACCAATTAACTCGTGGACTTCAATTTTTCACAGAAGAAAAATTGATTGAAATGTGCAAAGAACTTCCTATGGAAGAACTTCTTGTGATGATGTTTCAAAAATTCCAAATGATGGATATTTTAAAGCTCATGGAAGACGATGCAATGAATGAATTTATTATGCAGCCTCAAGTTGAGAGAAAATATGCTCAAACTTATATGGAAACACTTGATAATAAATCATTAGAAAAAATTATGGTTCAATCCTTTGGTGATAGTTTTAAAGGCAAAAATAAAGAAGAATATTTAACACATCTTGAAGAATTAAGTGATGACGATTATAAGCGCTTTATGGTTTCAATGGAGCGTGAACAAAAAATGTTTATGATTAACGGAATTGTTGATCAAGAAGCCGATTTATTAATGCTTTTCAAGCCTGATGATATAGTAAAACCTATGGAAATGCTTATGAAGGGCGACAAAATCAAAATGATGTCAAAATTGGATCCAGAATTCCTTGTTCCAATGATACAAGAGCTTCCTATTGATTTGACGCAAATTGTCCTAACTCAAATTGATCCAAAAGATTTTAGTGAAATTTTGGCTGAAGATTTCCAAGATATTTTATCTTCTGTTGTTTTGTTTTCAAATAAAATGTAAAAATTAGATTTTATAGGCTTTTTTATAATATAAAATTCCGCCGATAATGTTTATTATAATAACTGGAAGCCAAGCTGCCAAAAGCGGATGGATTGTTCCTGTTTCGCCTAAATTTAGTGAAAAAGCTCTTATAACGTAATATATAAATATAATTAAAATGCTAAACAAAAAGCCACGATTGTATCGAACCCTTGGAGGTGTAATTGCTAAAGGCACACCAATTAATGCAAGAGCAAATGTTGTGACTGGCAGAGCTAATTTATCAAAAAGATTGATTTTGTATTCTAATCTTATTTTTTCAGATAAGATATTTTTTTGTTTTTTGATGTGTTTTGCCAGTTTAAAGAAGTTAAATTCTGCGGTTGTTTCTTTAACCATTTCATTTACATCGCCAATTCCAAAGCTAACGTTTGATTCTTCAAAAAAGCTTGTGTTGAATATTTTGCCATTTTTTGAAATTGTATAAACGATTCCATTTTCAAAAAGCCACCCGTAATCAGATGTTGAACCTTTTTTAGCTTGCACAATTTGAATATTTTTTGGATTAGAAATATCGATAACAGTAACGTTATTCAAAGTTTTGTCTTTGCACCATTGAGCATAAAAAAGTCTTTTTAGTTGACCTTCTTTGTCGATGTCTTTAACTGTGAAATTCATTTTGTTTTCAGGGATGTGTTTTTGTTCAAGTGAATAAATTGCTAAGGATTTTGATTGAACAGAAGCAGCAGGAACGATAAATTCATTTATAAAAAAGCTAACAAAAGTCATTACAATAGCAAAGCAAAAAATTGGCTTTGCAACACGATTAATCCCGATTCCGCAAGCTTTAAAAATTGTTATTTCAGATTTTAAACTTAAATCGTTTACTGTCATAACCGTTGCAAACAAAGTTGAAATTGGAATGGTTAAAACAAAAACTTGAGGCAAATTTAAAATTACCATCATTAGTGCAATATGAAAAGGGATTCCATAAAGCGAAATTTGCTTGATTAATTGAGTAAATGTTTCAGAGGCAAAAATGATTGATGTGAAAATAATTACGCCGAGCGTAAAAACATCAAGTAATTGTTTTAAAATATATCTATCTAAAATTGATAAAGAATCATATTTTTCTTTAATTTTAGATTTTATTTCTTTAAATTTAGAATATATTTTTTCCATTAATGTCATACATTTTTGCTCTATTTTTTGCAAGCTTTTTGAATAAGTCGATTTTCTCATCATCAGACATTTTTTTCAAGGAATTTAATTTGTCTGTTAAGTTATTAAAAGCTTTTAGAATATTTTTTTTATTATCATTAAACATTGAAAGAGCTAAATCGCTGTTTGTAATTGCAAGACGGGTTGTATCCCTAAAGCCACTAGAGGCGATTTTTTTTGCTTTTAAAGATGTGCTGTCAAACAATAAAAAAGACAATATTGTTGGAAGATGGGAAATTTGAGCACACAATTCATCATGTTCTAGCATGTTGATTTTTGTTGGTTTTGCGCCTAAAACCAAAATAATTTGATTTAAGATTTTGTTGTTCTTTTCAATTAGCCATTTTGCATTTAAAAACAAATCTTTTTCGCTTGCGTCAAATCCGCTTTTTTCGCTTCCTGCCATTGGATGAGATAAAATAAAATTGAAATTAAATTTTTTGTTTAATAGTTCTTTTTTAATAGAAGCAACATCAGCAACAATTGTTTTTTTGTTTAATAATTTATCTAATTTTTTTAGTGTTTCAAGTGTTTTTGAAATATTTGTGCAAACAAAAATAATATCGCAATTTTTGATTATTTCAATGTTATTTGAAGAGTTTTTTGTGTATTTTAAAGCTTTTTTAAATGACGAATTTGAATAGCAAAAAATTTCGTAATTTTTGTTATTATATAGAGCTTTTAAAATTGATGCTCCGATTAATCCTAATCCAATTATTCCAACTTTAATCATAAAGAAATTATATCATAATTTTTGCTTGCTAACTATTTTAAAAAATGTTATAAAATAGAAAAAAGGAGAAAAAGATGGGTAAGTTATTACTAGTTTTTGCAATTGCATGGATTGGTTGGTATCTTCAAAACAATATTGATTTTGAACAATGGAAACAAGACGCAATAAACAAAATGAGTCAAGAAAAGACAATTAATGCAGTTAATTCAAAAAGAGCTGCAGAGCAAGCGGAAATAAATGACGCTATAAATAGATAATTTTTTAACCCTCGCATTTGTGAGGGTTAAAATTTGTAAAAAATATATTAAAACAAGTCTATATTTATTTTATAAAACAAATTTTCATGAGAAAATCACTGTAAAAAAACAATAAAAAGGTGGAGTTAATATGGAAAAAGAAATTAGAGCAATTGTTCTTGGTGCTGGCAAAGGTACTAGAATGAGGTCTAATTTACCAAAGGTTTTACACGAGATTTTTGCTAAACCTTTAATTGGATGGGTTTTAGATAGCATTAACAATTTGCCTTGTCAAAATGAAAGCATTGTCATTATTGGACATGGCGCTCATGATGTTGAAGAATATTTAAATCATAATTATAAATATGCAAAAACTACTTTGCAAAAAGAACAATTAGGAACAGGCCATGCGGTAGCTCAGGCATTACCTCTTTTGCATGAATATAGAGGAACAGTTCTTATTACTTGTGGTGATACTCCATTAATTACAACAAAAACTTTGACAAAATTAATTAAATATCATCATGAAAATAATTCCGATTTAACCGTTATGACAACAAAATTTGATAATCCTACTGGTTATGGAAGAATTTTAAGAAGTGCAACAGACGAAGTTTTGAAAATCGTTGAAGAAAAAGATGCTTCTGATTCTGTTAAGGAAATTAAAGAAGTAAACACTGGTGTTTATTGTCTTGAATGGGCAAAAATTAGAAAAGCATTCAATGAATTAAGCAACAATAATGCTCAAGGGGAATATTATTTAACTGATATTGTAAAATGGGCAAGACATAACCAATATAAGGTTCTTGGATATCAATGCGAAGATAGTGATGAAATTTATGGAATAAATTCAAGACAAAATCTTGCGATTGCAACTTCCATCATGAGAAAAAAATATTTGGATGAATTAATGGAAAAAGGAGTTACGATAGTTGATCCTGATTCAACATATATTTCTCCAGATACTTCAATTGGAATGGATACAACCATTTTTCCAAACACATATATTGAAGGAAAAAATAAAATTGCTAAGAAATGTAAAATTGGTCCAATGGCACATCTACGAGGCGGTTGTGAGGTAGGAGAAGGGTGCAAAATTGGTAATTTTGTTGAATTAAAAAATGCTCAACTAGCAAAAAATACTAATGTTTGTCATTTAAGTTATATAGGTGACGCTGAAATTGGAAATCATGTCAACGTTGGGGCAGGAACAATTTTTGCAAACTATAATTCAATAACCAAAGAGAAAAAACGCTCAATTTTAGAAGACGGCGTTTCAATCGGCTCAAATTCAGTTATAGTGGCACCTGTTCATATAGGCGAAGATGCTTTAATTGCAGCTTCAAGCTGTATCACAAAAGATGTTGAAGCTCATGCGCTTGCGATGAGCAGAGGACATCAGAAAGAGATTAAAAATTGGGTTAAAAGCAATAAGGAGAAAAAATAATGAGTCTTGAACTTGAAACACAACTTAGTCAACTTGAAAAAATTCTTCCAACTCATGATATTAAGCTTTTTTCAGGTCGTTCTAATAACCCGCTTGCGCAAGAAATAGCGCAATATCTTGGAACAAGCCTTGAGCCTATTACAATTAAAGATTTTTCAGATGGCGAAATTTATGTTCAAATCCAAGATTCTGTTCGTGGGGATGATGTTTTTATTGTTCAGCCTGTTTGCTCTCCTGTTAATGAAAATTTAATGGAATTATTAATTCTTTTAGACGCTTTTAAGCGTGCTAGTGCGAAATCAATTACAGCAGTAATTCCATATTATGGTTATGCAAGACAAGATAGAAAAGCATCAGGCAGAGAAGCAATTACTGCTAAACTGGTTGCTGATTTATTAACACAAGCTGGCGCAACAAGAGTTTTGACAATGGATTTGCATACTGGTCAAATTCAAGGTTTTTTTAATATTTTGGTTGACCATATATATGCGACTCCTGTTATTGTTAATTATGTTAAAAATATTGATTTAGATGGCGCAGAGCTTGTTTGTGTATCTCCTGATATGGGTGGCGTAAAAAGAACAAGAGCATTAGCAAAACAAGTGGGCGCTCCAATTGCAATTATTGATAAACGTCGTGATAAGCATAATAGCGCAGTTGCTTGTAATATTATTGGCGATGTTAAAGATAAAGTTTGCGTGATGTTTGATGATATTATTGATACTGCAGGAACAATTTGCGAAGCTGCTAGAATGTTGGTTGAACATGGTGCTAAAGATGTTTATGTTTGCGCAGTTCACCCAGTGTTCTCTGGTCCTGCTTTAGAAAGACTTGAGGCTGCTCCAATTAAAGAGGTTATTGTAACTAATACAATTCCTATGAAAGACGCAGTAATTCCTGAAAAAATTAAACAAGTTAGCGTTGCTCCACTGTTGGGTGAAGCAATTTCAAGAATCCACGATGACAAATCTGTTTCAAGCTTGTTCGGCTTTGAAATAGAATATAAAAAAGACTAAACTGTGCGAAGCATGATTTGCTTGCGATGAGCAAGAAAATCTTGCGAAGACCTTAGAAATGCGACGTAGGACAATTGAGTCAATGAGCGACAACGAAGTGATAGCGAATATGACGAAATGCCCACAGGAGC
>JAFQHZ010000024.1 GCA_017415185.1 Candidatus Gastranaerophilales bacterium
ACAAAATTATATCCAACAACAGCATTAATTTGAGAATTGTTTTGTGTAAAATATTTTAATCTGCCTTGGATATTTTCTTTTGCGCCATCCATTTCTTCTTGCGCTGGAGGATTGTCCGCAAGCTTTTGAAGCTCATTAGCAAAGCCATCTAAAGATTTTTTAATGTTTATTGGCGCAGTACCAATATACATATTAAAAATTGCACTATGAGCCAATGTTTCATATTGGCTTCGAACAGTATAAGCAAGCCCTTGTTTATCTCTTAAATTAACAAAAAGACGAGAAGAAAGCCCAGAAGAACCAAGAATATTGTTCAATACAGCAATCTTAGCGCTCAGTGGCGAATCAAAAGAATCAACAAGCCATCCTTGAATAATTTGCGCTTGTGAAGCGTCATTTTTGATTATTTTAACAATTTTATCTTTTTCAAATGGCAATTTAAAAATGTCTTCAATTTCGCAAGATGGTTTTTCGCTTTTCATAAAATCAAAGTTTGATGTGAAATATTTAATCATTTCATCGTCATTTTCAAAATCGCCAACAACAACAATTGATTTAAAACAATTAAACAATTCTTTGTGAGCATCGATTATATCTTGCTTTGTAATTTTGTCTAAATCTTCCAAAATTTTGGTATGAGTTGAAGAATAAGGATGTTCATCATATAAAGTTTTAACAAACATATCTGTCAATTTCATTTTTGGATTATCCAAATCTGAAATGATTTCGCCTTTTAATTTGAAAATTTCTTTTTCAAAATCGTCAAATGTTGAATTCAACATTAAATCTTTAACAAGCTCCATTGCACGATTAAAATCTTCGTTTAAAAATATAAGCGAAAACTTTAGATAATCTTGCTTTGCTTTTGTCACAACATCTATGCATTCATTTTCAAAAGCAAGCGCCAATTCATTTGCGCTATATGTTTTTGTTCCTTGCAACAAAAGTCTTGCAAGAATTGAATTTATTCCATAAAATTTTTCTTTTTTATCTGTTTTGAAGAAAAAAGAAACACTCATTCTTGGCGTTTTTGGCGCACGTTCTAATAAAATATTAATTCCATTACTTTCATAATGTTTCATTTTAGTTTTCTCCTTTTGGAAGCAATAAACTTATTGAAAGTTTTTCGCTAGATAAATATTTCTTTGAAATTTCTTGAAGATATTTGCAATCAATCTCTTCAAGAATTGATAAATATTCATTTGCCAAAGTAACATCCTCGCAAACAGTCATCCAATAGCCGATAGCGTCTGCAATGTCGGAAACCATTTCTGATTCTTGCGCAAAATTAACTTTCGCCCTTTTTTTGGCTTTTTGAAGTTCAATTTCTGTTATATCAGAAAGCTTTTCAAGTTGAGCTTTAATTTCTTCAACAACAACATCTTTTTTGTTGGCATCAAAATTTGCTTCAATTAAAAAGTTATCCCCATCTTTAAATTGATAATGACAGCTTTCAAGCTGATAATAATGAGGATTTTCAACTTTTTCAATCAAATCTGCATATAATCTTGAAGATTTTCCATCTCCCAAAATTGTTGAAATTAAATCAAGCGCAATTGTTTCTTTTAAATTTTTAGCGCTATCACACAAAGCGCCCATCATCAAATATCCTGTGTTTACTTCCGAATAATCGACAACTGTTTTTGGATTTTTAATTTCAATTTCGCAATTTGCAACGTCAGGAACGCATTTTTCTATATCATCATTATCTTTAAACTTGAAATTTTCTTGAACAAGCTTAAGCATTGCTTCTTCGTCAAATTCGCCAACCACAATTGTTGTGATGTTTTGAGGAGTATAAAAAGTTTTATAATATTTTGCAATTTCGCTTTGTGAAATATTAGCAATGATTTCTTTTGTGCCGATAACTTCTCTTCTATACGGGTGTTTTTCATACATTGAAGAGTTCAAATTCTTATATACTTTTCTCCAATTATTGTCTTCGCCCATTCTTATTTCTTCAATGACAACATATCTTTCTCTTTTTTCGCTTGGACTTGCGCCATTTGGATCGAATTCTGGTCCAATTTCTTCAATTGGGAAAAGCGCATCAACAATCATATCCGCATGCATTTCAAGAGCGATTTTATGATGTTCTTTTGGGATATTAATATAATAAAAAGTATAGTCTTTCCAAGTCGCAGCGTTGATTATTCCGCCCAACTCTTCCATTTTTCTATCAAATACACCGGCTGGATATTTTGTTGTGCCTTTGAATAATAAATGTTCTACAAAGTGCGAAACGCCATTATTTTCTTCATTTTCATTGATTGAGCCTGTTTTTACCCAAGAAGAAACATTAATCATTGGGCTTTTCTTATAAGCAAAAACAACTTTATGCCCATTTTCAAGCGTATAAACGCTTAATGGCTTTTCTAAATATGGATATTCAACCAATTCCTTATTAATCACATTATTATTCATTTTTCAAATCCCCTCTTAAGACACTTGCGCCTTTAAGATATATATGTTTAATTTCTTTTTGTGTTTTTGTTGTATTGATATTCAAAAGTACCCTAAGACACTTTTTAAGGCTGTTTTCAACATCAAGCTCTTGATAACACATCATAGGAACTCTTTCAAAGCCGCAATCTAAACGAGCATATTTTGCAGGAAAATCCGCATTTAAATCAGATGTTAAAGTGAAAATCGCAAAAGAAATGTCCTCAATTTTAACATCGTTTTTTGTCAATATTTCATTCAACAATTCAATCGTAGCGCTTCGAATTTCCTCTTTTGTATTAGCGCCAAGCGTGATTGCTCCTCGAATTCCTCTTGAAATCATTAAATAAACTTTGCTCCTTTTTGAATTCTTGCTCCGTTTGCAAAAGCAAAAGCTTGCATTTCACCCTTGCCTTCTGGTTTTAAAGTGATTAATTTTATTGCGTCTATTGCGCAATATACAACAATTCCATCTTTTTCTACTGAAGCAACTTCGCCTTGATTGCCGCTTAAGCCTTCGATTAACGATGTTTTCAAAACTTTTATAATTTTGCCATCATAGGTTGTATGATTTGTGTTTAATTGATACATCCCTCTAATTTTGTTATGCAAATCGAAAGCATTCATAGACCAATCGATAATTTTTTCTTCTTTTTTCATTTTTTTGCAAAATGTTGCTCTATCATGCGCTTGTTCTTTGCATTCTAGAGTTTTATTATATAGGCCTTTTAAAGTTTCATCCAATAATTTTGGTGAACGAGCAGAAATTTCACCCATAAGCTCAATTACATTCATATTGATTGGAATATCGATTTCATCTTGCAAACAAATATCCCCCGCATCAAGCTCTAAAACTGTTTTCATGGTTGTTATTCCAGTTTTAGTTTTGCCATCAATTATGCTTTGAGCAATCGGATTTGCTCCACGATATTCGGGCAACAAGCTCGCATGAAGATTGATTGTTGCAATAGTTGGAATATCAATCACTTCTTGGGATAAAATTTGTCCAAAAGCAAAAGTAATGAAAAAATCAGGCTTTAAAGCCTTTAATTTTTCAATTATTTCCTCTTCTCGAGAAATTCTATCAGGCTCAAAAACTGGAATAGAGTTTTCTTGGGCCATTTTAGTGATATTTCTTTGTATTATCTTTTTGCCTCTGTTTGCCGCTTTTGCTTTTTGGGTCACAAGAGCCAAAACTTCATAATCACTTGATTTTATAAAAAAATCAAAACTTTCCAGCGTTATATCAGGAGTGCCTAAAAATACGATTTTAATTGGCATTATTCTTTTGAACTTTCTAATTCTTCAATTTCTTTTCTTAATTTTTCGGCTTCAGCAGGGTTTTCCTTTTCCCATTTTAAAATTTCCTCTTCCAATTCAGGCTCGTCCACAAGACACTCCTCTTGAATTGAAGGAAGGTTATATTTCGCTAAAACATTATTAGCATCAAAACGATTTCTGCAATGGTCGATGAACAATTTTCCATCTAAATGGTCAAATTCATGCTGAATTGCACGAGCCAAAAGCTCGCCATCTTTTGCCTCTTTAACAAAAGGACGTCCATTAATATCGAGCGCTTTCACCATAACGTTTTTATAGCGTCGAACAATCGTATATGCTTTTGGAAAGCTCAAACATCCTTCATAGCTTGAAATTGCGCCTGATTTTTTGATAATTTTTGGATTAACAAAAACCAATGGATTAATAGGACCATTAGGATCTGAAACATCAATCACAAATATTCTTAAATTTTCGCCCACTTGAGGAGCCGCAAGCCCCACACCATTAGCGTGATACATTGTATCTAGCATATCTGTAATTAAAGTTTTTATTTTTTTTGAAATTTTAGTAACTTCTTTAGATTTTTCCCTTAAAATTGGGTTTCCGTATTCAACAATTTTTAATATAGACATAACTAAATACTAACACACTAATCGCATTATAACAAATTAGTCTTTTTGCGAAATAGATTTTTCAAGCCATTCTTTTGCTCTTTTTGAAGGCAATATATGACCATCAGCTTTTATTCCATATCCAAAAGCGTCTTCCCCTTTGCACCATTCATCAATATCAAGACAAATTCCCTTATATTCGGGATCTAGTGCCTTCATTGAAAATGTTCTTCCATATTCAGAAAATTTAAAACCAAAAGGCACTTTACTGTTTGCTTCAAAATAAATTATGTTATTTTTTGTTATAACATGTCCTATTTTTGAACCTTTTGAAGAACAGTTATTTGCCTGTATAGATTTACACCAAATATCAGCAGCATAAACTACACCATTTATTCCGCCAGACATTGCAACTTGGCTTTCAGTTGTTCCGTGTTCTTTACAATTTTTGGTTTTAACTTCTAATAAATCAGCAAGGGTATCGCAAAAATATACCGTATCATCAGAATGTGTCCCATCCAGTAATTGCCCGTTTGGTTTTGTACCCAAATCCCCATCAAGATAATATTTATCGCTTGTAACTAATTCTTGAACAGATTTATACAATGTCTCGTGAGCATTTTTAAACCTTAGCAAATTATTATCCACCTTTGTTTTTTGAATAACCGGCACCAAAACCGCACTTAAAACCCCAATCACCGCAAGAACAATCATCACTTCCGCCAAAGTAAACGCAAATTTGTCTCTCATATCGATACTCCTTTGCGAAGCATTCTAATATATATATATATATTTCAAGCTAAATGCGGGAATATAAAATAAATGAAGGAAAAACTATCTTCTTCTATTCCATAATTTATAAACTGGCAAGCCCAACAAAGTTATCACAAGTCCAGGAACAGTGTATAAAGGTTTAAATATTGTAAGCGAAATTATGATTATTCCTGCCAAAACCACAAATACAACAGGAATCCAAGAAGGAACACGATATACGTTTTCGGTTTTTGGGTATAATTTTCTCATTTTAAAAATGCCCCAAATTGTAATTGCGTAGAAAATTATTGAAGAATAAATAACATAATCCAACAATTGAGCATAATTTCCCCACATAATCAAAATACAAATCCAAAAACATTGCAACCAAAGAGAATTTTGAGGCACTTTTGTTTTTCTATCAATATAAGCAAGGCTTCTGAAGAAAATCCTATCTTTTGCCATTTTGTAATATACTCTTGAACCAGTCAAAATCATTCCATTTGCACACCCAAAAGCAGAAATTGCAATAATAATGGCGATTATTTTAAGAGCTTTTGAACCAAAAATCGTTTGCATTAATTGCGCAACAACGATATCTTCAGGAGAATTTTTAATCAAATCCAAAGGAAGATTTGTTAAATAAATCATATTTAAAAGAAAATATAACGATATTACAAGCAAAGTTCCTATTAGCAATGCTTTTTTAATATTTTTTTCAGGCTTTTTTATTTCAGAAGTAATAAAAGTAACATTATTCCAAGTAATTGACGCAAACAAAGCCCCAACAATGCTTGTTGAAATAATTTTTAGCGTTGAAAAATTCCAATTAATGTGGTTGTGTTCAAAACTAAAATTTGAAATGACCGTTTCCAAATTAAATCCAAAGAAAATTCCAACAATAATTATCGCAATAATTGAAATTATTTTTGTCAAAGTAAAAAGATTTTGAACAAAAACCCCTTCTTTAATCCCTCTTGAATTAACAAAAGTTATAAATAAAACCATAAAAACAGCAAAGAGCTGTTGAATAGATAAAGAATAATTTCCAATTTCGATTAATTTTGCGCTTGATGAAATAAAAGGAAAAATTAAACCCAAAAACTTCGCTAGTGCAATATTAACCGCAGCAAGCGTTCCTGTTTGAATAACCAAAAACAAAGTCCAACCATAAATGAAAGCGATTTTTTTAGAAAATATTTTTTTTAAATAAATATATTGACCGCCTTCGGCAGGAATTGTTGATGACAATTCTCCATAACTCAAAGCCCCGAGCATAGTAATAAAACCTGCTAATATCCAAGTTAAAATCAATAATAAAGCAGAATTTGTATCTCTTGCAATGTGTGAGGAAACTATAAAAATGCCGCTTCCAATCATCGAGCCTGCAACAATTGAAATTGCATCTTTTAAATCCAAGGTTCTTTTAAGTTCGGACATAAAAGGATGATATCACAAACATATTCTTCTTTAAAACAAATAGAATAATTTTGAATAAAGAAGATACAAAAAAATTGCAAAAAATATTGTTAAAACTTGCTCTTTATAATATTTTGGCGAAAAAAGAAAAAAGATTGAAGCCGCACACAAAGCAAAAAATTCTATTTGATAATAAACATAATTTTCAATATTAATTTTAACAACAACAGGCAAATAAGTAACGCTTAAAAGCGCTATAAAAATAAGAATTACTCCATTTATAAAATACTTTTTCTGCAAATTCCACTTCATTTCTTAAATATTATCTAAAAACTCTTCAATATTATCAAGCGATTTTTCTATCATTGCCTTAAAATCTGCAACATCGCTTTTTGGAAAAACGACTTTGCATAATATATCATATCTTAAAAGTCTTTTAAATAGCTTTTCTTTGTCTTTTGAAGCATTTGCAATAACGATTTTGTTTCTTGTAAAGTCAACAACTCTTTCTTCATCTTTTAAAAGATATGATTTTGCTAATCGTCCATACAATTCAAATATTGTCTCTTTTGTATGAGAAATTTTCATTCGTACTTCGTCTTCAATAATTTTTGTCAAATTATCAAGCAAAACTTGCTTTGTTTCGTTGTTTTCATCCAAATATACAAGAAGAAGCTTTTCCTTTTCCCATTTGAATTCCAAAGGCATAATCTTTTGTTCTTGCAAATTTTTAATAACAACATTAACATAACTCTTTGATTCGAGATATTTCTTTAATATGGCGGTTTTTTCACTGTAATAACTGCCAATTGAATTCATTCTGTATTTTTCAAATTCCTTTTTAACTTTTATAAAATCTTTTTGATTTGTCAAACAAATCATTTTCTGCACAGCGCCATAAAAAATTTCAAACTTTTTGCACGAAAGCATAACATAAGCAATTAAAAGCAAATATACAAAAACGCTTAAATCGCATTCTTCAAACTTAAATAAATTTTCATATTGCAAAAGCTCGAAAGAATCGTCTTGTTTTTTAATATCAAAGCCCACTTTTTTAATTAAATTTATATGTCTATAAAAAGTCGAATTACCAATATTTAAAGAATTCGAAATTTCTTCTTTTGAAGCCTTGCCCTTCATAAGAAGTTTGATGATATATAAAGAATTTTTCTTATCTATCGATTTCATTTTTATAAAGCGCCCTTACAAGCTCTAATTTTTCCTTAAACAATGTTTTAATTCTTTCGTCAGAAATATAATAAATTTCAGGACAAAAATACAATAACCTTTGAAGAAGATAAAATTCATCATCGGTTGGTCTTTTAAGGGTGATTTTATCCCCTTCAATTTTGACAATTTCTTCTTTTTCATCAACAAACAACTTATCATACATTTTTCGAGAAACAGTATAAGTAACGCTATTTGCAACTAATTCCATTTTGGCATTTTCTTCAACAACATTTTTCACCATATAAATTCTATCAACAGGCAAATGAGAAAAATGTTTGCTATTTTTAAGAATCCCATGAAGATATAATCTTTGAGAATATTTGCTTATATCGAGCCTATCTGCTTGAATTGTGATAAATTTATTTCCGCCTTGGGGCAAAATATAATCCAAAACAATAATGTCTTTTTTTTCGCAATGTTCTTCTAATTGCAAAACAAGACACCAATTAATTGTTGAATAATAGCCAAAATCAATAAATTTTCTTATATTTTCATTGTTTTTAATATAACGAGCAACCTTATAAAAAGCAAGCATAGTTTTTCTTATTCTATCTTGCTTTTTTTGAGAAATTAAAAGTTTTTTAACATCTGAAATAACAGCAAATTCTTCTTGTGAAAAATCAAGCTCATTTTCCCTTTTTTCAACTCCATACAAATTTTCACGCTTATTATTTGTTTTTGTTTTAATGTCAACTCCGCTTTTAATTAACTGATTAATATATCGAGTTACCAAAGGACGAGTAATTTCGATTCCGTCCTCCTTAAAACCTTCAACAATTTGAGTCTTTGTGCAATCGCTCATACACAAAAGCTTTAACAAATATAGCATTTTATATGTGCTTGAAGTTTTCAAAATCCCTCCATTTAGCCATAATTATAACAAAAATATTATTCGTACAAATGTAGTAAATAATTTTTTAATTCCTACAATTGTAGAAAAAAGCACTATAATAGAGTATGATGAGCTATGATACAAGGGGATAATATGATTAGCGACAAAGAATTTTCAGAACTTCTTGAAAATTACAACATTTCTTTTTCAAAGGGAGACTGCGTTCAAGGGACAGTTGTAGGCTATGAAGGAAACAACATTTTAGTTGACATCAACACCAAAACAAGCGCAATTTGTCCAAAAAGCGAAGTTTTAATTTCAAAAGACGAAGATATTAAAAATATTCTAGTCGAAAACGAAAAATATGACTTTATTATCATTTATCCTCAAGACGAAGACGGAATTTATTATTTATCGCACAAAAAAGTTGCTTTCAAGAAAAACATAAGTCTTTTAGAAGAAAAATTCAAAAATGATGAAACTATAACAGGAAAAATTGCAAACATTGTCAAAGGCGGAATCCTTGTTAATATAATGGGGGTAAGAGGCTTTGTTCCAAGCAGCCAATTAAAAATAGCAGATTATAAAACAGGGGATGAAATTGAATTAAAAATCATATCTTTTGATTTAGAAAAAAATAACTTCATTCTTTCAAACAAAAAAGTCTACGAAAACGAAATTGAAGCAATTAAAAAAGAAACTCTCGACAAAGTTGAATTAAATATGGTCGTTAGAGGAAAAGTTGTGAGATTAACGGATTTTGGCGCTTTTATAGATATCGGAGGAATAGACGGATTATTGCCATTGTCGCAAATGTCTTGGAGTTGGATTGAAAATCCAAACGAAATTTTAAAATTAAACGACACAATCGAAGTTGAAATTATAGGAATAGACAAAGAAAAACAAAGAATTTCTTTAAGCCTTAAAACTTTAATTGAAAACCCTTGGCTAAAAGCACAAGAAACAATCCAAGAAAAACAAATTATAGAAGGAAAAGTCATAGCCATTAAGCCTTTTGGAGCATTTGTTGAGGTTTTTCCAAAAGTTGAAGGATTAATAAACAAAACTCAAATAAAAGAATATTTTAAAAAATATCAAAAAAGTGTTGAATTAAATGACAAAATCAACGTTTTAATCAAAAAATTTGATGCAGATAATCAAAAAATTACTCTTGAAATTGTTTAGATAATTGTTTTTTAAATTGAGAAAGCGTTATTAGAGAAGAATTTTTAATTTCGTTTTCTCGATTTTTTAATATCTCATCATGTGATAGTGTTAAATCCTTGTCTTTATATGTAATTGCAGATTTTGTTTTTAGCTCTTGCAGTTCAATATTAGTAAATTTATTTTTAATTAAATCAGAGTTAAACGAAGCAACTGTTGCAATAATTCTTTCATTTTTAATCGTTTTTCCAATAGTAAGCCCAGCCTTAATTAAAGCACTCAGCACAGGCTTTGAATGATTATAAGTACAATAAATTGAATCTTTGTGCATTAATTTTGTAATTTGAAATATAAAATCTTCGCTCCACAAAACAGCTTGTTTATGAGGCGAAAAACCATCATGAAAAACAACATCATATTTTTTATTCAATTGTTTTATTGTTTTTCTTGCATCGTCAATATAAAAATTAATAAATTCTGTTTTTAAAATATTTCTTTTAATAATTTCATTAATTTTTTCGCTATATTCAAATTCAAAAGATTTTTTAACAAGTTCTTCATTTATTTCAAGACAATCAATCTCTTGAATATTTGAAAAATTCTCAAGCGCACATTTTGTATTGTAGCCAATGCCATAACAAATATCCAAAATTTTAATGGGCTTTTTTTGATATATCAAGGAAGGCTCAACAAATTTTTCAAAAGCTTCTTTTTTTGCTCCAAATTTTGAATGAAAAATCTCGTCCAATTTTTTGTCATAAAGTCCAATAGAGCCGTCTTGAGTTGTAAAAAATTCAATGTCTTGCATAACAACAGTATAGCAAAGTTATTTTTTTATAAGTATTATATATCCAAAGATTATATCGAGGATGAAAATGAATATTCGACCAATCAGTTTTAAATCTCAAATTTTAAACAATACAAATCCTGTTTTGAATTCTTCAAAAGCTTCTGGTGAAGATTTTGATTTAATGATTAAACAAGCGCAGCTTGCTTATAAAACTACTTCAACAATAAAAAAAGCTTCAAGATATGCTCAAAAAGAAGCATCTAATATCGTTTATGATTCAATACAAATTCAAAAAAATGCCGATATAATTTTAGCGCAAATTATCGACACACAAGCCTTTATTAGATATTGCAAAGACAAAAGAAAAAATATCCCTCTTGCTTCTTCTTATATTAGCAAAATTCAAATAGATAAAGGTTTTTATGATGTTATCATAACCCCTCAAAAAATCAGTGCGATTAAAAAAGAAGACTCTAAAACAACCCTTTATCAATTCGACACAGAAGAAAGAGAGTTAATATATTGCGCAAATAACATTCAAAAACAAGGCTATGTGACTTCAATCGATAGCGAATATTTCTTTGAGGACGGTTATCTTTCAAAATTTAATTCAGGCGTTTCAAAAGGAAATTTTGATTTCATTAATCAAAGCTATACTTTTACAATAGGAAGATTTGATGAACATGTTCTTGAAAGTTTTTCATCAAAAATTGTTAAAACTTTAGATAAAAAAAGCACAGAAAGATTTTTTGAATTTTCCCCAAGCAAAGAACTATCAAAATATTCAAGAAACCAAACCGAAAATTCAACCAACGAAATTAAAAAAGAATTAGAATATAGCTTTGATGATGGAAACTTAAAAACATTTAAAAAGGACCTTGTGTTAAATCCATATCATTATAAAGCACAACTATCAGTCGAATACGCAAACGAAAACGACTTTTATATTGAAAGCCAATGCGATTCAAACAATATCCCTGAATATAAAGCAATTTGCTTTTATCAAGATGGAAAAATTGAAGGAAGCATAATTTAATATTAATTTGGCAATTTTAAATTGTCTTCAAGTTCAAGAATTAAACTTTCTCCTTTTTTAGCCTTGTAATGAAGTCCTGGAGAAACAATCCCCGAAACCAAACCAACGCCACCACCAACAGAACCGCCAATTACAAGACCGGTTATGGTGTTACCCGCAGCAACCCCAATTGCAGAACCTAAACCTGCGCCAACTCCGCCAACCGATAAAGTATAAGCTGCGATTTTTCCTGCTGTTTCTTTTGCGCCTTCTTGAAGATATTTTTTCTTTGAAGCCAATTGAACCGCAACAGGAATATTTTGTCCATCAGGAAGCAAAATATGAGTAAATTCCATATATACTTTTGCATTTCTTGAGAACCATTTTGGATTTTCAATGCAAGTTATTCTAGCAATTAAAGAAGAATTGCAAGGGATAAGCAATGTTCCTTCTTGGGTTTTTAAATCGTTATCGAAAGAAAATTGAACATAGTCTCCAACTTTATAATATTTTGAATTAAAATTTTGTGCAAAATTAACCAGAATATAATTTTCTTTTTGAATAATATTGCCACAAGGAGTTACTTTAACAAGATTAATTTTAGAATTTTCAACAGCTTGCAAATGTTCGATGTCGTTGTCTGAATAATCGAAAGCTAAAGCTGAAAGCTGAACATTAGAACAAAGCATTAATGATAATAATACTGTTGAAAAAACTTTTTTATTCATAAACCCTCGCAATATTAATTTCTATTTAAATAATAGCAGATTTTATAATTTTTTTTAATAGTCAATTTGATTTATAAAATAATATAAATTTGCTTTAAAATCATATTCTGCCATTGAAATTTCTTCTTTGTAATCAAGCTTGAAATTTTTGCGCTGCTTCATATAGGCAAAGCTAAAGCAAGCTCTTTCAAGAGCGTCTTCCTCATATAACTTCGCCCCCATTTCATCAGCATAAACAAAATAGCAGTTATAGTTTTTATTGCTATTAAAAATGATATTTTTACCTTCAATTTTATAATTTTTCACAATATCTTCAGGATTGAAAACATTATCTGTTTGAACAGTATCTTCTAAAATTATAAGGTCATATTTTTTCATTTTTTCATCACTAAAAGTTCCAACATTAAGAAAATCGATGTTATATCCTTCGTATTCAAGCTTTTTTAAATAAAGAGCAGAGCTAACAAGAGTTTTAACAAAAGCGATGTTCTTTTTGTCGGGATATCTTTTTTTAATTGTTTGAAAAATTCTTGGCGCAACTTCCATAACTGAAATTACTTTCTTTTGATAACAATCATCCTCAAATTGAGAAAGATTATAATTTGCCTTTTTAAAACCGTCATAAATTATCTTAAAAGGCATTCTTTTGTTATGAAAAGGAATTAAAAACATATAAAATAAACAGAAAAACAATATTACTGGCTTTAAGAAAAATTTTTTCTTATATGCACCAATCAAAACAACACTACTCAAACAAACAAAAGCAACAATAAAACGAATTGAATAAACCATATAAGCCGTTGCTCTTGCAAGCATTAAAATATTAATCACAAAAGCTAAAGACAAAATAAAAAGAAGAGCAGTTTTTTTGTTTTTATTAAAAAAGAATTTAAAAATTGAAACAAAAATTAATGGCAAAAATACCAAAAATCCTAAAATACCAAAGCCAACAGTTTGTTCGTCTGTAAAAATATTCACGATTTGTTGAGGAACATTGCAACCAATTTGAGGATCAATATGAATAAATCCAAAAAATGCCTTTTTTGCTTCTAAAATTATTGCGCTTAAATAAACTCCCCATCTAAAACCCGTAAAATCAAGAGCTTGGAAAGAAAAATGAATCAAATTTGCAATATAGCCTTTAATTCCGCCCCAAAATCTGTGCCCTAAGTATGCTGTATGATTAGACAAAGGATTATGGAAATGAATTAAGTTTAAAATATAGTTATAGCTTGAAAAAACAAAGAAATTTATAAAGAAAAACAAAGAAAATCTTTTTAAATTTTCAATTTTATTGTTTTTTTCAATCAATTTTTCATATAAAAAAATCAATACAAAAAAAGCAAAAACAGCAACAACGCCAGTGCTTTTAACACCCGTTGCAAGAGCAAGCGCTAGCGAAGAAAAATATATTGATTTTCTAATATAAAGCGCAAAAGCGCTAATCAAAAAAGATCCAACAAGCAAATCTGTTTGCAAACTTGGCATTTGAATTATTATTGCGCACAAAGAAGAAAAAACAAAAATTGCATAAAGTCTTTTTCGAAAAGCAAATTTGAATTTTTCAAAAACGCTCCACATTGAAAAAATAGTCAAGAAGAAAGCGCAATATGAAACAATTCCGTATCCATGAAAATTCTTTTTAAACAACAATAGCCAAGAATAAATTATTTCAGAATTAATCGGCATCACAAGCGCTCTTATGTCGTTTGTTTCAAAATGGTTTAAAGAACCTTGCGAAGCAAATTCATAAGCTCTTAAAAAATGATAAGTTTGGCTATCTGGTTCTAAAACGGGCATAACTAACGCTAAAAAAAGCGAAATTAAAAGCAAAATCAAAAAAGCGCTTGATAAAATAATTAAGCTTTTGTCGAACAACAAAGAATTTTTAAGTCTGTTTAAATCAAAATTAAATTTAAGAGGTTTAATTTTTTTAAATTTAAAATATGAAAAAGTGGCAAGAAAATTAATAATCGAAAAAACAAAAGCATTAATCTCGTTTATTGCACCAAACAAAGATAAAATTTCCATGTTCAGCACAATTAGCGCAAATAGAGCAATGAAGATAATTAAAAAATTACCAAAAATTGAAGCTAAAAAATAGCTTGAAAATAAATTTAATATTATTGCCCCTACAAACATAAGATTATTTTAGCCTTAAAGTACAATTTTAACTATAACTTTTTTAATATTCATAGGCTCGCAATAAGCAAGCATTGGCGCATGAACATCATTTTTAAAGAAAACAACAAAATCGCCCTGTTGAACATCAACAAAATTAAATTTTTCTCCGTTTAAAAATTCAACATCTTTTTCATCATTATATTTTTCAGTTATTTCATTAAAATCTTCTAAAATTCCATAGCCCATTTTTTCGCTTCCTGAAATAACATATTGAATATCAATATATTTTCGATGAACTTCCCATTTTTTTTCTTCAACAGGCTTTGTTTTCAAAGTTTGAACATTAGCATAAATTTCATTGCCATCAATTTCATAACTTCCATCTTCGATACTTTTTAAATCTGTATTTTTTAAAAAATCGAACGCTTTTTTAAATTTATCGCCCAAAACAAAATATTGTTCGCAATTTGATAATCTATCGTAAATCATTTTTGGCTCCTTTTTCTAAAATCATTATTTGCAAAACAAATGATTCAATATATTTCTTTTTAGCAAAAATAAACCCTCTGCGCCCATCTAAAAAAGCGCCTTTTAAAATATACCAATTAAAAAACTCAAAGCACGGTTTTAAAAATACAGAGGATGAAATTTTATCTGCATTTTTGTAAATGTTTCTTGTTTTTTCAAGAATATCACTAATCGATTTTATAATATCTGCTTCGATAAATTTTAAAATATATGCATTTTTCGCATTTCGATTTGGCTTAATTTTGTGAATTTTTCCTGATTTTAATTTTAATTCAAGAGAAAAATCGTTTAAAAATTCAGCACTTTCTTTTTTGAACAATCTTAAAATATTTTTTTCTAGTGCAGATTTAATTTCTTTATTCAAATAAAAACTTTTTTGATAAAAAGAAACGGCGTTTTTATTTTTCTTAGGATTTGAAATATACTTTTGAATTTCAAAAACAAGCTTTTGAGGTATTATTTCGTTTTCTTCTAAGACAAAAATCCAATCGTTTTTTGCTTCATTTAAAGCTTGATTTTGCGCAATTGAAAAATCGTTTTTGTCAGCATAAATTATTTTAGCTTTATATTCCTTTGCGATTTCAACAGTATCATCAACAGAATGTTCGTCTAAAACAATAATTTCATCGAAATCTTTAATTGATTCAAGAGTTTCGCATATTTTTTCTTCATTATTTTTAGTTTTTAAAATTACCGATACTTTAATTTTTTCTTCCATTGTCACCTAGCAAAAAGACGCACTCAGTGCGTCTTTATTAACTCTCTATATTTTTCCGTAATCTAATATCCTTCACGGTGTTTATTTTTGCTTTTTGCTCCTGAGGGGCTGCGTCCCACGTCGCTTTAGTCCAGTTTCGCACTTGCTGCCTGCTCAACGCAGCCATCTGCGTGCTTCACATCCTGCAGGCTTAGACCGCACTCGCTAAGCCAAGTCTGGCTAAGCTCGTTTGCCTAAGCTTTAGTCCACATTGCGTCTGTTGATAATTTTGAATTCATAAACTCTTGAGAGATATTGATATTAGATGGAGTAAAGATGAATACATTTTCGCCGATTTTTCTTTGTGAGCCATCAAGAGCGTGTGTGCATCCACATAAGAAATCAACGATACGTTGTGATTGTTCTCTATCAAGAAGTTGGAGATTTAAGATAACAGTTTTTCTTTCTTTAAGCGCCTCAACAATTGTAATTGATTCATTGTATGCTTTTGGTTCAATCACAACTACTTCATGTGCGCCAGCTTTAGCTTGAGGTAAAACTCTTAAGTTTGCTCTTGATTTTCTGATTGGATTAGTTTCTGTGAAACTTGGTTTAAGCGCTGCATTTTCTTCTGTTGGATATGCTGCTTCAAAACCACCTTCAAATTCGTCTTCGTATTGTTCTTCGCCCATTGGATTCAATGAGTCAGTCAATGCTCCGATAATTTCTTTAATTTTTTCTGAAAGTGCCATCTTTTCTCCTTTTATATTTTTAATTAAATAATATTCGTCCTAATCTAATCATCGTTGCGCCGCATTCGAGCGCAATTTTATAATCGTGACTCATTCCCATTGAAAGTTCTTTTAATTGATATTCATCAACCAACTTTCTCATTTCAAGAAAAAGTCTTCGAAGTTCGTTTTCATCATCAATCAAAGGCGCAATATTCATTAAGCCAACAAGTTCTAATGATTTCAAACTTTTAACTTCTTCGATTAAATTTTCAAGCTGCGATACATTAACCCCAAACTTTTGAGACTCATTTGCATTATTAACTTGAATTAAAATCTTTTGAATAATGCCTTTTTTAGAAGCCTCTTCATCAATACATTTTGCAACTTTTAAACTATCAACTGAATGAATATATTCAAAAGTTCCGACAACATGTTTGACTTTATTCGTTTGTAAATGTCCAATAAAATGATATATCGATTGTTTGCGCTTTGTATCATCCATTTTGTTGATTTTTTCAAGCGCATCCAATGCTCTGCTTTCCGCAAAATCTCTCAATCCTGCGTCAAACGCTTCTATCATTTTTTGCTCATCGTAGTATTTTGTTACTGCGATGATTCTTGGGTTATAGTTTTCAATACCTTTTAAAACTAACTCTAAGTTCTCTTTGACAGTCATTTAAAAGCCTTATTAAAAAATACTCCCCATATCTTTTTGTGGAATTTCCCCACAATTTTTATTTTAAAATATTTTTTTGCAGTTGCAAATTATTGTTTTCATTGATTTTTTTGGCATGTCAAAACATGCTCAAATCATGTCGGGGTGCATGTTTTGACATGTTGCATTTTTATTAATATTTCTTAACAAGAAGCTGATTTATTTTAATTGTGGCATGCCTTTTGATATACTTTAATTACGAGGTGAAAATTATGCAAAATGAAACAATGAAACCAATCGAATGGAATGAATATTTTTTAGAAATTGCACGCACAGTTGCAAAGCGCTCTAATTGCTTAAGAGCGCAAGTTGGAGCTGTTATCGTTGGAACAGATAAAAAAATTAAAGCAACAGGATACAATGGAGTTCCTTCAAAAGTCGTTTCCTGTATGGAATTAGGCTTTTGTTACCGAATTAAAAACAATATCCCTTCTGGAACCCGTTATGAAACTTGCAGAAGTATCCATGCTGAGCAAAATGCAATAATTCAAGCAGGACAAGATAGATGTATGGGTGCTTCTATGTATATCTATGGGCACAATTTTATTTGCATACTATGCAAAAGGTTCATCGTTCAAGCAGGAATTGAAACAATTTACCTCAAAAAAGACGAAAACTCACCAATCGAAATTGTTACCGCTCAACAACTAAGAGACGAATTAACAAACGATGCTATGGTTGCCTTAAAGTAGATTAATTTTTTAATTGAAACACGCTAAAATATTTTTATGAAAAATAAAGTCATATTTTTATCAATTTTTATAATAATTTTAGGCTTTCTTTTAACTCAAAGAGCAAAAACAGAGCCTAATTATTCATATAAGATTTATACACCGCAAAACTTCAGTGAAATATCTAAAAATGTTGAAAAAAATAAAGATGGCGGACAAATTCTTTTTATTGTCGATTTTTCAAACTCTATGAATGACACAATAGGAGGAATCCCCAAACTTGAAATGGCAAGGAATACTTTAGCTGAAATTTTGCCGAAGATTCCTCCAAATGTCAAAACCGGTTTAAGAGTTTATGGGCATAAAACAGGTTTTACATACTACCAAGGCTGTCAAGCTTCAAGCCTCAGCGTTCCAATTAATTACAACAATTTTCAATCAATCTTAAGCAGCCTTTACACAACTCGTGCTGTTGGTTGGACTCCTATAACATACTCACTAAAACAAGCAATAAACAGCGATTTTATCGGAACAAAAGGCAAAAAACATATTATTCTTCTTACTGATGGCGGAGAAAATTGCGACGAAAGCCCTTGTACTTATGTGATTAATTTAATGAAAACAAGAGACGATATAACAATTGACGTTATTGCTTTTGATGTTCATGATATCGAGGCAAACAATCAACTAAGATGTACCGCTTTAATGACAAGCGGAAAATTCTTAAACGCAAATTCACAAGAAGATTTAGCAAACTCTTTATTTGAAACAATTGGAATTTCAAAAGATGTTAAAGGAAGCATTAAAATTCCAAGCGAAAATTAATCAAGAGTGTTATAAATTCTATCTCCAGCATCGCCTAAACCAGGAACAATATAACCTTTTGAATTTAATCTTTCATCCAAACAAGCTGTAATTATTTCGACTTTTGAATAAGCGCTTGTTAATCTTTTAATGCCTTCAGGAGAAGAAATTAAACTAACAAAAATAATATTTTCTTCTTTTACCCCTTTTGAAATAAAATTTTCAACCGCATCTACTGCGCTATTGCCCGTTGCAAGCATTGGGTCTAAAAGCAAAACAAAAACTTTGTCTTTGTCTTCTTTAATTTCTTTTCTTTTGTCGTAATACCAAACAGGCTCAAGCGTTTCTTCATCCCTATACATACCGATATGATGAACATTTGCAAAAGGAAGAAGCTCTTGCGCAACTTCGCAAAAAATCATGCCGGCTCTTAAAATAGGAGCAATTATTAATTGAGCGTTTGTATCAAAAACATCACAAAGCGCTTTTCCAACGGGAGTTTCAATATCTTTTTTAACAGTAGGAAGACAAGTTGTTGCTTCGTAAATTAAAGAATAAGTAATTCTTTTAAGCGCATTTTTAAATCTCTCGCAATCTGAATTTTTATCTCTTATTATTGATAAATTATGTTTTACAACCGGATGATTTAATATTTTTACGCTTAATTTATCTTCCATCTTTATTTTCCTAATTTAATTTATATGTTTCCTCTTGATGAAGAACTTCAAAAACATCGTCTGTTTTTTGAACAGCTTCCCTTAAACAATATCCATGTTCTACCAAAGAATCGCAAAAATCAACATGTGCTTGAACAAAATCAGGATTTTGCAAAAATTCTTCAGCAGATTTTTTAATGCTATTTGTTGCACACTTTTGAACTTGTGCTTCTCCAAGCACACCAAGGCATTCCATAGCTTTAGGCGCAACATCATTTTCATCAATTGAACACGTTTTTTGTGCAGCAAGTTTTTCAATAATATTATTAGACGCAAAATTAGCCTTTTGCGCACTAAAATTATTACCCAGTTTTCCTGCCACATCGTTATTCATTAATTACTCTCCAAATTGTGTAATTTTAAAATTTCGTGTTTATCATATAAAACATGCCAAAAAATTTTTTTGCTAGTTTTATACTATCCTCTTGCTAAACTTCTAAAAAATTTACATTTTTTCTATTTTAACTCTTCAATTTAAATTTTGCAATGGATTATATATAGTAAATGAGGCAATTTTGTTAAAAAGGCTTTTATGTTTATAATATTTTTGTAAACAACAAAAAGGAAAAAACATGAAAAATTGGATTATCATTTTATTAATATTCACCATGCCTCTTGGATTATACGCATATCTTGATGCACATGCGCAAAGCGCAAAAGTTTGCAGTGTTGAAGCAAATGAAATTGTAAAAAATCCAAAAGCAAAAATTGTTAAGTTTTCAGCTCCAATGTGTTCTGAATGCAAATCAATGTCTAAAGAATTAGACAAAGCGATGGAAAATTATAAAACAACTGTTCTTGTTGAAGAAATTAACGTTTCTGAAAATGTTGGAAAAACTGGCAAATATAACAAAGCCGCAATAAAAAAATATAATGTTTCTCTTGTTCCGACTTTAGTTTTCCTTGATAGAGAAGGAAATACAATAACTCTTCGAGAAGGACTTATGAAATCAGACGAAATCGTTGAAATATTAGACAGGATTAAATAATGCTTAATCAAATAAGCACAACATTAGCGCAATACATACAAAACGGCGAATTTTCGTTCTTGTTTTTGTTAATTTCATTTATGGGCGGGGTGTTATCTTCAATTTCACCTTGCTCTTTGGGAATGATTCCTTTAATCGTAGGTTACGTTGGAGGATATGGAAACAGCGACAAATTCAAAACTTTTGTTCAATTAAGCTCGTTTGTTTTTGGCTTGTCTTTGATTTTAACAATAATTGGAATATTTTGTGCATTAACGGGCAACGTTTTTGTATCGTTTGGCGGCGCTTATTGGATTTTGTTTTTAGCTTCTTTAATTTTAATCTTTGGATTAAATTTAACAGGTTTAATCGAATTAAATCTTTCACCTTTGGTTAAAAAATTTCCAAAAGGAAATCCAACCAGCCTTTTTGTTTATCCATTTATCATTGGTGTATTATTTGCATTTGCAGCAAGCCCATGCTCAACACCAATCCTTGCTGGAATTATGAGTTTTGCAACTTTAACAAACAACCTAATCCTTGCGGGTTTAATGCTTTTTTGCTTTTCTTTAGGACAAGGAGTTGTTGTTATTTTGGCAGGAATTTTCACTTCATTTTTAAAAGGCTTAAGAAATTTCTCATCCATCAGCGAAGTTTTAATGAAAATTTCAGGAGTTTTGTTAATCCTTGCTGCATTGTTGATTTATTTTAAGGTGTTTTCTGGATTTATTGGATAAAACTTTGCAATTATATTGAAAAATGTTTTTAAATAATGTATAATATATTTATACTTTTATTTAATATTATATTTATCATTTTTATTGCTATTTATATTTTAACTTAATTATATTGGTTTGAGAATTAGTTGACTAACGAGGAGGAATTATGCAAAATGCTGTATTCTTAGGCATGAAATTTAAGGAAAAAAAATCATTAACCCGTGAAAAAATTTTATCTTTAATTAAAGGCAAATTATCAAATGCTAAAATTCTTTATGCAACAAAAGAAGAATTAATTGAAATTTTAAAAAACGAAAGAAGAGAAAAATTTTTATCCGAATACGAAAGATTAAATAATCAAACAAGCAACGAAAAAATTGAAGAAATTTCAGATTTCATTAAATTTGTTGCTCAAAAATTTAATGAAAAACAAGCTATTATTGCACTTCAAACAGGTTTAAGTTTATTAAATAAAAATAAAAAAAATTGTATTATTGAAGCAAAAAACGCACTAAAAGAAGATGGAATTTATGGTGAAAAAACCAAAGCTTCACTACATGAAGCCTGTAAAAATTATAATTCTAGAGTAATTAAAAAATATATTTTAAAAGGAATTTTAAGCAACATCATTTTTGATACTAAAAATGAAACCAAAATTGATACTCAAAAATTACTAAATGATACAAAATTAACTTTGGAGGAAAAAATTTAAATGTCAGAAACTGTATTAAAAGGTAAAATTAGCTACACAGAAGGTAAAATTGAATATATTTGGCATACAGAAGATGGAGCTTGCGAAGCTTGCCTTGCATTAAATGGTTCAACATTTAAAAATACTGATGAGATTCCAAATAAACCTCATCCAAATTGCAGATGTTGGGTTGAAATGAGCGATGGAAATAACAGTAATGGTGAAGGCGGTACTAGTTATCCAAAATCAAACAAACTACCAAAGGACGATGATGATGAGCTTTGCGATTGTTGGAGATTTTTTGATGCAGTTGAAGAAATTATTGGTAGTGCAAAAAGCTTGAAGGATGAAATTGAGCATGGAATTAAAAATATAATAAAAAAATCAGAAAAAAAACCTATAAATTCAATTAAAACAAGAATTGAAAATCATATTGATGAACTAAAGCAAATTTATAATGCAGTTAATGTTTTTATAAGAAATTATAACGATATGAAGGAAGCAAACACTATTGGTGCTGATAAATATTTTCACTCTAAAGCAAACTGTGAAGCATCACAATTAGGCGATTTTGGAGAAATTACAGCAAAAGGCATTAGTAATTTAAGAGAATTTACTGACTCATTTAAAAATGTCTATATAAAAGGTATGACCGAAGTAGAAAGCGCTAAAGATAGTGCAGATGATGAAAAAGCTAATAAATATGGAAGAAGCCAAGGGAAAAATAATCCAAATGAAAATTGTGGCGATTTGGTTAAAACATATAGACCAAATGGGTTGAATGATAAATATTAAAAAGTAAAATAATAATATGAAAAAAGCATTGAAAATAATAATAAAAATAATATTTTTTATATTAAATTCATTTTTTACCTTGCTTTCTGTTTTAGAAATAAGTTTTACGGGTATATTGACTAAAAATGTTGTGCATTTTCTTTTGTTTTTAATAACAAATTTATTTTTTATTTTTGTAATTTGGTATTCATTTTTATCCAAAATTACAATATGGAAAAAAGGCATTTTGGTTATTGTTGGTTTTTTAATATTTTATTTTTCATTTAATATTCCGGGAATTAAAAGAGCAAATGATTTAGATACTTGTTTAGATATCGGTATATGTGCACAAGGTTTAAAAATAAACACGGAATATGGTTTGGCTAAAATTAATCAAGAAAATTGCCTAAAATATCATTGGAAATGGAATGAAAAAAGCAAATCTTGTTATATTCATTAGCGTTAAACATTAACCCATTTATCTCATCAGACACAAATATTAAAAACAAAAATGCAATACAAAAAATGGAAACGAGTAAATAAAATATTATATTAATTAAATTTAAAATTAATCGTCCAACATATTTTTCGATTTTATTTTTTGAAAATAGTTTAACAAAAAAATAAACATTAAAATTAAATATAATTATTTTGGTGTTAATTTTATCTGAATTCCAAGTCATAAAAATGTCCGCGAGAGGATTCGAACCTCCGACATTCACCTTAGGAGGGTGACGTTCTATCCATCTGAACTACGTGGACATTTGTTTTTATAATACCACATAATTCAAATATTTCTATTCCTCTTGAATTGTTTTTTCAAGCCATTCGTCTGCTCGTGCGCCAATTAAAACATGTCCATCCGCTCGAATACCATATCCAAAAGGACATTCATTTACGCAATCGTCTTCTGTTGCATTTTCAGGAACGCCATCGATATCCATGCAAAAAATCTTATACTGAACATCTCGACCATAAGCGTCATAAAAATCAGGACGTTTTGATGGAGAAGAAAAAACTCTAAAAATTCTATGTTCACCATCTAACACAACTTGACTTGTTCTGCCAAATGTTGAATTTGGTCCTGGGTCATAAAACCAAGCATTATCAGGAGTCACAATTTGTTTCATAGGCACATTTCTTCTATATGGCTGATGTTTGCAATTCCAATCAAGACCAAGCTTATTAGTTTCCATTATATCATCGGGAATTTCGCTTCCATTGCACGCATAAGGAAAAGAAGCAGTTGTAACAACAGTTTCACAAGACATGCCAGAAAACATGTGCATAAACAAATCTTCAGTCTTATCAGAACAATTAACTTCTTTTGTTGTTAAAACATCCGCTAAAGTATTACAAAAATATTTCCTGTTTTCTGGCGCATCTTGAATCAACGGCGTTTTATCATATTTTATTCCCAAATCACCTTCATAATAATATATATCAGAAGAAACCATGTGTTTAACAGCACTCAATAGGGCGTTATGAGCCTTTTTAAATTTTAAAACATTTTGATTAGGCAAACCCTTTCTTGCAACAGGGAGCAAAACTGCACTTAATACCCCAATTACAACAAGAACAATCAAAACTTCGGCAAGTGTAAAAGCTTTTCTCATGGCGTATAAACTCCTTTTGAAAAAGCATATAATATATATATATATATCAAGAGTGATATTGAAATTTAAAATATTTGAAGGAAATTATAAACTAACATTACAAAGCTTGAAAAATGAAAAAAAAATCTATATAATTTATTTAAGTAAACTTTTGTAAATATCATGCTAAAAATTTATCACTTTATTTTTTTAGCTCACTTTAAAAAAACATCACACAGCATGTAGATGCACAGAGGTTAAAATGAATTTCAAAAATTTCAAAATCGTAAGAAAATTAAAAGACTTAAGTCCAAAACTTAAATGGGCTATGTTTTCAAGCTTACAAGATTGCAAAATCGCTTCAAGATATATCGACTATTTAATTCCTGAAGATAAAAAAGACATTAATAAAGACAACGAAAAGCTCGAAAAAATGGTTCGAGACACTTTAATCAAAGAATTTTCGCCAAAAATTAAAGATATGAAATCTTTTGAACTTTTAGTTGATGCAACTGTTCACAATATCAAACAAAAGCAACTAAAAGCGATGGGCGACTACGAAGAAATAGAACTATAATAAAACCTCCCAAAGGGAGGTTTTAATTTATCTAATAATATTCCAAAAAACTCTTTTTGCTTTATCAAATAAGCCAACTTCCAATTCTTGCCTTTCGACCGTTGTAAATGTGTATGGGCTTGGCTGAGTTGTTCTTTTGTATTCAATATCTTTATTTCCAAAAAGCATAACATATATTGGAATATAGCCTTTTGGAACTTGAAGATATTCAATGAATTCAGGAAACATTTTCAATATTGCATGTGCATATCCACACCAGCAAGTCCCCAAGCCTAGCGAATTTGCATACAATTCAAAATATGATAGTGCAATAATTCCATCTTGTTGGGGACAAGAAGAATCAACTGGAGCGCTAACGACAACCAAATGCGGAGCGCCTCTAAAAATAACATCGTTTCCTTCTAAAATTGCATTTTTCATTTTTTCAAATTTTGAAAATTTTTCAGACAAAAACTGAACAGGTTTTTTATTGAAAAAATTCACAATAGCAGTATTAACTTTTCCTCTAAAATCGTTCATAACCCCAATATCTTCAATGAAAGAAAAATGAAGAGCGTGGTTATTTTTTCCTGTTGGAACATAGTTCAACATGTCTTTTAATTTTTGTATCGTTTCACGATTAACATTTTCTTGCTTATATTTTCGTATGCTTCTTCTTGATTGAATTAAATTTAAAACATCGTCGCTGTTGATTTGTCTAATTGAAGCTGAATCATCAGGATTTTTTTCCATAATTGAAATTGCGCCAACAGGGCAAATTGCAAAACAATGCTGACATTTCATACAATTTTTAGGCTTTTCCATTTTTGGAGATTTATAATCGTCATATTCAAGCGCTTTAGTTGGGCAATTTTCAATACATTGACCGCATTTAATACATTTTTGATAATCCACTTTAAATTTATGATTCATAAACCCTCCTTTTGTATCGATAAATTAATAATATCACATAACTCCTTACTTAAAAACACAAAATGGAGTATAATCTAGCTATGAATTTTAGTCCGTCCAAGCTTTTTGATTTTGTTCGTGACGCTTATAGCGCAATAAATTATTGTCGCTTTATGGAAAAAAGAAACAAAGCCATCGTCCCTTTAAGATATTTCTTTGAATTAACACATTTGTGCAACTTGAATTGCCCCTATTGTTATGTTGGCACCGATAGAGTCAAAAACGAATTAAATACGCAACAATGGTTTGACATTATCAAGCAAATTCCTTTTTATTCTTTTGTAACCCTAGTTGGCGGAGAACCGCTAATTCGTCCTGATTTTTGCGAAATTTTAGACAAGGTTTCTAAAAAAACTTTAGGAAAAGTAAACGTTGTAACAAATGGGGTTTTAATCGATGACAAAATTATTAACACTTTTATAAAATCTAAAATGCTTTTATTGAGCGTTTCTTTGGATGGTTGGAAGCAAAACCATGATATAAATCGTGGCAAAAATGGCATTTTTGAAAAAATTACATCCAATCTTGATAATTTGCAAGTTCAATGCAAAAAACAACATAGCAATTTAATGGTCGATATCAAAACAATCGTTTTAAAAGATAATCTTGAGGATATATTAAAATTATATGAATATTGCACAAATAAAGGCTTCGATTATCTTTCAATTTCGTTTTTAAGAAACAACAATTTAAAACAAAACGCAAAACTATATAATTATTTTGATGAAATCTTTTACGAGCCAAATTATCCAATTGAACCATATTTTGATATGAACAAATTCATTCAAATTTATAATGAAATACAAAAAATGAAAAAATACTCCAAAACAAAACTTCGTTTTTCGCCAAAATTTGATAATGATGATTCCAAAAAAGAGCTTGGCTTAATCAAAAAATTTTTCACGCAATATCAAAACAAAGATATTAAAGAAATCTATAAGCCTTGTTTATATCCATATTCAAACACAATAATCAACCCTTGCGGAGATGTTTATCCTTGCTTGTCATACAAAATGGGCAATTTAAAAGAGCAAAGCTTAAAAGAAATCATAAACAGCCCAAAATATTGTTGCTTTAGAAAAAATTTAAAATATTCAAAACTTTTCTCTTCTTGCCAAATGTGTTGTGAATTAAAAGTTAAAGACATAAGCTAATCCAAAAAGATTATCTTCAATTGACATGGGTTCATAATAATTTTAAAATGTTATTGGGATAGAACATGAGCAAATTTTTGCAAAATATTGAAGATAAAGACATTTCAAAAATGAAAGAGTTTCTTTTGGACTCTTTTTTTAGCCATGTTTGCTCTGACAAATTGATGAATAATAAAGAGTTAAGCAATATTCATAAAAATTCTATCGCCACAAAAAATTTTGATTTAGTTTCAATTGCAATGTCATATCTTGCACTAAACAATTACCGCCAAGGAGCAAGATATTACCAAACTTTAAACCTTTTAAACGACGCAAAATATCTTGCTAATTCTTCAAATGATTTAATTGCTCAAAAAATAAACATTTTTTGTTCTAGCCTCATTGAATATTACGAAAAAAATATCGAAGTTGCGATTAATTTAATCAAAGCAAGTTTATACATTAAAACAATTTCAAACTACAATTTTGACGAAGCGATATTAAAATATAAACAAAAAATTGAAAACGAAAACCAACAAAAAACAATATCTTCAACACCACCATCATTCATCCCAAACGAAATCAAAGACGATGCGTTATTAGCACTATTGCAAGTTGGTCGAACAATCGCTATTGAGACTAATATCGATTCTCTTTTGACAATTATTGCGCAACAAATTCAACAGGCGCTTCAAGCTGATAGATGTACTGTTTTTTTACTTGATGAAGAAACAAACGAACTTTGGAGCAAAGTTGCCCTTGGGCTTGAAATGCAAGAAATAAGATTTGCTGCAAACAAAGGCTTAGCTGGTCATGTTGCAATGACGGGCGAAACAATAAATATTAAAAACGCTTATGAAAGCGAATATTTTAACAAAGATATTGATTTACAAACAGGCTACAAAACAAGAAATATCCTCTGCATGCCAATTCGCAATCTATCCCACCAAATTGTAGGCGTATTTCAAGTTTTGAATAAATTCAACGGTGATTTTAGCCAAAAAGACGAAGATTTGCTTATCGCAATTGGTTCTAGCGCAGGAATCGCCCTAGAAAATGCACATCTTTTTTCAAAGCAAAAAAAATTAATCGAAGAACAAAAAAAATTGTTCTCAAGCTTTATTAACACATTATCTGTTTCAATTGACGCAAGAGACAAAATTACTTCTGGTCATTCAAAAAGGGTAACGCTGTATGCAAATTTAATTTGCGAACAATGCAGATTATCAGAAGAAGAAAAAGAAATCATTAAAAATGCTTCTCTTCTTCATGATATTGGAAAAATCGGGATTAAAGATTCCGTTTTACAAAAAGAAGGAAAATTAACCCCTGAAGAATATGAACACATCAAAGAACACGTTCGTTTGACTCACAATATTTTAAGCAAAGTTTATATAACAAACAACTTCAAAGATGTTGCTCGAATTGCTTCTTCCCATCATGAAAAATATGATGGAACTGGATATTTTAAAGGATTAAAAGGCGAACAAATCCCGCTTGGCGGAAGAATATTAGCAGTTTCAGACGTTTTTGACGCAATAACATCTAAAAGACATTATCGTGACAAAATGAAAATCAAAGATGCACTTCAAATTATGATTGAAGGCAAAAATACACACTTTGACGAAAATCTTGTTAATGCTTTTATGTCTATTTCAACTTATGAAATTTTAAAAATCATCGTGAATGATGTAACTTGCAAATTTGGCGATGATGAAATTATATTAAAAGAATTTAACTTATCCCAATTATATGATATTCTAAATATTGAAGAGAATTCTATCACCGAAAAACAAAAAAAATTAACAGAAACATTCAACAAATATTACTACTATAATTCAGAAGGTTAGGTTTAATAAATGAAAAAAATGAGAAAAAAAATAATTTTATCTTTATTTTTCATTTTAACATTATGCCCTTTTGCACTTTGCGATAATTTATTAGAACCAACAACCAATACCAGCCAAACAAAACCTTCAATAAACTATTTTAATTTAGCAAACATTGTTGATAGCTTTTTAACAAATGAATCTTCACAAAATGAAGCAATAACTGATGAAAAATCAAAAATAAGAAAAGAATTTATTTCAATCACTTCAAAATTTAACCAAGGAAACGCAAAAGTCGCATATAATGAATATATTTCATTAATTGAAAAAATTCACAACGACACTTCTTTATTAGCGTTATCAAAAGTTTTTTATGAAATAGGATATTTTTCTTTAGGCGACAAAGCTATTGAAAAAATAGTTTATAAAAATCAATTCTACGATAACATTTTAGACTTAGAAGCAAGTTATAAACCAAAAAACAATCTAACAAACGAAGAAGAAATATCCTTTGCAAAAGCCTATGCGGATATTTATTTCAACAATAGCGCTGACGAAACAATTGCTAATTTGTTAGCTATTAAAAATCAATATTCCAAAAATGACTTTTATAATTTCTTCTTATCAAGAGCTTATCTTGAAACAAAGCAATATAATCAAGCTATCAGCTCAATCAACAAAGCAATTTCTCTTAATCCAAACAATATAAATTATCAAATTGCAAAAATTGATATTTTAATAAAAGCCAAAAAATTCAAAGAAGCAAAAAAACAAATTGAAAAAACAGAAAAAATAAAACTTCTTTTAACTTTTAAACCAAAAATTGAAATACAAAAACAAATTGTCCTAGCTTCGCTTGAAAACGATTCTCGAGACAAAAAATACTATATTGCAAACAAAACATTTCTTGAGTCAAACTTTGAAAAAACAAAAAAGGATTGCGCAAACATTTTAAATTTTGACAAAGAAAACAACAAAATTATGTCCCTTTATGCAAAAAGCGAACTTGCACTTGGACAAATTGAAAGAGCAAATGTTTATTTTGTTAATTCATACAAACTTGAAAAAAATAATTTTGATACATTAATTGGTCTTGGGGACATAAGATATCTCCATGGCGATTATAAAAACGCTGTCAAAATATATAAAAAAGCATATAAACAAGACAAAAACAACTACGAAACAATAATCAAATTAGCAACTGCACAAAGACAATATGCTCGTTATCCAAAAGAAATCAAAAAGCTTGAATTGTTGCTTGATAAAATGCCAAAAAATGAATACATAGCATACTATAAAAGCGCTATAAGCATAGCTCAAAAAAATCCTGTTTTAAAAGAAGAATTTTTAAAACGAGCGCTTGCAATTAATCCACTATACGAAAACGCTTTAGGCGAATTAATCGAATTGCATTTAAAAAATCGAAACTACAAAATTGCAAAAAATTTGATATATAATGCTTCATTTACACTTGAAAAAAATTATTATTATTACTATCTTTGCGGCTTATATAATCAAGCTTTGAACAACAAAAAAGAAGCAATGCAATTTTTTAAAACTTCTCTTAATTTAAATCCAAGTTTTGAAATTGCAAACACAAAACTTTTAAAACTTATCCCTGATGTCACAAGCGAGGAAATATAATGGTAGTTACGACCAAAAGCGCAACAATTATTGGCTTAAACGTTTATGAAATAAATATCGAAGTTGACACCATTAATTCAATTCCGCAAGTTTCCATCATTGGTTTGCCAGACACTGCAATTTCAGAAGCAAAAGAAAGACTAAGACTTGCAATTAAAAACTCAGGCTATTCTTTTCCTTCAACAAAAGTTGTAATCAATCTTGCTCCTGCTGATCTTAAAAAAGAAGGCTCTAGCTATGACCTTGCTATGGCAATAGGAATTTTATTAAAAGAAGGAACAATAAAAGAATTTAATTCAAACAAAATTGCATTCCTAGGCGAATTGTCGCTTGATGGCTCTTTGCGTGCAGTAAACGGAGTTTTACCAATAGTTTGCGGTTTAGAGGAACTTGGGATTGAAAAAGTCATTCTTCCAAATGCAAATCTTGAAGAAGCAAGCTTCATTGAAGGCATTGAAACACTTGGAGCAGATAATTTATCTCAAATTGTTGAATATTTAAATGGAAATTGCGAATTAAAAAAATTAAAACAAAACATTCATGATTTCATTTCAAAAGAACAAAATTTTGCCATCGATTTTGCACATGTTAAAGGACAAAGCGCCGCAAAACGTGCGCTAGAAATCGCAGCAGCAGGCGCTCATAATGTTTTAATGTCAGGCTCTCCTGGTTCTGGCAAAACAATGTTATCTAAAGCTTTTATGTCAATTTTACCGCCTTTAACCCCTAAAGAAGCAATCGAATTGACAAAAATTTATTCAATTTCAGGATTATTAGACAGAAAAAAACCATTAATCACAAATAGACCTTTCCGCTCCCCACACCACAGCGCAAGTGCTGTTGGAATTATTGGCGGAGGCTCAAATCCAAAACCCGGAGAAATAACTCTTGCTCATAGAGGAGTATTGTTTTTGGATGAAATGGTTGAGTTCCCTCGTGCTACGCTTGAAGTTTTAAGACAACCAATTGAAGACAATGTTGTCACAATTTCTCGTGCACAAACAAGCGTCCAATATCCTGCAAATTTCATTTTAATTGGCGCAATGAATCCTTGTCCTTGCGGATTTTTAGGAGATTCCAAAAAAAATTGCACATGTTCTGAAGCAATGATAAATAGATATAAATCACGCCTTTCAGGCCCGCTATTAGACAGAATCGATATCCAATTAAAAATTCAAAGATTAAGCGAAGAAGAGCTTTTATCAACAAATATTCAATCAGAATCTTCCAAAGAAATAAGACAAAGGGTTATGAATGCTCGAAAAATTCAGCTTGAAAGATATAAAAACGAAGGAATTTTAACAAATAGCGAATTAACAACAAAACTGATTAAAAAATATTGCGCAATAGACGATTCTACAAAACAATTTTTGAAAAACGCCATTAATCAATTTAATTTGTCCGCTCGTGCTTACGATAGAATTTTAAAAATTTCAAGAACAATTGCAGACTTAGAAAACAAAGAAAATATTGAACTTTCACACATCGCTCAGGCTCTTCAATTAAGAAGTTTTTAACAAAATTAATTTTTGAGAAGTTTTATATGTTCAAAAGGAACGCATTATATTCCCATGAACATAAAAATTAATTCGCTAAATTTTAATTTTATTAAAAAACAACAAAAAAGCCCCAAAGAAAAAAATAACAATCAAACAAATTTAAGCCATTTTTCAAATAACAGGGCATATATTGATTCGCTTAAAACTCAAATTTTATTTAAAGGAAATTTTAATAAAGATTCAATCAACGACACTCTTGCTAAATACGATTTAACAATTAGCCCTGAAGCTTTTGATTATGTTGCACAATCCAAAAATATAGACACATACGCATATTCTTCCCGTGCCAAAAAAGGAGAAGAAATTTTTGATTTATTTTTAAGAGCAGAGCTTCACAAAAAATTCCCCAAAAAAAGCGAAGGAGCGCTCACAAACGCAATTCAATTACAATTACTCCAATATGAAAATATTTCAAGAATTTCAAAAGAACTTTTTGGGGATGACTTTTCTGCTTTTGCAAATTCTAAAAACAAATTTAAAAAATATTTTCCAAAAGAAGTTTTAACAAAAAGATTTTATGCCCTTTTAGGCACAATCGCAATTGATAGAAAAGAAAAAGGATATCAAGATGTGCTTTCTTTTTTAGATAAACACGCAAAAGAAAAGCTCTTACCGGATGATTTCAATTTCAATAAAACTGTTGTTTCAAAGAAAAAAATGTATTTTGGACAAAGCCCTCTTGAGCTTTTTCATCAAATAATTGAAGAACAAGGATGTGATAGTAAAGATTTTGAATTTGAAACAAAAGCCATTGGAAACAGCTTTCAGTGCAAAATTTATTACAAAAACAACGAATTAGTAAGGGTTAAAGAAAAAAGCAACCGCCAAGATGTAGTTAAACAAAGCGCAATTTATACCTTGCTTCAAAAAATCGCAAATCACGAAATCGATTTAGAATCTTATGAATGGCAAGAGAAAAAAGAAATCGATTATTCAAAACCAGACAAAGAAAGATTAAAAAAACTAGAAGAATTCAGCAAGAAAATCAACGTTAATTTTAACGATATAAATTTGTTAAACAAAGCATTTTTAGCAAGAACAATGCCAAATCGAATTATAATTCCAGCTTGTGAATCATACCAAGTTTTAGAATATATTGGAGATGGCGTTTTGCAATTTTGCACGCACGAAATTCTAAACAAAAATTTCCCAAAAATAAACAGCGAACAACTGAGCCAAAAAACAATCGCATTTGTTAAAAACGAAAAACTAATTGAAATTGCCAAAAGACTTAAAATGGATGAACTTGTTGTCAGCGGAAATCCATTGAAAGAAAAACATTGTGCCGATATCTTTGAAGCTTTAGTTGGAGCAATTTTCCTAGATGGCGGAATTTATGGGCTTGATAATGTTTGTCAATTTTTAGATAATAATTTCAAAGAAGAAATTTTAAACGCATAAATGAATTTAACAATAAATCCAATAAAATTTAATAATCATAATTTCGCTCTAACAAAAAATCAAAACAAAGAGCAAAAAAATTATGCAAAAATTGATTTAGCAAATCTCGATGCTTCTTTGGCTTTAAAAAATCAAATTCTTTTTAAAAATATTTCAAAAATTCAAAAAAGAAGGGAATTAATTCAAACAACAATTAAAGAAAATTCTCTTCCAATTAAGGCGCAAACTCTTGATTTCGTTCTTACCCCGCCAAAAGAAAAAGAAGGTTTATATTTAAAATATTCAAAAACAGGAAGTAAATTTTTTGAGCTTTTTTCAAGATATACCCTTCATCAAGATTATCCAATAAAAGACGAAGGCGAATTGACTGATGCAATTGTTTATTTCATCAAAGACAACAACAAAACAAAAATAATAAATAGCTTTATTCCAAGTGATTTACTTCCAAAATTAGACAATAAAAAACAAACCCAAGAAGCGCAAGCAAGCTGCCTTAATGCTTTTTTGGGCGCTTTAATTTATGAAAACGAAGATGGTTTTAAAATAGCTTTTAATTTTTTAAATGACGCAATTGGAAAAAATATTTATCCAAAAAATTTAAAACTTGAAAAAAGTTCTTTTGAAAAATTAGCAGAAGCCATCGAAGAAAAAGGATATTCTTGGCAAGATATTTACCAAGAAACAAGGTTTTTTAACGAACAATGGCATTATAGAATCCATTATAAAGACATAATTTTATCCCAAGCACAAGGAGACAGGCGAAACCACGAAGTTAGAGAAGAATGCATTAAAGAAGCAATCAAAAAAATTAAATCAGGAGAAATTAATCTTGAAAATGCTGGAAATAATTTAATTTACACAAATTATAAGAAACCAAGTCCAAAAAGAACACAAGAATTAAATGATTTTTGCAAACAATGGAATTTAAATTTTGACGATATCACTCTTTTGCACAAAGCTTTTTTATATGGCGAAATGCAAGATGGCTCAGCTTTAGCCCACTGCGATACTTATGAAACATTGGAATATGTTGGCGATGCAGTTTTAGGTTTTTGTGTGCACGAAATAATACAAAAAAATCTTATCGACGCACCAAGACAAGTAATCAGCGCAAAAAGACACGCTTTTGTTAAAAACAAAAATCTTGCAAAATTAGCAGAAAAAATGAATCTTGCAAACTATACAATAAATCGTGACAAAGCAAGAGGTGAAAAAAGAACCGCAGATATGTTTGAAGCTTTAATGGGTGCAATTTTTCTAGATGGAAAAGAAGAAGGAATTAATAACGTTTATAAATTTTTAAACGAACATTTTAAGGATGAAATTTGCAACGTAAAATATTAATTTTTATTGCAAAAATAGAGTTTTATAGGTATTATTAAAATATTAAACAATGAAAATAGGGAGTAATATGTCATCTTCTGAGCAGGGTATAACCCAAGTAGGTATTGATATTTCGGATAGTCAAAATATTATAGAAGCAATAAACGAAAATAAAGAAAAAGAAAACAATCTAAAGCATAAAGCAATTATTCGTGCATTTTTAGCTAATATTGGAATAGCATTGGTTAAATTAATATGCTTTTTCTTTTCTCGAAGCTCTGCAATGTTAGCAGAAGCAATTCACTCAGGCGTTGATTCATTCAACAGCATTTGTCTTTGGATTGGCGTCAAAAGAGGAGCAAGACCTGCTGACAGCGAACATCCTTTTGGTTATGGTTTAGAGGCAAATATTTGGACAATGCTTGCTTCATTGTTAATGCTTTTAGGTGCAGGCGTTGCGATTTTCCACGGGGGAGAAAAATTCTTCAATCCTCATGGAATCGAAGAAATGCGCAGAAATTATAACTACATTGCAATTGCTTTAGTTATTAGTATGTGTTTTGAAGCTTGGGCGGTTAATAGCGCAGTGCAAGCCGTTTTGCACGAAGCAGAAGTTGTTGTAAAAAACCCTCTTAAAAGATTTTTCGTATCTTTAAAACACATTAAAAGCATACAATCTCCAACAACAAAATTTGTTTGGTATGAAGATACTGCCGCTTTTTTGGGCGTTCTTATTGCTCTTGTTGCGCTAAGCTTGGCAAAAATTTTGCCGCTTTCAATTGCGCATATTCCTGATGCTATCGCTTCAATAGTTATCGGTTGCATACTTTTATATTTAGCATTTTTCTTACTCAAAAATAACGTTAATTCTTTAACTGTTCAATCCGCAGAACCACGAGTTGAAGAAATAATTAGAAACGTTGCTTCAACAATCCATGGAATTACTCATGTTGTTGAATTAAAAACAATTGATTTAGGTTCAACTGGCGTTGTAATCAATATGACAATCGAAGTTGACCCTGAAACTCAAATGAAAGATGCGGATGATATCGCTCAAATGCTTGAAAGAAAAATTAGAAAATATATCAGAAACGTCAACGATGTCACAATTGAACTTCAAGCGCATGATGAAGAGGACAATTGGGAAGAAAAATTTGACAAATTAATTATTGAGGGTCAAAAAATCGAAGCAATTGACGCACACGAAGCAAATATGCTTTCAAATTTCTATTCATTTGCAAACACAGTTGTTAGAGAAGTTATGGTTCCAAGAACAGAAATTGTATTTGCTGATGTTAATAGCTCAATTTATGAAATAGCAGATATTATTATCAATTCTGGTCATACAAGATTACCATTGTACGAAGATAACGTTGATAATATTTTAGGCGTAATTAATGCAAAAGATGTTTTGAAAGTTATTAAAAACAATAATGTTGATGAAAACTTTTCAATCAAATCTTTAGCAAGAGATATCACAATTGTTCCTGAAAACAAATTTATTTCTGATTTGTTATCCGATTTGACTTCATCAAAAAACCAAATTGCAGCAGTTATGGACGAACACGGCGGAATCGTTGGGATTGTTACAATTGAAGATATTATTGAAGAAATCACAGGCGAAATTTATGATGAATTTGATAAAGTAGAAACTCCTGAAATTGTTAAAATTGACGACAATACTCTTAGCGTTGCTGCTCGTGCTAGTATTGACGATTTTAACGAAAGATTTGACCAAGACATTCCAAACGAAGATTTCCAAACAATTGGTGGTTATGTCTTTGGTTTATTAGGAAGAGAGCCTGAATTAAACGATATCGTTGAAGATAAAAATATAAAATACACAATCTTGGAACTTGATAATATCAAAATCACAAGAGTTAAAATGGAAAAAGATACACCTTTTCAAGATAAAAAAGACTTGGATAAAGAAGAAAAACAAGAGGAAGAATAATGAAATTAACAGTATTAGGACCTGGGTGTTGGGGTTTAACTATTGCAAAATTATTAAATAATAATTTTGACGAAATTTGCGTTTGGGGAAGAGAATCCGATATTACTCCAATGCTTAAAAACGAAAAAAGAATTGAAAAACCTCTTGAAATTCAATTAGACAAAAAAGTTGAAATCACATCAGATTTAGAATCAGCAATCAATGGAGCAGAAATAATTTTAATGGTTGTTGCAACTTCTGGAATTAGACCTGTTTGCGAACAATTAAAAAAAGTTGGACTAAAAGACAACCAAATTTTAGTTAATTTATCAAAAGGTATTGAGCTTCCAAGCTTAAAAAGAATGTCTGAAGTAATTTTAGAAGTTCTTCCTGAAATTAATTTTGCGGTTTTATCGGGTCCAACTCTTGCTCGTGAAATAATCGAAGGGAAACCAACGCTAGCTACAATTGCAGCAAACGATATCGAAATCGCTAAAAAAGTTCAAAAAGCGCTCAATGTTGCCTCTTTATTCAGATTATACGCAAGCGACGATTTAATTGGAGTTGAACTAGGCGGAAGCTTAAAAAACGTTATTGCAATTGCTTCAGGCTTTGCGCATTCTATGGGTCTTGGTGACAATTTAAGAGGCTCTTTATTAACTCGTGGAATGGCAGAAATGGCTCGTGTTGCAATAGCGCTTGGCGCAAAACCACAAACACTATATGGCTTATCAGGAATGGGAGATTTAATCGCAACCGCTTCAAGCCCATATTCAAGAAATTTCACAGTTGGTTCAATGATTGCTAAAGGCAAAAAAATTGACGATATTTTATCAGAACTCGGTTCTGTTGCAGAAGGAGTTAAAACATCAAAAGCTTTATGCGAATTAGCAGCAAAACTTGGAATCGATGTTCCTGTTTCAAATGCAATTTACGAAGCAGTTTATACAGATATCACTCCAAAAGAAATTATGGATAAATTAATGAATAGAAGATTAAAGGAAGAAGACTAATGAAAAAAATCTTTTTAACATTAGCTTTAGCGCTTTCATTCAATGCTTTTGCCCAAGACGATATTCGTTTTAATATTGGCGAGCGAGAATTTTCATATAATCCAGACACCCTAAAATTCTATGAAGGCTCAATCACTTTATCAACAGAAGAAGTGCAAGCACTTTTTCCTGATTATGAAATAATTTTGATTTCAAAGTTTGACAAAGAAAAAAAATACAAAATGAAAAATTCGCTCTTTGGCTCAAAAAAGATTCTTCTTTTAAACAATGATGTAAGAACTTTTCATAATTTCTTTGTTTATCCAACAAGCTCAAGAAATGAATTCAAAGAATTTAAAAATGGCGAAATTAAATCTCTTATTACAATATACGGCAAGAAAAATGTCCGTCTAAAACATCAAGGCGGGGATGAGTTTGAAATAGTTGTTAAGTAAAGTAGGCATTGCCTACTTTACTTTTTATAAAAAAACATTAAACATTATCTGTCGAAACTTCCCTAAAAAAACAATCCTGAACTAATACTTTTAAATGATTGTTAAAAATTTAATTTAATTTCATTTTTTAAAAGTCGTTCAAAGAAGCAAAGGGGATACAGGTATAAAATGTTTAGTCCACAAATTCAAAACTATTTAAATTCGTCTTCTCAATCTGCTGCTTTCAGCAGAATTAACGAATTGGACAATTATATCAATTCAATTTATCCAAAACCGGAAGTATCCCAAAACAAAGAGCTTTCCGCTTTTCAAGAAATTTTAGCTGAATCAAAAAAAGAAAACAAAACCCCAAGTGTTTTTAATTTAGATTTGCCACCAAACATCAACAAAAGCAAACTTTCCCCCGTTTTTGGTTCATTAACTGGATTAGAAAAAAAACCTGTATCAAATTCAAAAGAAGCAATTTTGGGCTATGTTAAAGAAGCAAGCGAAAAATATGGCGTTGAAGAGCGTTTAATTAATGCCTTAATCAAACAAGAATCAGCTTTTAATCCAAAAGCCGTATCGTCGGCAGGCGCACAAGGCTTAATGCAATTAATGCCGCAAACCGCAAAATCTTTAGGAGTTAAAGACTCTTTCAATCCAAAAGAAAACATTGATGGCGGAGTTAAATATTTAAAACAAATGCTTGATAAATATAACGGCAACACAATTCTAGCGCTAGCTGCATACAATGCCGGTCCTGGTGCAGTTGATAAATATGACGGAGTACCTCCATATAAAGAAACTCAAAACTATGTAAAGGCAATATTGTCTAATTATCTATAAAGGAAATATTATGAATCAATTGAACAAAGTTAATTTTTTTGAAATGCATGGCATAAAAGAGATGCCTTCGATGCGTTTGAATGGAAATATATCAATTAATTCAGAAGAAACAAATATAAAAAGTTTCAAAGAAACTTTCGGCGAAATGATGAGTGAAATTAACCAAATTACTAATAAGCCCGAGCAAGTTGCAGCGGCAGCAATGCAAGGAAAAGCTGATATCCATGAAGTTATGGCGGCTGTTGCTCAAAGCGAATTAACTGTTCAAGCTGCAACGACAATCACCGGCAAAATCCTCCAAACGTATGAAAAAATCATGCAGATTCAAATTTAATTTTCAATTTAGTCAATTATGATAGTATAATTGAAAGTATAGAACATCACACAACATGGAAAAATTTGACCTAAAACAAATAACCGAAAATAAACCTTTGTTTTTCACTATCATTGCCTTGGTGATAGTTACTGTTGTGTTTACTATTTCTTTAATCACCATAGGCGCAAAAGTTAATTCCAGCAAAAATATTACCCCTGGAGCTGATCAGGCCGTTCTTGAAGAATTCAACAAAAGTGATGAAAAAGTTATTGAACAAGATGTTGAATTATTCACAACAGAAAGCATCGGAAAAGCACTAGAAGTTCAAGCACTTTTAGCAAGAGGGGGCATAAAAACCAAAAAATCAAGCACTGGTTCAAAAATAACCCTTATATTATCAGCGAAAGACAAAATCACAAAAGGTCAAGTAGATCGAGCTCTTTTAGCTATTGTTAAAAGCGGCATGCTAGACGAACACACTGGTCTTGAAATTTTTGACAAAGGCGATTTTACTTCAACAAAATCAGATAAAAAAATAAGATTAATAAGAGCAATAAATGGCGAATTGGCAAGGTTAATCAGAAAAATTCCTCCAATTGAAAATGCTCAAGTTTTTGTTTCAATTCCTGAAGAAACATTTTTTGCACAAAACCAAAAACCAATAACCGCAACAGTTCAAATCACAATGCCATCTGGCGAAAAACTAGACAATATCAAAGTTAAAGCAATTTCTAATCTTTTATTGGGTGCAGTTCATGGACTTGAAGCAGATAACATTTCAATAACAGACACAAACGGAACGGTTTACAATTCAATCATCGGGGCTTCAGACGATGCGATTGCAAAAATCGAAGAAAACGATAAATATATGCAATCAAAAGTTAATGCTCAATTGGATAAATTAATCGGAAAAGGAAACTATATCGCCACTGTTTCAACTTTTTTAACACAAGCTCCAGTTGAAAAATCAAGCATTTTATATGACCCTGAACAAAAAACCTCCGTTTCAGAACAACACTTCAAAGAAAATTTAGGCGACAACAACAATAATGCTACCTCTTCTGGAATGAATCCTGTTAGCGTTTATGTTCCTTCAGGAATAAAAACTTCTATTCAAACAGGCTCTTCTTCTCAAGATAGACAATACTCAAGAAGCGCAACTGAAACTCAATATGGCGTTTCTAAAACACAAATTAACGAATATATGTCTGCAGGAATCATTGAAGAAATCTCAATTGCTGTTTCAATTGATGAATCTGCAATTCCGACAAACATGAGCCTATATGAACTAAAAACATTAATCGCACACGCTGCAAGCCCAAAAGTAAACCCTGAAAATGTTTCAATTGCATTCATTGAATCAAACAGCTTAATATTGGCTCCAGAAAAAGAAAACGAACTTCCAAAACCTGAAGAATCAGGCAACCCTTGGTGGGTAGTTGGCGCAATGCTATTAGTTGGCTTAATTTTCGGCTTGGGTCATATCGGCAAAAAAGTTAAAAAAGAAGCAAAAAAACAAGAAGAAGAACTTGAATATTTAAGACAAATTGCAGCAACGCAAGAACAACAATTAAAAGATGTTTCTGCTCAAGCAAGCAATTTGATTGCACAACAAGAACAAATGGCTCAAAGTTTCATTGAACAAAAAAATCAATACGCTCTTGCACTAGAACAAGCAAAATCAATGGCAGCAGCACAAGCTCCAAGACATGATTTAACTGATGCAATCGACGAATTAGAATCTGATTTTAATTCAATGGACGAAAATGAAGCAATAGAAAAAATTAAAAATTGGATTGAAAGCACATAATTTTTAGGGGTATTGGGGGATAATGGCTGAATCTGATTTAAAAACATTTAATTGCGAAGCTTTTGCTAAAGACCTTGCGTCTCAAGCAAGCCAAGTTGTACCCAATGACATTAAAAAGCCCGACAAAGATTTCATAGTTGAAATCATATTTCGTTTTTGTAAAATGGCAGGAGACGCCTTAATTAAGGAAGAAAATTCTAAACTCAATGCTTCTCAAGCAAGCCTAATTACCCAATTTATCGGCGAATGGATTTTTCATAAATCGGTTGACATTATAAGGGCAGGAATTGAAATTAAATATAGAGAAGCAATTTTGCAAAAAGTTGCTTTTACGGTTTTTGATATTGCAAAAAAAGCAGTTGAAAAAGATTTACCCCAAGACCAATTAATTTCACTAGTTGAAGCGCAAGTTAAAAAATGTTTCACAAAAGCAATGGAAGATTTAAAAGAAAGAGGTCTTTTAACGCAACAAGTTGCCGATAATGCCCTTTCTCAATCAAATATTGATTCTATGGCAATTGAACAAGTAGAGGAAGAAACAGCGATTGATATAGCTGCGATGAGCGATTCAAAAATTGTGAAATTAGCTTCGCTTGCTGTTTTAATTAAAAACTTCCCAACAGAAAAAATTAAAAATATTCTTCAAAAATTCAACAAACCAGAGCGTGATGTTTTAATGCAATATTTAAAAATGCCCGATTTAGAACAAAAGCTCGATACAAGTGCAACTATGCGCTGTTTTGAAGAAATGAAAAACACATTACCTGAAGTTATTGTAATTAGCTATGACAAAGCTTATAAAAAAATGTGTAAAATTGTTAAAAATTCGTCTAAAGACACAATTTTAAATATTATTAAAAAAGAAAGACCTGCAATTAAGGATTTTGTGAATAGTTGCTATACCAAAAACAAAAAAAGAATCCCAGCACACATTGCAGACATCGTTTCTAAATATTTAGAAGAAAACGTTTCATGATAATAAGAAAAAAAAATATTCCAAATAAAAAAAGCACATCTTCAACCTCGCAACCACAAAAAAAGGGTAGCGTAATTAAAAAAGAAGATGCTATTTTGGATATTGAAAAAGTTCAAAATACAAACGAAAATCAAGAAGCAATTTTACCCTCTAAAATGCCTGAACAAAAGGCAGAAGCTCTTGAAGATTTTGAAAAAATAGATATTTCGTTAATAGAATTCAAAGAACGAGTTGAAAGAAGAAGAGGAGACAGAAGAAGAGGCTATCGCCGAATTGACGAAAGGTCTTTGGTTACAAGAGCGCAGCAAGAAGCCCACACAATCAAAGAACTTGCAGCTCGTGAAGGTTATAAAAATGGCTTTTCTCAAGCCCAAAACCAACTTGAAACAATAAAAGAAAATCTCATCGAATTTCTTTCTATGAAGGATGAAATGTATGAAGAATTTTATCCTCATATTATGGAGATTGCTTTTGCAATTGCAAAAAGAATCATTAAAAAAGAAACAAGTATGTCTGATGATGTGTTGAAAAATATATTTAGCGAAGTATTGGATAGCATAAATTCCGATGCTCAAAGATTAGAAGTTAAAGTACATCCTCAAGATGTTGAATTTGCCAATGTTTCATTGCCTGAAATGGTTAAAGAAAAAAACCTCAGCGCAAGAGTAATCATAACTCAAGACGAATCAGTTGAAAAAGGAAGCTGTATCGTCATTGCAAACAATGGCGTTATTGATGCCAATTTTAAAACGCAACTTGCAGTTTTACAAAACACTTTCGGAATTTATAAAGGAGGGTTATAATGGCTGCTCCAAGAGGAGGGACAAATCCTTTATCCGAAATTGCATTAGCAGCGTTTGTCATTATTGCGATTTTGATTTTATTAATCGAAATGCCAACTTGGGTTATTAACTTTTCAATAAGTTTTAATATAACTCTTGGTATCGTTCTTTTAATGATATCTTTATACGTTAATAAACCTCTTGAATTGGCAGCATTTCCTTCAATTTTGCTTATTGGGACAGTTTTTAGATTGGTTTTATCAATCGCATCAACCCGTTTAATCCTAGCAAAAGGCGACGCAGGCGAAGTAGTCGACGCATTTGGCGAATTCGTAACAGGCGGAAATATGGTTGTTGGTGGTGTAATTTTCTTAATCATCACCGTCGTTCAGTTCATGGTAATCACAAAAGGTGCTGAACGTATCGCCGAAGTAAGCGCCCGTTTTGCGCTAGATGCGATGCCTGGTAAGCAAATGACAATCGATGCCGACTTTAATGCAGGCTTGATTTCTCCAGAAGAAGCAGTAAAACGCCGTGAAGATTTACAAAGAGAATCAAGCTTGTATGGTTCTATGGATGGTGCGATGAAGTTCGTTAAGGGTGATACAATTGCAGGTATCATCATCACTTTAATCAATATCATCGGCGGTTTAATTATTGGTATTTTATTAAATGGAATGCAGCCAGGGGACGCTGTTTCAAAATATACAGTTTTAACAATTGGTGATGGTCTTGCTGCTCAAGTTCCTTCATTATTAATGGCGATTTCATCAGGTATTGTGATGACTCGTGCAACAGGAGGCGGCGTTGCGCTGGGTTCAGATTTGGCTGTTCAAGTTTTATCTAAACCAACAAGTTTGTTTCTAGCAGCAGGCTTTTTGCTTTTAATCTCTGCCACATCTGGAATTACGGGTTTGCCTTGGTTTCCATTTTTGGTTTTTGCCACTGTTTTAATCCTTGGCGGCTTGTCTGTTTTGGTTAATCAAGATGTTCAACAACAACTTGGTCAATTAGATGCTGTTAAACAAAACATGCAAGACCTTGTTAATCCAAATAAAATGTATGAAAGACTTGGTGTTGATGTTTTATCTTTGCAAGTTGGAGCAGGCTTATTAGTAATTGCAGACCCAGAGCAAGACGGTCAATTATTGGCTAAAATCGCAGCTCTTCGCCAAAGAGTAACCGATGATTTAGGATATATCATTCCAAACATAAGAATCATGGATTCTTCAGCAATTGGAGACAACGAATATTTAATTTCAATCCGTGGAAATCCTGTTGCAACAGGAACAGTTTACCCTGGAAAATTAATGGTTATTGCCGACCAATATGAAGCTTTGGGCAAAAAATTGCCTGATAATGCCATTGTTTCAATTGAACCAACTTTCCAATCTCAAGCTTATTGGTTAAATCCTCAACATATCGGCAAAAACGACAAAATCCAAGCGGTTGACGCTGTGGATGTTATTGTAACGCATTTACAAGAATGTGTTCGAAAATATGTTGATGAAGTAATGACAAAAACTGACGTTTTGAAATTGATGGAGCTTGTAAAATCGCAAGACCCAACACTTGTAAATGACCTTGTTCCAACAATTATTTCAACATCAGATTTAAGAAAAATCTTTGTTAATTTAATTAGAGAAAAAGTTTCAATCAAAGACGTAATCTTCATTTTTGAAAGACTTTGCGATTATGCTCGTTTTTCAAAAGAACCAGACATCCTATCAGAACGCTTAAGAGCTGCTTTAGGAAGACAAATTTGTTTGTCTAATTCTAATAAAGAAAAGGTTTTATATGCGCTAACATTATCATCAGAATGGGAAAAAATTCTTGATGATTCTTGTCAAAGAACAGAATTGGGAACAATGTTTTTATTAAATCCAATGCAAGTTCAAGAACTAATTGAAACAACAGCAACCACTCTAATGCGCTCGCAAAGCGCTGTTGGAGTTCAGCCTGTAATTCTTTGTTCTCCAAGAATAAGATTGCCATTGTATCAAATGTTAGAACGCCATATTCCAACAATTGTCGTAATTTCATATTCTGAATTAATCACAGACATCAGAGTTGAAGCAATCGACACAATTGGCGACGGCTATTAATTTTAAAGAACTTTGCAACTAAAAGAATTTTTCGTTATAATTAAACCTATGAAATTTGCAGTAAGAATTATTAAAAATCAATTCCATCCTTTAAAAGTTGCGGACAATGCCAATATAAAACATGGGCAATATGTTCTTGTTCGCACAGAAAAAGGGGAAGAAGTTTTTCAAGTTTTTTTGGTGAATAGCGAAATCCAAGCTCTTTGGGAAAAACATAAACCAGAGCCTCTTTCTGTTGTCAGAATAATGACCAGCGAAGATATGGAAACATACAAAGAACAAAAAGAACTTGAAATCAAAGCATTCTATAAATGTCGAGATTTAGCACAAAAACGTGGTCTTGTAATGAAATTCACTCAAGCAAGATATACATTCGACAGAAAGAAAATCACATTTTATTATACAGCTCCCGAGCGTGTTGATTTTCGTGAACTTTTAAAAGATTTAACTCAAGAATTCAAAAGAGTCAGAATTGATTTAAGACATATCGGGGTTCGAGACGAAACTTCAATCCTTCAAGGGCAAGGGGTTTGCGGACAAGACTATTGCTGCTGCAAATTTTTAAAGAAATTTGAACAAGTAAATACAAAACTTGCCAAAGACCAAGGAATCCCAATTACTCCAGGAAAAATCACAGGAGCTTGCGGAAGATTATTATGCTGCTTAAACTACGAATATAAAAACTATCTCGATGCTGCAAAATCTTTGCCTCCAGTTGGCTCTGGGGTTATGACTCCTGATGGCGTAGCTAAAATATTTATGGTTAATTTCTTAAAACAAACCGTATCAGCCAAACTTGAAGATGGCAAAATTAAAGAATATAAAAAATGCGAAATCGAAATGATTGATGGCGAAGTTAATATTGATATTGATATTAACAACAACTTGAATTATCAAGAAGACGAAGTTGTTGATATTAAATCTTTAGAGGATGACAAAAACTCTTCAACTGGAAACATATAAGGAATTAAAATGGAAAATATATCAAGCGAAAAATTTGCTTGCGCAATTGCAAGATTTTTAGACGACAACAAAGCAAAAGATATTGTTATTTTAAACGTAGCAAATGTTAGCTCTCTATCTGATTACTTTATCATAGCAACAGGCTCCTCCACTCCTCATATCAGAGCCTTAACTGAAAATATCAGAAAAAAAATCAAAGACATTTTCAAAAGACTTCCCCTAGGAGAAGAATCTGAAAGATTAAGCAAATGGAATCTGCTTGATTATGGCGAAGTTGTGATTCATATTATGAACCAAGAACAAAGAGATATTTATAAAATTGAAAAATTCTGGTCGCACGCATTAACAGTCGAACAAGAAAAATGGGAAGAATTATCAAAAGAATTTACTCAATATGAATAAAAAGCTTGCAAAATGCAAGCTTTTAACTTAAATATTCTTTTAAATACTGCGTATTAGGCGAATTTCGAAGCTTTCTTAATCCCTCCATTTCTATTTGTCTTATTCTTTCTTTTGAAAATCCTAAAATATTTCCCAACTCTTCTAGTGTTCTTGTTTTTCTTCCTTTTAAGCCAAAGCGATTAAGAATAATAAACCTTTCTCTTTCGTTTAAAAGATTCAAAGAAGAAAAAACATCCTTTTTAAAATCAATCTTTTCAATTTTTTGATTTGGCGCATTTTCCAAATTGTCGGCAATATAATCTTCTAAAGATAAATCTTGCGCAACAGGAGTATCAAAGCTGATTGGCTCTTTTATGATTGCAGCTTTAATCATTTTTATTTTTTTCAAAGATATTTTCATAAATTCCGCCAATTCAAAATCGTTTGGTTCCCGTCCCAAATCGATTGACAGTCTTGCTATTGCACGCTTTAAATTTCTTATTTTGTCACCCATGTGAACTGGAATTCTAATCGAGCGAGAATTGTTTGCAATCGCTCTAATTATCGTTTGTTTTATCCACCAAGTTGCATAAGTTGAAAATTTAAAGCCTTTCTTATAATCGAATCGATTTGCTGCCTTAATAAGACCCAAAGAGCCTTCTTGAACTAAATCCATGAACAATATTCCTTGTCCTGTATATTTTTTTGCAATTGAAATAACAAGTCTTAAATTTGCCTGAACCAATTTTTTCTTTGCAATTTGCGCCTCTTTTTTGTTCCCCTCCATAATTTTTCTGCCAACCTCTTTTTCTTCTTCTTGCTTCAAAAGCTTAATTTTGCTCACATCTTTTAAATACATTTGCAAAATTTCGTCTTTATTTGCAATCACAGAAAAAGTTTTCACTTCTTCTTGATTATCTCCCCTTTGCTCAACATAATTAGAGCCAAAATCATACTCAACATTCATCCTCTAACTCCATTTTTATTTTTAAAGACGAAAAAATTTTAAAAATGTTTCACAATTTAAACATTTCATTTCATTTTTAAAAAATTAATGTTATAATAATCTTGTGGAAAAATTCCACACTAGTTTAATAGGTTAAAACTAGGACGCGAACTAACAACAGTTGCGTTCTTCTTTTTTTATTAAGGGCTAGATTATGAAAGAATTTTTAAACAAAAGAGAATTAATTGAAACAATTACCCCCGTAATTGAAAATACAGCAATGCGCTATGGTTTAATTCCTCTTGAAATTTTATTAGAGCGTGAAAACAATCGCCAATTTTTAAGAATATTTATTTATTCTCCCGACCATAATGTTTCACATTTAGATTGCGAAAATATGTCTCGTGGGCTTGGAGACATGCTGGATGAATTAATTCCTTTTAAATATTTCCTTGAAGTTTCTTCTCCAGGGTTGGATAGAAAATTTAAATCAGAAAAAGAATATATTATTTTCAAAGGTCACGATGTAATAATTAAGCTCAAAAATAGCGTTGATGGAATTTCGCCAAAAACCTTCGAAGCAAAATTGTTAGACTACAACGAAGCTTTTGGAATAAAAATCGAATACGAAAACCAAGAATTTGTTATTCCAATGGAAAAAATCCATTCAACAAAATTAAACGATAAAATTGAAATAAACAAAAATAAAGGAGAACAAGATGATTAAAATCGGAACAGCTTTATTTGAAGCAGCAGAACAGTTTGAGCGTGAAAAAGGCATTTCAAAAGAAATTCTTATTGCTTCTTTATGCGACGCTTTAGCTGCGGCTTATAAAAAACACATAAAAGACAAAGACGCAACCAATGTTGAAGCAATTTTAGACGAACAAGCTGGCGAAATCGGCGTTTTCAGAACAAAAGTTGTAGTAGAAGTTGTTGAGGACGAAAACACAGAAATCGCTCTTGCTGACGCAAAAGAAATCGATGAAGATGTTGAATTAGACGACGAAGTTAAAATCGAAGTTACTCCTGAAAACTTTGGAAGAGTTGCAGCTCAATCAGCAAAACAAGTAATCACTCAAAGAATCAGAGAAGCTGAAAGAAAAATGGTTTTAGACGAATTTATGTCTAAAAAAGGAACATTAATTACAGGAATCATCCAAAGAAGAACAGATAGAGCCGTAATTGTAAATATCGGCAAAACTGACGCTATTATGCCACAAAGAGAGCAAATCCCAGGCGAATATTATAAACCTGGCAACAGAATAAGAGTTTTTGTTCTTGATGTTAAAGAAACATCAAAACTTCCTCAAGTTATTGTTTCTCAAGCGCATGCTGAAATTGTTAGAGAATTATTTGAACTTGAAGTTCCTGAAATTGAAGATGGAATTGTTGAAATCAAATCAATTGCTCGTGAAGCAGGTTTCAGAACAAAACTAGCCGTTTGGTCAAATGACCCTTCAGTTGATTCAGTTGGCGCTTGCATAGGTCCAAGAGGCACAAGAATTCAAACAATTGTTGGCGAATTGAAAAACGAAAAAATCGATATCGTTAGATATAGCGAAGATCCTGTTGAATATATCGTTAATGCATTGTCTCCAGCAAGAATTATCTCTGTTGACATTTTGGCTGATGAAGAAGACAGAAAAGAAGCGTTTGTAATCGTTCCAGACGACCAACTTTCTCTTGCAATCGGCAGAGAAGGTCAAAACGTTCGCCTTGCTCATAGATTAACAAATTGGAAAATCGATATTAAATCAGAATCTCAAGCTCGTGAAATCGAAAACCGCCAAATGAGCGAAGTTCAATATGAAGAAGTAGTTGCCGAAGAAGACTACACTGAAGAAGAAGAAATTATTGATGAAATTGCACAAGAGGCAATTGAAGAAACTTCTCAAATGGCGGTTGACGAAGAAGATTCAGTTGAAGAAGAAGTAATTGAAGAAGAAATCGAAGAATAAGATTTGATTTTTAAAAGCCCCTTATGGGGCTTTTTTTAATCTTTATCTTGAACTGATTTTTCAAGCCATTCACGCATTCTTATAGAAGGCTGGATTCTTCCATCAACTTGAATCATAATATTAAAAGGATCTTCTCCTTTTCTCCAGCCATCAACATCAATGCAAAAACTTTTATATCTATTATACAAACCTTGAGAATCTTTTTCATACATTAAACGCACTCCGCTACCATCATAAACAACTTTTGAATCTGCATACAAAAGCCCAAAAGGAGCCATGGGGTTTAATTCAAAAAAAATCACATCATCGTTTGCAATAATATGAGAAACATGTTGAACTCCATAATTATTTTGAACACTAGTACAAACAGAATCCCCCGAATTAGGAGCCTCTTGAATGCTAAAAGCACCTGCATAATATGCCCAATCTTGTCCGCTTTTAATGCATTGAACTTCTTTTGAACTTAATAAACTAGCAAATGTTTCACAAAAATATGTAAAATCACCTTCATGTGTTCCATCGATATAAACGCCATTTGGTCTTCTACCCAAATCTCCATCAAGATAATATTTATCAGAAGCAACAAGCTCAGAAACAACTTTTCCAATAGTTGAATAGGCTCTTTTTGCTTTTAAAACTTTTTCATTTGCTGTTGATTTTTGCGCAACTGGCAATAAAATTGCACTTAAAACTCCAATTACAACCAAGACAATCATTGTCTCTGCTAGAGTGAAAGCAAACTTATATTTCATATTGATACTCCTTTGAGGAGCATTCTAATATATATATATATATTACAAGTTGATTTTGAGAAATTGGGGTGGATGGAGGAGGAGCTATTTTTAGGGTTAAAGCCCTAGTTCATTTTCGTTTTAATTTTTCAAAGTCCTTCGGACTTATTCATTCTTTATTTTAAAGAGCTAAAGCTCTTCTTCATTTTTCTTTTCTTTTTTCAAGCGCCCATCAAAGAAAAGAAAAATGAAGCAAAAAGAAAAAGAAAACAGGGCTTGGTTAATTCGTCGATTTCTTCTTTTTTAAATTTTTATCTACTCAAA
>JAFQHZ010000003.1 GCA_017415185.1 Candidatus Gastranaerophilales bacterium
ACCAAAGGAGAAGTATCCTGATGAGCTATCGAGGAATAGTTGATTCATGTCTCCTTCTCTTGAGTTATTGATTAATATTTGAGTTGTAGCAGTGTCTATTTCAGAGAGGACTTTGTTGTATAGGGTTTTAAGGGCTTTTTCTTTAAATTCTGCAGGTTTTAGAGTTGTTATCATGATTGTTGCTATGATACCGAGGATTGTCATAACTAATATTGCTTCTGCCATGGTGAAGGCAAGTTTAATTTGATTTTTAGAATGTAAACCCATGGCAAGATTCTAATATATATATATATATATTAGAAGTGGAAAATCAGAATTTAGGGTAAATGGGGGAGGAATAAAAAAGACCCTTAAAGGGTCTTTTTTTAATTAAAATTGTTTTAAAAACCTTGTGTCATTATTGAAAAATAATCGAATATCATCAATTGCATATTTAAGCATAGTCAGTCTTTCAACCCCCATGCCGAATGCAAATCCAGAATATACATCAGCATCAATATTAACACCTTTTAGTACATTTGGATCAACCATTCCGGCGCCTAAAATTTCAAGCCATCCTGTTCCAGAGCAAACAGAGCAACCTTTTCCTTGGCACATTATGCATTGAACATCAATTTCAACCGAAGGCTCAGTAAATGGAAAATAGCTGCTTCTGAATCTTGTTGGACGAGAAGAACCAAAATAAAGTCGAACAAATTCGTTCAAAACACCTTTTAATTGTGCCATTGTAACATTTTTGTCAACATATAGACCTTCAATTTGATGGAATAAATTGTTTTTTCTAGCCGAAACTGATTCATTTCGATAAACTCTTCCTGGAGAAATAACTTTAATTGGAGGCTTAGAATTCAACATTTGTCTAACTTGGGAGTTTGAAGTTTGACTTCTTAAGATAACATTGCTTGCGCCTTCGCAATAAAATGTGTCTTGCATGTCTTTTGCGGGATGTTCTGCTGGGAAATTCAACAAATCAAAATTATATTTTTCAACTTCAACCTCAGGAGAATATTGAGGCTCAATCAAAGAAAAACCAAGATGGTTAAAAATTTCAACAATTTCATTAACCGTTTGAGTTAATGGGTGAATATGTCCTGTTGGAACAAAATCTCCATCAAGAGTTACATCAATTTTTTCTTTTAATAATCTTTCGTCTAATTCTTTTTTATAAAAAATTTCATTTTTATCATTAACCAATTTTTCAAGCTCAGCAGAAACTTTATTCAACAAAGCGCCAATAACAGGTCTTTGCTCGGGCGTTAAATCTTTCATGCCTTTTTTTAAGTTATTAAACTCAGAATTTCTTGAAAGATATTTATTTTTAACAACTTCTAATGTTTTTAAATCCGTTGCTTCTTCGATTTCTGCCAATGCAAGCGTTCTTATTTCGTTAATTTTATTTTCCATTGTTTTCTCCTTAAGCTTAATCATAGCTTAAACAAAAATTTTATACTATAATTTTGACATGGATTTTATTTTTTACTTAACTCTATTTTTGTTTATAAGTTTATTTGGGGCGATTGACAACGGAATTGATTACGATTTTTGGGCAAGGCTTGTTGTTGGAAAAAGTTTTTTTCAAACAGGAACGCTCTTCAATCAAGATTTTTATTCCTATGGCACAACCCATGAATTCATAGACCACGAATGGGGTTCAAGTTTAATATTTTATCTTTTGCAAGATAATTTTGGAGATATTGGACTTTATATCTTCAAGACGCTAATGCTTTGTCTAACTTTTTTCATAATTACAAAAATAATAAAGCTAGAAAAAAACGACGCAAAACTGCATTTTTTGTTTTTCTATGCAGGGATTCAAACAATTAGCGTTTTAATATTTTCAACAATAAGATGTAATATTTTTTCTTTTATATTTTTTGTTTTATACCTTTATCTTTTAAAAAGAATCAAAAAAAATCAAGAATATAGGCTTCTTTGGTGTTTGCCTGTTTTGAATATAATTTGGGCAAATATGCATGGTGGCTTTGCCATTGGCTTAATGCTAATTGCAATTTTTGCATTTGGCGAATTTTTAAACAACAAAAAAGACAATTTATGGAAATTATATTCTTATACTTTTTTAATATCTTGCGCAACAACACTAATCAATCCTTACGGTTTAAATTATATTAAATTCATTTTTGATGCTTTCATTTTAAATAGAGAACACATTATGGAATGGCATAGCGCTTTTTTCACATCTGAACTTCGAGGCGCACATTTTAAATTCATTCTCTATTTTTCAATTGTTTTTATATTGTTTGGCTATCAAATAATAAAAAATTCAATTCAAAAAGGAGCAAAAAACTATTACAACGAAATAGACAAAACAAAATGGCTAATAATAATTTTTTCATCGTTAATTGCCCTTAAAGCGCTAAGATGTCACACATTTTTTATCTTTTCAATTCTTTCTTTGTGTTATAACGATTTTTATAACATATTCAACAAACAACTTCCAAAAATATTAGACAAAGCAAAAGCTCATATTTTATTATATTTGATTTTCATTTCGTTTTTATCACGAATTAACGACTTCAAATTTTTAAACACTTCAAAAGAAGAAATTTATCCAATCTATGCAGCTGAATTTTTAAAAATCAACAACATCAAAGGAAATGTTCTTGCAAATTTCCACACAGGGAGCTATCTTGCATACAAGCTTTATCCAAACAATTACGTTTATATGGATGGAAGATATGAAGAAGTTTACGATGTTGATTTAATCAACAAAATGGCAGATATATTTTTAACAATAAATTATAAAAATATTTTAAAAAAATATCATACCGATATCATAATAATTGAAAACAATTATCCGCTTAAATATGCTCTTTCTATCGACAAAAATTGGGCTAAAGCTTGGGAGGATGAAAAATTTACTCTTTATTTAACAAAAGAAAAATACAAAAAAACAAATTATAAACAACCTTCTAAAGACAAAAACTATTACAATAAGACAAAATTTGAAACATCAATTGATTGGTTAAAATAATGTAAATATTTATTTCTTAAAACCCTTCAAAACTGGCTTTTATAGTATCATTTCTATAAAGAAGTATGAGGAGAATTATGAATAAATTTTTGAAAATAACTTTAATTAGCCTAGTTTCAATATTGGCAATTTTTTATATCGCTTTTTTGGCTATACCGCCAATTTTTAATACAGTATATGACATCAATCAACACAAAAAAGACATTCAAAAAATAGTCAAAGAAACAGCAAAATTAAATCTCGATTATTCAAAAATCAAAATATATACAACTCCATTACTATCAGCAGGGGTTATTATTGACGATGTTAAAATAACTCTTAATGATAATTCAACCGTTTTTAGTACAGACAAAATCAAAGGCGGAATCGCCCTTCCATCTTTATTAACTCTTACTGTTAAAACTGCAAAAACAGAGATTATTAACCCCTATATTAATCTTGAAATTGTAAATGATGAACAATATAAAATTTTAAGTGTTGTTGAAGACATAATAAATGAAAACAATGCAAAACCAAAGCAAGAACCAACAAAAGAATCTGAATTTTTAAACAAAATTGTTGAAAAAATAAGAATAAAAATCCCTTCAATTAAAATTGTGAACTACCAAGCAAAAATCAACGATTTAAAAACAAACCACAATTTAAAATTAACAGGAGAAGAGTTAATTCTTGGTTATAATAGCGCAAGAAACACCTTTAAAATCAAAACAAATGCAAAAGTCTTATCAGACGACAAAGAAAATATTAATGCAAATATAAACATTTCTTCTTCTCTGCCAACCCCAGAAAAAACAACAGAAGCAAAAGACCCTGAAGAAAAAATTGCACTTCCTTTTGTTAATCCTGTGACAATTTATCAAACCTATGATTTAAAAGCAAACATTGATTCAAAATTAAAAATTAGAAATACAAAAAAAGGTTTTGTTTCTTTTGGATATTTTAATATTGACGACATAAATTTAAAACTATCACAAATTAGGCTTCCAAACAGCTATTTCCACATTAAAACCCATGGAAAAAGAGTTCAATTTGATAGTAATTTGTATGCAAAAGACAATGAAAAAATTGCCCTTGACGGCGAATTAAAATATGGAAAAAGACCAAAAATTAAAACTCATATTTTAACAGACAAAATCCATTTTGATAATTTAAAAGATTTATTGGTGGGCTTGCTTGATAGCTTAAATATCAAAAACGAAATTGCGCAAATTCAAGCAAAAGGCTACTTGAGCGCAGATACAACAATCAAAACAAATTTTAAAAAATTAAAATCTCAAGGCTCGATTTTAATTAAAGAAGCATCGTTTGTTAATCCAAAAAACAATATAGGAATCAAAGATGTCGAAGCAAATATCATTCTAGACAACAATGTTTTAAATATTGAAAACACTTCTTTATCAATAAACAATTCAAAATTAATTGCGAAAGGCTCAATTGATACAAAATCAAACGCTGATATTAATTTAAATATAGACAAGCTTTCTTTAAGCGAATTATACAAAGCTTTTGCACCAAAAGAATTAAAAAAAGCTTTCAGCTTAAATTCAGCTTATTTAACCACAAACGCCGATATTAAAGGCAAACTTGACAATTTAAATATGCTTTTAGATATTAAATTAGACAATTTAAACTTAACAGACACCAAAAAAACAATGTTTGTTTTAAACGATAATTTAAATATCGCATTTAATTTAAATCCAAAAACAATTGATGGCAAAATTACAAATTCAAATTTCAAATTCAACTTGCCACAACTTCACACTTCAAGCAAAATTAACAATTTGAATATCGCTTTAAACAACGAAGCAATAACAATTAACCCATTTGATTTAATATACAACAACGAATCAAAAATTAATATCAAAGGCAACATTTCAAATTATTTGAAAAATCCATTAATTGATATTTTTGCAAATGGCAAAATTTCAACAAAAGATATTAATCAAACGCTAGGCAAAGAAATCGCAACATTTATACCATCAAAAGGTTCAATTCCTCTAAAAGTTAAGATTGATGGGGATTCAAAAAATCAAAATATCGTTGCACAAATTTTTGCCGATTCTAACAATTACTTAACTCCGATTGATTTCAATTCATTGCTGGGCGCTCAAACAATTGCGCAAGCAAACATCAAAATCCACGGCAATAAAATCAAAATCAAAGAATCTGGTTTGTTTAAAACTCAAAACAGCTTTGAGGATGATTTAAATTTAAATTTATTAAATGCAACACAAATTGCTGAATTAACCGCAATTTTAGACAATGGACATATTAATCTTTTTAGAATAAACATTCCTCAAGTTCAAAGCGGAAAAATTGCAATCTTTAAAAAATCAGCTTTTAATACAAAAGGCAAAATTACTCTAAACGGAAAACCAGACGACCTTAGCTTTGGTGGGGATATAAAAATTTGGGATGTAAAAATTCCAGAATTATTCCTCGGCGCAAATGAAATCGATTTAGATTTTATATCTGAAGGTTTAAATTTAAAAACCAAAGAAATAGACATCAATGGTTCAAAAATTGATGCAAATTTAAAAGCAAATTTAAAACCAATCAACAACAATTTCAAAATTTCGGATATTGATATCAAATCAAATTCAATTAATGTTGACAAGGCAATGCTAACAGCAAACGAAGCAATGAAACTTATGCCAGCGCCAACAGCGCAACCAACAAACAAACCATCAGCCCAAGCTTCAATTCCTCTTGTTGCGGATGGAAAATTTGACATTAAAAAATTAACAACAGGCGCAATGTTAATTGAAAATATTAAAGGAAATTTAGGAATTAAAAACAACGATTTAATAATTTCAAGTTTAAACTGCGACGCTTTCAAAGGGAAAGTTAAAGGCGATATTAAAATGAACCTTTTGTCTGGGCTTTTGACTATAAAACTAAACGGCAAAAATCTTGACGCCGATAAGGCTTTAAGCGATGCGGCAAATATGAAAAATACAATTTCTGGAGATTTAAATTTCAAAACAAATATAACCTTAAAAGGCGCAACCTATGAAGAACAAATGAAGTCCTTAAAAGGAGATGTTGATTTTGAATTGAACGATGGTCAATATGGACCATTTGCAAAACTCGAAAACTTTTTCTTAGCCGAAAATATAAGAGAAAATGCATTTTTCAAAAACACAATAGGGGTAATTTTAACACCGATTACAACAATTGATTCAACTCATTATGAAAAATTAAACGGAAAGGTAAGCTTTAAAGATGGCGTTGTAAACCTTGGCTCAATCAAATCTCAAGGTGATATTCTTTGCATTTTGATTAATGGAGATATGAATCTTTTAACAAATGAAATCGATTCAAAAGTTCGAGTTAGACTGGCTTCAGCAGTATCGGACATGCTAGGACCAATTGCAATGGCAAATCCTGTTAATCTTGTTAAAAACACTCCAGGGTTAAACGTTGCAAGCGCAAAATTATTCTCTGTTTTTTCGCAAGTTGTAACTCCTGATGAATATAAAGAAATTCCTGATTTTGCAAAAGACCACTCTGACGCCAATGCGACAAAATTCCAAATTGTATTAGATGGCAATGTTGCAAAACCATTATCTTTAGTTAAATCTTTCAAATGGTTAGCTCTTCAAGAAGACATGGATAAAGCTAAAACATTCAGTGATAATTATACAAAACAAGCTCTAATTGACCAACTTCAAAGCGAATACGAAGAGAATCATAAAATAAAAGTGGGGCTTGAAAAAGTTCTTCAAATGGACACAACGGCTCCTGAAGTAAAGAAAATTTTAGTTGAAGAAGTAATTAAACAAAAAGAACAAGCAGCGCAAAATGTTCAACAAAAAGTTGAAACAAAAAAACAAGAGGCAATGCAAGAAGCAAAAGCCCTAGAGCAAAAAGTTCAAAACGCAATTGAAATAAAAAAACAAGAACAAGAACAAAAGCTTCTTGATGCGCAAAATCAATTAAAATCGAAACTTCAAGAAAAGCTTAAGCTCCCTACTTTACAAAATACTACGCAAGAATAATTACAATCCAAGAAAATCATTTATTGCGTTTTTATCGTAATAATCAAAATAATGTCCTGCGCAGGTAAGACACTTGTTTTTCAAACAATCATCAACAGAAGTTTTGCTAAGATTAAAATATCTTGCAGCTTCTGTTGCGCTTTTAAAGGTTAAAACTTCGTCCGTTTCACAATTTCTTGCTATAATGGGTCTAATTTTTCCTGTCATAAAGCCTTCCATAAGCTTTGAAACCTTGTCTAAATCATAAAGATAATTGCCGTCTTTATCCTTTTTAATTCTAGAATATTCATCACGAAGCAAAATTTCAGGTTCTTTTACAATTAAAATCCCTTTTGATTCATAAAAGCGATTATCACGATATATAACATCAGATATTCTTCCTTCAGGAATGCCAACTTTTTGTTGTGCATCTTTATAATTTAAATATCGATTAATTTTGCCATCCAAGCCAATTGTGCAAATTGGAATACTATATGCTCGAGAAAAAGTCTCCATGAGCTTTTGGACTTTTTCTAAATCCAAAACACTCTCACCTTCATCATTAATCATTTCAATATCATCAGCAAGCGCAAAAACATAACCATGGGTTATTTCTTCTTTTCTAATCGAATCAGTTATTCGACTTCTAGACATACCAAGAGTCTGCGCTGCTTGAGGTCGACCATCAAATTGAAAAGAATTTCCTTCGTAATCATAAGCATAAATTTTTCTTGGATTACCACAAAAAGAAATTTGTTTTGTTTCGTCAACTTCAAAATAATTCAAATAAGTTTTTTGCAATTTTTCATCATCCAAAACAAAATTATTATCCTCAGAAAAAACGACATTTCCTTCGCTATCTTTTAAAACAACATCGGATAACCTTGCAACTGCGCATTTTTTAACGCCATATTGAGGATTATTCAAAGCTCGAATTATAGCAGAGACTGCAATTGGAAGCTGATTTCCTGCTTCTTTTATTGTTGGAAAAATTCTTGTCTTCTTATCTTTTGAAATAACAACAATTGGAAAATTTTTCTGAGAATATAAAAAAGTTTCTCTTAGTTTATTAATTTTCTTTTTATCAGGAATTGGATTTCCTTCGTTATCGGTAATAATTTTTCCTTTTTCGTCACGCAAATCAACATCATTCGCTCTAATAAAAACATAGCCATTAGTTTGCGAAACTCTTCCACCTAAAATGTCAGATATTCTTGTAGAAGAACATCTTTCGTCAATGCTTAGAGATGTAATATTTTCATGTCTTTTGGTTGTTCCATCAAACTCAAGCGAATATAGTTCAAAATTGTTTGCATTTGAAAAATTATTCAACAAAGAAAGCATTTTTTCTTCGTTTAATGCGATTTTTCCACTCTCGTCTTGATATTCAACTTCATCAGCCCAAACAAAAGTATATCCGCAAGTTTGCTTTGAAATTCCTTGCAAAACATTATAAACATTAGGGCGTTCAATCCCAAGCTTTGTTGAAGCTTCTTTTGCAGAATCGAACCTTGCTCTTGTGCCGTCTTTATTAATTGCATAAACAGCTCTTATTTTTCCTTGAAAAGAAAATGTATCAAATTCAAGACGATTCAACAAAGAAGGCTGTTTTCTTTGCGAATGGTTTTTATTTAACAATGGGAATTGATGAAAATTTACACGCATAGCACTTTAAAACATGTAAAAGTTTATCTTTGCCTTATAAACCTAATTCATTTAATTCTTTTTGAAATGGCGAAATTTTAGCAAGCTTTTTAATAACTTCAGGAACATGTTTTATTGTGTAATCAATTTCTTCTTCAGTTGTAAAGCGAGAAAGAGAAAAACGAATTGAACCATGCAAAGAGGTAAAAGGAACTTTTTGTGCTCTTAAAACATGGGAAGGATCTAAAGAACCAGAAGTGCAAGCACTACCAGAAGAAGCATATATTCCAAGTTCATTTAAATATAGAAGAATTAATTCACCTTCAATATATTCAAAACCAATATTTGTTGTGTTTGGCACTCTATTTTTAGCTTTTGAATTTAATTTTGCATTTTGAAGCTGAGACAAAATTCCATCTTCAAGTTTATCTCTTAATCTTTTAACTTCGCTTAATTCAAAAGATAATGCCTCTTTTGCTAATTTTGCAGCTTCACCAAGCCCGACAATATATGGAGTATTTAAAGTTCCTGCTCTAAGAGAATTTTCTTGGTGTCCTCCAAGCATAAATGGTTCAAAAAGCGTTCCTTTTTTAATATATAAAGCTCCAATACCTTTTGGCGCATGGAATTTATGACCCGAAATTGAATAAAAATCGATTTCGCTATCATCCAAGTTAATTGGAATTTTTCCCGCAGCTTGGACGCCATCAACAAAAATTTTAGTATCTTTATTTATTTTTTTAACTTCTTTTGCAATTTCTTTAACAGGATAAATTGCACCTGTTTCATTGTTGGCATGCATAATTGAAACCAATATCGTATCTTCATTTACTTTTGAAATTAAAGAATTGATATCTATATCGCCATTTTCATCCACTCCAACATAATTTGTTTTATAGCCTTTTTTTTCAAGACTTTCATAAACAGACAAAACGCATGGATGTTCAACCCTGCTTGCAATTAAATTACTTTTTTCTTTGTCCGCAAATTGCGCAACAACACCCTTAATTGCAGTATTAGCGCCTTCTGTTCCGCAAGATGTGAAAATTATTTGCTTAGAATCTTCTACACCTAAAAAATCAGCAACTTGAGAGCGAGATTTTTCAATTGCTCTTGCAGAAATTCTTGCTGGTTCATACATGCTTGAAGGATTGGCATAATTTTCCTTTAAATAAGGAAGCATTGCTTCTAAAACTTTTTCATCCACGCAAGTTGTTGCGTTATTATCTAAATATATTTGTTTCATTATTTTTCTTCAAAAACCACAATGTCATCATCCACTAACTCTTTTAATTTTACTTCAACAAAATTTTTAAGAGTCATTTTTGCATTAGCGCATTGAGAACAATGTCCTTTTAATCTTACATAAACATTATTTCCCTCAACGTTAATCAATTCAATATCTCCAAAGTCTTTTTGCAATTCTGGAGAAATTACCGTTTCAATAATTGAATTAATTTTAATTATTTTTTGAACCGGAGTTAAAACTTGTTTTTCTTCTTGTTTAATATATCGAGAAATAATTGTTTTAATATTTTCTCTACATCTTCCACAAGCAAGACCTGCTGAAGTTATTTTTGAAATGTCATCAAAAGTTTTCGCTCCGTTATTTAAAATTGCGTCAATAATTTGTTTTTCGCTCACGCCAAAACAATGACAAATTATTTGAGAACCCGCTTCGACTTCTTCTTCTAAATCTTCCCAATCTTCTTGGTAATATTTTTTAAGGGCGTCCTCAAGAGCTTCTCTTCCCATAACAGAACAGTGCATTTTTTCAGGAGGCAAACCATCAAGCTCTTGGGCAATTTGTCTATTTGTAATTTTTCTTGCTTCATCAAGAGTTTTTCCAATTAGCATAACTGTCAAAACACTACTTGCAGCAACGGCAGAACCACAACCAAATGTTTGAAATTTTGCGTCTGTAATAATATTTCCATCAATTTTTAAATATAATTTTAATTTATCTCCGCAAGATAATGCCCCTGCTTCGCCAATCGCATCGGCATTTTCAATTGAGCCAACGTTTTTTGGGTTTGTAAAATGTTCTTTAACTTTATCTGAATATTCCCACATATAAACCTTATTTTTAAATTTACTAACTAATTAATTGAATTATAGCTCAAAAATCCTACTTGTATATGGCAAAAAAATTTAATTTTAAGTGCATAATATTTTTATGAATAATTCGAATTATGATTCACTTGCAAAAAAATTAATGCAAAGCGGAATCCTTCCAAGCAAAGAGTCTGACAAAGATAAAACAATTGAAAATATTTTCGAAATCGGAATGAAAGAAGAAGTTGCCGATTCGCCTATTAACGAACAAGAAATTAAAATTCCAAAAGCTTTGCAAAAACAAACTAAAAGACTAAACAAATCAGATTTAGAAATGGTTAGCAACAATCCTGAAGAATATATTTACAGCAATTCTTTTAAAATTATTAAACGCTTTTTGAATTTTAAAGAAAGTCTTGCTTCAAAAGGTGCGCTCGGTATAATTGAAAATTTTCTTTTTGCCTTTTTTCCAAGATTATACAGAGCAAAACTTGCTCGTGACGCAATGGCTAAATTAAAAGAATTAAATATCGATACAAATAAGCTTTTAGACAAAACAATCCCCTATGGTGAAGGCGAAATGCGATATCAAAATTTAATTAAATATATTAGCTATGCTAACGAAATTCAAACTAAAATTAAAAAAGAAATTAATTAAATTGTTTCATCAAGATGGTTCCCCTCAACCATCTTTCTTAAATTTCTTCTGCTGTTGAACTGGTTTCTACTAGAAAGCGCTTGTTGATATAACATATTAAGTTTTGATGTGATAAACAACTCCGAATTATCAGAGCATGTGCGCTTTGTATACAGGCTCATTCCATTATTAACTACATTGTATCCGATACCATTTATACGACTCATTTTTTTTCTTTCCTTGAATTTTGGGGCAAATTCTAGTATATCAAAACACCCTGAAAAGTCAAGTTTGTTATAGTCGTAGCACATATTGATATTATTTTTACAATGCTTAATATTTGCGCTACTTTGGTTTTTTATATTAAAATATTTGTATTATGTTAAAGAATTATTTTATTGATATTACAAAAAATGCTATTGAAAAAGCAATCGAACTAAATGAACTCGGCGAAACAAAAGAATTAACTTTTGATCTTGTTTGTGACACTCCAAAAAACAAAGATTTTGGTGATTTTGCAATCAATATTTCAGCTTTGGCAAAAACAGCCAAAATGGCTCCACCAAAAATAGCTGAAACTATTGCAAAACACATACCCGTATTCTTTTTTGAAATAAATATCGTTGCTGGTTTTATCAATTTTAAAATTGGGAAAGAATATCTTAACGAAATTATTCAATGCATTCTTGATGATGAAGAAGAATTTTTAAAAACCGATATTGGTAAAGGCGAAAAAGTAAACATTGAATATGTTAGCGCAAACCCAACAGGACCTTTTCACATTGGTCATGGCAGATGGGCAGCATTAGGCTCAGCCTTAGCTAATATAATGAAATATTGCAATTATGATGTCTTTCAAGAATTTTATATAAATGACGCTGGCAATCAAATTAATAAACTTGGAAAATCTTTAGAAGTTCGCGTTCGTCAACTTCAAGGCGAAAATATAGAACTTGAAGAAGATATGTATCCTGGCGAATATTTAATTGATTGCGCTAAAAAATATATCGAAGAAAAGTCAACAATGCCATATGCCGACTATGCAAAAGCTGATATGCTAAGACAACAAAAAGAATTACTTGAAAAATTCGGCACACATTTTGATTTATTTTTCTCGGAACTTTCGCTTTATAAAAACAAAGAAGTTGAAAGCTGTATGGAGACTCTTAAAAAATCAGGCAAAATCTATGAAAAAGATGGCGCTACTTGGTTTAGAAGCTCAGACTATCAAGACGACCAAGACAGAGTTTTAATTAAAACAGACGGCAAAAATACATATTTAACAGCGGACATCGCATATCATAAAAACAAACTCGACAGAGGTTTTGAAAGATTAATTAATATTTGGGGAGCAGACCACCACGGCTATATTCCTCGCATGAAAGCGGCAATTGACGCTCTTGGATATGATTCAAATAAACTCGAAGTATTATTGGGTCAGCTTGTTAATTTAATTCAAGATGGCGAACAACAACGCATGGGTAAACGCAAAAAAATGGTCACCCTTGATGATTTAGTTGAAGAAGTTGGAGTTGACGCAACTCGTTTTTGGATGTTAATGCGCTCAGCTGATACCACTATTGATTTTGATGTCGACTTAGCAAAATCTCAATCAGACAAAAACCCTGTTTTCTATGTTCAATATGCACATGCTAGAGCATGTTCTATCTTAAGAAAAGCAATTGAACCAAGAATTGATGTGGACAACAAAACCGAACTTCCACCAATACTTCAAGAAAATATATTGCTTCATATACTTGAACATCCGACCATTATAACTGTGTTTGATAATATTTCACAAGAAAGTTACGAAGCCACAAAAGCCTTAATCTTAAAAATGGAAGAAGGAAAATCATTGCTGGCTAATGCTGTAAAATATAGAGCTCCATATATGCTTTGTAAATATACAATGGAGCTTGCAAACTCATTCCATCATTTCTATAACTACACAAGAGTATTATCCGAAAACAAAAAAGATACTATGCAAAAATTATGCATTGTTAAATCATTTACAAAAGTAATGTCAACAATGCTTGAATTAATCGGGGTTAATGCTCCAGAAAAAATGTAGTTGACTTTAAATTTTGTTCTTGTTAATATAAATCTTGCGAAAGGTTACGGAACAAATCTGAAGTACTTTCGGGTTATTAGCTCAGGTGGTCTGGGTGGGATTCTAGACTAACGGGTTAAGGTCAATAAGTTAAATGAAAATTAAATAAATTTGCAATTCATATTGCGGGCTATTAGCTCAGGTGGCTAGAGCGCACCCCTGATAAGGGTGAGGTCCCTGGTTCGAGTCCAGGATGGCCCACCATAAAACCCAGTAGATAAACTACTGGGTTTTATTTTTGCCATTTTTCCCCACACAGTGCAACACCTTATGACATACAGCTTAGCATCAAGCGAAATTGAGCCATCTTCGCTTGTATAAATAACTATTTCACCTTTTTAAAAATCGTTTTCCATAGCTAAGCCATGTCTTAAAACTACTTAATTAGCTAGAAAATGAATACAAATTAGTTAATTTAAAAATTGAATAATTAATTTTCAAAGCTTAAAACCTTTTTCAATTCTTTAACAATTTCGGAATCGCAAGATTTTAAATCTTCTTTTAAATTTAACCTTAAATTAACTGAAGCAAATTTAAACTTATATTCATCATTATTATTCAAGCAATAATCCTCAATTAATGAATATTCACTCCATTGCGGATATAATAAAATTGCTTTTTTATAATGATGAAGCAAACAATATGTTGTAACTTGGTAAATATCGGCACTTGATACATTATCAAAACCTTCAAATTTTTTATACTTAGTATCAATTATAGTGTCAGCTGTAAAAATATCTACCTTAGTATCTCTTTTTGTTGAATTTTTAGATCTTAAAAGTCTTTTTGTTTTTTGTGCGGAAACATCTTCAACAATATTGTGTTTTTTAATTACTTGATAAATAAATTCTTCAAATAATTTATTCATATCCCAAAGCAGGGTTATATTTTCAAAATTATTTTTAGATAAATCAACACTAGAATTTTCAACAAACATTTTTGCCAATTTAAATGGTTTTTTAAATAACTCTTGATTTCTTGTTAATTTAATTTTATCTGCTTTAAATTTATCAAATCGAACCAATTTGATATCACAATAATAATCAATAATTAACTTCAAAAGCTTTTTATTATTGCTATTTTTTGTAATTAAATAAAGGCAATTTGAAACATAATAAAATAATTGATTTAATAAATTATCTTCGCTAAATTCATCAAATTCGCAATAAAATTTTGCTTGATTAGAAGAATTGTATTTTATGTTTTTAGAAAAATTTAATTTGCCTTTTAAGAAATTAAGATTTTCTTCTTCTCTAATGTAATTTTTTGGCGTTAATCTCTTTAAGCAATCAAATAAACTTTGAGAAAATTCCTTAATTAACGCTTCTAAAAATGGGTTTTTGCTTTGAGAAATTTTAGCGCTATCTGTTGTTTTGATGTCTAGATTTTTAGTATAAGACAACATAAAGATCAAATTTTCTAAAATGGTTTTATCATTTTCACTATCTGAAATTAATTTAGGTAAAATTTCAAATTGTGTGTTTTTGAATTTAATTATTCCAACAAAAGATTTTGCCTTAATTCCGCTTGGAGTAATTTTAAGAGCAGAAGAAAGTTTGTTGCGATTTAGATATTTTTCTAGCATCGCTAAATCACAACAAAATTCTTCTTTGTTTTTAAATTCATATTCCTTTAATCGAATTGGATTATTGAGCATTTTCTTCTTTCTTGAAGCGAATTGAATTTAGCGCATTTTTAAAATCATTAGTATTTGAAAATTCTTCAAAATAATAATATTTTTCTTGGTCGCATTCATTTCTTAATTCTTTGGGGATAGTTGACTCTCCAATAAAATCTGGAACAATTAATTTTAATTTTTCCCAATCGCCATAAAAATATTCATTTAAAAGAGGAATAATTGAATCATACCAAATTTCTTTCAATTCACTAATTCCGGAATCTTTATATTTTTCTTCTATAAAATAACTGTGCCCAATTTGATGATCTCTATCGAGGAGAATTTCAATTCTTTTATTTAAAGCTTTAAAAGTTTCCCTAAAGTCACATCCGAAATTCGCAACCAAATTTGCTTGCGGCATCATTTCTTTAAATTTAAAACGACGACGAAGCGCAATATCAATTGAAGCAATTGAACGGTCAGATGTGTTCATTGTTCCAATGATATATAGGTTTTTTGGAACACCAAAAGGCTTTTTAGTATATGGCAAGGTAACTAAAAGCTGTTGTTCTTTAATTTCAGTATTTTCAAAATTCCACTCACCATTAGGAACAACTCTTTTATCCTCTTCAATTAGTGTGATTAATTCACCAAAGATTTTAGAAATATTACCACGATTAATTTCATCAATAATAAGCAAATATTTATTTTTAGGGTCTGAATTTGCTTGTTGGCAAATTTCCTTAAAGACACCTTTAGCAAACTCATAAGAAATTGTAGAATTTATTTCTTCGTCATCCTTTATACAAGGCTTAATTCCCTCAACAAATTCTTCATAGGAATATGATTGATGAAATGTTATAAATTTATAAAAATCTTTTTTATTTCTTATGTTGTCTTTTGAATTTAATTGTTCCAATTGTTGCGACAAATTTTCTTCAACATATTTAATACCATCTTCAGTCAAATACCATTCAGAATCGTTTGTTTTATTAAAAATCGCAGGCGATGTTTTTGCTCCATAATTAACAGTACTTGAATTTATATCAGTATGAATTTGAAGTTGAGTAATAATCGTCAAATAAACATTTTTAGAGTTTTTTAATGGTGCATACTGCCTCATTATTGGATGATTTTCAATTGTTTTAACTTTGTATTTTGCTTTTCTATCGTTTAAATACATTATCAAAGCAATCGTTTGATACCAATATAAATTTTTCACAATTTCATTTATTTTTTGAGCTTCATCAAACGATTTTAAACCAGGATTTTTTCCGATAATTTCATCAATATAATCTTTCAAATGATAAGTTTTGCCTGTTCCTGGAGGGCCATATAAAATTTGGTTTAAAACTTGTTTATTATTCATTTTTTCTCCCTCATCGCCTTGATGATTATTTAAATTATCCTGCTTCTTGTTTTCATCTTTTGCATTTATTGCTTTTATGCTTTTAAAATCGGCAAATAGCTTTTTCCAAACTTCAAGTGCTTCAAACGGATAAAAATTATAATTTTTTGTATCGCCAAGTTTAATTTTATTATTCAAAACTTTATCGTTTAATACTCTTATTGTTTCTTTTAGCGGATAATAAGCATTTTCATAAACAACAAAATAATAATCGCTTTTTCTTCGTGAACTATAACTTTCTTTTTTAAGGATTTTAACCGCTTCAATTGCTTGCTCTTCAGTTGCTTTTTGAAGCATTGATTCAAGTTGCTTTTTTGTTATGCGCACTCTTTTCATTTATCATACCCCCCTACCCATCATACTCTTTTTTGATATCTTGGGCAATTTTTCAAAGCACTATTGACTACATTTGGCTTAAATATTTAACAATTCCTTGAAAATTACAAACACCAGAATCAAACATTTTTTCAAGTTCTAAATTAGCTTTCAAGATTGCATTTTGAAGCTTTAAATCACCCATCATAGCAACACTATACATGTAATCAGGAAAATTAAAGAAATTTTCACTCTCATCCTCATCAAGAATGCCATTTGAATCTAATTTTTTCAAGATTTGAATATTTTTTGAATCATAAAAAGCAAAAGTTGCCATTTCTTTTGCCCTTGTAATTATTTCATCCCTCTGCAAAACAGTAGGAATGCCGTTTTTGGATAAACTTTCGTGAAGATATTCCAAATTATTTAAATACATATCTCTGCTTGTAATTGAACTTGTGCCTAACTTTGCTCTAATTTTGCTCTCAATTGCATAAGCAGACTCTTCAAGAGGATTGTCGTAATATTTTCTTCTATCAAACAAAGTATCGTCATCCAAGCTATAATTTTTTAGCGCATTATAATATTTTTGAACATCAAACCCCTCAAGACTAACGTCGTTCGACATTTTTTGATAAGTTTTTGAAGCAAAATATCTTTTAAATGCTTTTTCTTGTTGTAAATTTTCAGGCATAAAGCCTCTAATAGTTTTAGAAAATTCCTCTTCGCCAAGCGCCTTATACATTTTTACAAACTTATCCAAATGATCGAGTTCATGTCTTAAAACAGCAATTTGTTCAACAATGGGCAAATAAGCAATTTTGTCATTAACAAAAATTTTGCAATTTGCAGGATTAAAAGAAGCCACTTCTTCCAATGGACTTGGCACTGTTTTAACAATTTCAGGATTAGAATAACCCATTTGTCTTAAAAGCATATTCTTGATTTCATTAAATCTTTCAATACCATCCAAAGGAATACTTTTCAATTGATTTAAAAACACAGGGTTTAGCGTTTTATCAATGTTGTAACTAAAAAAATCAGCCTTTGATTTAAAAACAACTCCAGTTTCTTTTTTGGAAGAAATGTTTTTCCTAACAAAATTAAAAGATATTCTACTATTAAATGAATTATTTATTTTCATCGTGTTTTTAAAATTATATACAAAAATATAAAGCGCATAAATAGAATATTTTGCTATTTGATAATGTTGTAAAACCGAAAAAATCTGATATCATGAAATAAGAATAGCTATTATTAAAGGCAAAAATGCCAAACAGGATTTCCCCTCAAGACTATCTTAAATATTATTACGATATACCTTACGAAGGTTCAACTTCTGCTGGCAAGCCTTTACGCAAATTAAAAAACATCGTTTGCCCATATAGAGGAATCAAAATCATCCCTTCAAGTGCAATTAAAGACTTTGAAAGAAGACTTGAAAAGTGCCAAAACGCAAGCGATTGCGTTGAACTATTAAGCAAATATAGCGAAAACTTTTTGCCGACAGAAAAAGATATTTTTGCCATATTTAAAGAATTTGTTCTTTTGAATCCAGACGATAATTTGCAAAATTGCCTTCAAATGATTAGGGGAAATTGCCTCACAAAACTCAAACTCGAAGAACTCGAAGTTTTAGATGAAGTTGATATATTAACCCATAAACTTTGTTCCAAAACCGCTCTTGAAATACGAACAAAAACCACAAAGTGCAGACAAATAATCATTTCAGACAACGAAAAAGATTTTTTCAAAAGGAAGCTATTCCTTGCTTCTCTTGAAGGAATTTCACCAAAAGAAAACGAAAAAGAAATCATATCAGACATCAAAAACAAAGCTTTGTTTTTGCCAACATCAGAAAGCTCTAAAAGCGCTTTTATTGTTAAATATTCCAACAGAACGCAAACCGAAATCACAAGAAGGCTCTTCATCGCTTCAACTGGCACAATTGAACATATTACCCCAGCCTCTCTTGGTGGCTTAAATTGTATTAACAATTTTCTTTTAACAAGCGCCAGCGGAAATCGTTATAGAGAAAATATGCCCCTAGTTGAATATATTAAAAGACATCCAAAAATCCCTCAACATGTTCAAACATATATCGATTGCATTATCGAAGAAATACACCAAGGAAACATGCAAGGAAGCGAAACATATCCATACAAAATCAAACAAAAGCTTTTCGAAGAATCAAAAGGAAGAATATTAATCAGTCTTTCAAACTACAAATATTCTGAAGAAGACGCCATTTTAATGGTTAAAGAATATGAAGAAAGATGGAAAAAATATAAAAAATAGGCAATTTTAAAAATTCATTTGTTTTATGAAGCTATGCAAATTAATAAAACAAATTTAAATTTTACTTCAAGAAATGCTGTTATTCGTAAAGCGGACGATATTGCTCGCCAAGTTAATATTGCGCTTCCAAGAGTATCGCAAACAATAGTGCGAGATTTTAAACACATTGACGAACATAGATACATTAAAATTAAGCTCAACGATAAAACTCGTCAAATGAGGAATTTAAAAAATTCAAGATTTTATAATGCAACACACCCAATTCAAAAACTAATCGCCTTTTTATCTCCTATCCAAGAAAGAAAAGTTGGAAATTGTGGCGAATCAGCCCAAGTAGCAGCAATTGCTGCACAAATGAATGGCATTAAAGATTTTACAATAGCAGGTCTTGAAGGAAAAAACGGTTATAATCACGGGCATGCGGTTTTATTGGTCAATGACAAAAAACCATACATTATAGACCCATGGCTTGGCTTTGCTGATTATCTTGATAATGCTTCTCAAAAATATCAAAAAGATTACTCTCAACATTTTGATTTTAAAAAAGGAAAGCTTGAAAAATTAATTTTTGAGCCAGAACGATATAAACATGATGAATATAACCGCTTTCTTAAAAAGCCCATTTCAGAAGAAGATTTAGAAACATTAAGGAAATTATACCCTCAATTGGTAGTCAAAGGAAAATAAAATGCTTACTATTCTTTCAATTAATTTTTCAGGAATCAAAACCCTTCCAACAACAAAAAAGAAAACCAAAAAACGCAAATAAACAAAGTTTACATGACGCTCTTTCGTGCTAAAATATTAGCATATTATAAACATTGAGGAAAATTATGGAAGAAATGGAAAAATTACATACACTTCGCCACTCTTGTTCACACATCATGGCGCAAGCTGTTCAAAAACTTTACCCGCAAGCAAAATTAGCAATTGGACCTGCTATTGAAAATGGTTTTTATTACGATTTTGATATCGAGGGTGTAACATTAAGCGATGAAAATTTAAAAGAAATCGAAAAAACGATGAAGAAATTAATCGCTGGTAATTTGACGTTTGAAAAATATGTTATTCCTGATGTTGAAGCTCAAATCGCCGAATTCAAAGCTCAAGGCGAAATTTACAAAGCTGAATTATTAGAAGAACACAAAAACGACAATCCAACTTTATATTTAACAAAAGACAAAGACGGAAACGTTTTATTTAACGACCTTTGTTCTGGTCCACATATCGAATCTACAAAAGAAATTAAAGCTTTCAAATTAATGAGTGTTGCAGGCGCATATTGGAGAGGCAACGAAAACAATAAAATGCTTCAAAGGATTTATGCAACAGCATTCTTAACCCAAGAAGAATTAGACGCATACATTCATCAACTTGAAGAAGCAAAAAGAAGAGACCACAGAAAACTTGGCACACAATTAGACTTGTTCTCCGTAAGGGATGAAATCGGCGGCGGTCTTGTTTTGTGGCATCCAAATCTTTATACAGTTAGAGAAGAAATTGAAAACTATTGGAGAGAAGAACACAGAAAACGTGGATATGTTATTGTTCAAACTCCTCAATTGGCAAAATCAAAACTTTGGGAATTATCAGGACACATTGACCATTACAAAGAAAATATGTTCTTTATTCAAAAAACCGACGAAGCAGACGAACAATACATTGTAAAACCAATGAACTGTCCTTTCCATATTTTAATTTATCAATCTCAACGTCATTCTTATCGTGATTTACCTTTAAGAATGGGTGAATTAGGAACAGTTTATCGTCGTGAAAAATCTGGCGCATTATCTGGTTTAACCCGTGTTCAAGGCTTCACGCAAGACGACGCCCATGTTTTCTGTACTCCTGAACAATTGGTTGACGAAATTAATGAAATCATTGATTTTGTTGCAGACACAATGAAAATTTTCAATATGGGTTTTGAAGTTGAACTTTCAACCCGTCCTGAAAGCTATGTTGGAAAGCTTGAAAACTGGAATTTAGCAGAAGCTGGCTTGAAAGCAGCAATGGACAAACGTGGAATGAACTACGAAATCAACGAAGGCGACGGAGCGTTTTATGGTCCTAAAATCGATTTTAAAGTTAAAGACGCCCTTGGAAGAACTTGGCAATGTGCTACAATCCAACTTGACTTCAATCTTCCAGAAAGATTTGAAATTAAATATCAAGATAAAGATGGTCAATTAAAAACTCCCGTAATGCTTCATAGAGTTATTTTTGGCTCAATGGAAAGATTCCATGGAATATTGATTGAACATTACGCTGGTGCATTCCCGGCATGGCTTGCTCCACACCAAGTGGCGCTTGTTCCAATTGCCGATAGACACAATGAATACATGGATGAAATTTATAAAAAATTAAGAGCAAAAGGAATAAGAGTAATCTTTGAAGAAAAATCAGAATCAATGAACTATAAGATTAGGGATTACTTGCAAAACCAAAAAGTACCTTATGTTTTAATTGCAGGGGATAAGGAAATTGAAAACGGCAAAGTTGCAATAAGAAAACGTGGCGTAGGACAAATTGGCGAAATGACAATTGACGAATTTATTGAAAAACTAGAAGCCGAAATTAAAACAAAAGGAATTGAAGAGATTAACTAAAAGAGGGCATAAGCCCTCTTTTAGTTATTGATTTATTTTTCAAGCCATTCGTCAGCCCGTTTCGAAGTAAAGATTTTTCCATCCGTACTAATCCCATAAGTAAAAGGACATTCATTAACGCAATCATCAGCCGTTGCAGATTCAGGAACACCATCAATATCCATGCATATCACCTTGTATGCAGCGTATAAACCATTATTATCCTTTAAAAGAAAAAGTCTTCTTCCGGTTCCAGGCAAAAATTCAGTAGCTCCAAAAGAAATTTTTGGAAACGGATCCCAAAACCAAATTTTATCAGCAGTTACAATTTGTTTTGCTTCATTTGCTGGATTTTTTTTACATACTTTATCTACACCATCCTTAACGGTTTGCATTCTTTCAGCTGTTACTTCGGTATTTGAACAATTATCTAAAATTACACCAAAATACGAACCAGCTGGCGCACAATTTTTATCCGTCAACCTAAACCAGCCATCGGAGCTCAATTCGCCAGTTTTCGTTAATAAATAATTAACATTTAATACATCCGCAAAAGTAGATATAAAATATTCATGAAAGTCTTCATTTGCCTGATGCAAAATTTGCCCATCAGACCTTACGCCCAAATCGCCATCAAGGTAATATTTATCAGACGTTACAAGTTCTCGAACAACTGTCAGCAAAGTATTATGTCCTTTTTTAAATTTAAATATATTTTCATCAGGTTTTGACCTCATCGCAGTTGGAATCAAAACTGCGCTTAAAACCCCAATTACTGCAAGAACAATCATAACTTCCGCAAGAGTGAACGCAAATTTTTGTTTCATTTTGATACTCCTTTGAGGAGCATTCTAATATATATATATATATTACAAGTTGATTTTAAGAAGTTAGAGTGGATGGAGGAGTGAAATTGGTTTTATCGACTCACCGCCCATTTGAAATCACGAATTGAATTAATATTTTTCACAACGCCATCAACCAAAACAACAAACTCTCTTGTTGGAATATTATCAACCTGATAAGCCAATGGAGGAATTTTTTCATATTCATCATTTGAAATGAAAGTTGTAAAATGTTTTTCAACAAAAGAAGAATTATCTTTTCCAACATCATTTTGCGGCGTTATAATTGAATTTAGGATTCTTCCTAAAATTTTAGCTTGCATATTTTGATTTAATAAATTAAAGTCCCCGCAAATAATAAAACTCATATTTGAACCTTGGGAATTAATATAATTCATGTTTGCAATTGAATTTTTAATATCAATATCACCTTCAATAATTTTAAAATCCCCAGTATTTTGCTTTGTTAGTGTTGAAAACATTGAATTTAAATTGAGCTTTAAAATATTTTGAGATAAAATATTTCCCGCTTGCAAAAATCTTTCAAGCTTTGCAAACTGCGACAATTCACCATTTGTTATATTGAATTTTATATTTCCATGAAAAGTATTCAAAATTTGCTCAAGATTAAATCCGATAAAATTAGCATTAATATTAGCGCTCAACTTTCCACTTGTTGCGATTGATAATTCTTTCAATTTTGGAGAAAGTTGACGAATATTAAGCTCTTTCAAATTTAATTGCGAAGAAATTTTTTGCTTCAAAAGGTCAATTTTAGTTTTTCCAGAAATATCCCCATTCAAAGATTGAGCCTCGAATTTTTGAATATTTAAAACATCATCCTTGATTTCCCCCTGAAAACTAAGAGAATTCAAGACGATATCCGCCGTTTCAACAACTGAAACATTACCTTTTAAATTTTTAATTTCATAATTAAATTTTTTAATTGAATTTGAATTTTTTAAATATTTTTCAAAATTTTCAAGATTTATATATTGGGAATTAATCTGCGCAAAATCAATTATTAGTTTATTGTTCTCAATTTTAGCACTTGAAACCAAATCAAAATCAAAATCAAAAATTTTTCCTTTTGAAATATTCAAATAAAACTCGGAATTTTTAATATTCAAAATCAAATTAGAAACATTCAAGCCAATATCTTTCAAAGAAAGATTGTGCAAATTCAAATTCCCTAAAATATTTGGCTTTTCAATTTTACCATTCAAAACCAAACTTCCTGTTGTTTCAAAAATCAAATTTTCAAATTCAGGAATCAAAAGAGCTGTTTTTTGAGGAATATTTAGCTTTAAATTATTAAAAATTGGCGCAGTTTCAAGATTTTGAATTTCGCCTGTAATTAAAATTATTTTTGAAATATCACAAGAACTAATTAAAATCTTGTCTTGTGCAATGTTTAAAACAGCGCTCAAAACAGCATCTTTATCTTTTATTGTTAAAAATTTATTATTTTTTGGCAAAGTAGATTGAATATTCAAAACCGTTTGAGGATTTTTGCTTTTATAATTTATAACCTTGCCATTAATATATAGTGGTATATTTTCAACAATCAACTTTGTTTTTGGAATAATCACATCGTTTTGCAAAAAATTCAATTCCAATTTTGGAATGAAAAATTCTAGGTTATATTTTTTCAAATTAGCTCTAAAATTTGTTAAATTTGAATTCGATTTTACAACAAGATTTTGCAAATTTCCGCCAAGATGGGTATTAATTTTCAATAAACCACTTTTAAAATCGTAATCTTTAATTTTAGGCATAATAGCATTTGCAAAAGGCAAATCTTTCAAAAGAGCCAAAACTTGAGCAATATTTATTTCATCCGAATAAATTCCGATATCAACATTTGTTTTGCTGTCAATTTTTCCTGAAAGATTAAATTTTGCGTTGTTTATAAATGCGCTTGTGTTTAAAATATTAACTGTGTTATTTGCAAAATTGATATCAGATTCAATATTATTTAAAACTAACCCTGTTTTTTTGTCTTCCAATTTTGCATTTAGAACTGTCAATTTGCCATTGGAATTGATTGTTTTAAAATCACTTTTTAAATATGCATCAATTTTTGCTAAACCAGTAATTTTAATATCATTTAAATTAAATTTAAAATTGAAAATTTTACCTGCAACATCTAAAATATCCCTTAAATCAGCAAGATTGATGTCATTTGAATTAAGCTTTGCTTCAATATATGGTTTTTTAGCTAAAGTCACGTAAGACTTTATTTTAATATATTGATTTTTCAAAAATTTAAAATCGCAATCAGAATAAACTTTTTCATTTTTGAAAACCAGAGTCAAATTATTTTTTGGCATTTGAAGATTGTTAATATTAAAAGAGTAATCTTTTAAAACCACTTCCCCTGTGATATTTCCTTTATTCGCAAGATTATTAATCTTTAAATCAACTTTTGTACTTGAATAAAACTTGAATTTATCAGCATAATAAAAAGGATTGCGGTTTAATTTTAATAATTTTTCTCTAAATTTTCCAATCGAATCTTCACTCAGCCTAATTGAAAGCTTTAAATCAAAGTCTGAAATTTTATGGTTTGAGCTTTTGATTTCTCCATTGGTTAAAATTGAAATATTTTTCTTTAAATCAAAAGTGGAGATTTTTAATCTATTTGTTTTAATATAAAAATCTTTTTGAATATTTTCATCGTATAAATCAAAAAGAAAATTATCAACTTCAAAATTAATATTTTTAATTTTGAAATCGTTTTTAGAAGTTTTATTTTTAAAATCAAAATATTCAAAAAATTCATATTTATTTTTTTTGTTGAATTTTGTATTGAGTTTAATTGAATCAGCCTCGAATTTATCAATATCGATATTTTTTAAAAGTAAAGAAAACAAATTAATATCAATATTTAAATTTTGAAAAATTAAAACATCGGACTTTTTTAAATCTTTTAATTTTAATGAATCCGCTTTCAAATTTAAATCCAATTTATAATTTGGATTAATTTGCAATCCTGAAACATCAAAAGCAAGGTTTGTGTTTTTTAAAATATAGCTATCAATTGCTTTTTCAATAGCTTCTTCATCAATATATTTTGGTAAAAGAAAAATACAAAAAGAATATAACAAAATTAAAAAACAAAAAGCAAAACCCAAAAAGCCCTTTAAAAAAGAAAGAAACGCAAAAGAAGGCTTCTTTTCTCTTCTTTTAAAATTAATTAAAATTTTCTTAATCAGACTTTTCTTTTTGTAATAAATCATTTTACAATTCAACAATTGAAATGCTTTGAACACCAGCATTTCTTGCAATATCCATTAATCTTACAACGCTTTGGTGCGAAGATTCGCCAGACGCTTGAATAAGCAATCCATCTGGTTTTTGAGTTATTTCGTCTTTTATAGTAGACATCAAATCAGCTTCAACGATTTCGTTGTCATTAATTAAATATTTATTATCTTCAGAAACAATCACATTAATAAGCTTTGCATCTTTATCAATTGAGCTTTTTTCAACATATTCGGGAACAGCCAAAGACAAGCCTTGTTGGTCTAAAATTGGCGCAATAACCATCATAATAATCAATAAAACAAGAAAAATATCTGTTAAAGGAGTGATATTTATTTGATTAAAAGTTTGTCTTTTCATTATCCTTCAACCTCTTCCTTTAAGTCTTTTTGTTCTGCATTTGTTAAAGGCTCGCCCGCTACAATTAACTTTTCAAAACCGGCATTCTGCGCAGCTTTCATAACCTTCATAATTTCAGAACTCTTTGTGTCCTTATCTGCCCTTACAACAACTTCCTTTTGTTCAAGCTTTTCAATTAATTCAGACAAATTTTCTTCCAAACTTTCTGAATCAATTTTCTTTTCATTAAGATAAAAACTTCCGTCTTTTGTAATTGATACAGTCGCATTTTTTTGTTCAATTGCAAGTCCTGAATTAATATTTGGCATATTAATATTGTTGTCAATTGATTGAAAACTTGGCGCAATAACCATCATAATAATCAACAAAACAAGAAAAATATCCGTCAAAGGAGTAATATTAATTTCATTAAAAGTTTGTCTTTTATTTCCTTTTGAAGAACTAAAGTTCATTTTAAATCCTTAATTACAATGCAATTGAATTATTTTTGTCGGTCATAACTTCTTCGTTTGAATCAGTAAAGCTTAGGAAAACAAGTTTGATTAATTTAAAATCGGATTCAAAACGAGCAACAACTGTTTGAAAATAGTTGAACATAACAACCGCAACAATCGCAACACCAAGACCTAGGGCAGTTGCAATAAGAGCAGAAGCAATACCTGTTGCAACAGCAGCAGATTGGTTGCCTTGAGTTGCCAAATCTTGGAAAGTATATAAAATACGAACAACTGTTCCAAACAAACCAAGAAACGGAGCAACACCGCCAATTGTACCTAAAATTGTTAAATGAGATTCTAATTTTCTTGTTGCTAAAGAAGAAGAAATATCATAAGCTCTTGAAAAGCCAGATTTTTGCTCTTTATATATTCTTAGAGCTTCATTTATCATTTCAGAAATAATTCCGCCAATTTGAACGGACATTCTCTCAGCGGCGCCAATATTATTCTTTACCAATGCTTTTTGCAGCCCTGGAATAATATCTTTAACATTTCTTTCGTTTCTTTTGTAAAAAACAATTTTGTTAATAGCAACTGCAACAACCAAAAAGGAACAAATGAAAATTGGTAACAAAACAAACCAATCTTGCATTATTGCTTTCATCATTAAATCCATTTTTTTATCCTCTTATTTCTATTTTTATCTCAATACACTATTTATAACGTTATAATCAAACGTGAACTCAATTGGGACCGATTGCCCTCTAAACTCAGGCGGCAAAGGTCTAAATGGAGCAGTTAATTCAATTGCGCTCATCGCAGCCCTATCAGCCAAAGGCACACCTGAAGATTTTGTTACACGAGAAGACAACAATCTGCCGTCACGTCCAATCGTGAATGTTATTACAACTCTTTTTGAACTATCTCCTTTTGGAGGAGTCCAATTCCTCTTGATTTTTTGTTCTAAATCCTTCATATAAGGACCCCATTCGGGTTGTTTGATTGCATCAATTCCTGGTGCACCATTAGGATTTCCAGGGCTAGGATTTCCCCCACTGCCATATCCGCCATAGGAACCTCTTGAAGCATATTGACCGCCAGAAGGAGTAGCGCCCTTGCCCGAAGAACCGCCCGAAGAACTAAATTTTGGAGTAGGGGCAGCTTGAGAGCCTGAGGCTTGTCCAGCTGATGAAGGAACACCAGAAGGCTTATATGTTGAACCAACAGGAGCTTCAACCTTTGGCACACTCACGGCAAATGGGCTTTTTGGAGCAGCGACAACTTTTGGTGCGCTTGGAGCAGAAATACCTTGAGGCTTAATTGTTGGTTTAAGCGCAGGCTTTGCAACGCTTGGTTTAACAGGTGCAGGCTTTGCCACAACTTTTTGAGGCTGAACAACAGGCTTTTCAACAACTTTTTGCACTTGAGGTTTTACAACAGTTTTTTGAACTTGTTTTTGTGGAGCTTTTTTTGGCTGAGGAGCAGCCTGAGGCTTTTTAGCAACTGCTTTTTGAACTTGCTTTGAAGCGGCTCTGCTTGGTTCAGAAATTGCTTTTTTAGGGTCATGTTTTCCGCCAGCTTGCGAATCCCTATCAGAGCGAATTTTAGTATTTTTATTTATTGGAGGTTTCGATTCGCTTTGAACAAGTTTAAATTCAATATTTCGATTTGGCAATTCGGGCTTTGGCAAGTAAGGAAAAACTAACCCCTGAACAATTGTTACAACAATAAGAATAAAAACAAAAACCAAATGAAACAAAACAGACAAAGCCAAACTAACCGAGTGCTTCATTTCTTCAGTTTCATCAAAGAAATTTGGCAGATTTTTAAATCCCCCGTTTTCTTCATGTAAATATTTATTTATATCATATTTGTTTCTAGTTTGTGCCATAATTCTAATCTTTTATAAATTATAAATTTAATGATTTTTTTTAAAATTACCCAATAGTATATTTTATTGCGCCCCCAGTGTAATTGGTTGATCAAAATAAATCGTTATTTGACTATTTGAAGGAATTAATACATCGTCGCCTTTTTGTGCAACATTTTTAACTATTCCCATACCAGCCCCTAAAACAGCGCCATATATTGCGCCTTTTCCAACAGTAGAACTGCTAGATATCGCACCCATTGCAGTTCCCAACACCGCACCAGAAGCAGAACCAACAACAGTATCTTTTGCATATTCTTTTGCTGTTTCTTTAAAGCTCGAAGCTTTTAAAACTCCTGATAAATCGTTTGTTGCAATGCTTGCGCTAATTGGAATTACATTATTGTATGGTGTTCTTATAGTTGTAAAGCGAATTGTCATTTGAGCATTTCTATTGCCATAAGAAGATTTTTTTGCTTGAACAACGCTTCCGCCAATAACACTTCCTGCACTTGCAACAGTTTGATTATTGTAAATAAAATCTTCCATTAAAACCGCATTAATAACCTGCCCAACAACGGCATTTTGAGAATTAATTTCAGTAGATAAAACCGCATTAACCGTTATTCCGGCAGGAACATAAAGAATATATCCTTGCAAATTTGAGTTATTTTGAGTCTCAAATGAGGCATAAGAATAGTTTTCTTGGGCAAAAACATTGGCAAACAAAGATAAAATAAAAAATGCCAGCGTAGTTATGCTTCTTTTCATATATCCTCACCATATAATAACTCAAGTCAATTTTATCATATCCAAAAGAAAATAGGCAATTATATTACTAAATGTAATAATCTTCATCAAATTGAACAAATACGCTATCTCTTTGAATAATTCGAACATGGCGCCCAAATTCATACTCGCCACTTGGAACATATTGCAAAGTGCCACCCCAAATATTTCCATAAACTTTTCTTGGATGAATTGTTGTATTGTAGCTTGCAGGAGGAGCCAAATTTCCCCCCAAAACGTCACTTCCACCCATAAAAATTATTCTTCCTTTAATAGGTGTTTTTTCTTTAGTTTTAGGATTTATTATGTCAGTAATTGCTATACTCATAGCAGCATTAATTCCTTGCGTTGGCATTTTAAGCATACTAACGTAGCCTTGGAAAATATCGCCTCTTGAAATTGCCTTTTTCTCTACTACCCAAACATCACTTGGTGCAATAAAATAAACCTTAGAACCCTCTTCTAACTGCTCAGTTGTAATTGGGATTTTGCTATAAACCTGAACCAAAGAACCCTTTGGCATATAATGCGTATATTCATTAGCAAAAACATTATTAAAAATCGCCAATATATTTAATGTTAAAAATGTTAATAATATTTTTTTAGCCATAATTCAATATTAATAGTTTTTTTCATATTTTCAACCTTTCAATCGTATGAATTTTTAGCCATAAACAAAAAATAAAACTATAATTATAACAATATGCCCAATTTTTTTTCAAAATTAAATAAAAATTTATATGTAAAAATCAGCGCAATCGTTGTTATTGCTTTATTTTTGCTCTTTACATTAATAATTTTTCTTTTTAAATATTTAATTTCTTTTTCGTTTATAGAAAAGAAATTTAACGAAATAACTGGACTAAAAATCGAATTTGTTAATCCAAAATCAAATCTTGATTACCATTTCAACTTAAATCTTGAAGCGCAAGAAATTAATATTTACGATTCAAACAAAAAAAATAAATATATTCACATCAAAAATCCTAAAATTTCAACAAAACCAATAGGCTTTTTGTTTAATCGAGCATATTTTAAAAAAATCAATGCCCAAAATATCAATCTTTCATTAAAAAGAAATTCGAAAGGCGAAATCGATTTAATAGATTCAATAAATAAAGATATAGCCAAATTTTTAAACAAGAAAATCACCCCAACAAGACTTAGCACCGATATTAAAAATATAAATTTAATTTTTGACGATGAATTTAATACAAAAAGCAATATAAAATTAAATCTTCAAAACACCAAACTCTCCCTATCAAAACGAAAAAAACAACTGCTCTTTAAACAAGAAGGAACAATTGAAACTAACATAAATAATATTAAACAAATTTCAAATTTGAATATCGATATTTTATCCAAATATCCAACAAACTACATAAATTCGCAAAATTTAAAATTAAACGCTACCCTCGATAATGTTAATTTATATATTTTTAACGACCTTGTTAAAAAATATATTTCAAAAGATATTGAAAATATTAAAGGCAATGTGAATCTTTCCTTAAAAACTCAAGAAAACAAACAAAAACTAAATTTGATTGTTATAAATCCAACCCTTAATCTTAAAAACAAAAAAACAATTGCGCCTTTTAAGGAAAACATTCTTCTTGAATCAGATTTTATTTTTCAAAAAAACCTTTTAAAAATAGAAACTCTAAATATCAAAGGAAAGGATTTACTTTTTAAGCTTGATGGGCAAATTTCGGAAATATTTTCCAAAAGTCCAAAAGCAGAATTAAAAACACAAATTAAAAATACTCAAATAAACAATTTAATTCCTTTTATTCCTGATAACGCAATTTTTTACCGCCCAAAAGGCATACCAACGCTTAAAAAATCAAATTTTTATGGCGTAGCTAATAGCGATATTGCAATAAAAACAAATCCATTGAATATTGAAGGAAATTTAAAAGTCCAAAATGTTCATATTCCAAACTATCCAAAAACATATAAACAAAATGATGTTTTTGCAAGGTTTATTGGCGACAAAGTAAGAATATATACAAGAGTTTACACGCCTGATAATGAATATGTTTTAGTTGATGGCGTTTCAAATTTAGACAATTCTTTATATGGAAAATACACAGTTAAATCAACCCCTAAAATAGACTTATCATTTGCTCAATTATACCTTGTTCCAATACAACAAATCATAGGCTTTAATATTGGTCCAGTACCAATTATGGATATAAAAGGATATGGAAATATCGACATAAACACCCAAGGCACACTTAGCGATGCACAAATTTTTGGAACATTCAATGCTCAAAACGCAAGCACAACAATAAAAGGGCTTGATGCAAAATTAACAGATGCAAATTGCACATTAATTTTTGACGATAGAGATATTATTTTTGAAAAAATTAAAGGAAAACTCGACGAAGCCGATTTCTTATTAACAGGAAAAACTAACATAAAAGGCGAAGTTAAACTAAACGCAAAAATCGACAACGCAAAAAGCAACAAAATAATAAAAATTTTCAACAACAGCCTAATTTCAAAACCATATTCAGCTCATTCAAAAAAAATATTTGCAAACAAAGGATTATTAAACGCAAACGTTACTCTTCAAGGAATAATTAAAGACTTTGAAGACGAAAGCTTTTTTGAAATATTAAGCCCGTCAGGCAACATTACCCTTCTTGATAATGAAATTAATTTTGATAACAAAATTTTCCTAAACAAACTTTCAGGAATCCTTGAATTCGGACACGAACAAAAAGGGCAATTTAATTACAATATTAAAAATTCAAATTTCAACACAAATTTTCATTCAAAAGATTCCTTGAATAAAATTTCAAAAGGCGAATCATTCAACATAAACACTGAAATTTTTTCAAACAAAATAGCACTAAATGACGTTTTATCAAGCATTACAGAATTAAAAAAATACGATTCATTAAACATTAATTTTTATACGAAATTGTTTTTAAAATCGCAAGGCAAACTTTCTTTAAACAACATTGATTTCGAAAATTTCTCTCATAATGGATATTTAATCGGCTTAAATAGTCAAGAAAATAAAGACATTAAATTTAATTCAGGAATAATTAAATTTAACAACAACAAAGCCAATTTTGAAAATTTAAACATCTCCTTTAAAGAAGGAAAAATTGAAGCAAATGGCGCTGTTCAAAATTTCGCCTCTAAAAATCCTCAAGGAGATTTAACAATCAGGCTAAAAAACATCAGTCTTGATAATTTAAACAACATATCTCAAAAGCTCAAAATTCAAAACGGAAAAATTAAAAATGGAGAAGTTGCCTTTAAAAACAATAATTTAAAGCTAAATTCAATAAGTCTAAATTTGAATGAAATGCCTTTGTTTTTAAACGCAATCTTAAAGGATATTTATTCTTCAAAAACAATAGACGCTGAATTTTCAACAATTATTGATGAAAAAAGCGCAGATAACATCATTAATCCACATTTGATAACTCCAATAAAAATCACTGGAGAAATTCCAATTAAAGGCTCTTTCAAAGGCAACAGCGACAACTATGGAATTGATTTCAATGCAACAATTCCAAAAAATTCTGATATTTCTTTTGGAGGAGCAAATCTTGGAGATATTAACCACAAAAGAGAATTCCAGGGCAATATTAGCGCAACAAACGACACGATTAAAATACACAATCTAAAATTGCTTAAATATATTGCAAACCAAAACAACAAAATTAACCCGCTAATCGCCCTAAAAGCAAGCGGACAACTCCTACAAAAAGAAAATTTAATAACATACGACAATTTTAAAATCATCACAAATTCACCAATTAATGTTAGGGTTTTAAATCTAATTTTCAAAAAATCACTTCTTAAAAAAGGAAATTTTGATTGCAATATCAGCCTAAATGGCGATATAAAACTTCCAAAAATAAATGGAAGAATAAACCTTTATGATTTGGATATTCCTCTTTACAACACAAAAATAGACAATATTAAATTCAATATTTCAAACAAATTTATAGACGGAGAATTCCTCGCAAAAAACAAACAAAGCGACGCAAAACTCAAACTTCATGCGCTAAACAAACTTGAAGCACCTTATGTTATTAAAGATTTTATTCTTTTTTCAAATAAAATCGATATAAATGATATTTTAAGCAACATAAACCCAACAAATTCAAAAACAGATATCGTTGCCAAAAATGATTTTTCAATTCAACCAACAGATTTAATAATCGAAAAAGGAAGCTTTGATTTTAAAGAGGTGCAATATGACAAAATTGAAGCTCAAAATTTAAAAGGAAATTTATCTTATAAAGAGGGAGTTGCAGATTTAAAAGATGTTTCTCTTAATATTGCCGATGGTTCAATTTATGCAAATGGAAAATACGAAATCAAAACAACAAAATTAAACCTTGATGCAAAAATGGACGATTGCGATTCAAACGCATTGGCAAAAAATTTCTTAAAACTGCCAAACCAAATCTTTGGCAAAATAGACGGCACACTTCTTTTGAGTGGCAAAAATTTACACACATATCAAGGCATAAATAGCATAAAATCAGACATTAGTTTTTCAATTGACAATGGCAAAATGCCAAAGCTTGGCTCTCTTGAATATCTCCTTAGAGCAGGGAATTTATTTAAAAATGGTATTTTAGGATTTTCTTTAAACAATTTAATTGAAGTTTTAACACCATATAAAACTGGAGAATTTGAAAAAATCTCAGGAAATTTAATTATATCAAACGGAGAAATTGAAAATTTAAATATATTATCAAAAGGCAAAAATTTAAGCTTATATTTGGATGGAAATTATAGCATATTGGAAAACTTTGCCGATATTAAAATTTATGGAAAATTATCGCAAAACATTTCAAATGCACTTGGAGCACTGGGAAATGCTTCAATTAATCAATTAGTTGAAACTTTTACTCAAGTTAAGAAAAACAAAAATGAAAAAAATTCAAAACTTCAACAAGCCCTTAACAAAATTCCACCAATTGAAAACAATTCAGCAAATCCACGCTATTTCAAAGTTCGAGTTTTGGGCGATATTAACAAAGAAAACTATATTAAAAATTTCGACTGGATAAATAATTAATGTAACAATTAAATTTACACAAAAAACATTTTAATTATTTTTGATAAAATTAAACTATGAAAAGAATATTATTATTCATTTTTGCTTTATTGCTTATAAACTTGCCGGCATTAGCACAAACGCAATCGCAAAAAGCAAACGAGGGGATTATAGAAGTTGCCGATACAAGCAACAGAATTAAAAAAGAAATCAAAGATGCAATAAACGAAATTTACGACAAAGACGTTGCGCAAGACGTCTATGCGAATGTTCTTTTTCATGCCTATAAAGCAATTGACGAGCGTCCAAAAGAACTTCTTGATGAAGATTTTAAAAGAAAATCAACTTGGTACAAAAACGAAATAATTTACATGTTTTATGTTGACCAATTTGGAGTTGTATCGGACGAAAAGAAAAACACTTTTAAAGATACAGCCCTAATGCTTGATTATCTTGAAGACTTAGGAGTAACAACTCTTTATATGCTTCCTTTTGCAGATAGCCCTATGAAAGATGCAGGGTTTGATGTTAAAGATCCAAAAAACATTCGCCACGATCTTGGCGGAATGACCGAATTTAAAGGCTTTGTTAAAGAAGCAAAAAAACGAGGTTTTAAAATTAAAGCAGATTTAGTTTTAAACCATTTTTCGGACAATCACGAATGGTTCCAAAATCTCCAAAAAGGGGACGAAAGCTATCTTGATTATTTTATTTACAAAACATCAATGCCAGAATACAAAAAATATCAAGACGAAAAGCTTGGAACGGTAATTGAATATGACGAAGGCGATGGAATAATTTCCAAAAGAAGAATAATTTTTCCTGAAAATTGCGAAACAAATTGGCGAGAAGTCACAATAAATAACAAAAAATATTACCTATATCACACATTTTACCCATTTCAGCTTGATATAAATTGGCAAAATCCTGAAGTTTTATATTATGTTTTAGACACAATTTCTCATTGGGCAAATTTGGGAATTGATATTTTCAGAATGGATGCAATTCCTTATTTATCAAAGGATATTGGAACAAATGCCGAAAATCAACCAAAAACCCATGCAATCATCAAACTTTTATCAAATTATATTCAACTGACAGCTCCTTCAAGCGTAATTCAAGTTGAAGCTTGTCAATCTCCAAAAGATATATTGGAATATTTTGGAAAAGATAGAGAAGTTCAAGTGCAAATAGAAGAAGATATAAAAACACTAAAAAGAACATCTGAAGCGCAAATCGCATATCATTTTCCATACATGCCAGCCATTTGGGCAAGCTTAATTACAGGCGACAAAAAATATTTCAAAGAAGCATACAAAAAAACACCAACAATCCCAAAAACAGCAACTTGGGGAATGTTTTTAAGGGTTCATGACGAATTGACTCTTGAAATGGTAAGTCCTGAAGTTCGAGAAGTTGTTTTTGAAAATCTTGTGAACAAAGGGGCAAGCTTCAGAAAAGGCTTTGGAGTTGCAGGACGAATGGCAAACTTTTTAGACAAAGACCCAAACAGAATTGAACAAGCTTTTTCAATTCTTTTGTCTCTTCCTGGCGTTCCAATAATATATTATGGCGATGAAATTGGAGCAGCAAACAACTTTGAACATGCTAAAAAATCGGCTCTTTTAAGAGCAAAAGACAAATTAAATCTTTTATCAGTTTTTGATTCACGAGACATTAACAGAGGCGAAGTTGCACAAAAACTTTTCTATGGCTCAACAAAAGGCTATTATGAATTCAATTCAAAAGTTTATAAAAAAGTGCAAAATTTAATAACATTAAGAAAAAGTCTTCCTGTTATAGCTGATGGAGATTTTGAAATTTTAAAAACAAAAAATAAAAGCAATTTCAGCTACATCAGAAAAAACAAAGATAAACAAATCCTTATAATCAACAATCTTGCAAAAGAAAAAATTGTGGCAGAAATAACCTTGCCTGCTGATATCGTTCTTAAAAACAAGGGTGAAATTAAATCATTAAAAAATCTTGTTAATGGAGACAATATAAAAGTAAATATCTCTCTTCAAAATAGAACAATGCACCTTAGAGTTGCACCATATCAAACCATTTGGCTTGAATTATAGGAGATAATCATGGAAAATACACCAACACAAATAAAAAAAACTAAAATTTTAAATTATATAAATGTTTTTCGTGGACTTGCGATTTTATTAATAATTATGGGTCACACAATGCAATTTGGAGATTCAAAAAGCATTATTAATATGATAAATTGCGAAATGATTTGCGGAGGAACAGCGCTTTTCATTTTTATATCAGGCTTTTTATTTCAACACTTATCAGCAAAATATGAATTTAAAAACTATATGTCTAAAAAATGGACAAATGTAATTATGCCTTATTTGGTAGTTTCAATCCCTGGGATAATTCTTTGTTTAGCTTGTCCTGTTGCTTATAAAAATTCTTTTATGGGATTAAGCGCTTGGCTTCAAATTCCTCTGCATATAACAATTGGAAGGGTTCATAATGTTCCTACTTGGTTCATTCCAATGATAATAATTTTCTTTTTATGCTCTTATATATTTTTAAAATTAGAAAAAAAGGGAATTTTATACAAGCTTTTACCTTTATTGTTTTTAATCACAATCTTTCTTCCTCGTGGGGTTGCAGAATACGAAAGCACAATTGGATTAGATTATTTAACAAAATACGAAATCTATGTTAAATATATCATCACAAACTTTTTCCATTTTGTTTCGCTTTATGTTTTTGGAATGTATTGTAGTTCAAATAAAGAAATTATTGACAAATTTTATTCAAAAAGATGGTTGCTTTGGATTTTAATGCTTACATTAGGAATATTAGACATTTATGCACAATTTAAATATCAATATTCAAACTATACAATTTCAAAAATATTTTTAACTATGCTAGTTTTGGCTTATTTAAAACATTATGATGAATTTATCCTGTCTCATAAAAAAACAAATGCAACTTTGGATTTTATTGCAAAATATAGTTTTGGATTATTTTTTGTTCATTGGTATTGGTTTTTTGCTTATAACCAAATTTTTAATCTTCCAACAGTTGCGCCTGTTTCAAATGGAGATTATTTAACAACCCTTGGAATTGTTTTAGCAAGATTTATTGCTGTTGCGATTGTTTCTCTTTTATCATTATTTTTGGCTAAAAAAATCCTACTTAAAATTAATCCCGAAATAAATACTAGAAAGTTTTTTGGTATATAAATGCAATTTGAAAGAACCAAGAATTTAATAGGCGAAAATGCACTTGAAAAATTAAAAAAATCCCATGTTGCAGTTTTTGGCATTGGCGGAGTTGGAGGCTCATGTGCTGAAGCTTTAATTCGAGCAGGAATTGGAAAAATTGATTTAATTGATAACGATACAATAAACGAAACCAATATAAATAGACAAATTATTGCTCTTCATTCAACAATTGGGCAATATAAAGTTGATATAATGAAATTAAGAGCGCTTGATATAAACCCAAATATTAAAATCGAAACATTTAAAACATTTTTTGACGAATCAACACTGGAAGAATTTGATTTTAAAAAATATGACTATGTAGTCGATGCAATAGATTCGGTTAAATCAAAACTTTTATTAATTAAAACTTGCAAAAATTTGAACACAAAAATCATTTCATCAATGGGAACAGGAAACAAACTTGACCCAACAGGCTTTATTATAACAGACATCTCAAAAACATCCGTCTGTCCTTTAGCTCGAGTGATGAGAACTGAATTAAAAAAAGAAGGAATAAAAAACTTAAAAGTTTTATTTTCAAAAGAAGAACCAATTAAAACAAATTCAAGAACTCCAAGCTCAATTTCTTTTGTTCCGCCAGCAGCAGGCTTGGTTATAGCAAGCGAAGTTGTTAAGGATTTATGTTTGCAATAAAAAACATTTAGCTGTTTTAAAACAATATGCGCATTTCTCCGATAAACTATAATTATTATAAACCAAGCTTCAAATCTACAACAAGAACGACATACATAAGCAATTCTGATGGTGTTTTTGTCTTGCCAAGCTACAATAGGCAACTTGGCAAAACAAAACAATTTAGCTCAAATTCAGATGTCAAAATGATTAATTCTAATACAACAAATTTCTTCAGAAGAGATATTGACTGGAAAACCTTGGGAAAAATATTCAAAAAACAATTTCCACAAGGAAAAGTAAACATTTATGATTTTGCTTGCTCTGATGGTTCTGAAGCATATTCTTTGATAATCACTTTAATTGAACAACTTGGAGAAAAAAACGCACAAAGATTTTTCCCAATTATTGCTTCAGATGTTGACGAGGAAATAATAAGAATGGCAAATTCGAAAAAAATCGTTGCTACAAGCGAAGATATTTTTTCAATGGGAAATATAATTAAAGACGGAAACATTAAAAAATATTTCTCAATTACCGAATTAGGGGGCGAAAAATTCCTTTTAACACCAAAAGAAATACTAACAAAAAACGTCACCTTTAAAAAAGAATCAATTGTTCAAGGACTTGACGAAATACAAAAACAAGAAAACAATATCATTTTAGCAAGAAATTTTTGGAAATATCTTTCACGAGAAGATTTAATAAACGCCTCTTGGAAATTAGGAGAAAAAACAAACAAAAAAACCCTTTTGCTTATTGGAAATTTCGATTTAGCAAGCAATTGCTGTTATCCATATTTCCTTGAAGCTCTTGGGTTTGATTATCATGATGAAAACGAATTAGCAGACAATATTTTAAGAAAAAAAGAAGAATATATTAATCCAAAAACAACATCTTTTGTTTCATGGAAGGATTTTGTCGAAGGACAATATCCAAGATACATACCCTCATATATAAGATAGGAAAATTATGCACATTACACCGATTTCAACAAATTTCAAAAGTAGTTTTCGTTATTTAAACAACGTTAATCAAAAAGACGCTTGGGGCGAAATCATGCAAAAATGCAGCAACGTAAACTATACAGAACAACCAAGATACGACATTGAGTCTTTAAAAAAAGGAATCGCTTCAGAAATGTTTATCTCGGTTGACGATTGTTATGATAAAACAATCGAAGCAATATTAAAATCAAAAGGAATAGATTTTCAAAAAAGAAGTAAAAAAGAAACACTTTCCCCTTATGATATTGCCTTAAGAATTGTTTTAACGCCTTTTGATGAACAACAAAATCGAAAACTTGTTGAATTGGATACAGAAAAATTAGAAGAGTGTTTCCAAAGAAGTATGTTTTATCTTTCAGACGAAGATTTAATTGGAAGAGAATACTATCACTATCAAGAAGTAAAAGACTTTATCGCCCTTGGTTCACTAATCGATGCACCTTCTATATGTCTTGTTGAAAATAATAATCAACTAAGCGCAGAATTTAGAGACGGCAGACATAGATATTGCGTTATGAGAGATTTAGGAATGAAAAAAATTCCCGTTGCAATTAGTTCCGATTCGATTAATCTTGCAATAAAACATGGATTGATAACAAAATAATTATTTTTTAGCACCAAAGATAATAATAGGCATATCGTTATCTTGAGCATATTTTCTTAAAAATTCTGGTATATCAGCGTATGATTTATCATAAGCAAAAACACCTTGCACTTTTGGTCTTGAAACAAGAATTTCGTTATAATTTCTACCAAAGCCTCTTTTGCCATTATGCATGTCATTAAACACACCTAATAATTTATCTGCAAAATCTTTATCAATTTTTTCAACATCCGTCAAAGACTTGCAATCCTGTATTTCAATAAGTTTTTGATAATATTGCTCTGGAGTCATTCCTGTTGCTTTTTGAATTTTTTCAGGAATGAATTCACGAAAAAGCGTCCTATCACGCCTCCAAGCAGTCTTATCATCAAAAACATCTTTTCTTTGACCACGGAATAAATAATCTTGTTTTAATAATTCAATTGATTTACCATAGCCAGTTCCAAAATCTCTTTCATAACCAGCATGGATATCATTAGAATTAACATCCAAAATTAAGCCTTGTTTTCTAAAAACTCTGTATTCCTGCGGATTGATAAATGAAGTCGACAAAAGCGCCTCGTTATCAATAACCGAAAATGTATCAAATTTGCTCATTTGTTCAGGTTCTTCTAGCGCATGAACCAAAGCGGTCCAATTTGCTTTTGTTGTGCCAGAAGCAAAACCATATTTTGTCAAATCATCGTCTAAATCATCCATATAAACAACAGTATTATTGATGCCACCTAGACTTTTTTGAACGCCGCCTACAACTTCAGAAGCTTTTGGAATTGTTGTTTGAGGCAAAACAATTTGAGTTTGGTGCAATTTGTTAACATAACCATCAACTTTTGCACTCATTGCTTCAAGAGTCTTTTTGTGAGCATTAAAGAATGAATCGCTCTTTTTAACAGATTTTAAATCGGCTTCGCATAATATTTTTGCCAATTCAAAAGTGTTAGAGTGCCTTGAATCAAAAGCAATGTCTTGTGCAATATTTTCAACAAGTTCCTTGCTTTTAGGGTCATTCAACTGTTGAAGCCAATTATGAGTTTTAACAAGTTCATATATTTTTAATTGTTGACTTTCTGGTAAATTCAATTTTTGAATAATATAAAATGCATCAAAAGCAGATTCAATTGGATGCGCAGGGTCACGAAGTCCTTCAACTTTTGTAATATCATGAAGCAAAGAAGCTATTTCTAAAACTTTTTTGTCTTCTGATGATAATTTTTCGAATTTAGGATTAGAGCAAACTTCTTGCAACACTTTAAAAGTATGAACATCAAGCGTAAAAGCATGTGTTTCATGTTGCGCTTTTTGGAACATTGTTCTAAGCTCTGGAATACCTTCTAATAGTTCATTTACGCTTGCGCTAAATTCTTTTGAACCGCCTTTAATTGTAACAGTGTTTGCTGAAGAAGAAAATTTTTGAACCAAAGGACGCACTTCTTCAATAATCTTTTTAACTTGTGGAGATTCAATTTCTTTTAATTTATCGCCATTATTAACATTAATTGGATAACCTTTTAAAATTCCATCTTTGATTTCAAAACCAAAATAATCCATAACTTGAGCTTTTTGGTTTTCGCTTAGCTTATCAAGCTTTGCTTGAACATCCTGAACAAAAGAGTGTCTTGGATAATTCAATTCAAAAGAAATTTTGCTTAAATCAACCCCTTTTATGCTTTTTGCAACATCATCCAAGCCTTTAGTAAAAGTTGTATGTTGAATTTTAGACAATGGCTTTGTATCAACACCGATTGATTTTGCCAATTTATCCATTAGTTTACAATATTCTTCTTGATTATTAGGCAACACAGGAGCAATATCCTTGCCGCTAGCAAAAACGCCAACATTTGAGCTAACAAGTCGTCTTAATAAATCTTTCTTTTGGGCGATATTTAATTCGTTTATATTTTTAACGCCATAAAAATCTCTAAATTGAACATAAACATCAAGACAACTATTATCAATACCTTGAAGCACTTCGCTTGGAGTTTCATTTAATATCTTTGATACTTCAACAGAATTCATTCCTTTAATATTGGTTAGATTCCTAATATCTGAGAATTTGATTTTTTTAAGAACATCAGGCTTTAATGAATCATAAAATTTTCTAGCTTTTCTATAATCATAGTTATCAAAATAACTCATTTTATGACCAAAATCAAAAACATCATTTAAAACTGTTCCTTTTTTTAAAGTTGAAAAATATTTTTCAACTTCAGCCACATCGTCAGCTGTAAAGTTTTTATATAAAGTTACAGGTCTATCTGAATGATGAGTTAAAATGCCGCAATTTCTTAACGTTTTATTTCTTAATTCCGTCATTGCAACAATTTCTTTAATTTGTGATTCAATTCCAAGATAAGTTGTTTCAGAAGTAGCTCTGTATTTTTCAATCATTTTAAAATAAGTCTCAAGCTCATCTTTAGAATAGTTTGTTCCAGCAAACTTTTTAAAATCATAATACGAAACATTTGCGCCTTTTGCCTTAAGACCAGATAAAATATTAAACAAATGAAGCGAATCTGGGTCGTTTCTCAAAGTATGACGCACAGCATCAACATCAGATTTATAAACATCAAAATCTGCTAATCTTGTCATCAAATCAGCATCGGTAATAGTTTTTTCATCAAAATCTAAATTTAATTTAACATCTTTTAATTTTTGCACTGCTTCATCAAAAAGTTTTCTAAAATCAACAGCTTCAGAAAATACTTTTTCTTCATTAAAAACTTTGCGATTATTTCTAATAATCTTTGATTCTTTTGCTTCTTGTATTATTTTTTTAACTTTAGCAGGATTTTTAACGCAAGTATAAGCAACACTGGCCGCCAAACCGCCAAAATAAATCAATGTACCAATCTTTAAACCTTTTTTAAATCTAGATTTAAATTCGTCTTTTTTTAATTGCTTGTCATCAATGCTTGTTGTGGTTGTTTGCGAATTTAATCTTTGAATATAAGCCTGATTTGCTTGGCTTAGCGAGCTAACTGGTATAATTTCTGCCATACTTTTCTCTCAACAATGTGTTTAATATATTATTAAAAACATTTTTTGAAAAAAAATTGCCAACAAAAAACAGAGATGAAGGGATTCGAACCCTTGGCGGAGTCGCCCCCGCACAGTCGTTCCAGGACTGCACCTTAAACCACTCGGACACATCTCTGTATATTTTTATAATATCATAACAAACTAAGCTGTCTATTTGTTTGTTAATTTTTTAGCCTTGCGCCATAATTCATCATATTCTTCAAAAGTTAGCTCATTCAATGGCTTAGAGCAAAGTTCTTCTAGTTTATTAAATCTTTTTGTAAATTTAGCATTAGCCTTTGACAAAGCAACCTCAGGATCAATTTTATTCCATCTTGCAATATTTACAAGCGCAAATAAAATATCTCCAAATTCGTCTTCTTTATCTTCTTGAGCTTGAGCTTCTTGAAATTCTTTAATTTCAGAATAAAAACAATCCAAAAGCTGCTGATAATTTTGCCATTCAAAACCTGCTCGCACAGCTTTTTTTGATATTTTCATTGCTTTTAATAAAGCAGGAAGATTAGGGATTCCATCAAGAGTTCTTTTTCTATCTTTCTTTTCTTCAAGCTTTAATTTTTCCCAATTTTGCAAAATTATTTCTGTATCATTTGTTTTTAATTCACCAAAAACATGCGGATGGCGATGAATCAATTTATCATTAAGCATTTTAGCAACATCTTGAATATCGAATTCATTGTTGTCTTTTGCTATCTGCGATTGCAAAACAACTTGCAACAAAACATCTCCCAATTCTTCTTTCAAATGTTCAATATTTCCTTCGTCAATCGCCTCAGCGGCTTCATAAGCTTCTTCAAGCATGTTTTGTCTAATTGATTGATGGGTCTGCTGCCTATCCCATTCACATCCTTCAGGAGAACGCAAAATTGCAATTGTTTTAATTAATTCGTCTAAATAATTCATTATTTCACCATTTGATCAACGCTTAAAATTAATATTCCTTCTCCGCCAATTGATTTTAAATTATCAATAGCATCATAAACTTTATCCTCATCAACCGTAACATGGATTACAACTTTAGTTTCGTCGTTATGCATAGGAATAACAGTTGGACAAGAAAGACCTGGAAGGAATTTTTTAACTTCTTCTATTTTATCTTTTGGAATATGAACCATCAAATATTTTTTATTTTTCGCATCCAAAACAGAATCAATCGCACGAATTAAAGAACGAAGTTTAATTTGTTTTTCCGCTTCTAAATCAGGTCTTGCACAAAGAACTGTTGAAGAAGATAAAATTTTATCAATAATTTTTAATCTATTAGATTTTAAAGTTGTGCCAGTTGAAGTTATATCAATCACACAATCGCAAAAACCAAGAGAAGGAGTTATTTCAACAGCACCCATTATTTCAGAAACCTTTGCATTTTTTCCTAGTTTTTTGAAATAATTTTTTGCAATATTAGGAAAAGATGTTGCAACTCTAATATCATTAGGCATTTGAGAAACATCTTCAATATTCAATTCTTCAGGAATTGCAACAACCATGTCGCATTTTCCAAAAGAAAATTCTTTTACGATATCAAGCTCAATTTCTTTTTCAACGATAATGTCTTTGCCCGTAAAACCAATATCAGCAACCTTTGAATCCAAAAAATTTGGAATATCAGCCGCACGAACGAATATAAGCTGAAATTTCTTATCCTTAGTTTCTAATTTTAAACATCTTTCGTCTTTAGAATCCAAGTTTAATCCAGCATCGTTTAATAATTCATATATTTTTTGAGACAATCTGCCTTTGTTTGGTAGTGCGATTTTTAAAATTTCACCCATTGTTAATTTCCCTTTTTTCTTAATATTAGCATAAATTTTGTTACTTTACTTAAAGTGTTTTTTATATAGAATGAAACAGTATTATAGTTTAACAGAGGAAAATATGGAACATTTACACGAATTGGTTTCTCAAAACGCGGTAATGGTTTCAACAATTATTTTAATTGTTGCATACATTTTTATTGCTTGGGAAAAAATTTCTAAAGTTACAATTGCCCTTTTGGGTGGTTCTTTAACTTTATTCTTAGGTTTATTAGCAACAGAAAAAACTCACGAAAATTTAGCTCAATATTTTATTTCATTTGTTGATTTTAATGTAATTTTCTTACTTGTTTCAATGATGATAGTGGTTCACATCGCAGCTCAATCAGGCATGTTTACTTGGCTAGCAAATGAAATTTTAAAGAAAACCAAAGGTAAACCAAAAATGGTTTTAGTAGCATTAGCAGTATTTACTGCTGTTGCTTCAGCATTTTTAGATAACGTTACAACAGTTATTCTTGTTATGCCAATTACATTTGCTGCTTGTAAATTATTAGACATCAACCCAATTCCATTTTTAATTACAGAAATTTTCTGTTCAAACATCGGTGGAACTGCAACTTTAATTGGTGATCCACCAAATATCATTATTGGTTCAGCTGCAGGCTTATCATTTATGGATTTCGTTAGAGAATTAACGCTTCCAGTGTGTTTTATTATGCTTGTTGTAGTAACTTTAATGGTATTCATTTACAGAAAAGATTTGAAATCTTCACCTGAAAAAATGGAGCTTGTTTCAAAAATCGATAATTCAGGAACTATTACAGATAAAAAATTAGCTATTAGGGCTGGTATTGTTTTAGGTCTTGTTGTACTTGGTTTTGTAACACACGATATTACACACATCCCAACATTTTTAGTTGCAATGATGGGTGCAGCATTTTTAATGATTTTTGAAAAACCTGAAAAAATCTTGGTTGAAGTAGAATGGAATACAATTTTCTTCTTCGTTGGCTTATTTATCATCATTGGCGGTTTTGAACATGCCGGCGGTATTGAAATTATGGCTAATTGGCTATTAGAGGTTACAAAAGGCTCACAAGAAGCAACTTCAATGCTTATTCTTTGGGCTTCAGGTATTTTATCAGGCATAATCGATAACATTCCATACACTGCAACAATGGCCCCAATGATAGCTTCGATTGAAACAATTAAAGGAACAGATTATGTTACACCATTATGGTGGTCATTAGCACTTGGCGCATGCTTAGGCGGAAATATGACAATGATTGGTGCTGCTGCAAACGTTATTGTAACCGAAAATGCGCACAAAGCAGGTCATAAAATTTCATTTATGTATTTCTTAAAATATGGTATCATTGTTACTATGATATCTTTGGCGATATCAACAGTGTATGTATATTTAAGATATTTAAAATAAATGATAATTTCAGATAACGAAAATAATAAAAATACAAAGGCACTTAAAGAGGGGCAAAATCCTGATTTAAGTGCCTCTTGCATAAATAACGAAGAATGTTTTGAAAAAAATATCCGCCCATTAACTTTTGATGATTATATTGGACAAAGCGCAATTAAAGAAACGCTCAAAATTTCAATTGAAGCAAGCAAAAAAAGAAATACACACCTAGACCATTTGCTTTTTTATGGACCACCGGGGCTAGGTAAAACCACTCTTGCTGGAATTATAGCTAATGAATTAGGAACATCAATCAAAATCACTTCTGCTCCAAGTATTGAAAGGCCAAGAGATATTATTGGAATTTTAATGCAAATGAAAGAAGGAGAAGTTTTATTTATTGATGAAATCCATCGTTTAAATAAAATTGCAGAAGAAATCCTTTATCCTGCTATGGAAGATTTTTCAATTGATTTAACAACTGGAAAATCTCAATCAGTAAAAACAATGAGAATTCCAATCCCTAAATTCACTTTAATTGGAGCAACAACAAAAGCAGGTTCTTTATCTGGCCCGCTTCGTGATAGATTTGGGATAATTCACAGATTAGAATTTTATACCCCCGAAGAATTAACAACAATTGTCAAAAGAACAGCCAGCATATTAGAATTTGATATCGATGAAGATGGCGCAAAAATAATAGCCGAGCGCTCTCGTTGCACTCCAAGAATTGCAAATCGATTGGTTAAAAGATGTGCCGATTGGGCAATTGTTAAATCAAATGGAAAAATTACAAAATCTGTTGCGCTTGATGCTCTTAATGCTCTTGAAATTGATGAGCTTGGGCTAGATATTACAGACAGAGCCCTACTTCGTTTGATGATTGAATCATTTGATGGTCGTCCTGTTGGAATTGAAACTCTTGCTGTTGCGCTAGGTGAAGATATTAGAACAATTGAAGATGTATATGAGCCATATTTAATTCAAAAAGGCTTAATTGCAAGAACTCCAAGGGGAAGAAAAGTTACAAATTCAGCATATAAACACTTAGGCATTCAAAACAACAACTATCAACTAGATTTATTTTAAATTATAAAAAAATAATTAAGAAAACTATTAAATTTTAATTTTAGCTTTAAGATATTATTATGAAATACAAAGATTATTATGAAATATTAGGCGTATCAAGAAGCGCTACACAACAAGAAATTAAATCTGCTTTTAGAAAATTAGCAAGAAAATTTCATCCTGACGTTAATAAATCATCAGGCGCACAAGAAAAATTCAAAGACATAAACGAAGCTTATGAAGTTTTAGGGGATGAAACAAAAAGAAAAAGATATGACCAGCTGGGCTCTGCTTGGTCTTCTGGAGCTGATTTCAATGTTCCACCTGGGTTTGAAGGATTTAATTTTTCAAACTTTGGCGGCGGACAAAGCGCAGGCGGTTTTTCAGACTTTTTCTCTGCAATTTTTGGAGATATGATGGGTTCTTCCATGGGTGGAAATCGAAGCTATAATCAAGGTTTTTCTTCAAACTTTGGCGATTTTTCTCAATTCAATCAAGGAGCACAAAGAAAAAGCTCAGCTCATCAAAAACCACAAAAAGACGAATCATTAGACATAATTCAAAATGTTATTTTGTCATTAGACGATATTATTAATACACCCAAAAAAACCGTTACAATAACAGGCTATCAACCTTGCTCTGTTTGTCATGGTTCAAGACAAGGTTTTTGCTCAAATTGTTCAGGAACAGGAATTGAAAAAATTACCAAAAACATAACTTTTCAAGTTCCAAAATTTGTTAAAGACGGGCAAAAAATTCGTCTTAAAGGCGAAGGCAAAAAAGACGGCTATGGCAAAGTTGGAGATGTTTATTTAACTGTTAAAATTCAAGATAGCGAATATGAAATTAACGGTTCAAATTTAATTAAAGATGTTGAATTATTGCCTTATGAAGCTGTTTTAGGATGCGAAAAGCTAATTAAAACGCCATCAGGAAACATTAAAGTTAAATTCCCACCAAAAATGTCTTCTGGGAAAAAATTAAGACTTAAAGAATTAGGGCTTCCTTCAAAAGATGGCAAAAAGGGCGATTTTGAAGCAAGAGTTAAAATAGTAATTCCGCAAGAATTATCAAAAGAAGCACTAGAGCTTTACGAAAAACTTAAAAAATTAAATTCATAAATATATTTAACATTCTTTTCTTTTCTTATACTTTCGACTATTATTAATGTATTAAGATAACTGTATAATATACATAAGAATAACTGTTTAATAGAGGAAAGCAAAATGAATGATTTAAAATTCGATAAAGTACGTTTTTGGATAATTCTGGTTCTTGCATTAATTGGAATTGGTTTATGCGTTGAATTGGGATATATTTTCTACAAAACAAATTTTTTAACCCAATATGCTCCAAGCTTTTGTGCTGTTTCAGAATTAATTGATTGTGATGGCGTTGCAGAATCTTCTTATGCACTTTCAATGGGTGTTCCAAACGCTCTTTGGGGGTTAATTTTATATGCAATAGTCATTTTTCTTTTATTTGTTGATAGAATTCAAGCAAAATTTAAAAACACAATTTTTGACGTATTTAAAAATCCAAGATGTTATATTGCATTTTTAGGATTATTATCATTCGCAATTTCAATGGTTTTGGCTTTCATTTCTATATTTGAAATCAAAAAAATATGCGCATTATGCTTTGTAACATATTTCATAAATTTATTTATTGCATACAGCGCAAAACACAAAGGATTTTTCTTTATGGAAGACATCCTTACAACAATTTATGATTTTATTGCAGGAGCAAAGAAGTATTTTGCATTATTCATCATTGTTTTAATTGCTTTTGTTTCAACATTATTTTATTTAAATGATTCATTGATTTTTTCTCCAAAACTTAAAAAGCAAAAAACACAAAAAGAATTCTTTGAAGCAAGAAAAAATAAATATGCAGTTGCAGGAAATATCTTAGGAAACAAAGACGCAAAAGTTGTTATAAACGTTTATAGCGATTATAATTGCCCATTTTGCAAAGTCGTAAACATAATGCTTCACAAAGCTGCAAAAGAAAGAGACATTCTTGTTAATGAAATAAATTATCCACTTGATATAACTTGCAACAAAAAAATTGGCTCAACTCTAGGTGGACACGAAACATCTTGTATGTTTGCAAAATATGCTCTAGCTGCCAAAAAACAAAATGCCTTTTGGGCAGCAGCAAACGTTTTATTCTATGAAAATCCTTACGATATAAACGATTTGTTTAACAAAATAAGCAAAGCAAACGTATATATTAATGCTCAAAAATTCGTAGAAGACATAAAAAGCAAAGAAATCGAAGAAGAATTGCAAAAAGATATCGAGCTTGGATATTCAAAAGCAATCAAAGGAACTCCAATTATAGAAATCAATGGAATAATAGTTAAAGAAGGCATGATGCATTATGATGAACTATTAAACGAAATTGATTTAGCACAAAAAAGAGCAACAAAATAAATGAAAAAAATAATACTACATGCTTGTTGCGCTCCTTGCGCAAGCTATCCGATAATTAAACTAAAAGAGGATGGTTTTGAGCCTGTGGTATTTTTTTATAATCCAAACATTTTTCCTTCTAAAGAATATGAAATCAGAAGAGTTGAGCTTGAAAAATATTGCAAAAAAATTAATGTTGAATATTTTGAAGGCAATTATGAAATTAAAAGATTTTATGAAGCAATAAAAGGCTTTGAAAATGAGCCAGAAAAAGGAAAACGTTGCTCAATCTGTTTTAATTTAAGACTGGATAAAACTGTGAAATTTGCAAAATCAAAGGAAATCAAATATTTCACAACAACTCTATCAGTTTCACCTCATAAAAATTCGTCTCAAATTTTTCAAGAAGGCAGTGCAATTGCGCAAAAATATGGGGTTGAATTTTTGGAATATAATTTTAAAAAACAAGATGGTTTTAAGATTTCAAGATCAATTGCAAAAGAAAATAATATGTATGCACAAAGCTATTGTGGATGCGAGTTTAGTCAAGCTTAAATTTTCTTTTGTATAAAATGTATTATTTTAAACAAACTTAAATATATTTTTATTTAAAGAAGCTAAAGCTTCTTCTTCACTTTCTTTTCTTTGTTCAAGCGCCTATCAAAAAAAAGAAAGTGAATCGAAAGAAAAGAAAGAAGGCTTGATTAAATTCTTTGTTTCTTCTTTTTTAAATTTTTATCTACTTAAAAAACAGTCGAGCTTTTGTAATTAAGCTATACTTATACAAAACATGTATATAATTAAACCTTAATTCTAAAACACAAAACCTCTCCGGTTTTTTAATGTGATGATAAAAATTTAAAAAAGGTGAGTTATATTTTATTTTTAACAAGCGAAAAATTTAATTCCACAAAAAGGCAAATGTTGAAAAGATTTTGCACGCCATTATAATTTAATTACCA
>JAFQHZ010000025.1 GCA_017415185.1 Candidatus Gastranaerophilales bacterium
CTTCCACCTTAAAGACGGAGCATTATTATTCCTTGGAACAGGAGAAAAATATCAAGTCTCCCCATCTTCATCAGGAACAATAACAGTAGATGGATGTGAAATGTCTAAATCCCTCCTTGGAATCATAACAGTAGACATCAATGGCGAAGAAGAACCCAACACCCCCTACAAAGACCAATTCAACTTCCCCATAAGCTCTAAGGGAATTGAGTATGAAATGATGTGTCAGGAGGCTGAAAGTAGCGAATATGCTGGTGTTCCACAATCTTGCAGGCAATATATTAGTTATGTAAGTTGCGAAGGCGGTACTTGGCTTGTTGATTCAGAAGAGAATGGTTGTCGTTGTATTATTCCTGTTGAAGATTCTTATTATGATCATAGATATAACTGTAATCCAAGATTTGCTAGTGATGGTTCTGACCCTTGTATTGATGAAGGAGTTGGTCCACCGATTTTGTAGCTTAGATTTTAAAATCCAACAAAATACATTAAATTGACCATGTTTTCTATTTTTGATTTATAATATAGTATGTGTAAATACTTTATAATTGAGAGGTGCCATGACAAATACAGTTACTATTGATGATAAAAATATCGCTACTATTGATATGACAATTGCTTCAGACGTTGCAAAAAAAGCTTATGATAATACATTAAGAGCTTATGGTGCGTCTGTTAATATTGCAGGTTTTAGAAAAGGCAAAGCTCCTGCGCAAATTGTTGAAAAATATGTTGGCGCAGAAAGAATTAAAGCAGAAGTAATTGATAGACTTTTTCCATCAGAATTTCAAAAAGCAATTGCTGACAACAAATTAAACATCGCATTCACTCCTGCGATTGAATCTTATGAATTTGAATTGGGTTCTGATTTAAAAATTAAAGCAAGTGTTGAATTGAAACCTGAAATCAAGCTTGGAGCATTTAAAGACGTTGAAGTTGAATTTGATGAGTTTAAAAATCCTGAAAATGCTCTTGAAAAAGAATTGGAAATGACTCAAAAAAGATTTTCAACATTGAACGTTGTTGAAAGAGCTGCAACAGATAAGGATTCTGTTGTGTTCGATTTTGAAGGATTTGTTGGTGACGAAAAAATTGAACATGGCGAAGGCAAAAACTATACTTTAGACCTTGCAAATTCAAACTTCATTCCTGGATTTGCTGAAGGTTTGGTGGGTCATGCTGCAGGCGAAGAATTCGCAATCGATGTAACATTCCCTGAAGAATACCACGAAGAAAAATTAAAAGGTGCTAAAGCGCAATTTAAAATCAAATTAAATGAAGTAAAAGAAAGAACTTTGCCTGAATTAAACGATGAATTAGCTAAAAAAGCAGGCAAAGATACACTTGAAGCTCTTAAAGAAGATATTCAAAAATATCTTGATAATATGGCTAAAAATCAAAATGACAGAGCAAAATCAGATGCAATTTTCAACAAGGTTGCTGATGCTACTGAAATTAAAATTCAAGATTCAATGTTAAATCGTGAATATGATGCAATTGTTGAAGAAGCTAAAATGGGCGCTTCTCAACAAGGAGCAAATTTCGACAAATTGGTTGAAGCAGAAGGCAAAGAAGTTGTTGAAGCAAGATTTAAAGACGAAGCTGCTAAAAGAATTAAAAATTCTTTAATTGTTGAAAAAATCGCACAAGAAGCTGATTTAAAAATCGAACAAAAAGATATAATGGAACATATTAACCAATTAGCTATGATGTATGGAATGGCTCCAACTCAACTATTTGAAGAAATGAGAAAAAATCCAAACTCATTTGCGGCAATTTCTCAACAAATTACAGCTAACAAAGTTAATGAATATCTTTTAGCAAACAACAAATTTATAGCAAAATAATAAATTGAAAGGATAAAATTAGAAATGAGTTTCGTTCCAGTAGTAATAGAACAATCCTCTAGAGGCGAGAGAAGTTTTGATATATTCTCAAGATTATTAAGAGAAAGAATTATTTTCTTGGGAACTCCAATTGATGATATGGTTGCAAATTTAATCGTTGCGCAATTATTGCTTTTGGATAGTGAAAATTCTGAAAAGGATATCATGCTATATATTAATTCTCCAGGTGGTTCTGTTACTGCGGGGCTTGCAATTTATGACACAATGCAACATATTAGAGCTGATGTGTCTACAATTTGCTTAGGTCAAGCTGCTTCTATGGGCGCATTCTTGTTATCTTCTGGTGCTAAAGGAAAACGTTTGGCATTACCTCATTCAAGAGTGTTAATCCATCAACCATTAGGTGGTGCTCAAGGGCAAGCGACTGATATCGAAATTCAAGCTAATGAAATCATAAGAATTAAAAAATCATTGAATTCAATTTTGGCTTCAAATACTGGTCAACCTCTCAAGAAAATCGAAAAAGATACCGATAGAGACTATATCATGACTGCAACTGAAGCTGTTGAATACGGTATGATTGACAAAGTAATCACACTTGATGAAAACAACAAATAATTAAAGGAAATAAAATGGCAAAACCAACTGATCCAAATTTAAAATGTTCATTTTGCGGAAAAACACAAGACCAAGTTAAGAAATTAATCGCTGGTCCTGATGTGTGCATTTGCGATGAATGCATTGAATTATGCAATGAAATTTTAGACGAGGAATTATTTAACTTTAAGCAAGAAGAAAAAGACACTGCTGATGAAGTTAAAGTTGAATCAATACCAAAGCCGCAAGAAATTAAAGCATATTTGGATGAGCATATTGTTGGTCAAAATGATGCGAAAAAAGTTCTTGCTGTTGCTGTTTATAACCATTATAAAAGAATTGCTCATAATATGGAGCAACCTGATTCTGATATTGAAATTCAAAAAAGCAATATTCTTTTGGTTGGTCCAACTGGTAGCGGTAAAACATTACTTGCTCAAACTTTAGCTAAAATGTTAAATGTTCCTTTTGCGGTTGCTGACGCTACAACATTAACCGAGGCAGGATATGTTGGCGATGATGTTGAAAATATTTTATTAAGACTTTATCAAAGTGCAGATTATGACGCTAAAAAAGCTGAGCGTGGCATAATTTATGTTGATGAAATAGACAAAATTGCGCGTAAATCTGAAAACCCTTCAATAACTCGTGATGTTTCAGGAGAAGGTGTTCAACAGGCATTGTTGAAAATGATAGAAGGAACTGTTGCAAACGTTCCACCGCAAGGCGGAAGAAAGCATCCGCACCAAGAATTCATTCAAATTAACACAAGCAATATTTTGTTCATTGTTGGCGGGGCTTTTGTTGGTTTGGAAAAAATAGTTGAACGTCGTGCAGGTTCTACTCAATCCGTTGGTTTTGGATCAACTGGAATGACTACTGAAGAAAAAGAAAGAGAACAAGCAAGAATTCTTAAAAAATTACAGCCGGATGATTTATTAAAATTTGGTTTAATTCCAGAATTTATTGGAAGAATTCCTGTTTATACTGTTTTGGATGCGCTTGATGAATCAACATTGAAAATGATTTTAACAAAACCAAAAAATGCCATTGTTAAACAATATCAGTGTTTATTGGGTATGGATGGTGTTGAGTTGAAATTTGAAGACGAAGCAATTGATTTAATTGCAAAAGAAGCACTAAAGAGAAAAACTGGCGCTCGTGCTCTTCGTTCAATTGTTGAAGAAATCATGCTTGATATTATGTATGAAATTCCTTCAAAAGAAGATATTAAGGAATTCGTGGTTACTAAGGAGATGGTTGAAAAAAAGCAATCACCTCAAGGGGCGGAAGTTGTTCAGCTCCCAATGAAACAAAAAGAAGAAATCGCATAAAAAAATAATTAAAACCTCCTAAAAGGAGGTTTTAATTTATTAACTCCCCTCCTCCATCCACCCTAATTTCCCGCATTTCACTTGAAATATATATATATATATTAGAATGCTCCTCAAAGGAGTATCAATATGAAACAAAAATCTGCTTTCACGCTTGCTGAAGTTATGATTGTCTTAGTCATAATCGGAGTACTAAGCGCAGTTTTAATTCCTACCGCTATAAAATCAAAACCCGATGAAGCAAAAATGAAATTTGAAAACACATTATCATCAATAGCAACAACAACAAGAGAAGTTGTTTCGTCGGATGAATATTTCCTTGATGGCGATATGTCTAAAAAAATTAATGGAACATCATCAACTTCAATCAATGTATGTTCTGCTTTTGCAAACACTCTTAACTTTAAAACATCAAACTGTAACAACACCAATTCAACAACAGAC
>JAFQHZ010000026.1 GCA_017415185.1 Candidatus Gastranaerophilales bacterium
CCAACAGCAAACTCTCAAACCCCACCCTTCCACCTTAAAGACGGAGCATTATTATTCCTTGGAACAGGAGAAAAATATCAAGTCTCCCCATCTTCATCAGGAACAATAACAGTAGATGGTTGTGAAATGTCTAAATCCCTCCTTGGAATCATAACAGTAGATATCAACGGCGAAGAAGAACCCAACACCCCCTACAAAGACCAATTCAACTTCCCCATAAGCTCCAAGGGAATTGAGTATGAAATGATGTGTCAGGAGGGAGCTGCAGCTGAACCTGCGTATGATTGTGCTTTAGCTCAGCAGCAGTTTGCTTCTCATTGTAATCCATATAAAATTGCTGATTCAACAGCAGAATGCAATGCGCTAGGTAATGGTTGGTATTATGATTGGCCAAGCGGCGGACTGCCAACTTGTTATTCGCCTTGTGGCTTTGTAATTGAAATGGGCTTATCTTGCCCTTCGGAAACAGTTTGGGCCAATTAAAAAAAGGCCATGAATTTCATAGCCTTTTTATCTTAACAGCCAAGACATCCGTGGAATGTTCTTGAAATTACATCATCTTGTTGTTCTTTGGTGAGTTTATTGAAATTAACAGCATAGCCTGAAACTCTGATTGTCAATTGCGGATATTTTTCAGGATGTTTTTGAGCGTCGATTAATGTTTCTCTATTAAAAACATTAACATTTAAATGATGACCGCCTTTTTCAACATAGCTATCTAATAAATTAATTAAATTTTCTTCTTGTTGTGTTGCCATAGTTTATCTCCTATTGAAAACTTAAATCGTTTTTTGTTTAGCGATACGGGAAATGTTTGGGGATATTTCTATTCACATAAAAACGATTTAAGTTTTAGTTCGTATTACGGATTATTCTTTTTCAAATACGCTTTTGTCAAGCGAGCATAATGGACAAAGCCAGTCCTCCCCTAAGTCTTCAAATTTAGTACCGGCTTTTATAGAGTTTTCCTCATCCCCTAAAGCTTCGTCATATACATAACCACAAGTAGAACATACATATTTTGCCATAATTATTTGCCTTTCATTTAAGTTTGTCTTTTCTATGTTTTTAATATAAACTATTTTTTATAAAAAATCTGTTGTAATTACAACAAAAATGTAGGAAATATAAAAAAATGGAAAAATATTTATCTAAAATTAAAAAATCGCCTCTTTTTCTTGGAATAACAGAAGAAGAATTATCAAGAATGCTTAATTGTTTTGGTGCAAGCATAAAAAAATATGAAACAGGGGAGATGATTATTCGCCAAGGCGATGTTGTTTCAAAGATTTATATGATATTAGAGGGTTCTGTTTATATTGAAAAAGACTCATATTGGGGAAGAAGAATTATTGTTCAAAAACTTAATGAATTAAACAATATTGCTCTTGGACTTGTTGCTTCAAGGAACGCAGAATCAAGTATTTCCGCTGTTTGTCATAAGAGCGCTACTATTCTTGCGCTTAATTTTAATAAATGTTCTTCAATGTGTACGAATGCTTGTTCTCATCATGTTTCTTTGATTCAAAACATGTTTAAAATTTTATCCAAAGAAAATATTGAATTATTGGAAAAAATTGAAAATATTTCCCAAAAATCAATTCGTGATAAATTGCTTACTTTTTTATCTAATGAATCAATGAAAAATAAATCTTCAAGTTTTGAAATAAACTTTAATCGACAAGAGCTCGCTGATTATTTGAATATTGATAGAAGTGCTATGAGTTTTGAAATGTCAAAGTTGAAAAGCGAAGGGCTGATTGATTTTGAGAAAAATAAATTTACTCTTTTTGAACTTCCTTAGCAATTTTTTTGTTTAATTAGTTTTAATATTATTATAATAGTGTGTTAAGGAAGAAAAAATGGGTTTTGAGCTTGGCGGTTCACGCGGTGGTTATGAAATTTCAAGGAGTGGCATAGAAAGAACTGATTCTATTGGCGAGGTTGCTCTTTTTGGACACAGAAATCTTGAAACTCAAAGAATATTAGAATTACAACGAAACTTAGAATTGTTCGGACCAAGAAGTTATATTGATGAACAAGGTGTTGAATATTTCCAAATTGGCAAAAACAGAGTCGGTTGGGAAGTTGAAGATATAACTAAAATGAAAAAATATGCAAGCGATTGCATAGAAAATTGCCCTTCATATATTGATAAAAATAAAGCAATGAAAAATATCATGGCTGGTTTAAAATATCGTGATTTAAAAATTTATGAAGGTACAAAAGGTGAATATTTTCTTCATGAATTCAAAAGAAGCAAAGCTCTTGAAGGAATTGATGTTGAACAAGGTTTAAGATTGTTTAATCAATATAATCCTACAATGCAAGAAATCGAAACAAGAGAAATTAACGAGGTTGTTTCTAAAATTACAGCAAGCAAAGCACAGAAAAAATTTTTTGAATTAAACAATCAAGCCTGCGGAAAATCAGCCGAAGAAAGCGCAGAAGTATTCAAAGCACATTATGCAAACTTAGAAGCTCAAGCAAGACAAGCAAACGAAAGCGCTATTAAACGAGCTCAAGAAGTTCAAGACGAATTATTTGAAGTTATCGGAAAGCCTAGAAAATCGGCTCAAGAAAGCGCAAAGGTTTTTGAAGATTATTATAAAGGTATAGCAGCAGAAGCTCAAGTAAGAGCCACAAAAGCCGATTCAATTAAGCAAGCTCAAAAACTGCAAGATAAATTATTTGCTAAAAAGCCTGTAAAATCAGCAAAAGAAAGTGCAAAAGCAATCCTTGCACAACAAGAAGTTCAAGAAAGAATTGCTCAAAAAAACGCAATTAAGCACCAAGAAGCAATGCAAGAAGGCTTATTTGAAGCGTTGCATACTCCAAAAACAATTAAATCAGCAAAAGAAAGTGCAAAAATAATTGAAAGTGCTTATATTAAAAAAGAACAAGCTGAGATAATAGAAAAAGCAGATAAATTGTTTAAAGAGTGTAATGCATTAACTCAAGACATTGACACTGGAATAAAAGAAGCTCAACAAATAATTGACAATGCTCAACAACTTGTGCAAGATAGCCAAGCAATTTCTCAAAATGGCATTAAAGAGATTGAAGCTATTGAAGAAAAAATCGAAGAAATAAGCGAAGTTGAAAATCCAAAAGTTAAAAAAGGAATATCAAAATTCTTTGAATCAGCACTAAATACGATTAAAAAACATAAAGTTGCAAGCGCAGTTATTGCGCTTGGTACACTAGCTCTTGGCGCTTTTGGATTGTATAAAGCATATCAGCACAAAAAAGGGAAAGAAATTGTTGCTTAAAATAGATTAAAAAAGAGGCTCAACGAGCCTCTTTTTTAATACTTCAAAGTGCCTAATTTCCCAAAATCAACTTGTAATATATATATATATATTAGAATGCATATGCCGAGGCTCCCAAGTGACTTGCGAGGAGCAAGGCACTGGAGCTGTACGATGGCGACGTAGGACAATTGAGGCTGTTGAGCGATTTGCGCGAAACAGAGCCGAAATGCCCA
>JAFQHZ010000027.1 GCA_017415185.1 Candidatus Gastranaerophilales bacterium
AGTTCTTTGTATGGATATAGATGGTGTTCCTGACAATGCAACAAAAGATGACTGCGTGAATGAATGTCCTTTTGGGTTTGGTATTCGTGCCGACGGGAAAATTTTTAATGGCGCAAAGGCTGACGAGTGGCTTGAAAAATCTATTTCGCAAAAAGATTAATTTTCTTCTTCCTTAAATTTTTTAAGTTGTTCTTCTTTTTTCTTTTGAATTTCGGCGGTTGCTTGCGTGTCGCCTTTGTCCAATGCAGCTTTTTGAATTTTGCTTTGTTCTTTTTGAGTTGTTTTCTTGAGTTTATAAACAAAGATTAGAATTTCTGCGATTGCTTTATATAAATCAGGCGGAATTTGGCGATTAATTTCAACAAATCTGAATAATGCTCTTGCAACAGGCGGATTTTCAATAACAGGGATATTGTGCTCACGAGCAATTTGTTTAATTTTTTGAGCAAATAATTCTGTTCCTTTTGCAACAAGCATTGGCGATTCCATTGTTTGTGCATCATATTTAATTGCGCAGGCAACATGGGTTGGGTTTGTGACAACAAAATCGCAAGTTGTAACCGAATCCATCATTTTTTGTTGCAATAATTGCATACGCCTTTGACGAAGAGCAGCCTTAACGTTTGGATCGCCTTCGGAGTTTTTATATTCGTCTTTTACTTCTTTAAAAGACATTTTTTGGTCTTGCAAAAATTTCCACTTTGTCACTCCATAATCCGCTGCGGCGATTATCAAAAAGGCAATCCCTGCTTTGATTACGAAATCCAAAATCAATGAACCAAATTGAATTAAAATTGCAAAATCGTTATCGATTGCTGCAAGCATTAAAATATCTTCAAAATGCGAACTGTAAACAATATAACCAATTATTCCTAAAACAATAACTTTTGCAATATTTTTGAACAAATCGAATAATGTTTTTGGACTTGCGAGGTTTTTAAAATATTTTGTTGGGTTGAATTTTTCTGCATTAAATTCCATTGGTTTTGTTGTAAAAAGAGGACCAATTTGAATCATATCTCCTAAAACACCAACGCACGAAGCCAAAATTAAAATAGGAAGGGTTATTATTCCTGCTGGAAGAAAAGTTTTGACAAATAAATATGGATATCCTATTTCTTCAAGATGTTTATTTGGAATTTGCTCATATATTTGAACAAACAATGCACTTAATTGCCCCCAAATAATTGGACCTAGAAGATAAATCACGCTAAACATAATAATGATTGCAATAGCAGTTGATAAATCTTTTGATTTAACAACTTGTCCTTGTTCACGCGCTTTTCTTAGTTTCTGCTGACTCGCTTCAAACTGTTTATTTTCGTCGCCCATTTATTACTGTTCTAGTTTAATATCTGCTACTTTGGGGTCTAATAGCTTTTTGCCTGCTTCTTCAAATTCAATTTGAAGAAGTTGTCTTTCTTCATATTTAATTGTTTTTACAACAGTTCCTTTGCCATATTTTTTATGAACAATAATGTTTCCAATGTTAAATACAACATTGTTGTCTTTTGGTTCTTCTTCTTTAAAAATTGGAAGATTTTCTTTTTGTGTGTTCGTTTCTAAAATATCGGCATTAATTTTTGTGTCTTTATCGACTGCGATAGTTGGCGCAGCTTGTTGATTTTTAGTATTAATGATTTCTTCGAAATTGTCATCAATTGAATCATCGGCAATTGCACTTAAATCGATGTCATCTTCTTCAGATTCTTCTTGCAAATCTTCTTCGTCTTCGCTATCTTGCGCCATTTGGAAGAAATCAAGCTCTTCGTCAGACAAATCATCGTCTAAAACAGGAATGTCGTCATCAAGCTCTTGCGTTAAGTCTTCTTTTTTTGTTTCTTCTTCTGTTGCGGGAGCTTGTGTTGCTTCTTCGACAATTATTTCTTCAACAGCAACTTCTTTTGTTTCTTCTTCGATAATTTCTTCTGCTTTTTCTTCGATGTTTATAACAGGAGCTTGTGTGATTATTTCTTCAATTTTTTCTTCTTGAATTAAAGTTTCTTCTTCGATTTTAATTTCTTCTTGAGAAGTTTCAAGTTCTTCTTCTTGAATAGCTGGCTCTTCTTGTTCTTTTTGTTCTTCTTTTAATATATCTTCAAAAACATCTTCGTCTTCTTCTTGAATTTCTTTTGCAGGAGCTAAATCTTGAAAATCGTCTTGTGTTTCTTTTTTGATTTCAACTTCTTTTTCAGGATTGAAGATTAAATCGTCTTCAATGTTTTCTTTTGTAGAAAGTTCATTTGCAGATGTTGGGTCAACAATTTCTTCAAATGTTTCTTCTTCTTTTTCTTGAATGTTTTCTTTTTGGCTTGCTTCAAAATCAGAAAGCTCTTTAATTAATCTTGCAGAATCGCTCATTTCTTCTTGGGCTTTGTTTTCAAAATAATCGCCTTTTTCGCCAAGATTGTTTTGTTGAGCTTCTTGTTGGACTAATGTCAGGGCGATTTTTCTGTAATTTTTTCTTTTTTCTTGAATTTCTAATTCGTAATCTTTTACAAGATATAAAAATCCATCTGTATTTTCGCCAAATACAATGCAACCTTCTGAAATTAAATTAGACAGCGCAAAATTTGCATCCAAGAAATCTGCTCTTTGAGTAAGACTTGGCATAAGGATGTAATTTTTGCAATGTTGCATAACTGAAGGCAGTTTTTTGTAATTATATGAAACATTTGGCACAAAATTAATGTTTTTCTTTTTGTTGTAGATTTTGTTAATTAATTCTGCGCTGAATTGTTCGTCATTAATTCTTGTTATTAAATAAATTTCTTGTTCAATTTCTGAAACAATATAATTTAAATATGTTTTTTGCCAATATGATTCAAGACCTGATAAATCAATTATTGTAATTGGATTTTTTTCAATGGCTTTAAATAATGCTTCTTTTTCTGCTTTTGTGCGTGCAAAAACTTCATCCATTTGGTGTTTTTTCAATCTAACCAAAAGAAGTTTTAATTCAGGATATGGTGTTGCTTTGTGTTGTTGAATTAAAACACGAGTCAAAAGATTGAAAGGAATGAAATTGTCTTCTTGTTTGCGTGCAAATTTTTTAATTTCGTTTATGATTTCGCCGCCGATAGCTTGAAATTCTAAAGTTGCATCATATAAACATCTATTAAAAACATGGTCAATTGTTGAATAATTCAAAGGCATTTTGAAATTTTTAGAAGCTTTAATTTTCTTTGCGCCTTCAAGTTCTAAAACGCCAGTTGTATCAATAATTACAACGTTTTTCTTTTGTGAAAGTTTTTTTGCAAGATTGTATGTAATACATGTTGCATTTTCGATTTTGTCGGCTAAAACAACAGGATTATTGTTGAAAAAATCATATTGAATATTAAGACCGCATGAGTTTTTAATATTTGTTCCAAGGACAAATGTTTCTTTGTCTTGGTTGACAAAAGATTCTATTTCTTCAGGTTTGATTTTTGAAATTTCGCATTCTTTGTTTGGCGTGAAGTTATCATAAGGCATAACTTCGTTGTTTTCAGTTATCCTGTAAAACAATTTTAATTTTGCAACATTTTGCGAAGCGTCAAACTTGTCGTCATAAATTTCAACAATTTGTGCAATATAACGACTATCGTCTGATTTTACAACTAAAAAATCAAACAAATTAAAATTTTCAACTCTGGGGTTAAATAATATTCTGATACTATTATTTAAGGTATTAGCTACTTGCATTATAAACCTTCTATCAATTCCTAATTCATTATATCAACAAATTACTCATAATCCAATATTAAGGTTGATATTATAATGTTTTTATATTACAACAAAAAATTTATTTTTTGCAATGTTATTGTGTAGTTATGCAACATTTTTGTTTTTTTAAAATAATGCTTGACAGTTTTTTATGTCCTTAATAATATGTAGGTATAGAAATTGCCGATGTAGCTCAATGGTAGAGCAACGGTTTTGTAAACCGTAGGTTGCGGGTTCGAGTCCCATCATCGGCTTTTTTTAGTAAATATAGTGCATGCCCTTGTGGCGCAGGGGTAGCGCACACCCTTGGTAAGGGTGAGGCCGTGAGTTCAAATCTCATCAAGGGCATATTAAATCGTAAATTGACAATTGAATATTCAATAATAAGTCTACAAATAAAAAAGTTTATTGATATGGGTAGATGGCCGAGTGGCTAAAGGCGACAGACTGTAAATCTGTTCCCGCGAGGGTACGGTGGTTCGAATCCACCTCTGCCCATATCTTAATAAATTTTGCTCTAGTCCGACGGACTTGACCAAAATTTATTAAGCCAAGGTGTGTGAGCACGACGGCAGCTGCGATGAGCTGGTGCCGAGTGCGAAACCGTACCAAAGCGACGTGGAAATCTTAGATTTCCTCAGGAGCGTTTTTTATAGAACATCGCTCCCAACCTACCCTCAAAAACAAACAAACCAATAAAAATAAAAACGAAGGAGATTTAATCTTATGGCTAGAGAAAAATTCGAAAGAACCAAGCCACACGTTAACGTTGGTACTATTGGTCACGTTGACCACGGTAAAACAACATTAACTGCTGCTATTACAGCTTGTATGGCTGCTGCTGGTCAAGCAGAATTGAAAAAATTCGACGAAATCGATGCTGCTCCAGAAGAAAAAGCGCGTGGTATCACCATTTCAACTGCTCACGTTGAATATGAAACAACTGCACGTCACTACGCTCACGTTGACTGCCCAGGTCACGCTGACTATGTTAAAAACATGATTACTGGTGCTGCTCAAATGGACGGTGCAATTCTTGTAGTTGCTGGTACTGATGGTCCAATGCCTCAAACTCGTGAACACATCCTACTTGCTCGCCAAGTTGGTGTTCCAAACTTAGTTGTATTTATCAACAAATGTGATATGGTTGACGACGAAGAATTATTAGACTTAGTTGAAATGGAAGTTCGTGAACTTCTTTCTTCTTATGAATTCGACGGAGACAACATCCCATTCATTAAAGGTTCAGCTCTTCAAGCTCTTCAAGCTGTTCAAAACAACAGCACTATCGCTCGTGGCGAAGACAAATGGGTTGACAAAATTTGGGAATTAATGGACGCTCTTGATTCATACTTCCCAGAACCTGTTCGTGACTTAGACAAACCATTCCTAATGCCAGTTGAAGACGTATTCTCTATTACAGGTCGTGGTACAGTTGCTACTGGTAGAATCGAACGTGGTATGGTTAAAGTTGGTGACGAAGTTGAATTAGTTGGTTTAGGCGAAACTAAGAAAACTACTGTTACTGGTGTTGAAATGTTCAGAAAACAACTTGATCAAGGTCAAGCTGGTGACAACGTAGGTGCTTTACTTCGTGGTATCGATAAAACTGAAATCCAACGTGGTCAAGTATTAGCTAAACCTGGTTCAATTACACCTCACAAAAAATTCACAGCTAACGTTTATGTATTGAAAAAAGAAGAAGGTGGACGTCACACTCCATTCTTCCCAGGATACCGTCCTCAATTCTATATCAGAACAACTGACGTAACTGGTTCAATCAAATTCGAAGGCGAAATGGTAATGCCTGGTGATAACGTTGTAATGGAAGTTGAATTAATCAACCCTGTTGCTATTGAACAAGGTATGAGATTCGCTATCCGTGAAGGCGGAAGAACAGTTGGCGCTGGTGTTGTAGATAAAATTATTGAATAATTTGATTTGCAACTAAATAAAAATAAAAGACTCCAAGTTTTCTTGGAGTCTTTTGCTATATTGCAACATGCTTAATTTAAAAGTAAAATATATATATTAACAACAAGCGATGCTGGAGCTAACAATGAATTTAAAAATTAACACCTTGCCTTTTGGGGCTAATTATTCAATTAATGGAAAACAAACTGCAAAACAAACTTCTTTTGTTTATGAAACTGAACAAAAAAGGCTGAAGAAAAATGGGAAAATTGCAACTCAATCTCAAGAATATCTTGAATCTCCTCATATTCAAAAAGCAATTGATTATCTTCCAAAAGATACTTTTGTTCGTTTAAATACTGGAATTCTTGATAAACAAACTAATGGTGTTGATGAAATATTAGGCTTTACTCCTTTTATTTCTTTTGAAACAAAATCAATTAATGAACAAATTGAAATTTATCGCACGCTTGGCGAAAATGGTGATTCACTTTCTCTTTCTTTGGATGAGAATGGCGAATTAAACAAAAAAGAAATAGATAATTGGTTTGCTAATTTGTTATCTTTTTATTATTCAAAAAAATAAAAAGCCCCTTTTGGGGCTTTTTTAGTAGTTATATGTGCTGCATTCTTTTGTATCTTTAAATGATAAAATGAAATATCCGATAGCACATAAGCCTACTATTGTGTAAATGATTCTTGAAAGTGCGCTCATTTCGCCAAACAAGAAACTGATAAGGTCGAAATCAAATGCTCCAATTAAGCCCCAATTAAGAGCGCCAATCAGAACAATGGAATACATAATCCATTTAACAACATTCATAAAAGTTATCTCCATTCATTCTTACTTTTTTATTATGGAGATATTTGTTTTGTTTTTTAATCCCCGAAAGTATAATTTAAATTTTTTTGATTACCTTGCAAGGATTGCCCACAGCAATGCTATTTTCTGGAATATCTTTCACAACAACAGAACCAGCGCCAATTGTAACATTATCGCCAATTGTTACTCCTGCAATTATTACCGCATTGCCCCCAATCCAAACATTGGAACCAATTGTGATTGGTTTAGCGTATTCTAAAAGCTTGTTTCTCTCAATTGGGTCCGTTGGGTGTTGGGCGGTGTAAAATCCGCAATTTGGACCAATAAAAACGTTTTTTCCAAAAGTCACTTTGGCGCAATCTAAAATTACAAGATTATGATTTGAATAAAAATTTTCGCCAATTTCGATGTTATAACCATAATCGCAGTAAAAATTTGGCTCAATTGTGAAATTTTTGCCTGCTTTGCCTAATAATTTGGATAAAATTTCTTTCTTTCTGTCTGATTCATCAGGTTTTAAAAGATTATATTCATAACATAATTTTTTAGCGTTTAATCTTTCGTTTGATAATTCTTCAATTGTTGAATCATATAAAATACCCGACAACATTTTTTCTTTTTCGTTCATTATTTTACCTTGAAAACAACGTTGGCTACTGCTGTAACTTTTTTGTCAATGCTTGTTGTGTCGTTAATTCCCATATCTGAAACCATATTTGAATCAACAGGAGTAATTTGAAAAACGCCCATGCGCATTGATTTAACTTTGCCAACATTTGCCCCTGTTGCGCTTAACATTGAGCTTGCTCTTTGTTTGGCGTCTTGTGAAGCTTCTTTTAATAAATCCACCTTAATTGAAGCTAAATCTGAATAAAAATATTCTGGAGAATAAACTTCAATATTGATTCCTTTATTAATTAAATTTTGGATATCTGTTGAAATTCTTTTAATTTTTGAAACATCATTTGATTTTATTTCAATATGTTGCGAGCCTTCGTAAGCAATTATTTCATTTGTGCTATAACCTTTTTCGTTTTGGCGATATATATTGTATCCATTCATCGATTTAATATCGATTTCATTGATGCCTTTTGATTTTAAATATTCAATTACAAGAGGAGTTTGCGTTTTTAAATATGCAAAAGATTCTTTTTGATTAGCTTTTCTTGCACGAATTGAAAAGCCCAGTTTTGCGCTGTCTGATTTGACAATTTTACTTGCAGAGCCTGTTACTGTTATGTTTTCGTCCTTTGAAATTTTGTTTGCAAAAATTAAACTTGCAATTAAAAGTCCAAAAGTAATTATTAAACAAGAAGCTAAGATTTGAAATTTTTCAAGTTTTTCCATATTAATCTCCTTTTAATTGAATAATTATCGCTCAATAAACATGCAATCGCCATAGCTAAAAAAGCGATATTTTTCTTTAACGGCATGCTCGTATGCTTCAAAAACAAACTCTTTTCCTGCAAATGCCGAAATTAGCATAATTAAAGTTGATTTTGGCAAATGAAAATTTGTTATTAATTTGTCAACCGATTCCACTTTTTGTGGCGGATATATGAAAATATCAGTTTTGTCTTTTGTTTCAACAATTTTGCCATATTTTCGATATGTCGCTTCAAGACATCTTAGGGCGGTTGTGCCAACTGCAATAACAGAACCTTTTTTGTTATTAATTAAATCAGCAGTACTAGCTGGAATTGAAAAAGATTCAAAATGCATTGTGTGTTCGTTTAAATTTTCAACTTTTACAGGCATAAACGTTCCTAAACCAACGTTTAGCGTAACGTATGCAATATGTATTCCTTTTTCTTTTATTTTTTCAAGCAATTCTTTTGAAAAGTGTAATCCTGCGGTGGGCGCTGCAGCAGAGCCAATGTTTTTTGCGAAAACAGTTTGATAATCATCCTTGTCATTAGGGTTTACTTCCCTTGAAATATATGGAGGAAGCGGAATTGAGCCATATTTGTTTAGTGTTTCATAAATGTCATTCCCATTGAAAATTACTTCAACAATATATTTTGGAATTTCGTTTTCGCTTTTTGCTGCTTGTTTTTCGATTAATTTGATTTTAAAATCTGGCGAAACTTCGAGTATTTCGTCGATTTTCACTCTTTTTGCATTTTTTGTTAAAACTTCCCAATGATTATTGTTGTCAATTGGGTTTAAAAAGAAAACTTCGACGTTTGCGCCTGTTGAACGATGCGCAATTACTCGTGCAGGATAAACTTTTGTGTCGTTTAAAACCAAAACGTCGTCTTTGTTTAACAAATCTATGATTTCATAAAAATATTTGTCTTGATATGTTTGATTTGCCTTGTTTAAATGCAACATTCGACATCCGTCTCTTTTTGAAAGCGGATTTTGCGCAATTAATTCCTGCGGTAAATGATAATCGAAATCTGAAGTTTTCATATAATTATTTTACTAGAAAATAATTTATTTTTTATCGAAATCCAATAAATCTTTTAATTCCATTTTAAATGCTTTTGCAATTTTTACCAAGGTTAAATATTTGACTTCAACGTTTGCTTTTTCAATTCTTGATAATGTTGAAGGTTCTAGACCATTTTTATAACATAAATTTTCTAGGGTTAATTTTCTTTCTTTTCTTAACCCTTTTATTCTTTTGCCTAGAAGTATCAATTCATTATCGATTTCTTGCATATATGCAATTTTAATATTATAATTACATTTATTTTTTGCATGCGTGCAAAAAATATCCAATTGCCATAGTGGGGTTATTATGAAAATTTTTTTAATTTTATTATTGTTATTGAATTTGTTTTCTTTTGCAAAACAAATATTGAAGTTGTGGAAATTTATGATGGCGATACTATTAAAGCGAAAATTGACAAGGAAGAATTTTCGATTAGACTCAAAGGTCTTGATTGCTTTGAGACATCTCCTATTAATAGGGCGTATAAACAGGCTTATGAGACAAATTTAGATATAAATGATGTAATAAAACAAGGAAAAATTGCTAAAAAATATTTATTTGATCTTTACAGTAAAACTTCAAATGTTTATTTTGATTTTTTGGGTATTGATAAACATTCGAGAGCTTTAGGCATTTTGTATTTTGATAAAATAAACGTTAATAAAGAACTAATTGAAAAGAATATTTGTAAAAAATATGATTATAAAAGCGAATAATTTATTCCTTCAAATCCAATTGTCTTGCAGCGCGCACTTCGTCAGCTCTTGAAATCGGAGTGTTTTTAGGAAATTCATGAAAATCAACGCCGTCTTCAATTTCTTTGGCAATTTTAATCATAACTTCAACAAAATTGTCTAAAACTTCTTTCGTCTCAGATTCTGTTGGTTCAACCATGAAAGCCTCATGCACAATTAAAGGAAAATAAATTGTTGCAGGATGAATATTTTCGTCCATTAATCTTTTTGCAATGTCCAATGTGCTTGCGCCAAGCGCTTTTTTGTCGGAATTGTCAATGACAAATTCATGTGCACAATGGGAATCAAAAGCAATATGATAGTAATCTTTTAATTTTGATTTTAAATAATTTGCAGCCAAAACAGCGTCGGATGAAACATTTTTAAGGCTTTTACCCATCATATAAATATAAGTATATGCTTTTATTAAGACATTGAAATTGCCATAAAAAGCACTAACTTTGCCGATAGATTTGTCATAATTATAGTTTCTTATGTATTTTTCGCCATTAAATTCAATTTTTGGCACAGGTAAATAATCTTTTAATTTTTCAACAACGCCAATTGGACCAGCCCCTGGTCCGCCTCCTGCATGTGGCGTTGCAAAAGTTTTGTGAAGATTTAAATGTACAACATCAAACCCCATTAATTTAGGGTTTGTGTGTCCCATAATTGCATTAAAATTAGCTCCATCGTAATATAACAAAGAGCCGTTATTGTGCATTATATTTGAAATTTCAACGATATTATCATCAAAAAGCCCCAAGGTGTTTGGGTTTGTCATCATAATTGCTGCAATTTGTGAATTATATTCAGCTACGATTTGCTTTAATTCTTCAACATTTACAAGCCCTTTTTCATTAGATTTTACTTCTAAAATTTCAAAACCGCACATTGCAGCGCTTGCGGGGTTTGTTCCATGGGCATTATCAGGAATGATTACTTTTTTTCTTGTATTTATTTCATCAATGTCTTCAAAATATTTTTTAATAACCATCATCCCAGACAATTCGCCATGAGCACCTGCGCAAGGTTGCAGGCTAATTTCGTCCATTCCTGTAATAATTTTTAGAAAATTTTGCAATTCATACATTAATTGAAGTGCACCTTGAGAATCGTCATCGTCTTGGTTTGGGTGAAGATTAACAAAGCCTTCTAATTTTGAAGCCCATTCGTTTATTCTTGGGTTATATTTCATTGTGCAAGAACCAAGCGGATAAAACCCTTTTTCAATACAGAAATTTTTATCAGACATTTCTTTATAGTGTCTCATTAATTCAAGTTCAGTTTTGTCTTGAAGTTTGATTTCGCTGGTTCTTTTTTGCATAGAATTATCCTTTTTGCTTAATTATATAACAAAATTAGCCCATATAAAATAAAATGCCAATAATTAAATCTGCAACTAGAATATAAACGGTGCAAATAATGGCTGATTTTGTTGTTGAAATTCCAACATCTTTCGCTCCACCCCTTGTATTATAGCCAACAGTCGAGCAAACAAGAGCGATTAACCCTCCAAAAATCAACCCCTTTAAAAGGCTAACATATACATCTTTCATAACCAACATTAGCCAAACAGAATTAAAATATCTTGCAGGATGTAATCCTATTGAAAAATAGCTAACTAAAGCACCGCCTAAAATTCCGATTAATTCTGCTAAAAGCACTATGCAAAAAACGCTTAAAGCTCCTGCTATGATTCTTGGAGCAAAATAATATCCAATTGAATCCACCTTTAAAACTTCAATTGCATCAATTTGGTTTGTTACTTTCATATTTGCAACTTGTGCTGTAATTGCAGTTCCTGCACGAGCTGCAAGAGCCAGAGCGGCAAAGCCTGGGGCGATTTCTCTTATTAGCGCAACTGCTAAAAATCCGCCAATATAACTGTCTCCGCCAGACATTAAAAATTGATGAGCAACTTGAAGGGCGATAACGCAAGCTGCGATAAAAACAATTGATAAACAAATTGCCAATGAATCAAAGCCGATTGCACTCATTTGAGCTATTACGCTTGAAAAACGAACATTCCCTTTGAGGGTGTATTTTGCCGATTGAATAAGGTTTTGAACGCATTGACCTAAAAAGTTTATCATAGTGCAATTATATCTATATAAATTAAAAAAAGCTAGATTTTCTTTCTATTTTTGTTATAAAATACCATTATGATAGTATTTGATACATTATTTATATTATTAATTATTTATCTTTTTATATATTGCGCTTATCAATTGTTTTTCTATGTTAAAGCAAGAAATATTGAAAAATATTTTGAAATGCAAGAAAAAACAAGAAGCATAATGCTCGATAAACGCAAGCTTTGCGTTGTAATTTGGGCTTGCGCAAAAGATAAAAATCTTGATAAATTGCTTGGTGTATTAAATTCTCAATCATACGCAAAAGAAAATTATGAAGTGCATGTTGTTTATCAAAAAGAAGAAAACGACACTTCTGCCTCAAGGGATTTTGCTCTTGGCGCAAGAATACACAACATTCAAAACCCAGATTATTTTTCAAAAGACAAAGCTGTAAATTTATTCATTCAAAAAATGATTGGCGAATCAAAATTTGACGCTTATGTTTTCCTTGGCGCAAATCGCATGGTTGGGGAAAAATATTTGGAAAATATTAATAAATCGCTTGTTAATTCTTGCGTTTTGGTTGGTTCAAAAGTTTGCACAAACGAAAACAGCCAGCTTGCAAAAAGAATTAAAACCTCTATAATTTGCGCATATTTGAAATATGTCAATAGAACAAATAGCATTGTTCGTTCTTTGTTTGAGCTCCCTTTCTTTATAGATGGCGAAAATCTTGTTATAACAAGTGATGTTCTTGAAAAGATGGGCTATGTTGGAATAGAAGACAAGGATTCTGAGCTTGAATTTTCGCTTGATTTAGCTTCAAACGATATTAAATCTATCTATTCACCATATATCATTACGGCGGTTGATGTAAAAAATTATGATTTTTCTGCACCAAGTTGGAAAAATAAATTTTCTTTGTTTTCGCACTATTTTCCGCTATTAGTTTTCAAAAACACAGCATTTAGAGAATTTATCTTATTTCTATTAAAACCAAACTCTTTGTTTGTTTTGTTCGGATATATTTTCTTATTAATATTATCAATTTACATGCCAAATCATGTTGCGCAAAGGGCAGTGATATTGCTTGGCGTATGTTTATTTGTTAATTTTTTAATTTCAATCAATGTTTCAAAAATTCAAATCAAAGATATTCTATGGTTAATGCTCTATCCTTTTTGTCTATCTTGGCAAAAATTAAAAATTTTAATTAACGCTCTAACTATGCGCTCAATTATGAATAGCGAATATGAAGAAGAAAACGTTAATTCTGCAACAATTAATGCTGTTGTAAACAATGGCAAAAAAGATTTTATCTGCAAATTAGATTTAGTTTCAGAAGATGGCATGAGAAAAGTTGTTTTTAGAGAAGGAAATCGCTTCATTGTTACTGATTCATATTTAAGAATGTATGATGCTTTGGTGGATATGACATACAAATTAAAATCAAAAGGAATGATGTTAAAAATTTGCCAAAATTGCCAAAATTTTGCAATTGCTCCGGATGGAACTCTTGATTGCTTAAATGGCAAATGTCAGGTTTCTCAAAATGAAATTTTAGTTTGGAATGGTTGCCAGTTTTTCTATGCTCCAAGCGAAAATAAAGAAGAAAATTAATTATCTTTTATAAAATGTTTTATATTGTTTAATTACTTCTTCGCTTTTTGGATTCAGTGCTTTTGCTTTTTTGATATATCTTTTTGCTAGTTTAATATCGTTTTCAAATTCATAAGCATAAGAAAGATACAATGGTGCAATATAGTTGTTTGGGCTTGTTTCGTGGGCTTTTGAAAAATATTCAATAGCTTTTTTTATGTCTTCTTTTTTGTAATAAAAATATGCTTTTGATAATAATTTTTGAGTTTTGTTTGTAACAACAAAGGAATAATCTTTATAATTTTCGGGCTTGTTTAAAACAAGCGTTTCTTTATCCATTGATTTCTGAACGGAAAGAGTTTTGCTGTTAAAAAGGTTATTTTCGCCTTCTTTTTTGAGATTTTCAATGTTTAAAATGTCATATTGAGCTAGAAGATTTTCTTTTCTTTCATAAATTAGCGGATAAATGTTTTTGTTTTCGTAAAAATTGTAATCTTCATCGATATAATCAAAAATTTCAAGTGCTAAATCAAGATTGAAACCTGCTTTTATGATTAATTCAAGCGCAAGAGAATCGGAATTTAGCTCAAGCTTTCTTTGGGAAAGATAAATATTATTAATTAAATTTTTTAAATTTTTTGTGTAATTTTCGCTATATTTTTGTGAATTTAATTTTTTAATTTCTTCTTCAATTCGTTTTATTTTGTATGTGTTTTCGATTGTTTCTTTTTGGTGCAAAAGGATAAAATGAGCCAATTCATGAGCGATTGCATAAGCAAGGGCGTCTTTGTTTTGGTGCAAGCAATCGTATAGTGATGAATTAATCAAAATTAAATTGTTATTCAATGAAACTGCATTAATAACGTCTTTTTCAAGATTAAACCCAATTCTCCAATTTTTATATTGAAGGTTGTTTGCTCTTATGATTTTGTCTGCTATCAAATAAATTTCGTATTCTTCTTTTGAAAGTTTTTCTTTATATTTTTGATATTCTTTTTTATCAGAATATGCTTTTTTCTTTAATGAAAATGTGTTTATTTTTTTATATTCGAAATCATTTATTAAATTTGCGTCTTTTAAATTAAGCGCAAAAACTGAATTAGATAGCAATAATATAACCAAAAACTTTTTTATCATAGCTCAATTATAGCAAAATTTTATCAAAAATTTTACCAAGCATGTATATTGAACCACAGAAAATTTTTAAATTTGAATCGCAAGATATAATTTCTTTCAATTCTTCAAGAGAAGAAATTTTTTTTGCTTTATATTTTTTTGGCAATTCTTCATATTTTAGAGCATTTGGGTAGTTAAATTCATAAAAATAAAATTTGTCTTCTTTAATTAAAATATCCAGCATTTTTTCATACTCTTTGTTTTTTAAACAGCCAAAAATGAAAGTTTTTGGTGTGTTTTTAAAGTTTTCATCAAGAAAATCTCTTAAAACTTTTGCACCAGAAGGATTATGCGCAGCGTCAATTAATATGTTTTTGTTTTTAATATATTCAAGCCTAAATTTCCAAGAAACATTTTTGAGCGCTTTTTTTATTGTTTCTTTTTTGATATCAAGATTTAATGAATTAATCGCTCCAAGCGCTAGAGCAAGGTTTTTTGCTTGGTGTACGCCTAATAAATTAAATTCAAATTTTTCTTTTTCAATTAGGGCATAATTTTTTTCTTCAAAAATTATTTTAATTTCAGGCAAATCAAGAATTTTTGAATTTTTTTCTTTCGCAATTTTTTGGATTATTTTGAATCCTTGGTTGTCTTTTGCAATAGCAATATTTGAATTTTCTTTTATTATTCCTGCTTTTTGAAGTGCAATTTCTTCGATTGTTTTTCCCAATCTTTCGGTATGATCAAAATCGATTGTTGTAATAATTTGAGTAGAATTTTTAATTATATTTGTAGCGTCAAAATTTCCACCCAAACCAACTTCTAATACAACATAATCAACTTTTTGAAGATTAAAATAATAAAAAGCAACGGCTGTAATTAGCTCAAATTCTGATAATTCGATTTCGTTTTCTTTTGCAAGAGAATCAATTTCGTTTGTTAATTTATCAAAAACGTTTTCATCAATATTTTTATTGTTAATTTTGATTCTTTCTGTGTATGAAAAAAGATGGGGGCTTGTGAAAAGTCCGGTTTTTAAACCTTGTTCAATAAGGATTTCATTAATAATTTTGCAAGTTGAGCCTTTGCCGTTTGTCCCTGCTACATGTATAATTTTGTAGTTATCTTGGGGATTTTTCAATAATTCCATAACTTTTGAAATTCTTTGCAGACCAAGGTTTATATGGAATTTGTTGTGTGAGGTTAAAATTTCTGAAGCTTTTTTCATTTATTTTTCCATTGCGGAATTAATTTGTTCCATTATTTTCTTTGCAGAATCTAATTTTGCAATTTTGTATGCATTATATGATAAGTTTGAAAGTTTTTCTTTGTCATTCATTAGGTTTTGAACAAGTTCAAATAAGCTTTCATCGTTGCAATTTTTGTCTTCTAGCATTAAAGAAATATTATTTTCAACAAGATTTATTGCGTTTTTCTTTTGATGATCTGCAGCAGCGTACGGGTAAGGAATTAAGATTGAAGGTAAACCGCAAGCGCATATTTCAGAAAGGCTTAAAGAGCCTGCTCTTGAAATTACCAAGTCTGCTGATAATAAAGCTAGATACATTTTATCAAAATAAGGTTGCAAAATGAGATTGTCGGGCAATTCTTCAAAAAGCTCCAAGATTCGTTTTGTAACGTCATCAAAGTTTTTGTTTCCTGTTTGCCATAGTATTGTGACCCCTTTTTTGTTTGCATATTCTTTTAAAATTTTAAAAGAGGAGTTGTTGATTGTCCTTGCCCCTAAGGAGCCGCCCATAATTAAAATTGTAAAATCGTCTTTAATACTTATTTCTTCTCTGGCTTGTTTTTTTGAGATTGTTTTGAATTCTTGTCTTATTGGATTGCCATTTACTTCAATATTTTTTGTTTTTATGAATTTTTTAGCGCCATCAAATGCTAAAGATACGCTTTTTGCGTGTTTGGCAAATGCCCTTGTGACTATTCCAGGATGAATATCACAATCATGAAGAACATAAGGGGTTTTGAATAATCTTGCGCAAATTAAAGCTGGAGCACAAACATATCCGCCTGTTGCGAAAACAACGCTTGGCTGATGCTTTATGAAATACCCCATTACTTTAAAAGTCGAGCCCAAAAGCCCCAATGCCCAAACAAAAAAATCCAAGCTAAGTTTTCGAGGCATTCCTTTTGCTCCATGGGTTAAAAATTGGTAATTATTTTTTTTGGCAATTTCATATTCTAGATTTTTTTTGTTTCCAAGATAGAAAATGTTTTTTAAATCGACGCCATTTTCAATAAGTTCATTTATAACTGAAACAGCAGGATATATATGCCCTCCGGTTCCGCCTCCTGTAATAAAATAAGTTTTTTCTTTATTTTTATTGAACATAATGAACTATCCTTTGAACTTTTTTCTTGGAAATATTGATTAAAACGCCAATCATGCATAATGTTACAAACAAGCTTGAACCGCCATAGCTAATTAAAGGCAATGGAATACCGGTTGCTGGAACAAATGAACTTGCAACAGACATGTTTGTGAAAGCTTGGAAGCAGATTGAAAAAGTTATTCCAACTGCTAATATTTTTCCAAACATATCTGGGCATTTTTTGGCGATTATAAAGCCTCTATGTAAAAATACTCCAAACAAACATATTAAAAAGAAACAACCCAAAAATCCAAACTCTTCCCCAATGATTGCGAAAATGAAATCTGTATGACCTTCGGGAAGCCAAGAAAGCTTTTGTTTAGAATTTCCAAACCCAACTCCAAAAAATCCGCCTGAAGAAAAAGCTACCATAGATTGAATGATATTGTATCCTGCTCCAAGAGCGTCTGAAAACGGATTCCACCAAACTTTGATACGCTGAAGTTGATATCCTCTGATTGTTGTTGCTACTGCAAAAATACCAAGAGCCATTGCTCCTGTGATGATTTTTGTTGAACCCCCTGCGATATAATACATTACCATCGATGTTGTTAATAAAAGAATTATCATCGAAAGGTTTGGTTGCATATAAATCAAAAGGAGCATAAAGGCAAAAATAATATAAAAAGGATATTTTTGTGGGTCAAAAATTTTGCAGTTTTTTGAAAATAATGTTGCAAAGTAGAGGACTAATGCTGGCTTTGCAAATTCGGAAGGCTGAAATTGCAAAGGTCCTATAACAAGCCATCTTTTTGCCTCATTTACGGTTACCCCAAGAGGAGAAAATTTTACCAAAGCAAGGCAAATTAAAACAAATAGCGCAACTACGCCCGCAAAAGGTTTTAATTTTCTATAATCAAATTTAGAAAAGAAAAATGCGCCCAATGTTCCACCGAAAAGCCAAACAAGCTGTTTAATTGTAAAGCTTAAAGGGTTTTCGCCATAACTTATTGCTTTTGGAGCTGAAGCAGAAAAGACTGCCATGATCCCAAAAACGACAATAAAAATTGTAACCACAATTAATATATTGTCGGCAGGCGTTTGCGTGTATGTTGTGTTTGTGTGTGTATATTGTTTACTTTTTTGATAATACATAATTTCTAAAAGCCTCTCCTCTTTTTTCATAGCTTTCAAACATATCAAAGCTTGCGCAAGCTGGAGATAACAATACTACGTCTGGTTTGTCTAGGGAAGCAATGTCTATTGCTTCTTCTAAGGTTTTTGAATTAACTATGTTTATATAGCCATTTTGCGCCAATTCGTTTTTGAAGCGTTGGGTTGCTTCTCCTATTAAAATTACTTTTGAAATTCTTTCTTTAACTGCAGTGATGAAATCTTTTAGTGTTGTTTTTTTGTCTCTTCCACCTGCAATAAGAACAACTTTTTTATTATCAAAAGAATTTATGGCAACAATGCTGGCTTCTGGATTTGTTGCCTTTGAATCATTGTAATAATCAGTGTCTTCAATCGTTCTAACAAATTCAAGACGATGTTCAATCGCTTTAAAAGATTTAAGAGATTCTTTGATTTTATCGTTGTCTAGTCCAACAATTTTGGCTGCTAATATTGCACACATTGCGTTTTGAATATTGTGCGGACCCACGATTTGAAGCTCGTTTATGTTGATTATTTTTTCGTCATAAAAAATTATTTCATCGTTTTCTAAATAAATACAATTTGGTATATTTTGTTTTTGAAGCGAAAAATAATAAACTTGAGCTTGTATTTCTTCGCCTAGTTTTTTTGTTTTTTCATCGTCATAATTTAAAATTGCAAAGCTATTTTCGCCCATATTTCTAAATGGTTTTGCTTTTGCTTCAAAATAATTTTCGATTGTTTTGTGCCATAAAATATGGTCTGGCGTTAAATTTGTGAAAATTCCAATGCGAGGAGTTAGCTCGGGCGAATAATTAAGTTGATATGAGCTTGCTTCAATAACATAATAATCAACGTTTTTGTCCTTGTATTCAATTGGGCTAATGCCAATATTTCCACAATATGGCGCATTATATTTTTTGGATAAAATATGTGAAGTTAAGGCTGTTGTTGTTGTTTTGCCATTTGTTCCTGTAATTAAAATTATTTTTTCATTTTCGCATTTTGAAATGTATTCAAGATCTGAAAAATATGGTATATTTTTTTCTTCTAGCTTTGCTAAAACTGGCGCATCGGTTGGAATTGAAGGGCTTAATATACAAAAATCAGCATTATTAATAAAATTTTCGCTATGTCCGTTGAATTCTAAATTAATGCCTTGAATTTTAAGCTCGTTTGCAAGTGAAATATTTTTTTCTTCTAATTCTTTAAATTCGCTGATATACACTTGGGCTTCCTTTTTGATAAAATATTTTGCAGCCGCAATTCCTGTTGTTGAAAAGCCAAGTATTAATATTTTTTTGTTTTTTAGGTTGTTCATTTTTATGCCTTAAGATTGATGTAATAAATTATTGTTGTAATTGCGCAGCTGATAAGCGTTACAAGAGAAAAAACAAAAACGATTTTGTTTTCAGACCAGTTTGATAATTCAAAATGATGATGAATTGGGCTCATTTTGAAAACTCTTTTGCCTGTGAGTTTAAAACTTGTAACTTGAATCATTACAGATAGTGTTTCGCAAATGAATACAATTGCAATTGGAATTAGCCATAATTCAAATTTGCCCATTATGGCAATTGTTGCAAGCAAACCGCCAAGAGCTAGCGAGCCTGTGTCGCCCATAAAAATTTTAGCAGGTTTTTTGTTGAAATATAAAAAGCCAACGCAAGAAGCACTTGCTGCAATTGAAATGATTGCCAAATCGATATTGTTGTTAAGAAAACAAATTATAGCACTTGCCAAAAATGCAATTACGCAAGAGCTTGCCGCAAGTCCATCTAAACCGTCTGTTAAATTAACAGCATTTGAAGCTCCAACCATCATAAAGACAACGAAAATTGGATAAAACCATCCTAAATCAAAGCTGAAATTTAAAAATGAAATTGCAGTTTGATTTGAAAAGATTATATAAAAAGCAGGCAACATCGCTACTGCAATTTGAAGCATTAATTTTGCTCTAGCAGAAAGACCAAGGTTTTGGTGTGCTTTGATTTTTTTGATATCGTCTTCAAAACCTGTAAATGTGTAAAAAATTAAGGTCATAAGGACAATAATTGCGCCTGTTGTTGTTTTTTGTGCCATAAATAGCGCAATGATTGAAGCTATAATTATTGAAGCAATAATGAAAACACCACCAGTTGTTGGGGTTTTTTCTTTGTATGCGTGCATTTGAGCAACTTCTTCTCTTAAATATTGAGAATATGCTTTCTTTTTCATGAAGTTTATATATGGGATTCCAAATAATAAACATAAAATCAGAGCGATTAGCCCTGCGACACTTATCATTATCATAATTTTTCCACCATTTCAATAATTTGTTCAAATTTCATAGAACGAGATGCTTTTAATAAAATTGTTGTATCTTTTTTGATATTTTCAACAATATATTTTGCGCATTGTTCGTTGTTTTCAAATTCTATGCTTTCAAGCGTTGTATTTCTAGCAATGTGTCTTGCAAGAGTTCCAACAGTTAAAAGCGTAATATCACTATATTGTGATAAAAATTCGCCAACTTGTTTGTGATACATTATTTCGTCTTTTCCTAATTCGCCCATATCACCAAGCACAAGGGTTATAGGCTTAGGATAAATTGCCAAAAATGTTTTCAAAACAGCATTCATTGACTCGGGATTTGCATTATAACTGTCATTCACAAAGGTCAAACCTTTGATTTGAGTTTTTTCCCAACGTTTTTCAATTGGTTTGTAACCTAAAAGTCCTTTTTTAATATTTTCAGGATTTATTCCTTTGCTTAAGCCTGCTTCAATAACTAAAATTGCATTAGAAACATTATATTCGCCAGGTTGTGTAATTTCATAAATTTCGCCTTTGTATTCAAAGCTTGTTGAATCAACGGAAATTTTAATATTTTTTGCATCTTCTAATTTTGTGAAGATTTTTTTGCCTTCATAATTCAAATTTTCTTTTAAACTATCGCCTTCAACGCCGATAAACAGACCTTCTTTTTTGAGGTTTGCTACTATTTCGCATTTTGCTATGGCGATATTTTTTAGGGTTCCCAATCTTTCAACGTGGGCTGAGCCAATATTTGAAATTATTCCTATGTCTGGATTTGCGTAGTTTGACAAAAGCTCGATTTCGCCAAGGTTTCTCATTCCCATTTCGATAATTACAACTTCGCAATTAATCGGCATATTGAAAAAAGTTTCGCATAGTCCGATTTCGTTGTTGTGATTTAAAAAGGTTTTATATGTTCTATATTGAGTTGAAAAAACTCGATATAGCATTTCTTTCGTTGTTGTTTTTCCGCAAGAGCCTGTAATTGCAACAACAATTGGATTAATTTTTGTTCTAATATAGTTTGCAAGTTTCAAATATGCAACCAGCGCATTTTTAACATAAATTACAAAATCGGCTTCTTTATTGATTTTGAATTTGTCTTGCGTAAAATATCCGCGAGCGCCGCTTGCAATAGCTTTGTCTATGAAATTATGACCGTCGAAATTTTCTCCTCTTAAAGGAAGATAAACATCGCCTTGTTTTAGTTTTCTTGTGTCTGTTGAAATATCGAATAGTATTTCGTCGTTTGCTAAGTCGTTTTTATATAATATTTCGCATTCAATTGCGCCAATTATTTCTTTTAAATTGAATTGCAAAGTTCTCTCCAAATAAATCTCGTATTGAAATAATTTTATCTCAAAAAATGTTCACAATAAACTATATTTTAAGATTTATTTTATTTATTCAAATGGATTTACTTCGCCTTTTTTGAGTTTATAAATTTCTCCGCATTTTGAACAAGCTAAAATTCTTTTTGTTGAATCAATGGGTACAAAAAAATGGTCACATTTTTCTTTTTGAACAGGTTTAATTTCTTCTTGTTTTTTGAATTTGCCTGCTTTGAAATCTTCTTTTAATTTTAAAAATAGTTCTATAATATACATTTTTAATTTATAATTTAATTATGAACAAAACTTTGCACAGATTCATATCCTCAACTGTATCATATCATAACTTTAAAGAAGCAGTTAGCATTGCTTCAAATTTGGGTTGCGGAATTGAAATTTCAAGATTTGGCAGATTGCTTGATATTGAAAATGATTTTGAAAAAAACAAAAAAGAATATAAAGCGATTTTGGCTGATTTTGATAATGAAGTGACTCTTCATGGCTTTTTTTCAAATTTAAATGTTGCAGCAAAAGACCCTTTGATTTCTGAAATTAGCAAAAAAAGATATTATCAAAGTCTTGAACTTGCAGAACAATTCGATGCTTCGACTGTTGTTTTTCATACTTGTTACAATAATCTTTTGAAGCATCGTGAATATCAGCAAATGTTTTTCTTAAAAAATATCGAATTTTATAAAGAATTTATTAAAAATTTTGAAAATCTTGGAATAATGGCGACAATTGAAAATGTTCATGAGTCTAATTCTGAATTTATCAGAAATCTTGTTGCGGCAATAAATTCTCCAAATTTAGGAGTAACCGTTGATATTGGACATTGCAATTTGCATTCTGATATTAAACCTTCTTCTTGGATAAAAGATTATGGAATTATGCTAAAACACATGCATTTTCATAATAACTATAAAGATGAAGATTCTCATTCAAGTTTATTAAAAGGCTCTTTAGATATCAAAGAAATTCTTTTAACTTTAAAAGAATTACAACTTTACCCACAAATTACTTTTGAAATCTTCAATAAGGAAGATTTGTTTGAATCTGTGGAATATTTTAACAATTTATGCGAAGAGCTTGATATTAAATATTCTTAGCCTGGGCTAGACATTTCTTTCAAGAATATTGTTGCTTTAGCAAGAATTGTTTCTCTAAGCGCAATAGGGTCATTGATTGTGAAATCCATTTTGTTCATAACCCTTGGTTCTAAAAGTGGATTTGGCATGTTTGTTTGAACCATTCTATCTGCGCAATAAACGATTCCGCAAACTGTTGGAAGCGAGCTTTGTGCTGGGTCGTGGTGATATCTTATGCAATTTGTTAAAATAACAGGTAATTGCCATTTTTTAGATATCAATGCCCCTAAAACGCAGTGGTTAGTTCCAAATTGAGCATCTTCAACATCAACAAGATTAACGTTATCCTGAGCAGCTAAATAGCGAACTTTTGAATATTTTAGAGGATTTTTTGTATTTAAAAGCATTTTTCCAATATCGTGTAAAAATCCGATAACAAAAGCATCGTCAGGATTAATAACTTTATATTCTTTTGCTAAAATTTCAGCAGCAACCGCACATTTGATTGAATGTTCCCAAAGTTCACGGCTTCCTTGAGCTGTCATCATTTGTTTAAGCGCTAAACTCATGATGATATTTTTAGCTTTCATCATACCCAAAACGACTAATGCTTTTTGAATTGATGTGATTTGTTGTCTAAATCCATAAAAAGCAGAGTTTACCAAGCTTAATGTTTTTGTAGAAATAGCTTGGTCTACTTGCATAATTTTTGCTAATTCCGCAATTCCTGTTGCTGGGTTTTTAATGACGCTTAGCGCCTTAACCATTACGTTTGGCATTGGCGGAATGTCTTTAAATTCTGCAACAACTTGTTGTGGATCTAATCTATTCGGATTGTTCATCATAATTTGTTATACCTGTAAATGTTTTTTGATACTCAAGAAGCTACCGATTGAAGCGAAAGCTACCCCTAATGTTAATACACTAAATAGTACGGTAAATTGTGCCAATGGGTCAATCGAAATCATGAAAAATTCGTGCATTTTTATGATATATTTTTGAACCACATCAATTGGAACAATTGCAACTAATGCCCCTAAAAAGCCATAAATTGCTCCTTGCATAACTAATGGCGTCTTAATATACCAGTTTGAAACGCCCATCAGCCTCATAATTTCAATTTCTTCTTTTCGTGATTGTATGACTAATTCTATTGTGTTGTTTATAATTGCGACGGTTAATATGAATACTATTATGACAAAGACGATTGTTGCCGTGTTGATAATTGTGTTTATCATTTCAAATTTTTCAACTAAATCTTTGGCATAGCTTGTGTCATTTACGCCATCAATTTTTTTAAGCTCATTCATTACTGTGCCGATATTTTTAGTTTCGTCCAATTTTACATGAAGCGTGTTTGGAAGAGGGTTTGTTATATCGGGAACATCAATATCTTTTTTAAATTGAACCCAAGAAGTTTCTTTTGAAATAAATGTTACTTTTTGAACGTGTTCAAGTCCTCTGATTTTTGTGATTGTTGAATTAACATCTGCTTCATCAGATAAATATGCGCTTATTTCAAGAGCAGAACCCATTGAGCTTACAAATGAATTTAGTGCAAGAGTAATTCTGAATATTGAACCAAAAATAGTCAAAATTGCAGCAATTGTTGTTATGATTGCGATATTTACCAAGCCGGTTTGCGCAATACTTTTTGCTGTTTCTATTGCTATACGATATGTTATTCTGATTTCACTCATCCAATCCTTTGGAATATGGGATTTGACTTTTTGCTTAAGATTTTGATTTTTTGGTTTTCTAGTCATAAGTTCCTGCTTGTATATCTCTGATTACTTGACCATGGTCAAGCGTGATTACTCTTTTCCTGAAATAATTTACCATTGCTTGGTCATGCGTTGAAACAAGTATGGTGATTCCTCTTTGATTAACTTGTTCAAGAATTTGCATAACTTCAAGCGAGTTTTTAGGGTCTAAATTTCCTGTTGGTTCGTCTGCAATTAATAATGGGGGTCCATTAACAATTGCACGAGCAATAGAAACCCTTTGTTGTTCTCCGCCTGATAATTCACAAGGTTTTGAACGATATTTATCTTCAAGACCAACAACTTTTAGCGCACCCATTACACGAGATTCAATTTCTCGTGATGAAATACCCATTGTTCTTATAACATAAGCAATATTGTCATAAACTGTGTGGTTTTGAAGAAGTTTATAATCTTGAAAAACTATTCCCATGCAGCGTCTCAAGCTTGGGATTTTGTTTGGCGCAAGATTGCCTATGTTAATTCCTGCAACATAGACATCTCCTCTTGTTGGGCGCTCTTCTAAATATAACATTTTCATCATTGTGGATTTTCCAGCACCTGATGAACCAACTAAAAATACAAATTCGCCTGGGCGAATATGTAAATTTATTCCTCGAAGAGCATATTTATTTTTATATTGTTTTACTACGTCTCTAAGTATTATCATTTTACATCCATGAATTCAATTATTTTTTCATATATTTTTTTATCAGTCAAACCATAAAATTCCATTAGTTGTCTTTGTTCGCCTGATTGTCCAAAAGTGTCTTTTGTGCCAATTCTATATACTTTTGTTGGGTAGTGTTGGCTTAACGCTTCGCAAACTGCTGAACCAAGACCGCCAATAATGCTGTGGTTTTCAACAACAACAACGCTACCAGTTTTTTTAGCACTTTGCTTAAGGGCAATGTGTCTAAATGGTTTAACAACTGGATAGTGAAGAATTTCCGCTTCAATGCCAACCTGCGAAAGCATTTTTGCTGCTTCCATAACTTCCCATAATGTTTCGCCATTGGTTACGATTGTGATATCGTTACCTTCTTTGATTTTCACACCTGTTGTTTGATTGAATTTATATTCGCTTGAAAAAATTGATTTCAAATTAGTTCTTGGAATACGAATATACATTGGTCCGGGGGTGTTTGCAGCATATTCAATGACTTGTTTAACTTCTTCGCAGTCTCCAGGGATAATTACTTTCATATCTGGAATTGAGCGCATATAAGAAATATCTTCTAATGCTTGGTGTGAAGCGCCATCTTCACCAACTGTGATGCCACCATGGGTTGCAACAATTTTAACGTCAAGCTTTGAATAACAAATTGTGTTTCTGATTTGGTCTAAACATCTTGCAGTTGCAAACATTGCAAATGTGCTTGCAAAGACAGTTTTTCCGCCATAAGCAAGACCTGCTGCTGTTCCTATCATGTCTTGTTCTGCAATTCCGCAATTGAAAAATCTTTCAGGGAATTGCTTTGCAAATCTGCAAGTTTGAGTTGAGCATGATAAATCGGCGTCTAAAACAACGATATTAGGGTTTTTTGCTCCTAATTCAGCTAATGTGTCGCCATATACATTTCTTGGTGATTTAACTTCGATATCTTTGCTAAACATTTAATTCCTCCAAAGCATTTTTTAATTGTTCATCATTTGGAGCTTTGCCATGCCAACCGGCTGCATTTTCCATAAATGAAACGCCTTTGCCTTTAATTGTGTTTGCGATTATTGCGCAAAGTTTATTAGAATTTTTTGCTTCTAGCATTGTTTGTTCAATTTGTTCGTAATTGTGTCCATCAATTTCATAAACTTCAAAACCAAATGCTTTTAATTTTTCATCAAGTGGGTCTAAAGATTTGATATCACATGTTGAACCATCAATTTGAAGATTGTTTTTATCAACAATCACAACCAGATTATCAAGTTTTTGATTTGAAGCATTCATTAAGCTTTCCCAAACGCTTCCTTCTTGCATTTCGCCATCACCTAGAAGAACAAAAACTTTAGCTGGGTTTTTGTCTAGTCTTAAAGCTAATGCTAAACCAACGCCAATTGAAAGCCCTTGACCTAATGAGCCAGTTGAAACTTCAATTCCTGGTAATTGAGCTCTTGAGCTTGGATGTCCTTGAAGTTTTGAGCCTAACATTCTAAAGCTCATTAGCATATTTGTTGGGAAAAAACCGCAATGTGCTAAAACTGCATATAAAGCAGTTGAAGCATGCCCTTTTGAAAGAATAAATCTGTCACGTTTGTCAAAATCAATTGCTTTATCCCATTCAAGAGGAACATTTAACACTTTTTTGTATAGTACTGAAAGCATGTCAACACAAGATAGCGCTCCACCAGGATGTCCTGATTTTGCATTGTGAATCATTTTTAGAATGTCGCGTCTTAGCGCATTGGTAAATGTTTTCAAAATATCAACCCTTCTTTTGTATAGTACTTATTATACACTTTATTAAAAATAATGGCAAAACAGGGAATATGCGTTTGAATCTTTTTGGCTGACATACTGTGCGATATAGCCATTCAAGCCCCAATTTTCGCCAAATTACTGGCGATTCTTTTACAATTCCCGAAAATACATCAAAACTACCACCCACGCCAACCATAGCGCAACCTTGAAGTTGTGTTTTGAGTTTTAAAATAAGCTCTTCTTGTTTTGGTGAACCCAGGCCAACAAGCAATATTTGCGGATTTGCAGCTTTAATTTCTTGAATTATTTCTTCGTCACTGTTGAAATATCCATTTCTTACATAAACAAAATTTAAATTTGGATATTTATTTAAGAAGTTTTCTTTTGCTTTTTGGATAACTTCTTCTTTTGCGCCTAAAAACGCTATTTTGTAGTTTTTTTCTGAAGCAAGTTTGATTAATTCACGAGAAAAATCAATTCCTCTGATTTGATTTTGTTTAATTCCTTGGAGCCTAAGTGCGATTTTTACTCCAACACCATCTGCAATATTTAAATCTGAATTGTTTAAAATATCAAAAAATGCTTCATTTTTTTGAGCATTCATTATCATTTCAGGGTTGATTGTGATGATTTGATAGTTTTTGTTTGAAACAATTGCATTTTGAGCGTCAGACAACGCTTCTTCAATCCCACAAAGCTTAATCGGACAATTTAATACACATGCTTCCATACTCATAAAAATATACTAACATAAACATTAATCTTTACAAATTCTTTGTTTGACTATGAAATATTTGTTTATTAGAATTTTCTTAGTAGCAATAAATTCAAAAGGAATTAAAAATGAAAAAGTGTACGGCAGTCGTTGGATGCGGACTTTGGGGAAGAAACATTGTAAGAAATTTTTATAATCTTGGCGCATTGCATAGCGTTTGCGATTTAGATGTTGAAAATTTGAAAATGATTCAAGAATTATATCCAGATGTTAATACAACATCAGATTTTAATTCTTTGTTGTCAAATCCTGAAGTTGTTGCAATGTGTATCGTTACTCCAAGCCATACACATTTCAATCTTGTTAAAAAAGCAATTTTAGCAGGTAAACACGTTTATGTTGAAAAACCAATTTCAACTTCATCAAGTGAAGCTAAAGAATTAAAAGAGTTGGCTGAACAAATGGGAGTTAAATTATTGGTTGGACATTTATTGTTGTATCATCCTGCTGTTAATAGATTAAAAATGCTTATTGCAGAAGGAGTTTTGGGCGAAATTAAATATGCTCAATCTGATAGATTAAATATTAACTATTTTAAAAATGATAGAAGCGTTATGTGGGATTTAGCTCCACATGATGTTTCTATGATTGCCCATGTGACAGGAAAAGCCCCACTGAAAGTTTTAAGCGCAACAGGAGTTGCGTCTGAATTTGAAAATATTTGTGATATTACTCATTTAACAATTGAATTTGAAGATGGAGTTGTGGGACAAGTTAGCGATTCTTGGATTCATCCTCAAAAAAGAGTTAGTTTACTAGTTCGTGGAACAAAAGCAACCGCAATTCTTGATGACACTATTCAAGAAGGCAAATTGAAAGTTTATGATAATAAAAAAGGTTCTCAAAATGAAATTGAAGTTTTTGATTATCTTGAAATTGAGCCATTAAAACTTGAATGTCAGCATTTCTTGAATTGTATTAAAAATGATAAAGTTCCTCGCTCAGATGGCGAAAATGGCTATATGATTGTTAAAATTTTAGAACAAGCAGAGGCAATGATGCTTGGCGCAGACAAACTTGCGCTTGATAAGCACGAATTTAAACTCTCAAGAAGTAAATAGCTAAAATGGCATAAAACTTAATCTTAAGCTCTATATTGCACATTAAGTTTTATGCTATAATATAATTCTATGAACAGCGTTAGAAGAAAAAGAACGGCACGTAGGGGACCTAAAAAAAGAAATATTTTTGCATGTTTTATTATGATGTGCTTTGCTGCTTTTTTGGCGGTGATTTTTGCTTTCAATTTATATCTTGCTTCTCTTCGTCCGATTTCAAATTTGGAAGATATTAAACCAAATCCTGTTACAACAATATACTCCGCTGATGGCGAAGTTATTAAAACTTTTACAGCTTTTAAATTCGAAAAGGTTTCAATTGAAAAAATCCCTGAATATTTAAAACAAGCAGTTATTGCAACAGAAGACAAAAACTTCTATCGTCATAGAGGCTTTGATACAATGGGCATGATCCGCTCTACCATTACAAACATTATGTCTGGGCAAGTTAAACAAGGTGCTTCTACAATAACACAACAGCTTGCAAGAATATTATTCTTATCAAACGAAAGAACTTTTGATAGAAAAATTAAAGAATTAATCATTGCGCATAGAATTGAAAAAACAATTTCTAAAGACGAAATTTTGGAAATGTATTTAAATTCTGTTTATCTTGGTTCTGGTGTTTATGGTGTTTCAAGTGCGGCAAGAACATTTTTTGATAAAGATTTGTCTCAATTAACTCTTGCAGAGCAAGCTTTGATTGCGGGTTTACCTCAAGCACCGTCAATTTATTCTCCTTTTGCAAATCAAAAAGCAGGCTTAAAAAGACGAGATCAAGTATTAAGAAGAATGTATAGAAATAAATACATTACAGAAGAGCAAATGCTTGACGCTCAAAAAGAAGGCTTGAAATTATCAAACAAGCCAAGAATTTATTCATACAACAAAGCTCCTTATTATATAGATTTTGTTTTAAATGAATTAAAAAATATTGGTTTTGAAGAACAAGAAATTTCACAAGGTGGTTTAAAAATATACACTACTTTGGATTATAAATCTCAAAATGTTGCACAAAACACCGCAAGCAATGCGCTTGTGAAGGCTGGTTTAACAAAACCAACAAACCAAATTGCCCTATTTTCATTTTCTCCTACAACAGGAAGAATATATTCATATATTGGCGGAAAAAATTATGAACAAAGCCAATATGATAGAGTTTCAAAAGCAATTAGACCATCTGGTTCATCGTTTAAACCTTTTGTGTATGCGACTGCGTTGCAACAAGGAGTTGGGGTTGATGATATAATCGAAGATACTCCTTTGACTATTCAAGATTGGTCTCCAAAAAACTACGGTAAAAAATATCGTGGCAAAATTACAATCTGGCAAGCTCTTGCAATTTCATCCAATGTTGCTGCTGTTCGTTTGATTAAAAAATCAGGAATTGATGCTGTAATTCAAACTGCAAGAGAAATGGGAATAACCACCCCATTAGCAAGCGATATGACAATTGCATTGGGTTCAAATGGTGTAAAATTGTATGATATGGTTGTGTCATACGGTGCTTTTGCAAATGGCGGTTTTAGAGTTAAACCTTATGCTGTTGAAAGAGTTGAAAATTCTCGTGGCGTTACAATTTATGAAAATTCTGGGCCAAAAATAGTTAAAGTATTTAGTTTTGAAACTGCTGCTGGCATGACATATATGCTTAGAAAAGTTGTTGAAGTTGGAACTGGAAAAGCTGCAAATTATGCTCCTAACGTTGCCGGAAAAACAGGAACAACAAATGATTATAGAGACGCTTGGTTTGTTGGCTATACTCCTGATATTGTTACAGGGGTATGGGTTGGAAACGATAACAATTCAAAACTTCCTGGAATTACTGGTGGGGCAATGCCTGCTCGAGTTTTTGCTGATTATATGAAAGTTGCAAGCGAAAACTTCCCAAAAAGTGTGTTTGATTATCCTAGTGTTGGTGGTAAATCTTCAACATATTTAAATATTGATGATGTAAATGAAAATGTTGATGAGTCTGAAGAGCGTGCGGCTGATAAAAAAGTTCAACAAAATCTTGTTGTTCCTTCGCTTCCTTCGCAATCACCAAACCAAAATCAAATTGAACAAACAAAACCTAAAAAACCATCAAAACAATTTGACACATCAAACGATGTTTTAATTGAATATGACGATGAAAAGCCTATTAATTCTGCTGTTCCTTTGCCAGGAATGTAGAAATTAATTTCTAACTAAATAAGTTGCAACAAAATCATACTGCTTGTCTAGCTCTATGATTTTGTATGCGCCTTTTTTGGAATAGCTTTCTGTAACTATATGATAAATTCCATCGTTTTTTGTTTCGATATTTTTGTCATAGTGTCCTGAAATAATTGCAAAAATATTGTTGTGTTTTGCAAGAATTTCTTTATATTCGTCAATTTTTGCTGTTTCTAGCCATTTTGAAGTTGATTCCAAAATTGGAAAATGTTGAAGAATGATGACTTTTTCGTTTTTATTTTTTTCTAATGTTTTATCAAGCCACAAAAGTTCTTCTTTATTATAATAACCATTTGAAGATTTGAAATATTGCTTAGAACCATCCATTACAACAAAAAGATAGCCTTGTTTTTTAAATGTGTAATTTGGTTTTTTGCTATGAAATTTAGCTCGATTAACTTTTTTTAAATAATATTCTTTATCGATTCCTTTTGAAGAATAAACATCGCTTGAGCCAAGCAAGACAATACATCTTTTGTTGATTTTGTTTATTAGATAAGTAAATGTGTTTAAATTGTCTATGTTAGAATTAGCAATATTATTACCGCCCAACAAAACAAAATCGATATCTTTAAATTCATTAATTTCTTCTATTGTTTTTTCGAATTTGTATGCGTTTTGTTCCGTAAGATTTATATCTGTAATTTGTATTAATTTAACTTCACGAGCAAAGCTTGCCAAAGAGCATAAAAAGCTTAGTAAAAAGAATATTTTAAAAACGTTTTTCATAGCAATAGAATAATATAAAAATATTTAAAAACCCATTGTTTATTTACAAAATGTTAAAATATTGACTCAAAAAATAGTATTTTCAATATGTTCTTGCTACGATAGTCCTACCCCAAAAACAACAGAAAGGGTTTATGGATTATGAGTAGATTTTTAGCCGTAGTAATAGCAATGCTATTATGCACGACTCGCGCTCTAGCAATGAATGTGGATTCATTTATTGATGAAAAAGTGGCGCCAGTAACTGACGCTATTGCTGATGTTATCTTTTTTCAAGTTAGCTTGTTTGGAACAAAAATTCCTTTGATTATTCTTTGGATTTTATTTGCAGGCATCTTCTTCACAATATATTTCAAAGGCATTTGTGTTTGGGGATTTAAACATGCAGTTGATATGGTTGCAAAACCTGCTGAAAAATCAAAAGGTGATTGTGGGGATGTTTCTTCGTTTCAAGCATTAGCAACCGCATTGTCTGGAACAATTGGTATTGGTTCAATTGCTGGTGTTGCAATTTCTATTTCAATTGGTGGACCCGGAGCTGCTTTTTGGATTTTTGCAGGCGCATTATTGGGGATGTCTATAAAATTTGTTGAAGCAACTTTGGCTGTTAAATACAGAAGATTTAACGAAGATGGCTCTGTTTCTGGCGGACCAATGCATTATATTGCCCATGGTTTAACAAGAAAAAAATTAAGATGGCTAGGGCAACCTTTATCTGTTTTATTTGCAATTTTGTGTATCGGCGGTGGTATAACTGGCGGAAACATGATTCAAATTAACCAAGTTGCAAGACAAATTGCCACAATTACAGGTGGCGAAAATAGCTTTTTTGTTGGTAATGCTTGGGTATTAGGATTAATTGTTGCAATTTTAATTGCGCTTGTAATTGTAGGCGGTATTAAAGGAATTGCAAAAGTTACTTCAATTCTTACTCCTGCAATGTGTGCTTTATATTTGTTAGCTGGTTCAATTGTAATATTAGCAAATATTAAAGCCTTGCCTGCTGCAATTAGTTCAATCTTTGTTCAAGCATTTGCTCCAGAAGCTGTTGCAGGCGGTATTTTTGGTGTAATCGTAATTGGATTAAGAAGATCTGTTCAATCAAACGAAGCTGGTACTGGCGCTGCAGCAATTGTTTATGCTGCTGCTCAAACAAAAGAACCTGTTTCTCAAGGTTTTGTTGCTTTATTAGAAACATTTTTAACTGGTGTTCTTTGCTTGTTTACATCGTTTGCAATTATATTCTCTGGAGTATTAGACAATGCTCATATTGGAGAAATTTCAGGAATTGAATTGGCTTCAAATGCCTTTGGCACAGTTGCTTCCTTCTTGCCTATTTTGCTTTCTGTTATTGCAACTCTGTTTGCAATGTCAACATTAATTTCTTGGGCATATTATGGGCAAAAAGCTTGGACTTTTATGTTTGGCGAAGGCAAAAAACGTGTATTAGCGTTTAATTTAATATATTGTGTATTTATCGTTATTGGTTCTGTTATGAATGTTAAATCAATAATAGATATTACTGACGCAATGATGATTGCAATGTGTATTCCAAATGTTATTGCGCTATATGTTCTTTGTCCTGAAGTTAAGAGGGATTTAGAAGGATATTGTCGAAGACATAATTTATTCCAAAAGAAATCATAAAAAATAAAAAACATAATAAAAACCTCTGAAGTAATGAATTTCAGAGGTTTTTTAAAATTAAAATTAACTATTGAGCGATTAATTTTTTAACTGCTTTTGTTAATCTTGATTTTTTTCTGGCAGCGGTATTTTTGTGTAAAATACCTTTTCCTGCTGCTTTATCGCAAAGTTGGTAAACTTTTGAAAGTAATGCATTCAATTCAGTTCTATCTTCGCTAGCTGCACAAGCTAAAACTTTTTTAACAGCAGTTTTGATAGATGTTTTGAAAGCAACGTTTCTTTCAGTGTTTCTTTGAGCGATAAGTACTCTTTTTTTTGCAGATTTAATATTTGCCATTGTTTTCTTTCCTTTCACAAATTAACTTAACGTTATCTGCGAGGGTTTGAGTGAGTATTTGTATAATACACAAAAATAAAAAAAGTTGCAAACAAAGAGAAGTAATTTAAAAACTCGCTTCGGAAAACCAAAGCGAGCCTTGTGGAGAGAAAATATTTTGCTTATTAGCCGATTAATTGCAATGCTAATTGTGGAATTGTGTTTGCATTTGCAAGAAGAGCTACGTTGTATTGTTGCATGATTTGTTGTGTTGTCATGTTTGTTGCTTCTTGCGCTATGTCTGTATCGGTATAAATGCTTTTTGCTGATTCTAATGATTCAATACGAGTTGATAATGAATCATAAGAGCTATCCATTCTGTTTTCGTAAGCGCCTAATAAGCCACGTCTTGTTGAAAGCTCAGAAATTGCATTTTGAACTGATGCCATATAATTTCTGCAATTTTCGTTTGTTGGGTCAAATGCGCTTTCAAGACCCGTTGTTGCTCCATTGTATTCTGCGCCATCTTTTTCATAATAATATTTTGTTGCAATAGAACCATCGTCTTGAATTTCTTCTTTTGGGATAATTATATCGCCATTATCAAGTTTTAAAGCATCAGGGTTTAAGTTTCCTGGTAAAATTGCTTTTAATGATTCAACGTGGCAATCTGTAAGGGCTTCAGAAATGTCTAAGATTGATGAAGAAGTTTCATCCGGACCCATTTGAACAATGATAGAATCAACGCTTCCATCAAGCATTGTTTTTCCATTGAAGTTTGTTGATTCAGCAAGTCTGTTGATTTCGTCTAATCTTTCGATGATTTCTCTTACTGCTGCTGTTCTTGAATCGATATCGTTTGTGTCGTTTGCCATATTAACCAAAAGATCGTTAATTCTTTGGAAATGGTCGCCGATTGATACCATACCATCCTCTGCAATTGTTAAAAAGCTTGTTGCATTTTGGATGTTGTTTTGAGCTTGTTTTGAGCCTCTAATTAAGGCTTCCATGTTTTCTGAAATTACCAATCCTGCAGCGTCGTCACCTGCTCTGTTAATTTTTAGACCTGTGGATAATTTTTCCATTGTGTCTGTTAATTTTGATGTAACAGTGTTAAGGTTTACACGGGCTGTATAGGAAGGTATGTTTGTTCCTAAAGTAATAGCCATTTTTTTCTCTCCATAATTTTGATACTTTTTATATCGTTTAATATTTTTTATACTTTAGTTTAATTTTCTCATACTTTAGTTAGAGAAAAACCAAAAAACCTTATTATCATTGGTTTTTAACACCTTAACAAAAAAAATAAAATATCCCCCATTTGTATTAGAAAAACAAAATTTTATGTTAAAATAGTCTTGTTATGCCGCATTTTTTAATAAAAAAAGAAGAAATAAAAGAAAATATGATTGAACTTTGCGAAAATGAAAATCTTTTTCATTTGACCAAAGTTTTAAGAATAAAAGAACATCAAAAAGTTAAATTTATTGATTCAGATAAAAATGTTTATTTTTGCGAAGTGCTTAGTGTTTCAAAGCATTCTTTGAGCGCAAAAATTCTTGAAAAGGTTGTTTCAAATAGAGTTTTAAATAATAATATCGTCCTTGTTCAATCAATTCTTGCAACAGATGCGCAAAATCTTTTGATTGCAAATGCTACACAAACAGGTATTAAAAAGATTTATCCTGTAATTTCTGATAATGTTTCTGTTTCTTTGAGTTCTTTAAAAGGAAAAGTTGAAAAATGGAGCAAAATTGCAAATGAGAATTTTAAGCAATGCGAAAGAGCAGATATGCCCGAGATTCTTGAAATTGCCAAATTGAAAGAAATTTTATCCCAATTTAAAAAAGAAAATGTTTTAATTTTTGCTGAAAAATTAGAAAACACAACCTTAAATGAATGCATTAAAGATTTAGATTTAAGTTCTGAAATTGCTTGTGTAATTGGACCAGAAGGCGGATTTTCGCAAGAAGAATTTGAATATTTTATTGCTCAAGGATATAAATTAATTACATTAGGAAAAATGATATATAAAGCTCCAAACGCCGTGACTGTCGGAATTTCTAATATTGTTTCAAGGATTGAGTAATGTTTTTAGATAATGTTTTAGATTCAATTAAAGAAATAATTAAAGACAAAAAAGTTTATCTTGTTGGCGGTTATTTGAGGAATTATTTTTTAAATAATAAAATTTCTTTTGATAGAGATTTAGTTGTTTTGGGTGATTCAAAAGCTTTAGCAATCGAGATTTCTGAAAAATTAAATGGAACTTTCATTGAACTTGATAGCGAAAATGAAATTTATAGAGTTGTTCTTCAAGATAAAATAAATTATTTTGATATTTCAAAAATGCTTAATAATAGCCTAAAAGAGGATATTAAAAGGCGAGATTTCACCATAAATTCTATTTTTTATGATTTAAACGAAAACAAAATAATTGATTTATTTAATGGTGTTGAAGATATTAAAAGAAAAGTTTTAAGAACTATTGATTTTAACAATTTTATTGATGACCCTTTGAGATTTTTAAGGCTTTATCGCTTTTTTTCTTTGCTGGGTTTTAAAATTGAAGAAGACTTATCTTTGTTTGTTAAAAATAATTTTAATCTTATAAAAACCGTTGCTAAAGAAAGAATTAATTATGAAATAATCAAAATTTTTGAAGGAGAATTCGTCGTTGAAACTCTTTTAAAAATGTATGAAGATGGAATTTTAGAGCTTATTTTTCCTTTTGTTAAAGAAATTAAAAGAATTCCAAATAATTCTCATCACCATCTTGATTTGATTCACCATTCGATTGAAACAGTTAAACAAATTAAAACAGATAACCCAATATTAAAAATTGCCGCTTTTTATCATGATATTGGCAAGCCTTCAACTTGGACGATTGAGCCTGTTGGACGACATCGTTTCATTGGGCATGATATTGTTGGCGCTAAACTTGCGCAAAAAGAATTAGAAGAACTTAAATTTTCAAATAAGCAAATAAGCTATATTTCAAAAATGATAAAATATCATATTTATCCTGCAAGCTTGATTAATAGCGCCGAAAACAAAAAAGCATTTGCAAGATTTGTTAGAAAATTAGGAATTGATACACCCGATATAATCGCTCTTGCAAGAGCAGATAGACTTTCTGCTCTTGGGGAAGCAATAGATAAAGATATACTTGAAAAATCTTTAAACCATCTTGATGAATTGCAAAAATATTATGATGAAGTTAAAGAATTAGCAAATTCGCCAAAAAGCCTATTGGATGGCAGAGAAATAATGGAAATATTGAATTTAAAGCCATCAAAAGTAATTGGAGAAATTATTGAAGAAATAAAAGAAAATCAACTTTCTGGCGATATAAAAACCAAAGAAGAAGCAATAATTTTTATAAAAAATAAAGCCGCTAAAGGACTCTTTAACGGCACTAAAAATTAAACAATAGAGGAGAATAAGGAAAAACTTCTCTTACTCTGCAGCGAAAATTTGCGCTGCAAGAGCTAATTTTTGATCATCTGCAAACATTCCAGGGAATTCTGCGTCTAAAACGTTTGCAATGTTATCAACTCCGGATTCAAATTCTGCCATCGCGGCTTCAATGTCGCTAATGCGGTTTTCGTCTAAATAATCAGCAGGATTTGGTGCTTGTGGCTCAGTTTTGCTGATAAATGCCAAATTTTGCATACCTGCAATGCCTAGTGCATTTAAAATGCTATCTGCACTAGAAGCGCTAATGCCTTGTGCTTGTGCTTGTGCGTTTTGTGTTTGTGCTTCGCTTGCGTTCTCTTTGCTATTGTTAGCTGCTCCACTGCCTGAAGAGCCGATGGAATAATTTCCAAATTTTACTTGATTAACGTCCATTGTCTTCTCCTTATTGTTTAATATGCTTTATTGTCTATGTAATTATTTACGACAGGATTTCTATTAAACTTTAGGTTTTTAATTTCTTTTGTAACATTACGTTACATTTCTTGAAGAAAGCTATAAATTTGCGTGATATAATTTCACTATGAACGATTTTATTGAAATTTTTAAGGCTAATGAGCATAATTTGAATTCAGTCGATGTTAAAATTCCAAAAGGGGAATTGACCGTTTTTTCAGGGGTTTCGGGTTCTGGGAAGAGTTCCCTTGCTTTTGATACTATTTTTGCTGAAGGTCAAAGACGCTACGTTGAAAGTCTTTCTACTTATGCTCGTCAGTTTTTAGGACAAATGGATAAGCCTGACGTTGAAAGAATTGATGGCTTATCGCCTGCTGTATCAATAGATCAGAAATCGACTTCAAATAATCCTCGCTCAACTGTCGGAACAATTACGGAAATTTATGATTATTTAAGACTTTTGTATGCTAGGGTTGGAGTTCCTCATTGTCCAAAATGTGGTCAAATTATTACTCCTCAAACAATTGACGAAATTACAGAACAAATTTTAAAATTGGGTGAAGGTACCAAAATTCAAATTTTATCTCCAATCGTTAGGGCAAAAAAAGGCGAATATAAACAAATGCTCTCTGGGCTTTTAAGCGAAGGCTTTATGAGGGTTCGAATTGATGGGCAGATTTATAACCTCGAAGAGGATGAAATTGAATTAACAAAAAATCAAAAACATACTATTGAAATCGTTGTCGATAGAATTATTGTTAAAGAATCTGCAAAATCTCGAATTTTTGATTCGGCGCAAACTGCGCTTTTGCGTGCTGATGGGTTGGTGATAGTAAATAAAATTGAAGATAATTCTGATATTGTTTTTTCAGAAAAACTGGCATGCCCTAATTGCAATATAAGTTTTGAAGAATTGACCCCTCGTTTGATGAGTTTTAACAATCCTCAAGGTGCTTGCCCTGTTTGCCATGGGATAGGTGCGCATTATGAAATTAGTCCTGATTTGGTTGTTCCAGATAGTGAAAAATCGCTTTCAGCTGGCGCTATTTATCCTTGGGCAAAAACTGCAAACCCTTATTATTCCGATGTTTTAAAATCAGTTTGCGAACATTACAAAATTGATTTTGAAGCGCCATTTAAAAGCTTAACTCCTGCTCAAAAAGGCATAATTCTTTATGGAAACGGCGATGAAAAAATTAAAATGTATTATGCTGATTTTGGCACAAAACATTATCGCACACACGTTATGAGCTATCAGGGTGTTATTCCTTATTTAACAAAAAAATATGAATCTGATTCTGATGTTGTTCGAGCTGAAATTGAAAAATATATGATAACAAACCCTTGCAAAGCATGCAATGGAGGAAGATTAAACCCTTTTGCGTTGAGCGTTAAAATTAATGATAAAAATATTTTCGAATTTTGCTCAATGTCTGTTAAGGAAGAATATGAGTTTGTTAAAGAATTATATTTGGTTTTAGACGAATTTAAATTAAAAATCGCCAAGCAAGTTCTTGACGAAATAAGAGAAAGATTAAAATTTTTGCTCGATGTTGGTTTGGGATATTTAACCCTTGCTCGAAGCGCAGGCACTTTGTCGGGCGGTGAAGCTCAAAGAATTCGCCTTGCAACACAGATTGGCTCTGGATTATCTGGGGTTTTATATGTTTTAGACGAGCCTTCTATTGGTCTTCATCAAAGAGACAACGATATGTTGATTTCAACATTAATGAAATTAAGAAATTTAGGAAACACTTTAATCGTTGTTGAACACGATGAAGACACTATGGAAGCAGCTGATTATATTGTTGATATTGGTCCTTATGCTGGTGTTAAGGGTGGAAATATTGTTGCTTGTGGCACTTTGGACGATATTAAAAAATGTCCTGATTCTTTAACGGGTAAATATTTATCAGGAAAAAGGAAAATCCCTGTTCCAAAAGAGCGTCGAGAAGGAAACGGAGAATTTTTAGAAGTTAAAAATGCTCATAAGAATAATTTGAAAAATATTGATGTTAATATTCCATTAGGAAAAATTGTTGCGATAACTGGAGTTTCAGGCTCTGGCAAATCAACATTAGTTACAGATATAATTTCGCAATATGCCCAACACGAGTTGCTTAAAAACAAACCAAAGCCTCAAGGGGTGGATTCCATTAAAGGTTTTAAAAACATCGACAAATTGGTTATTGTCGACCAATCTCCAATTGGAAGAACTCCAAGGTCAAATCCTGCAACTTATACTGATGTTTTCACGCACATTAGAGAACTTTTTGCAATGACTCCTGAAGCAAAAATGAGAGGATATAAGCAAGGAAGATTTTCTTTTAATGTTAAAGGTGGAAGATGTGAAAAATGTTGCGGTGATGGGCTTTTGAAGATTGAAATGAACTTTTTGTCTGATGTTTACGTTACATGTGATGTATGCAAGGGAAAAAGATATAATCAAGAAACGCTAGAGGTTAAATATAAAGGAAAAAATATTTCCGATGTTTTGGAGATGTCTGTTGCGCAAGCGCTTGAATTTTTCCAAAATGTTCCAAAAATCGCATCAAGATTGCAAACATTGTATGATGTTGGTTTGGATTATATTAAACTAGGACAAAGCGCAACAACGCTTTCTGGCGGAGAAGCTCAAAGGGTGAAACTGGCACTTGAGTTAAACAAAAGAGCAACGGGAAAAACTTTGTATGTTTTAGACGAACCTTCAACGGGACTTCATTTTTATGATATCGATAAGCTTATGAAAATGCTTCATCAGCTTGCTGATAGCGGAAATACTGTATTAATTATTGAACATAATATGGATATAATAAAATGTGCTGATTGGATAATTGATCTTGGTCCTGAAGGGGGAGATGGCGGTGGCGAGATAGTTTTTAAAGGAACACCTGAACAAATTATTAAGTCTAAAGCAAGCTATACAGGTAAATATTTAAAAAAATATTTATAGTATAATAAAGTAGCAAATAAAAAAGGATGGATAAATGAAAAAAATATTATTAACATTTTTGGCTTTAATGGGTTTATCGTTGAGCGTTTTAGCGGATGATAAGACAGATGTTTTAAACACATTTGAAAAATATGTTAATGACGCAAATTCATATTCTACTACTATTCCAAATTATTATATGAATAATGCAAAAATTCTTCGTGTTGTAAATAAAAAACAAGGCGGACAAGCAACAGTTGTAATCCCTTTTGACAGATATTTAAAAGAAATGCAAACTCATTCTAAAATTGCCAAAGTGACTAATTATAAAAATAGATATGAAAATCGAAAAGTAACTCAAATCGGCAATGATTATAAAATTAGCTCAATTCGTATTCCAAGAAACGATAAAACAGGCTTGCCTTGCCACTTTATATTTACAAAAGTTGGCGATAAATGGAAAATTAAAGAAGAAAGTATGCAAACAAACGTTCAAACGTTTTTGAATGCAAAATAATTAAAAACCTCCCATTTGGGAGGTTTTTAATTTATAATCTTTCCCTCCTCCATCCACTCCAATTTCCTCAAATCTATTTTATATAAAACCACCCGTTATATTGTGCACTTAGCGAAACATATTCCGTAGGAATTGTTTGAGCGAAAGCGAGTTGTCCGAAGGAATAATGTTGAGCTTAGTGCACCACTAGAAACCAACAAAACAACAAAGCCGAAGTTTCTTTCTTTTTGGTTCTG
>JAFQHZ010000028.1 GCA_017415185.1 Candidatus Gastranaerophilales bacterium
CGTTTGAAGGAAAAAGAAAGTAAAACGAACTAGAGCTTTAGCTCTTAAAAACTTATATTTCCCATCCTCCATTCACCTTATCTTCCCGCATTTCACTTGCAATATATATATATATATTAGAATGCTCCTCAAAGGAGTATCAATATGAAACAAAAATCTGCTTTCACGCTTGCTGAAGTTATGATTGTCTTAGTTGTAATCGGAGTATTAAGCGCAATTTTAATTCCTACCGCTATGAAATCAAAACCCGATGAAGCAAAAATGAAATTTGAAAACACATTATCATCAATAGCAACAACAACAAGAGAAGTTGTTTCTTCAGATGAATATTTCCTTGATGGTGATATGTCTAAAAAAATTAATGGAACATCATCAACTTCAATCAATGTATGTTCTGCTTTTGCAAACACTCTTAACTTTAAAACATCAAACTGTAACAACACCAATTCAACAACAGACACCTCAAATCCTGACGAAGATTGTGCTAATTCATCAAACAAAGCTCAAATAACAACCAAAAATGGAGTTGAATATTTCTTTTCATCAAACGTACCTTTCACAAATGAAAACTCTCAAAAAACAATCTGTTTTGATATTGATGGCATAGGTAAAGGCGAAGCTCCTTTCGGTCTTAAATTAAGAGCCGATGGCAAAATCACTTATGGAACTCGTGCATTGACCTGGAGCGGAAGTACGCCTGAATCGGTTAATACGCCTAGTGAAGAAAATAATGGCGAAGTGGATTGTGATTTAGCACAACAGCAAGCTGGATATATTGATGGATATAATGAAGCTAATTGTGATATGGTGGATATCCATGAGGAGTACTGTGTTTCTTTGGGAAATGGTTGGGAATTTAAACGCTGGGGTTGTGTTGATAGGTGCTGGGCTACAATAATAGGTGAAGGCGGTGTTGTTCTTCAAGAAGGAGGCTGCGATGAGGTTGAGTGTAGTGCGCCAGGGGCTGGAAGAGGGTTTGATAGCCATTGCATAAATCCTTCATGTGGTAATTTAAAAATTCACTGTGACACCGGTGGCGATCTTTAGTTTCAACAATATTACTTAATTTTTTTAATTTTTTCCAACACTTCGCAAAAGGGAATAATTGCTTCAAAACGATATCCGCATTTATCCTGTAATTGTGCACCAAAAGAGAATATCTCTTCGCTTGGGTAATTTTTGCAAATTGAGGGACGATTTTTGTGGTCTTTGCATAGTCTTTTTTCTTTGTCGAATTTGTCGCAAGAAAAAACAAGCCCAAAGTCGTCCTTTTTGATTATGCTTATATGCTTATAAAAGCTATAATTATCCGATTTTTTGATTTTTTCAAATTCTTCTTCGTTTTGAATAACTTTTCCATGGTGGCGAACATAAATATTTTCACAACAACAACCACATTGAGCGCATTTGCCAAGGCGGTAATATTTCTTTTTTAAGATTCTTAAATGATAAAACCTTTTTAATTTTTCTTTAATTTTATTGAGCGATATCATTTAATAAGTCTTCATTGTCTAAAAGTTCAGATAGAAAATCTGTGTCGTCGATTGAAAACAAACCATCAAATGCTTGTTGTAAAACCAAGTCGTTTGCGGCTTTTTCGTCCGTTTGCATCAAGATTTCGCTGAAGCTTTTAACATCAAGCTCTCTTTGATATTTTTGAAGCGCAGCAGTAGATATGCTTGATTCATCAATAAAGAACTTGCTTTTGTCAGCTTCGTATGGGTTTGATACCCCTAATCCTTTAATTCTATCCAAGCTTTGACTTTGATCAATTATTTCTGAATTATTTGCTAATATTTTATCCAGCATATTTCCCAAGTCATCCTTTTACATTTACAGTATGATATAAATTTGAGATTTTGTAATTATACTAATGGTTGATTTTTGAGCCAATTTTCGCATCTAAATAATTATTATTTGAAAAATCATAGCTATTTATATAATCAAGCGCTTCTTCTGGCGTATTTGCAACAAAATACATATCTTTGCAAATTTCTGGCGCAAATTTTTGCTGAATGATGTCATCAAAAAAATTGACCAAATTATTATAAAAACCGTTTGTATTTAATAAAACTATCGGTTTGTTGTTGTAACCAAGTTGTTTTTGAACTATCATTTCGCTCAATTCTTCCAATGTTCCAAAACCACCTGCAAGAGCAATTAAAGCTTGCGATAATTCATCCATTTTGGCTTTTCTTTCTCGCATTCCCTTGGTTAAAATGAATTTTGAACATTCTCCTGGGTTGATTCCCAAATTATAAAGCTTTTCAGGCATTACGCCAATAATTTCACTCCCCCTTAAGCGAGCAGAAGATGTTACTTCGCCCATTAAGCCAAGGTTTGAACCGCCATAAATTACATCATAGCGATTTTGCGCAATTAGCACACCAAGCTCGTGTGCAGCTTTAAAATATATTTCGTTTATGTTGTTTGATGCGCTTGCAAAAACGCAAATTGTTTTGATATTTTTATTCATTTTTACCTATACAAAAATATTGTAATCCATATTCATTCAAATTTTTATTAATAAAAATATTTCGACCATCAAAAATTGCTTTGTCTTTCAATTTTAAAAGTGTTTCAAGGGGTAATTCTTTAAATTCTTGCCATTCTGTTGTAATAACAAGTGCATTTGCTTCGTTGATTGCTTCTTTAACGCTTTCAACTTGATGATTTTCGATTTTTGCTTTAGGGTCGTATGCTTTAATTTTTGCTCCGTTTGATTCCAATTTTTTGATTAATTTTAGGCTTGGAGCCTCTCTTAAATCGTTTGTGTTTGGTTTAAAAGCCAGTCCTAAAATTGCAAACGTTTTGTTTTTTATATTGTTTTTATAAAAGCGCATAATTTTTTGGAAAAAATATTCAATTTGATTTTCGTTAATTTCGATTGCGCTTTTAATTGTTTCAAGTTCAATTCCTTTTTCTTTTGCAATGTTTACGATTGCTTTTGTGTCTTTTGGAAAACAGCTTCCTCCAAAACCAATTCCTGCGTTTAAGAATTTTTCGCCAATTCTTGAGTCTTTAGATAATCCGAGCTTGATGTGTTCAATATTTGCGCCTGTTTTTTCGCAAAGTTTTGCAATTTCATTAATATATGAAATTTTTAAAGCTAAAAATGAATTTGCAGCATATTTCACCATTTCTGCAGAATTTTCGTCCATTGTTAAAATTTGATTATCGTTTAAATTAAGAGGTTTATATAGCTTTAAAACTTCTTCTAGAGCTTTTTTTGAGCTTGTTCCAATAATTAGTCTTTCAGGATTCAAAAAGTCATTAATTGCGCTTCCTTGCCTTAAAAACTCAGGATTTGAAACTATATCAAAAGGCGTTTTGGTTCTTTCTTTCATAAAATTGGTGATTTTTTTATTGAAACCAATTGGAACCGTTGATTTATTGATGATTATTGTATAATTTTTGATGTTTTTTGCAATTTCGTTTGCAACTTCAAAAATTGCATTTGTATCAACTTCGCCATTTTCTAATGTTGGCGTTCCGACTGCTATATAGCAAATATTTGAATCAATTAAACCATCTTTAATTTCTGATGAAAAAGTTATTTTTGATTTATTTTTTAAAATCAATTCTTCCATGTTTGGTTCAAAAATTGATACTATCCCTTTTTTGAGATTGTTTAGTTTTTTTTCGTCTTTTTCAATACAAACGATTTGATGACCAATTTCAGCAAGGCAAGCAACACAAGTTAATCCAACATATCCTGCCCCAATTACGCATATTTTCATTGAATTATCTCCTTAAAATATGCGATTGTTTTATCAAGTCCTTCATTCAGGCTGATTTTTGGCTCCCAAATTAATTCTTTTTTTGCTTTTGTGATGTCTGGCTTTCTTTTTATTGGGTCGTCTTGGGGAAGTTTTTTGAAAACGATTTGAGATTTTGTTTCAATCTTTGACATTATTATTTCCGCAGTTTTTAAAATGCTATATTCGAAAGGATTTCCAAGGTTTATTGGTGTTGAAATATTTGATTCCATTAATTTAATTAATCCATCGATTAAATCGTCAATATAGCAATATGAGCGAGTTTGACTGCCATCGCCATAGATTGTTATTTCTTTGTTGCTTAATGCTTGAACGATGAAATTTGAGATAACTCTTCCATCGTCTTGGCGCATATTTTTGCCGTATGTGTTAAATATTCTTGCAATTTTTATATTTACATCATATTGTTTATGATAGTCCGACATAAAAGTTTCGGCGCATCTTTTGCCTTCATCATAACAACTTCTAGGACCATTAATATTAACATTTCCAAAATAGTCTTCATTTTGAGGATGAATCAAAGGATTGCCATATACTTCGCTTGTTGAACTTTGTAAGATTTTGGCATTATATTTTTTTGCAAGTTCCAAAAGATTATAAATTCCAAATACGCATGTTTTTAAAGTTTGAAGTGAATCTTTTTGATAATGAACGGGGCTTGCTGGACAAGCTAGATTATAAATTTCATCAATTTCAATGTCTATTGGGTTTATTATATCGTGTTCTATGAATTTAAAATTTGGATTTTCCAATAACGGCATAATATTTGTCATGTCGCCTGTTGATAGGTTATCAAGGCAAATGACAATATTGTCTTTAATTAATCTTTTGCATAGGTTTGAACCTATGAAGCCAGCTCCTCCGGTTATCAAAATTGTTTTCATAAAACCTCTATTGAAATTTTATTATAAAATTTAACTTTTGCATAGTTTATAAAGTATAATTGCTTAAATATTCACCTGGAGTTGCAAAGTTTTCTTTGATTTTTCCGCTTTGAGAATCTCTTGCTTCCTTGAAATAGTCATTAATAATTTTGTTTGTTATGGTTTTATATAGTTTTTGATAATTATCCCAACCAATTTCTTCTTCGGATGGCATATTTTCTTCATACCAAGAGCCTAAAATTTCATAAAAATTTTGCAAAATTTTTTGTGCTTCGATTTCGAATTTTTCGCTTATTGGGTTAAAACAATTATAAAATGTTTGAATATCTTCAGAATCTGCGCTAAAATCCATTGCGCCATCTTGAATAAAGCTTGTTAGTGCAAAAGTTGCTTGTATATAATTTTTGCTATCTTTTTCTTGAATATATCGAAGAGTGCTTGCAACATTTTCAATTTGCTCTCGAGGATCAATATCGTTAAATAAATGCAAGATTATTCTTGACAATTTCAAGCAAAAATCAATATCAAAATTTCCGTTTTTATCTTGAGAATTTTCAATTATTAAATCAAAACAATTTAAATCAACTCTTTTGCTGAAGTTTGCGATTATTACGGCGATTTCGTTTTTGATTTCATAATTCGACAAATCTAAGCCTTGCGGTGTTTTCGATAAAGCGATTATAAACATCGCTTCAGCGGCGCATGTGTGGGAGCTTTTTGCGAAATTTTCTTCACAATTTGTTAAACATTGCGCTGCTAGGCTTTTTCTTTCATTTTTGTCTTTAATGTTTAGCAAATAATTTTCAATATAATCGTCATTATCAGCTTTAAATGATTCTTCAAAGGCGTGTTTTCGTTCTTCAAATGGATTTAGAGAGATAAATTTGTTTGGAGAATTATCGTTTAAAACTTTTAATAAAAATTCTTTTTCTTTTTCGTATTTTGCTTTTTGGATTGAATAATATTTTGTATATATTTCAACATAAGCTTTTACAATGTTATTATCAATTTGACCAAATTGGTTTAAAAATAATTGCGCTTCGTTTTCCTCAAATTCAAGGGTTATTCTGTCATTGTCTTGGGTTGGAATTTGCAAGATTATTCCTTCGATTTTATTTTTGTGCCCAATTGGAATTGCTAAAAAATGAACATTTGAACAAAAAGAAATGTTGTTTGCAATTTGGTAGTATTTTGGGTTTGATGGGGCTTTTGCGTAGTTATTTTCAATTGTTAAAAAAGAATTTTCTTTTTTATTTAATTTATTTCTTGAATATTGGTTTACTTTTATTGTGTTTCTGTCTAATTTATTGATTTTCATAAGAATCCTCGTTCATTAAACATTTTAAAACTGCTGAAAAAAAATTTTTGCTTTTTACAATAAAAAAGGGGTTGATTTTTTATTTTTATGGGTTAATATGTATATACAAATTGAATATCGCGGGATGGAGCAGTCTGGTAGCTCGTCGGGCTCATAACCCGAAGGTCGTTGGTTCAAATCCGGCTCCCGCAACCATTTGCAAGAGGCTTAAAGCCTCTTTTTTAGTGCGCCGAATTCTCACCCAAGGGTTCACCTTCGCTTCGCTACGGATACAAGTTCGCACAAATCGAGCTTCGCTCTCTTTGGCTCATTTTGCTCGCACAGCGTACAAGTTCGCACAAATCGAGCTTCGCTCTCTTTGGCTCATTTTGCAAAATCCGGCTCCCGCAACCATTTGCAAGAGGCTTAAAGCCTCTTTTTTAGTGCATTATTATTTATGTTAATTTTTCTTAACTTTATTAAAGTTTTGACTAATAACGCCGATAAATACCTTAGGAAGACAAAAAAAGGGTTAGATATGGGCTTTGAAGTACAAAATGCCGATATGAATGGTTCAGCAGGATTATACGGTGCTGCAAATATTAAATATGATTATAATCAACAAAACGTTGTTCCTATTTTCTTGCAAAATAATGACCAGTTTATGAGTAATTTGGGTCAAAAGCAAAATGATAACATGGGTTTTCTTGAAATGTTTACAAACACTTTCTTGAAAGCGCTTTCTTCAAGAGAATATAGAGGAATTAATTCCGACTTTTTTGATGAAAATGTTGTTCCCAAATGGGAAGTTGCCCAAGACGACACCAGAATGCCTTATGCTGTTATTGCGCCCGAAGATGTCGATCCTAATGAAGAATTGCCGGTAATTGTATTTTTGCATGGTGCAGGTGAGCTTGGTAATGTTAATAAAACCGATTTTAAAGTTTATCAAGATATTATTAAATCAATGGAACTTGAAGGCTTTAGGGGTTATATCTTGTGTCCTGGGCTGAAAAGCGGACTTTGGGCAAGCGATTATGCTGTTGAGTGTGTTGATGAAATATTAACAAGTTTTTCTGAAACTCACAATATTATGGAAGACAATGTTTCTCTTGCGGGTCATAGCCTTGGCGGGCAAGGAACGATTTATATGCTTGCGCATAATACATTTAATGATGGTGTAGGATTCGATTTTCATCGTGGGGCTGTAATTAGTGGTTACAACCTTGGCTTTGGAAGTAATTCCGGCGGATGGGAATCTTTGGAAGATAAAGAAATAAGAAGTTATCTTGCTCAATGGGAAGATAGTGCAAGCAGTTGGGCTATGGAACATTATTTGCATCCTATTATTGGCGAGGAAAATGTAATTAGCGGAGAAACAGTTGCCGGAACAGGGCATGGCGACATTGATAGAGAAGCTTTTCATTTAGACCAAGATGGTGATGGAATTTCTGATTTACTCGATTGGTTGACTACAACTGATTAAATTAAGTTTGCAAAATAATTTTTAGCATGCTTTGATTATTGCAGAAATGAGTTTTATATGAATAACTATGCAATAATTTTAGCTTCAGGCACAGGTAGTCGTTTTGGTTCAAATGTTCCAAAGCAATTTAGTAAAATTTGCAATAAAACAATAATTGAATACACAATTGAAGCTTTTGAAGAATCAGATTTAATTGATAAAATTATTTTGGTTGTTGTTGATAAATATCTTGATTTTGTTTGCAATTTAGTTCAAAAAAATAATTATAAGAAGATTTATAAAGTAATCAAGGGTGGTTTAACCCGAAAAGAAAGCTCTTTTAATGGCGTATTTGCAATTGATGAAATAAATGCAAATGTTTTAATTCATGATTGCGCTAGGCCTTTTGTTTCAAATCGTATTATTAAAGACTGCATTTGCGCCCTAAAAGATTATGATGCTGTTAATGTTGCTATTCCTTGTACTGATACAATTTTAGAAATCAAGGACAATATTATTCAATCGATACCTCAAAGAAGCAATTTAAGGGCTGTTCAAACTCCGCAATGTTTTAAGCTTTCGACTATTAAAAAAGCCCACCAATTGTCTAAAAATGACTCCGAATTTAGTGATGATTGCGGGCTTGTTTTAAAACATAATCTTTGCCCGATTTTTGTTGTCGAGGGCGATGTTAATAATTTTAAAATCACTTATCCTAATGATTTCTTTTTGGCTCAAAAAATTATTAATGATTTAAAAATAAAATAGTAAAATATATAATTTGTTGTTATAATTGGTTTGTAAATAACTATTTTAGGGGAAATATGAAACATTTTATCGTTGGTCCTGTTGAGATGTATCCTTGCACAAAGGAAATTTATAAAGATGGCATTGTATATTTTAGAACCCCTGAATTTTCAAAAATTGTTTTAAATTGTTTATCTAAGTTATCTTGCTTAATTGGCAATAGCGAAGAATCCTCAATGATATATTTAACAGCTTCTGGCACTGCTGCAATGGAGGCTGTTGTTGAAAATACTGTTTTTGATAATGACAAAGTTTTGGTCATTAATGGCGGAACTTTTGGGCATAGATTTTGTGAACTTTTAAAGTATCACAATAAAAATTATGAGTCATTAAATCTTTCATGGGGTGAAGCATTAAATGAAGATTTATTGAATAAGTTTGATAATCAAAATTTCACTATGTTGTTTGTTAATCTTCATGAAACTTCTGTTGGTCAATTGTATGACATCGAATTATTAAAAAGATTTTGCAAGAAAAATAATCTTTTGCTTGTTGTGGACGCTATTTCAACATTTCTTGCTGATGATTATAATATGGATAAAAATGGTATTGATGTTACTATTGCAAGCTCTCAAAAAGGCTTGTGTTTGTCTGCTGGCTTGTCTTTTGTTAGCGTTTCAAAAAGAATAAAAGAAAAGATTTTAAATGCGCCAAATCCTTCAAGTTGTTATTTTAATTTTAAAGATTATTTTAAAAATATTGAACGTGGCCAAACGCCATATACTCCAGCTGTTCATATAATTTATGAATTGCAAGCAATATTAAATTATATCGATTCTTTTGGTGGCAAGGAAAAATGGCTCGAAAATATTAAACAAAAAGCGCAATATTTTAGAAAAAAAGCACAAGAATTTGGTTATTCTATTCCAAAATATCCACTTTCAAACATGCTCACCCCTTTAATTTTTAATGATGTTAAAGCGAGCGATGTTGTTTTAGAATTAAAAGACAAATATCAAATTTATGTTAATCCTTGTGGTGGTGAAATGGCTGACAAATTGATTCGTGTTTCTCATATTGGAAATACTAATTTGCAAGATATTGATGATTTGTTTGAAAAAATGAATATTGTTGTTGGGGATTTGAAAAATAAGGAGCTTGTTTATGATAGGAAATAAGACCGTTGTATATACTTCTGGCACTTTTGATATGCTTCATATTAATCATTTGAAAATGATTGAATATGCAAGAGCCTTAGGCGACATTTTAATTGTTGGAGTTAATACTGATGAGCTTGTTGCGAGTTATAAATCTATGCCAATTATTCCTTTTGAAGAAAGAATTGGCTTAATGAAAGCGATTAAGGGTCCTGATATTGTAATTCCTCAAAAATCTCTTGATCATAGAGACAAAGTTGCAAAATTAAATTTTGATATTTTTGTTGTCGGGGATGATTGGGCTGGAAAATTTGACTATCTTAAAGAGCAAGGTGTTGAAGTTGTATATTTTCCTTATGGCGATGGTATTAGTTCTTCTAATTTAAAAGCAAGAATTTATGAAAATTATCAAAAACTTCAGGAAAAGGCAAATAATCATATTCCTGATGATTTTGATAAAGAAGATAAATAAATGAATATCGAAGTTCTTGATTGTACACTTAGGGATGGCGGATATGTTAATGATTGGAATTTTGGATATGACAATATTCAAAAAATAATCAACAATCTTATTTTGTCTAAAATTCAATTTATCGAATGCGGTTTTTTGAAAAAAAATCTTTTTAATCGAGATTTTTCTTTGTTTAATTCTTTTGAAGCTTTAAACGAATTTCCTAACAATTCCAAACTTGGTTTAATGCTTAATTTTGGCGAATTTGATGAAAAAGAGTTATTGGAATTAAATCCGTATAATTTTTTTCTTCGAATTGCTTTTAAAAAAGAAGATTTTAGTGGCGCAATGTCTTTGTGTGAGGTTTTAATTAAAAATGGATTTAAGATTTTTATAAATCCTATGAATACAATTAGCTATAATGATATTGAGTTGCTTAATTTGATTGAATTTGCTAATAAAATCAAGCCTTTTGTTCTCACAATTGTTGACACTATGGGGCAAATGAACAAAAAAGAAACTTTATTAATGTTTTATTTGTTCGATAAAAATTTAAATTCTGATATCGCAATTGGATATCATTCGCATAACGCTCTTGCACTTTCTTTTTCAAATGTTCAATGTTTGCTTGAACAAAAAAGCGATAGAAGCTTAATTATTGATTCAACTTTGTTTGGAATGGGGCGTGGCGCAGGAAATTTATCCAGCGAATTATTAATTCAATATTTGAACGATAATTACGAAAAAGATTTTGATTCAATTCCAATTTTAAAATCGATTCAAGAATCAATTAATCCAATTTTTGACAAATCTCCTTGGGGATATAGTATCCCTTATCGTATTGCAGCGCTGAATTCTTGCCATCCTAATTATGCAAAATTATTGATTGAAAAAAAAGTTGATATTGAAATTATTGATAAAATTTTGAAAAAAATTCCGGAAGAAAAAAAAGCTTCTTTTGATAAAAAAATATTAGAAAATATTATGTAAACTTTTTGTAACAAATCCCTTAAAAATCTAAACTTATTAAGCTTTGTGCCGATTTCTTACATGTGGAGATAAGGAAAGATGTCTAGCGTTTATTCAACATTACGAATAGCATTCAAAGCTTATTTGCAAGGCTTAGAAAAAAGCACAGGCAAGGATTATAACCTTGAAGATGGCGATATTTTTAAGTATGCAGAAGAGTTTGAAGAATTTCTTGCTGAAAACGATGAATTTGATGTTGATGCGCATTGTTTTTCTCTTGATGACACTTTAGCTCTTGAAATTGATGATATGGGAAAAATCCTTGATAATGCAAGAAAAGCGTTTGGCGATAGCGAAGAAAGCGAATTTTTCCTTGATTTTGCTGATGATATTTTTGCTTCTGAAGATGTTATTGCTGCTCTTGATACTGATGAAGATGGAGAAATTAGCAGTGAAGAAATGCAAGGCTTCTTTGCTACTGTAAGCTCAAATGATGGTTCCAAAGACGATGTTTCTATGGAAGACATTTTTAAAGGTCTTGAAGACATCAGAAAAGATAAATTCAAAATGCTTGATTCTGATACTGTTGCCCAAATGAAAGAAGCAGCGCAAGTTGCACAAACTGCTCAATCTGGCGGTGTGTCTGGAACCGGTGGTGGAGGCAGCACTACTGGTGGCTCTACAAGAACAAATAACACTCAACAACAGCAACAACAAACCCCTGAAACAAAATATGAATCAGAAATTCAACAATATACTGGACTTGATAAATTAGACGTTGCTGCTCTTGAACAAAAGAAAACAGAAGCAGATGCTTCTATGACAGAATGGACTGAAAAATATACTCAGGCTGTTTCTGGTCATAGCGAAAATGCTGAAGCTGCAAGAGTAAATATGGAAAAAACTTATGACGATTTCCTTGCTGCAACTGAAGCGGATGAAGCAACAAAAGAACAAGCAAGAATTCAAAGAGAAGCTGTAATGACTGCTGAAGAAGCTTGCAATCAGGCTTCCGTTGAACAGGAACTTGTCACAACAGAAATCACTTCTCTAAATGTTCAAATTGAAACTCTTACAACTCAAATTACTGCTCTTGATAGTTCAATTTCAAGTCTTCAAGCTGCTAAATCTTCGCAGCCTGCAACAATAAAAGACGAAAATGGTAAGGAAGTTGCTAACCCAGCAATAGCGCAATATGAAGCTCAAATTCAAGCTTTAACTAGTCAAAAGCAAGAAATTGAAGCAACTAAACAACAATTAACAGAACAAAGAACTCAAAAAGAAGCTCAACAACTTCAAATTCAACAAAGAATTAGAGACGAGCTTGTTCCTGCCTATACTGCCGCTGTTGAAGCGTTTGACGCTACAAATGAAGCTTTAATTGGAACTTCTGAAGCTCTTGCAACTGCTTTTCAAACATATACCGATTCAAAAACTCAATATGACACAGTTCAAACAGAAGACTCTAACAAAGCAAAAGCAACTCTTTCCGTTGCAGCAACAAACCAAGCTTTGGTTCAAAACCAATTGCACATTGCAAAATATAATGAAGGAATTGCAGCCGCAGAAAAATTGGGTCCTAATTATGTTGAGCCTGCTGCTCCTCAAACTCCTCAAGGCGCCGATAATGATGATGGTTCGCAAAATGATAACGACGAGGACGATGAGGATGATGATGAAGAAGATTAAAAAAGTTTTTTCTAACCGTAAAAAGGAAATCTTTAGATTTCCTTTTTTATTGCAAAAAAAATCCCCGTCAGGGGAATTCTATCTGGTACATAGAAAGGAAGGAAAGGTTAGGAAAAATGTAGGTGTGTGTAAATAGTGATATATAAAAGGTATATATTATATATACCAATATTTTTTTAAAAAATAACAGTAAAATCCTCTTTTTACAATTCTTAATGAACAAAAATACACTTAATTTGTAATACCTATTCAAATAGTGCTTTTTATCACGATTTGGTAAATGGTTAAAAATACACTTAAAAAATGCCTGAAAAATATTATTATATCTGGTCTTGAGGGGGTTTTAAGTTTGTGATATAATATAAGTAGAGCATACTAGACATTTAAATACGGTGATTAAAATGATAAATTCAAAAACAACTGAATATTATCATGGTTCTTATGGTTCGAGTTTAAGTTTTTTGAGTGAATACATAGCAAATAAAACCTATCAAGACCGCAAACTCAACTATATTATAATATTATTTTTATTGGCCGTTTTGATTGCTACCTGTTTACTATCTCGCCCAATTTTTGCGCAAACTGATACAGGACCAATCAAAACGGTTTTTGTAGACGAAAAAGTATATTTACAGAAAAATTTTGAACAAAATATTAAAAACAAATATGCAAACTCCCATATTTCTTTTCCCGCCAAGGGCGTAGCGCATATTAAACAAACAAAGTATATAAACAAAAGACCAATAAAAATAAACATTGTAGAATTAAATTCTAACATTAATCCAAATTTATCTATTAAACCGCAAATTGCCAGTAAGAAATTAAATTCTAGAAAAACAATTAGGAGAATTGCACAACAAGAGGGGGCTATTGTAGCTATTAACGGAGGATATTTTAAACCACAAACAGGTGTGCCTCTTGGAGCTTTGATGATTGACAGGAATGTTTTAACAGGGGAAATTTTTAATCGAGTTGGAATAGCTTTTTTTGAAGAGAATGGCATTGAGTCATACAAGATGGATAAAATTGACTTTGATATCAAGGCTTATACAAGGGCTTTTTCAATTGAAATTGATAACATTAATCAACCAAGAATGCTTTCAACTTATACTCTTTTATATACTCCAATTTGGGGTAAAACTAGTCCTGCTGCTCCTAAGGACGGCTTAAATTTATTGGTGGTTAATAATAAAATTGAAAAAATTTCCTCTAGTCCTATCGAATTAAAAGAAAATAGTTTTGTGATTTCGGGAAATAAAAACATCATTTCTAAACTAGTTAAATCTAATAGCAAAATATATATTGATATTAAGCTTCAACAAAGTCTTAAAGGTGCAAAACACATCCTTGCGGCAGGTCCTTATTTGGTAAAAGATTCGGAGGTTTTTGTTGATACAAAAGAACAAAAATTTGGTGCAATTGCAGGCAAAAACCCAAGAAGTGCAATTGGATTTAAAAACGATGGAACATTTATCATCGTAGCGATTGACGGAAGAGAAAAAGCCTCAGTTGGAATGACTTTAGTCGAGCTTGCAAAATTTATGAAAAGCATTGGATGTGATTATGCGATGAATTTTGATGGAGGTTCATCAAGTGCTTTATATGTTAAAGGAAAAATTGCGAATTCTGCTCATAATAAAGAAGGCGTTGCGGTTTCTAATGCATTAATTGTCAACGATGATTCTAATTATGATATTCAACTATCAAGCCTTTAATTAACGTTTAAAACGGCTTTCATCGCAAGTGGAATATATTTTATTAAATCAGAAGCCAAAACGCAATATTCTGTCATCGATTTTGAAGCAACTTCGCTTGTGATTCCATGGATATAAACAGCGCAACATGCCGCTTCTTCAAGAGATATGCCCTGTGCGCAGAATCCTGCAATCATTCCTGTTAAAACATCTCCGCTTCCTGCTTTTGAAAGGGCAGAATTTCCTGTGTGATTTATGAAAATTTTGCCGCTCGGAACGGCGATTACTGTTTCATGTCCTTTTAAAAGAACAATGCAATCATATTCTTTGCTTGCTTCCCAAGCCCATTTTGCTCTGTTTTGTTGAATTTCTTTTACTTCAACACCCATTAATCTTGATAATTCCATTGGATGCGGGGTAATTATTGAATTTAAGGGCATTGAATACATTTTTTGTTTCGCCATAATGTTTAGCGCGTCAGCGTCAATAATTATTGGAGTATAAGAATTTTTATTTTTCTTTAAAAAATTAATAACAAAATCATCAACGCCGCCAACTTGGTTTAATCCGCAACCAATTGAAACAACGTCATAATTTGCAATTGCGCTGATAAATTTTCCTGAATCTTTTGGAATTGTTCCATAGCCAGATTGACCAAGGTCGATAAAGGTTATGTCGGGAGTATTTGAAGCAACTGTATTGATAACATCAGAACAACTTGCAAGCATACAATATCCTGCGCCAACTTTTAAGGATGAAACAGAACTCAATAATGCTGCACCTTGATATTGACTTGAGCCTGCAATATTTAAAACATGTCCGTATGTGCCTTTATGAGAGTTTTGTATTCTTTTTGGCAACATATTTAAGACAATATCTTTTCCTAAGACTTGTATGTCAGCTTGTTGCTGTTGCTGGTGATTCATTAATTCTCCTTGACTAATTTGTAAATTGTCTATAAGCTTCGTAAGCTGCAATTGCTACCGAATTGGATAGATTTAAGCTTCTTGTTTCTTTTCGCATTGGAATTGTTGCGCAAGTTTGCTTGTTTTTGTTTAAAATTTCTTCAGGAATTCCTCTTGTTTCTGGTCCGAATACTAAAAAATCCCCTTGTTTGTAATTAATATTAGTATAAACTGTATCAGTCTTTGTTGTAAAGTAATAAAAGGTTGAATCAGGGTTTTTTGCAATTAAATCATCCAAATTATCCACATGACAAATATCAAGCTTATCCCAATAGTCTAACCCTGCTCTTTTTAAATATTTATCAGACAACACAAAACCCAATCTTCCAACAAGATAAAGTTTTGCACCCAAACAAGCACAAAGTCTTGCGATATTGCCCGTATTTTGTGGGATTTCTGGTTCAAATAAAACTATGTTTAAAAAATTTGATTTCATAATTAGAAAAATCTTTTTGATTCAATTACTACTGGTAAGCCTCTAAGAACGCAGAAAACAACCGAAATTATTGCGCAAATTTCGCCAATTTTTAAAATTATATCTTGATTTGCGTATGAACTTGGCATATTTCCAGCAATCAAGAAGAAAAACGCAACTGCTTTGCAAACTGCATAAGTGAATCTTGAGAAGTTTGAAGCAACGATAAATTTTGCTATTCGTCCTTGCATCATCGTTGTTGCGCCAAAGGCAGTGAAACCTTGTTCAAATGCTAGAGTTCTAAGCGAGTCTGTTATAATGCCTCGAGTAAGAACTATAATCGGAATTGAAACATTTATCCAACCAAGAGCGCAAAAAGAAATCCAAAAAACATTTTCAACTATTCTATCGCCCATGATGTCTAATAGCGCACCAAGTTTTGTTGAAATATTGAATTTTCTTGCAACAAAGCCATCCAATCCATCAAACCACATTAAAATTGTTGTTAAAAAGAGCGCTGTTTTGTATGAATAAGGGCATTCTTTGCAAAATAGTAGCGCTACAACTATGAATACAAAAAATATTCGAGACAGTGTAATAATATTTGCAAGATTCTTTTTCATAATTTATTCCCCTATAAGTTCGTTTTTGATAACGTGCGCAACTTCTTCAACGCAGTGTTTTTGTCCTAATAGTTGTCGAGTTTTCTCGCAACCTTTTAAAATATGCTCTCTTTTTTTTGGATTATCAAGAATTTCAATAATTCCATTTGCTATTTTTTCGCTTGTTGCATCATACATTAGGAATTCGTCAACATAATCGTTTTTTGTAATTATATTAACAAGACAAGCTCTTTTAATATTTCTAACTAATAAATAGCCAAGGTAAAAAATCAATGGACCTTTGTATGCTATAAGCATAGGCGTATTATACATTGCAGCTTCAAGCGCAACTGTTCCTGAAGCCAAAATCAGTGCGTCAGAATACGCAAGCAATTGATGATTTTCACCTTTAATTTTTTTATATGGAACGCTGAAAGCGTCGTCTTTTAAGCTCATTGCATGAGAAAAAGCAAATTGCACATCTGGCTTTAATTTTTCGATAATTTTAATTGCCCCAAGGAAGATATCAAGCAAAAATTTAATTTCAAAAACTCTTGAACCAGGGAAGATTCCTATTAGTTTTTTATTTGAATCAAAGCCATGACGCTCAAAAAATTCTTTTTTGTTGTTGCATTCGGGCAATTCTGAAACAATCGGATGTCCGACATAAGTTGAGTCAATTCCCTCCGCTTCGTAAAATTCTTTTTCAAAAGGGAAAATAGTTAAAACTTTATCAATATTTTTCTTAATTGTTTTTAAGCGGTGTTTTCTTGAGGCCCAAATTTGTGGCGGTATGAAGAAAAATGTTTTTATATTTGCTTTTTTTAATTCTTTTGAAATTTGCAAATTAAAAGCGCCATAGTCAATTAAAAGGACTAAATCTGGTCTAAATTCCTCTTTAAGATATTTCATTATATCTATTCCAAGAGAAAAATGTTCAATTATTGATTTTGGAGTTAAACCCATCTTGCCCATTTTTTCGTGATTTCGAAATAATTTCACGCCAGCATTTTCAAGATTTGACTCCCCAACTCCTTCAATAATTATATCGGGAATTAGTTTTTTTAATTCTCGAACCATATTAGACGCATGCACGTCTGCTGAATAATCCCCTGTTATTATGAATAATTTTTTGCTCATTTTAAAGTGCTACTATAACCATCTTGTTTTTGTTTGCAAACTCAACCATTTCGTCTTGGTTTACAATAATTGTTTCTCCGCTTTCAAGAGCCAAAACGTTTGCGCCGTATTTTTTCATTGTTTTTATGGTTCTTAATCCAACGGCAGGAATGTCGAAGCGCTTGTCTTGTGCTGGTTTTGAAACTTTAACAACAATTGCATTTTTTCTTCTTGCTAATTTACAGCCACGTTTAATGCATTTGTCTGTTCCTTCGATAGCCTCGATTGCCATTATCATTCTGTCTTTCATAACAACAGATTGACCAATGTCTAATCCGCCCATTTGTTTTGCTATATTGAAGCCATATTCAATATCTGCCATTTGTGATTCATTTGGTTTTAAATTTGTTAAAACTCCCTTTTGAATCATAAGATTTTTAATAAAAATTGTTTGATCAAGTATTGTTACGCCGATTGATTCCATTTCTTGAATAATCCTTAGCATAACTGCATCATCATTCAATTTTCTCATTTCTTTGAGCATTTCAATTGCTCTTTTTTCAAGCTTTGGACGTTTAACAAGCATTGTTTTAGAGACTTTGCCTAGGAAAGTTAGTTGCTTAATATTTTCTTCTTGTAAAAATTTGCGAATTGAATTAACTTGCCCAGGACCATAAGAAACTACTTTTGAACAATATTTTTTTAATTCTTTATAGTTATCAGAAGAAAGCGAAATGCAAATCACTTCAAATCCGTTTTGCGTTGCACTTTTTGCCATTGCAACAGGAAGATTACCATCCCCTGCAACAAGACATTGTTTGTGTTCTAATGTTATGCTTGTCATTTATAAACTGAACTCCATTTTGTTTTTGTTTTGATTTTTATTTGTTTCTTGTTCAAGAATTGTTTTAACTTGACCAATTGCTTCAAATGTTTTTGGTTGCATTGTCATAGTTATTTTATCTGCTTCAACAGTGTTTACGCCTTTTTCTGTGATTTTAGAGCGCCCTGTGAAAATTATTTTGTCTGGTTTATTTGTTTTTTCGTTGATATATAAGATTGCCTTAGGTCCAATTGCAACATAATCAGCATATTTTACATTAACTGCACCTGTTGCCATGATTGTATTTCCACGTCTGTCATATTGTTGATTTCTTGCATTAACAATAACTCTGTCGCCATTTTCAAAAGTTACATCGGACATTGTATTTCCTGAAACAATGATATCTTGACGGAGGTTTGAATATTGGATATTGTCGCCTTTTATAATGCTTTTGTCTTGTTTAATTGTTGCTCTTGATGAAAGTTTAATGTTTTGCACATCTCCTTGCTTATTTAAAAGCGCAAAAGCATTGTCAGATGTTGCAATCATATCTTCATAATTAATTACAACGGAACCTTTTGCTTTCATAAGGTTTGTGTTTGTGTCATATTCTTGTTCGTCTGCCGTTATGATTATTACTGGTTTTTTGTCTTGCAAGACATTTGTTTGAGCGTTGCCTTGCGCAGTAATGACTTTTTTAATTAATGAAACTTTAATGATGTCTGCTTTAACTTCATGCTTTTTATTGTCTTTTGTTTGATGAGCATAAGGTTTATCAAAAAATGTTGCCAGAGAAGGCTTTTTTGTTTCGGGTTCTAAATCTAAATCTGCACGAGGAGATTGCACAATAACATCCCCAACTTGAACTTTAACGTCTCCTTCAAAAAACCCTTTGTTTTTGTCAAGCTCAATTTCTTGTTTCTTTGATTCTATTGTGATAGCAGTTGCACTTCCTAGCATGAGTAGGGCAAGCGTTACTATTAAATATTTAAAATTATTTTTCCTCATCATTATTAATCTAGCACAAAATTAAAAGTGTGTATATTTTTTCTTCTTTTCTTTGTCTGCAAAAAGTTCTGTTTTTGTTTTTCCAATTATTTTGAAATTTGTTAAGTCGGAGTTAAAAATCGCTTTTTGTGATTTTGTTATGATTTTATTGTCTTGAATAAATTGCACATTGCCGTTTGCAAGGATGTCTGCGTCTTGTCCTTGCCAAATTAGTTCATCGGCATATAATTGAGAACCGTCTTTCCCAACAAAAAGATTTTCTCCATTCAAGACAACTCTTTTGCTTTTTTCGTCGTATGTTCCTTTTTTAGATTTAAAGCTTACAACAACATTTTCGCTTTTGTCATAAAAATTTCCAATTAAATCGTTTAAAAGAATGCTGTTATGTTCTGAATTATATTCTCCAGATTTGGCATAAAATTCCCAATATTTTTTTTCGTTTTGTGTTTCTGTGACAATAATATTTTTCACGATTGCTCTTTGGTTTTTAAGATCGGAATTTTTGCTGTTCTTCTTAACAGTTTTTGTTACTCCATAGCTCCAAACTAGCCCCCAGAATAATAAAAGCCCCAAAATAATATATAAAATTTTGAAAATTTTCTTTTTGTTCATATTTTAATAATAACACAAATTACTATTTTAAAATTTTATTTTTATCATAGTATGTTGTATATGGATTTTATTAAAAGAATACTTTTAATATTAATTTTAGTATTAGCAACATTTTCCTTTAGCGAGGCAAATTGTGCTTCGATTGCAATGCCTTCTTGTGAATGCGTTTTAAGCAGTGGCGAAAAATCGAGCAAAGGTTTTTTAAACACGAAAGAAAATGAATTAACGCTAAATGTTGCTCAAAATTCTTCAACTTCAATAAATTCAAGAAGAAACAATAATTCTGAAAGCAATATTAATGATGATTTTGTTGCACCATCTTTAAAACAATTTGACAATACAATATCTTACATATATACGAAAGGCTTTTTGGATGACAAAAATGAATTAGCACTTCTCCTTTTGTTGCACCAAATACAGCCGAATGCCCCTTAGAAACTCCTTTTTTATTGTTTTAGTTTAATAGAATAGGAGAAAGTATAATGGCAGATTTTGCAGAATTATTTAATACTGGCATTACCATTACTTTTATTGGAATGACGGTAGTATTAGCGTTTTTGACGCTTATGATTTATGCTATGAATATCACTAGCAGTTTTATAATTAATGTTTTAAACAAATATTTTCCTGAAGCTGTGAAAGAAGAGCCAAAAAAAGCAAAGAAAAAAGCTTCTTCAAATAATGAAGAAATTGCTCTTGGTGTTGCTTTGGCATTCCATGCTCAACAAGGAGGTAAATAATGGAAGCATTGCACGAATTAGTGGCTCAAAATGGCATAATGATTTCAGCTATAATATTATTATTGGCTTATGTTTTTATTGCCTTAGAAAAAATTCCAAAAGTTACAATTGCACTTTTTGGTGGTGTTTTAACTATATTATTGGGTTTAATTAGCCAAGACAAAATGAGTGGCGATTCTTTAAATCCATTGTATTTTATTAACTTTATTGATTTCAATGTAATATTTTTGCTCGTTTCAATGATGATTATTGTTTCAATAACGTCTAAAACAGGCGTGTTTACATATTTAGCAAATAATTTCTTAAAAATGACCAAGGGTCACCCAATTAAAGTTTTAACTGTATTGGGCATTTTTACAGCAGTTCTTAGTGCGTTTTTAGACAATGTTACAACTGTAATTTTAATCATGCCAATTACATTTGCTATTGCAAAAAAATTACAAATCAATCCAATTCCATTTTTAATTACAGAAATTTTCTGTTCTAATATTGGCGGAACTGCCACATTAATTGGCGATCCTCCTAATATAATCATCGGCTCAGCTGCTGGTTTTGGCTTCATGGATTTTATTAAAGAATTAACAGCTATTGTTGTAATTATCATGGTTGCAGTTGTTGCTTTTCTGGTTGCGTGTTTTAAAAAGCAACTTGTTGCAACAAAGGAAAAAATGGCATTAGCTGCTAATATTGATAATACAGGTGTTATCACTGATTATGTTGCAATGTGGCGCTCTGTTATCGTTTTAACATTTGTTATTATTGGTTTTGTTTTACATGACGTTACTCATATCGAAACAAGTATTATGGCAATGTTGGGTGCTTCAATTCTTTTATTCTTTGAAAAACCAACAAAAATCCTTGAAGAAGTTGAATGGAATACAATTTTCTTCTTTATTGGCTTATTTATTATCATTGGTGGTTTAGAAGCGACTGGCGGCATTAAGCTTATGGCTCAATGGATAATCGATGTTACAAATGGTTCTCAAGCTTTGGCTTCAATGATTATTCTTTGGGGTTCTGGAATCATTTCTGGAATTATTGATAACATTCCATATACTGCAACAATGGCTCCTATGATTGCACAAATGCAAGTTGTTATGGGTGTCGAATATGCATATCCAATTTGGTGGAGTTTGTCGCTTGGTGCATGTTTGGGTGGAAATTTAACAATTATCGGTGCAGCAGCAAATGTAATTGTTAGTGAAAACTCAGCAAAACAAGGACATCCAATTGGTTTTATGCAATTTATGAAATACGGCGTTGTTGTTGTGTTTATTTCTCTGGTTTTAAGTAGCGCTTATATTTACTTAAGATTCTTAGGATAAGGAGAAAAAATGCTAGATAAAGACAATAAAAGGGATTCATGTGCGGATGATTTAAAAAAAGCTTTATTATATTCAACAACAATAATTTTGATTATGTGGCTTTTATCCGTATTTGTTATTAAATAAAAAAGGGTGCTTTTGCACCCTTTTAATTTTGCGATAGCCATGGATATCTTTCATCCATGTCTGTATAGTTATCCAGTGTGTCTTCAATTGCGTAATAGCCATCTAAAGAGCCTTGGCTTGCATAAAGCTTGGCTAATTCTACAACGCTTGGGGTGAATTGATCATATTGGAATGTTTCAGGATTTGATAATATTATTCCTAATTGCGATGTAAAAAATCTGTCATATTTGTTGAATTGCTCAGATTCGTGCAAGTCTGCGCCTGTATTCCAAGCATGGGGAATATATTCTAATGGGCTCATCGCCATTCCTTCGTGAGATAGGAATAGTCTTATGCATTCTAATGATTCGGAATCAAATTCGCTATCTTTAAAATATGAATTTAAAAGAATTAATTGAGCTTCTTCATTAAATTTGTTTTCGGGGGAATTTACTAAAGCTAGCAATTCTTCTTGGGATAAATTGTCAGTTTTTTCAAGTGTGCTATTATTTGTGCTTAGCATCCAATTCTTTGCGATATCTCTGAATTTTTTCATCGCTTCAATATCGTCTATTTCATTGTATTTTTCGTATATTGTTAATACGCTTTCGTACCCTTTTTGTAGCGCTTCATCATAAGTTAGCCCTGTTTCTTGAGATATTTTATCGCCAAGTTGCTCATGATAAGTGCTCATAGCGCCTTCATATTCTTTATGATCCTTTAGTAAAGTTGCAAGATATGCCATTGTAGCTAGAGCTGCTTTTTGGGGTTCTTTTGCTAAATTGTTTACTGTTGCGCTTTCAGAGGTTATTCCAAATTCTTCCAGTGTTCTTGATAATAAGCTTGATTGATTTTTTGGGTCATTTAAAATGTCATGAATTTTCATTTGGGTTAAACCAGAAGACGCTGATTGTGCGTCTTGCGGAATATTTATTCCAATTAGACCTGCTACTTTACTTGCAATTACCAAAGGATCTAAGCCTTCGTCTTTTGTGTCTAAAAAGTTTAGTATTTCAATTTGTGAATTTCTTTTATCTTGAGTTCTTCTATCTTTTCCGTTTTCTTCTTGATATCCTTCTTCAAAGCCCATGCCTGTCTCTTGAGAAGCTAATGCTAGGGCAATGCAAGCAAGGGCATCGTATTCTTCTTCTTCGAGTCCAAATTTGCTTCTTATTAAGTCTTTTGTTTCTTCGCTTGTTATTGTGCTCCAATAATCGTATGCATCATCATAGGGCTTATCTTCCCAATATGAATTGTTATCGCCATATCTTGTGCCATCAGCTGCATATCTTGTCCCTCTTATTGGTTCATATTGGTCTATGTTTTCGAATAAATTAAATACGCCAATAAAACCACTTCGAGCAGGTTCTTGTTTAAATGTTGTATATACAGTCGTAATTTCGCTTAAATCTATATTGTTATTCTCTGCGCTATATCCTAATCTGCGCTCTTTCCAGGGAAAGACTGCTTGATTAATATCAAATAATGTCATAACACACCTTTAATGCAATATATTATTGTATATCGGTGTTTATTTATAAAACTTTAGATTATATTACGTTTTGTTACGCTTATAAATTAAAAGCGACTAATTGTCGCTTTTAATTCTTGGAGTTTTATCTGCATTATATTCTTTTGTGCTTAAAACTTTAAATCCTTCATCATAGCAAGTTACGCTGTATGAGCGGTCTTTATTAAATTTAATCACTTTTCTTGGGACTTGTCCGTTTTCATGATAAAAAACTCGTTCCATTACAACATCTTTGCTTGTAACAGTGTCTTTTTTAGTTAATTTACCAGTATAATCATCGAAATTTTTGATAATATACCAACCATGCATATTTGGATGAATTTCTCTTGATTCATACATTTTGCCTGTTGTTGTGTCATATTTTTCGACTTTTTTCATTGTTCCGTTTGAATCAAAATACATTGCTTGGCTCAATGGTTTTTTGCCTGAATCTTCAAACAATTCTTCAACATATCCGCCATTGTCAAAATATGTTAAAACTCTTTTTGGTTTTATGCCGTTGTCGTAATAATATGTGCATTTTGTCACTCTGTCGCCAACTTTGATTTCGCTATATGAGCGTACATTTGGGAATGTATTATAATAATGAATTGTTTTTTCTTTTGAATTTTTCCCTAGTTCAATAATGTTTTGAATTATATCTGTGTTTGGTTGATATGTTGTTTGCTTTGCTAATTTTCCTTCTGAGTCATATTGTTTTTCGATTCTTGAAGTTTCGTGGATTCCGTCTTCTCCAAAAGTATAAATTATTTTTGTACCTTTTTTGTCGGTGTTAATTGTTCTTTGTTTAACGCCTTTTTCGTTGAATGTTGTAACAGTTGTTCCGCCTTTTTCAACTAATGTTTCTTTTGTGATTATTCCTGTTTCTCGTGAATAATCTGTTATTTTGATATTTCTTCCTCTGTTAGTGAAAGTTTCTCTTTTGTAAACTTCGCCTGTAACGATGTTTGTTGTTTCAAAAACGCCATCTTCAACTTCAATTCTATCTTCAACTAATGGTCCTTTTGTAACGCTTTCGCCGGTGTTTAAGTCAAACACTTGTACTTTTTCTTTCAATTCAGGAGCGCTGAGAGTAATCACTCTTCTTTTTCTGTCGTAATCTGTTTCAACAATTTTCTTTTGTTGTTGTGTATTAGTTAATTCTAGATATATCTGTCTTCCTAATTCGTCTTTTGTTTCGATAATTTGACCTTTAGGGCTTTGAGTTGTTCTTGTGGTATAGCCATCGTTATAATCAACAACGATTCTTGTTCTTTCAGATGGAATTATATGAATATAACGTCTTTCTTCGCCGTTTGGGTTGTGTTCCCAATATTCAAGTTCGCCATTATATGCATTATATTTTAAATCTTCACCAGCATGGCTAATTGCGCTTTTTTGTTCATATTCAAAGCCTTTTTGGGTTAGCTTACCTGTTCCTTTGAATGAAACTTGGCTTCTTCCTAACGTTTCTTGTAGGCTGTTTTTTGAAATAGAATTACTTACAAAATTATTGTTTAATTTTGTAATTTCTTTTGTTTGAATTTTTTTTGAAGCGTAATTGTTAATGCTATTAATTGCGTTTAATTTCATGTTTTCCCACCTTTATAGTTAATTCAAGATTAAACATTTTAAAAAATGCGCTTAATTTTTATTTTGTAACATTATTGTTACAAAAAGACATTAAAAAAAGCGCAATTTCTTGCGCTTTTATATATGTATTACTATTAGACTATTTTAAGTCAGCAGCCATACGACCTGTTGCAGTGAATTCTCTTGGACCTGCTGTTGCACCGTCTGAACCGATGTAGATTTTATATCTGTCACCAGTAATTGTATCCATTGGTTCATTAGGTGTTAATGCACCGTCAAGACCTTGAGTTTCAAATGTGTTTGGACCTTTTGCTAAGCCATTTACGTCAACCAGAATAACTGCGCTTGAGTTATTTGCAGCAAGAATATCAGTTGCTTGTGCAGCAATTTGTTGTTTAGTCATAGCGTTTGTTGCTGTTGCACCACCTTGAACAACTGCATAAGCGATGTTGTCTTCTGTGATAATCCAAGCAAGTCCTTGATCAGCAACTGCACCGCCATCGTCAGTAACAGCAACTACTTGAGCACAACCGTTTGCGCCACCTTCAGTACCTAATGTGCCTTCACCAGCAACACCAGCAATTGTTGATAAACAAGCATTAGATGCATTTGTTACGATAGTACCAGAATTACCAGCGTCAGTTCCATAAGCTTTAACTGATAAAGAATTGTTTAGCGCAGTATAAAGTGCATTGATGTTGCCTTGAGATGCGCGGTTTGGTAATGTACCAGCAACTTTTTCCATAGCTGCAAAGTTTGAAATTGTGTTGAAAGCTTTTTTGTAGCCAGTTTTTAATTGTGCTTCAGTAACACCTTTCATCATAGATGGGATAGTCATTGTTGCAATAACACCGATTACCATCAATACGATTAAAATTTCGGCTAATGTAAAACCTTTTTTAAGTCTCATAGTAATACTTCCTTTATAATCTAATTACGATTCTATCTTGTATTATTATAGTGTTTGATTTTTAATGTGTCAAATTAAAAATTAATAATATCCTATTTAAGGACTAGAATTTATTATTTTTAATTTATTATCATGTTTTGTTTTTTCTCTGCACTTATAAATTTCATAAATCCTTCCGACAAGCGACTTTGCGGTTTGGGAATGTGGCTTTTTGGCGATATATTTCTTATAGAATCTTACCGCATAAATATATTTCCCCATTTTGTCGAAACATAACCCAAGCCCAAGAAATGCTCTATAATATTCTTCATTAATCTTAAGGATTTTTTTGAATAAAACTATTGCCTTTTTGTATTCTTCTTGTTCAATATATAAACTTGCGAGGTTTGAAAGCGCAGGAATATAATATGGATATTTTTCGATTATTGTTTCATAAACCAAGATTGCCATTTCTGCTTCGCCAGATAATTCGTGGGTTAAAGCGAGTTTTATTTGTGCATTTTTGTTGTTTGGTTCAAGTTTGATTGTTCTTATGAAATTTTTTTGCGCATTTGGATTATCTGCGCTAAGCAAATAATTTAAGCCAAGTTCGTAGTAAATTTCAGAATCAAAACCATATATATTTCTTGCATTTTTTAAATGCTTGATTGCTTTATCATATTCTTTAAGGTTTTTATATGCTTTTGAAGCACCTTTGCAAGCTGGAATATTATTCTTATCAATCATTAAAGAAACTAAATATTCTTTAACTGCTTTTCGATATTCATTTTTCAGCATGAAGCTATCGCCCAAATTGCAAAAAAACGCTTTGTCTTTCTTGACTGGATTTGAGGTGAATTTCATTGCTTTATTGAATGAATTTGTTTTGTCGTTTGAATATCTAAAAGCCAATTTTCCTCCTAAACAATTTAAGTTTAGTCTCCATATTAAAAAAACTAATTAATCAAAAGGTGAATTTATTCTTTGACCTTTAGATTTATTTTTTTTATAATTTTTTTATAAAAATTGGGGAGAATTATGGAAGAATTTTTGAATTTGGATTTATTTGGTGAAATTTTAAAACCTGCGCATGTAAAAATGATTTTATTTATTTGGAGCATTATAAAATGCAGCTTCTTGTTTGTTGTTGCACTGAAGCTTTCAAGCGTTTTATCGGCAAAAATGATTGAAAAAATTTCAAATAATTCTATTCCTCAAGTTAGAAAACAGCAGCTGATAACATTTAATACTATTTTGCTTCATGTTATTAAAGCAGTTGTTTTTGCAATTTATATTGTAAGTATGCTTAATCTTTTTGGAATTGATATAAGACCAATTCTTGCAACGGCTGGGGTAATGGGTGTTGCTATTGGTTTTGGGGCTAAAAGATTTGTTGAAGATGTTATTTCTGGAATAATTATTCTTCTTGAAGGACAAGTTCGTGTTGGTGATTACGTTGAAATCGGCGGAGTTAAAGGGTTTGTTGAAAAAATTACCTTGTCTTTGATAACCGTTCGCTCTGATGTTACAGGGGCTCTTTGCTATATTAGATGTGGCTATATTGATTCAATAATCAATCATACAATGGAATATTCTTATGCCTTTTTTGAGCTTGATGTTGCATATAAGGAAAATGTTAAACATGTTTTTGATACTTTATTAAAATCTTTTGATATTTTGGTTTCTAATGAGCAAAACCGAGAAAAAGTTATCGGCGCCCTTGATATTTGGGGTTTGGATGGTTTTAAAGAGAGTTCTTTATGTATAAAATGTCGCATTAAAACTCAACCAAAAGGACAATGGTCTATTAAAAGAGAATTTAATAAAATAATTAAAGAACAATTTGAATTGGAAAATATTGAAATACCATTTAATCAGCTTGTTGTAACAAATAATAGTCAGGATTAATTTATGAAAAAAAGATATATAGCTTCAATTTTTTTAAGTTTATTATTTTTCGCAAGCATGTTTTTATTTGGTTGCAAGCATGATACAATCAAATTCTATCGCGAGAGCGCTGCTTCAAAATTATTAAATCCGACTGCTTCAAAACCAAAAGCAAACGTAAATTCAGGAATAATTATTTTGAGAGACGAAACTTCTCAAGAAACAATAAACTTTGGACCAAGAGACATTAATTTTGATTTACCCGTAAGATTTAAATAAATAAAACTAGAAACATTAACAACAAAAGAAAGGAACAATAATGCTATCCAGACATGGAAGTTTAGAATGTGCCATTTTGGGCGCTTTGTGGGGGTTGGAGCAAAATGGAATATATACAAATTCAGTTAAAGATGTATATGATATTTTAGCAAATTCGCAAGAAGAAAAACGAGCATACACAACAATCAAAACTGTTATGGATAGACTTTTTGAAAAAAAAGTTTTGTTAAGATATAAACAAGGTAAAAAATTTTATTATAGAACCGTTTATTCTAATCAGGAAATCATTACAAAATCTTTGTTTGAAATTGCGCAAAGATATTGCAGTGGCGATTTAACAAGGCTTTCTTTAATTTTGAATGAAATGATGGAAGAAGAATGCCTTGTTGGTGTATAATTTAAGCAATGGAAAGCGAAAAATTAAAAATATATCAAAATAGGCTTTTGGTTGCCGATTTAATTAAAGAAGTTTTAATTGGTAAAATTTCTGTTAGTATGGCGCTTAGCTCTTTTCCCAAAGAAAAAAATGATATTAATATAAAATGTGCTTTTGATGCTTTAATGCATAGGGAAGCTGATGAAGAATATAGAAAAAAAGTTGCTGATTATGCTCAAGTGCAAGACGATTTTCTTCTTGATTTGGCTAATATTTTAAAAGAAAACGAAAAACTTCCTCAAAATATTATTGAGCAATATCAAAAATATCATGCCCAGAATTTAATGGGTGAATGGGATAAGCCTTTAAAAAGTATTTTAAAAAATTTCAAAAGAATGATAAACTTTTAATATGGAAAATTTTGAATCTGAAAAACCAAATTTTGTTCATTATACGGTTATGAAACAAGAAGTTGTTGATAGCTTAAATTGCTATGATTCAGATAAAATTTTTGTCGATTGTACGCTTGGTGGGGGCGGGCATAGCGAAGAAATTTTAAAAAGAATTTCTTCAAATGGAAGATTGATTTCTTTTGATGTTGATGATGATGCGATTAATCATGCTAGTGAAAGATTGAAAGAATACAAAAATCTCACAATTATTAAAGGAAGTTATGCTGATATCGATATTCATTTGAAAAATCTTGGAATTGAAAAAATTACCGGTGGAATAATATTTGATTTGGGCGCTTCATATCACCAATTGACGTGTGCTAATCGTGGTTTTTCTTTTATGAAAGATGCCCCTTTGGATATGCGATTTAATCAGCAACAAGACTGGTGTGCTTGGGATGTTGTTAATAAATATAAAGAAGCTGAGCTTGTTGAAATTTTTTCAAACTATGGCGAGGAAAGATTTTCAAAAAGAATAGCTCGTGCAATTGTTCAAAATCGTCCAATTAATTCAACATTGGAATTGGCGCAGCTAATTAAAAATTCCACACCAAATATCAAATCAAAAATTCATCCTGCCACAAGAGTCTTTCAAGCTCTTAGAATCGAAGTTAATCAGGAATTGTTAAATTTTGAAAATACATTAAAAAAAGTTATCGAATTAACGGACGTTAATGCTATAATAAGTTTGTTATCTTTCCATTCTTTGGAAGATAGACTGGCAAAAAGATTTTTAAAATCTTATTCGTCTGAATGTCGTTGCGATAAGAATATTATCAAATGTGCTTGCGGAGGAAAATTGCTAGAGCTTGTCAATAAGAAGCCAATTATGGCATCTTGCGAAGAATTAAAAATTAATCCTCCATCAAGAAGTGCAAAACTACGAATTGCAAGAAAAATTAAGTGAGAAATAATTGAAACCTTCTTTTACTAAATATAAAAATAAAATTGCGCAAAAAATAAAGAAAGCTGAAAATAAAACGTCAGCTGATACTAACGTTTCAAATCCAATTGAACAAGAAAATAGCCAAATTATAAGTGGTTATTTCTTAAATGAAAAATCATATAAGGAAATGATTGTCCAAAGGGTTAATAATTTTTTATATGGCACATTGGGCTTTTTGGTTTTATTTTGCTTAGTTTGCTATTATTTTGTGTCTTGTAAAGAAGTTCAACTTAATCAAATTTCAAGAGAAACACTGGAATTAAACTATGAAAACGACGAATTGCAAAACAAAGTGGATAGTTTGCAATCGTATTATAATATCGACAAAGCTGTTTCTAAAACAAACATTTTAGAACGTGCTCGTCATGTTGTTGAGGTTGATGCTATTGCATTGCCTGACTTGAATTTGAATAAAAAACAATCTAAAAAATCTTTAGTAGTTAGTTATTAATCGGGGCAGTCTTGAGAAACATCGTTCATAATAAATTTGATAGACGCATGGGTTGTCTGCAATCTATATTTTATTTGTGCTTTTTGGGCTTAATAGTTTACCTTTTTTTGCTTCAAGTTTGTGATATTAGACATTGCAAAAAGAAAGCAAAATCACAAAGAACTTCCAAGATGTACGTTTTAAGGGGCGAAATTGTTGATAGATATGGCTTCAAGCTTGCAGCTGATAAAACAACATTTGTTTTGTATGCTCATCCGAATTATTATGATTATCCTCCTGAAAAATTGGCGGAAATCCTTGCTCCTTATGTAAAAATGTCTGTTCCTGAATTAACTAAAAAGCTTTCTCAAACTAATAAAAAAATTATTACCGTAAAAAAAGATTTAGACAGAAAAACTGTTCGAGAAATCAAGAAAAAAGGGCTTCGTGAACTTTCTTATGAAGTTAAAAACAAGCGTGTTTATCCGCAAGGAACTCTTGCTTCACATGTGCTTGGTTTTTACAATCCAAACGCCGATACAGCTGGCGGAATTGAGTATCGTGCGAAAGAATATCTTGAATATGTTGATAAAACAATAACTTATGAAAAAGCGCCAAATGGCGATATTATCTACAACATCAGCGTTAATCCTGCGGATGTTTCTGCACCAGTTAAAGGAAAAACTTTAACTTTAACAATTGATAGCGCTGTTCAGCATGTTTGCGAAAAATATCTTTTGAAAGCTATTCAAAAATTTAAAGCGCCAAGAGCGGCTGCAATTGTTATGGATCCAAAATCTGGCGAAATTTTAGCGCTAGCGCTTGCTCCAAGCTATGATCCTAATGAATATAATAAATACACAATGCAAGAAATGAAAAATTGGGCAATTTCAGACGTTTTCCCTCCCGGTTCAACATTTAAAATTATAACTGTTGCTTGTGGATTTATGAACAAAAAAATCAATAAAAATTCCAAAATTAACGACACTGGCAAAATGAAAATTGGTTGGTGGGATATTTTCAATTATGATTACAAAAGCAAGGGTGCACCTGGAATCATTGATTTAGTATATTTATTTGAACATTCTTCAAATATTGGTTCAATTAAAATTGCTCAAATGATGAGTGATAGAGAGTTTTATGACAGTTTAAAATTGTTCAATTTTGGCGAAAAAACCGGAATAGATTTACCTGGCGAATCTGCTGGTTTGCTTCCTTCTCCAAAACATTGGGATGTTGCGACCCACGGCGCTATGGGATATGGATATGGTGCTTCTACAACAGTTATTCAAATGATTTCTGCGGTTAGTGCAATTGCTAATAATGGCGTTTGGGTAACTCCGCATATTGTAAAATATTCTCCTGAAGAAGCTGAACAAAAAATTGTCAGAAGAAGGATTTTAGAAGAACAAGATGCAAAAGACATCACAAACCTTCTTGTTAAATCAATCGAAAATGGAAGAAATCCTGCAAAAATGGATGACTTTTATATCGCTGCAAAAACTGGTACATCAAGAAAACCAAATTCTAATGGAACAGGATATTCAAACAAACTTTACACTTCTATGATTGGATATTTTCCTGCAACAAATCCAAGAGTTGTGCTTTATGTTATTGTTGATTCTCCTTCAGGGGAAGGCATTTGGGGCTCAACTGTTGCTGCTCCAGTATTTAAAGAAATTTCAACTGAACTTGTTAGAATATTAAATTTAAATCCTGACAAGCAGTCTAAAAAATAATTTTTTGATAAAATAATAAAAAACCGAGGAAAAATAATGGACTTAAGTAAAATAATTAAAAGCATTGAAGCTGTTGAAGTATTAAACTTTAAAGATATTGATATTAAAGGGATTTCATATAATTCAAACACGATTAATTCGCATGAAATCTTCGTTTGTTTAAAAGGCGAACATGTTGATGGGCATGATTTTGCTCAAAGTGCTTTTGAAAAAGGCGCTGTTGCATTAATGTGCGAAAAGCCTTTAAATATCGAAATTCCGCAAATTATTGTTAAATCAACTCAAGAATCAATTGCTGATTTGGCTGCTGTTTTTTATCATAATCCTACTCATTCGCTTAATCTTATGGGTGTTACGGGAACAAATGGCAAAACAACCGTTGCACACTTGGTTCAAAAAATATTTGAAGAAAATAATAAAAAATGCGCTTTAATTGGAACTTTAGGATATAAATTTTCTTCAAAAGACGATTATCTTGAAGCAAAACACACTACTCCTCAGGCGCCTCAAATGCAAGAAACATTACAAAAAATTCTTAATGCAGAAGTTTCAAATGTTATTACCGAAGTTTCAAGTCATGCGCTTGAACAGTTTAGGGTTAAAAATTGCGAATTTTCTACTGCAATTTTCACAAATTTAACCCAAGACCATCTTGATTATCATATCACTATGGATAATTATTTTTCAGCTAAAGCAAAATTGTTTGCTGGTTTAAAGCAAGGCTGTTGTGCTGTTATCAATTTGGATGATAAGTATGCTAAACGTTTGATTGATTCTGTTAATGAAGGTGTAAATATTTTAACTTATGGCGTTAAAACAAATGCTGATTTAATGGCTAAAAATATCGAATTTATGTCTGATGGCGTGTCTTTTGATGTTTCTTATAAAAATGAATCGCTTAATTTTAAACTGCATTTAAATGGAATGTTTAGCGTTTATAATTGCCTTGCAGCAATTGGTTGCGCCTTGGTTAATAATATTGAATTAGTGGTTATTAAATCTGCTCTTGAAGCCACAAGAAGTGTTGCCGGCAGGTTTGAGATTGTTCAAACAAATCCAATGGTAATTGTGGATTATGCTCATACTCCGGATGGCTTAGAAAATATTCTTCGTGCCGCAAGGGAATTAACACCAAAAGACGGAAATTTAATTTGTTTGTTTGGTTGTGGTGGAAATCGAGATTGCACAAAGCGCCCAAAAATGGGAAAAATTGCTCAACAACTAGCAGACAAAATTATAATAACTTCTGATAATCCAAGAAGCGAAGACCCTCAGCAAATCATTACAGATATTTTATCTGGTCTTGCGCTTATTAACCCTAAAACTGTCTTTGTTGAAGCAGATAGGCACTTGGCGATTAAACTTTTAAAAGATATTTCTTCAGAAAATGATGTTTTGGTTTTGGCAGGAAAAGGACACGAAAATTATCAAATTCTGGCGGACAAAACGGTTCATTTTGATGATAGAGAAGAAGTTATCAAAGTATTTGGCGAATAAATTTAAATAAAAAAAATGTTTGACTATTTTAAATCTAGGTCAAACATTTATAAACACGAGGATATCAAGAGAGAGAGTAAAAATATCTTTTTTATTATCCTCTATTATTTAATTCTTAGTTCCGTTTATTTCATAATTAATTAATACCGTTCCCTTATATTTTAATAAAGTGTTTTTTAATTATGAAATTGCTTTTTGTTTTAAAAAAGTATATACGATTTTAATGTTTTGTTACATAACTGCAAAGAATGCCATAAATGTGTATAATTGAACAAAATGCCGTATTTAAGGAATATAAATGAAAACTTTAATTATTATCCCAACTTTTAATGAAGAATTAAATATTGAGTGTTTGATTAATAGTATTAACGATATTTTAAAAGGAAAAGATTTTTCTATTTTGGTTGTGGATGATAATTCAAAAGATTCCACCGCTAAAATTGTCAAAGCGCTTAAAAATAGGCTTTCAAATCTTTATTTACTGGAGCGTGGCGGGAAATATGGACTTGCAAGCGCATATATTGATGGAATTAAATATGGCGCAGATTTGGGATACAAAGCTTTTATTCAAATGGATGCTGATTTTTCACATAATCCTGAATATTTGCCAATATTTTTTGATAAATTACAAGACAATGACGTTGTTATTGGTTCAAGAAATATCTCTGGCGGTAAAGTTAAGGGTTGGAATTTATTAAGAAGTTTAATTTCAAAGGGCGGTTCATTATATTCAAGATTAATTTTAAAATGTCCAATTAAAGATTTAACAGGCGGTTTTAACGGTTGGCGTTTGGATATTTTAAACAAAATTGGTTTAAATAATATAGTTTCAAGTGGTTATTCTTTTCAAATTGAAATGAAATATAGGGCTTATGTTTCAGGCGCGCAAATTGTTGAATTTCCGATTATTTTTGAAGACAGAAAGTTCGGAAAATCAAAAATGAACAAAAAGATTTTCTTCGAAGCGTTGTGGAACGTCATCAAATTCAGGTTTATTATCTAATTTTGTGCAAAATTCTGGTCGAACTATCATTTGTTTATAATAATTTGCCATATTTTGAAGATTTTTTGGTTTTTTAAACACGCATGGCGCTTCATTATAAGGCTGAATAAACCCTGCTTGTATAATTTTTGATTGATATTTTGGATATCCAAAAGGTTCAACACAAAGCAAACCCCCTGGTTTTAAAGCATCAAATGCTTGTTTAAAAAATGCATCTAAATCTTTTTTGTCGAGCTGATAAAGGACATATCGACACAAAATTAAATCTTGAGAATTTTTTTCAACATTTTGTGATAAATTCAATATGTTTCCGGAAACAAAACTGCAATTTTCAAGCTTTCCTTCTTTTTTTCGATATTCATGGGTTTTAGGGTTGTAGCATTCAAAATTTTCATTAAATTTTTCTTTCATTGTGTGAATAAATGGGCTTTTTTCGAAAAATTTTGGCATTTGACTATCTAAACTTAAATATGAATTTTCCCATTCATCCAATTGGAAATGCCCTAGTCTTGCTTCATCAATTACTTTTTTTGATATATCAAGCCCAATAATATTTGCCTTTTTGGCTAAATCATCAAGAGCAAGAGCATAGCTATAAACCTCTTCTCCATAAGAACAGCCTGCAGAAATAATATTAAGAGGAGCATTTTGAGCCAATTGCTTCTTTTTTAATTTATTAATTATAAATTCATCCAAATCGTTATATCGAAAAAAAGAAGTCGTATGAACCAAATTTGGCAATTCTGGCTTATAGTTTGACTCATATAAGGCGTTATGGAGTGCTTTAAAATTAATATTGCTTTTGTTCGATATTTTCATAAATTTTTTTATTCTTTTCAAGTAAATTAAATGGCAAATAGTTACCAAAAAGCCCAGTTTTCTTTGGTTTTTGATAAATCCAAGGGTGTTTTAAATTTGGCTGAATAAAACCAAATATTTTTAACTCCAATGTTGGTTCGTGCTCTAATGGTGCAAGACAGAGTATTCCGCCAGGTTTTAATACTTCATAAATTTGTTTTATCGTTTTTAATTTGTCTTTATCGTCTAAATGATACAAAACAAACGAACAATTGATTAAGTCTTGTGATTCTTTTTCAAAATATTTTCCTAATTGCGTCACATCTCCTTGGAAAAATTCGCAATTTTGAAAAGATCCTTCTTTAACTTTAAATTTTTTATCCCATTCATCCAATAATTCAAAATTTTTCGAAAATTCTTTTCTCATGCCTTTTTGAAATTCGCTCGGATTGTCATTAAATTCGTAATGACACAAATTAGGGCATAAATATTCAGTTTCGTAGCCTGAAAGTCTGTATATCCCTTCTTGGATTCCATTTAGTGCTTGTTTTGAAATATCAAAACCTTTGATTCTTGAATCAAGATTGAAATAATCAAGTGTCATTGCAAGGCTATAAACCTCTTCGCCATAAGAACAACCCATTGAAACAACATTTATTGGTTCTGATTTACAATTTCTTTTTAAAAATTCTCCAATAGCTTGATTTGCAAGGTGGTTTTTGTCATATCTGAAAAAATGAGAAGTATGCACAAGTTCTTTATTTTTGCTTTGCGAGTTTTTTTCAATATTATTTCGATGTCTTGCGCTAAAAATCATATTATATTTTACTGGTGAAATTTTCATATTTTGCTTTCTTGAAAGTATGGTTTGTTGTAATTGTTTGATATTTCGATTAATTTTTGAATTTGATAATTCAAAAGCATTTCTTCTCTATCAATTGGGTTGTTTGGCTTTTGATAAATATGGGGAAAATTTGGGAAAAATGGTCTTGTAAATCCAAGGGCAAACATTGTTGAGCTTTTAACTGCAAAATCGTCATCAACTTCAAAACAAAGCAAGCCTCCCGGTTTAAGTGTTTCATAAAATTGCGAAAGTGCATTTTCTTTTGATTCTTCGTCTAAATGATACAAAACATATCGGCATAAAATTAAATCTTGAGAATTTTTTTCAAAATATTCTTGTGTTTTTGTGATGTCCCCCACAAAAAAATTGCAATTGTTTAAATGACCATTTTTTAATTTAAATTTATTATCTTTCCAGCTTACGCATCTAAAATTTTTCATAAAATCTTTTTGAATTTTATCTTGAAGTGGCTCTTTTGTATTTTTAGATTTTAGCGGAAATCTTCTTGGGTCAAGATATAGTTTTTCTTGGCTAGATAAAACATATTCGCCCTTTTTTGCTCCTTTGATTGCCTCTTGTGATATATCAAAAGCGTTAATTTGAACATTTGGCTTATCAATTAGCCCGATAGCATAACTGTATGCTTCTTCGCCATAAGAACAGCCAGCGCTTACAATATTAATTGAATCTTGATTAAGTTTCGATAGATAATTAATCAAAAATTCGTCGGTTGAGCGATAGCGAAAAAAATGCGAAGTGTGATTTAAGTAATTTGTTTTGCTTAAATTACTTTGAACAACATTTTTTGTATGTATTGCGCTAAACGCTAGATTATAATTGGGGTTAAGATTTAATTTCATATAAATAAAAACCCTCTAAAATTATTTATTTGCATTTAGAGGGTTTTTGATTTTTATGATAATTTTTTTATTGTTTCTTTGATTAAGTTAATTTCCGCAAGAAGCTCTTCTTTTCTATCTTTTGCTTTTTGAACAACTTCTTTTGGAGCGCTTGAAACAAATTTTTCATTGTTTAGTCTATTGTCAATAGATTTAAGTTCAATTTCTAATTTGTCGATTTTCTTTTGTTGGCGAGAAATTTCTTGCTCTAAATCAATTAAATCTGCAAGCGGAACGGTGATTTTAGTGTCGCCAACGGTGCAATATGCGCTTTTTTCAACTTGCGCATTTGTGCTAAATTCGACTTTTTCGACTTTTGCTAATCTATTTAAATAAGGAATAATTTGCGAGTATAATTCTTCATTTTTGTCGATTAAAATATCGATTTTTGAACCTAATGGAACATTGAATTCTGCTCTTAAATTTCTTAGCGCTTTAATTGTTTCAAAAACTGTTTCCATTTTTTCGGAGTCAGCCTTGAAAGACAATTTTTCTTCAAAAATTGGATATTTTGCATTCAAAATTCCAATCGTATCTTTTGAAATTGGCATTTTTTGCCAAATTGATTCTGTAATGTGAGGCATAATTGGATGAAGAAGTTTTAAATATTGTTCTAAAACATAAACTAAAACTGCTTCATTTTTTTCAATTTTCGATAATTCAATATACCAATCACAATATTTATTCCAGAAGAAATCATATAAAATTGAAGCAACTTCGCCAATTCTATAATTTTCAAGATTTTCATTAACAACTTTAATAACTTCATTTAATTCGTTTAAAATCCATTTGTCTGCAATTGTTAAATTGTTTAAATCAAGCGTTAATTCTTCTTTAGATTTTGTTAGATTCATTAAAACAAATCTTGAAGCGTTCCAAATTTTGTTTGCAAAATTTCTTCCAAATTCAAATTTTTCATCGCTGATTTTAATATCTTGTCCGCCATAGGTGCAAAGATGTGTTAATGTGAATCTTAATGCGTCACAACCATATTTTTCTATTAAATCAACAGGATCGATTGTATTTCCTTTTGATTTAGACATTTTTTGACCATGTTCGTCTCTAATTAGCCCATGGATATAGACGGTTGAAAATGGTGGTTGTTTTGTAAATTCAAGACCCATTGTAATCATTCTTGCTACCCAGAAGAATATAATATCAAAGCCAGTTACAAGAGTGTTTGTTGGATAGAATTTTTTATAATCAGGATGGTTTGTGTCTGGCCAGCCCATTGTTTCAAAAGGCCATAAACCCGAAGAAAACCAAGTGTCTAAAACATCTGTTTCTTGAGTGTAGTTATTTGGGTCTGGATTTTCAAGCGCAACAACCATTTCACCTGTTTTATTGTGATAATATGCTGGAATTTGATGACCCCACCAAAGTTGTCTTGAAATACACCAGTCACGAATATTTTCCATCCACATCAGGTAATTTTTCTCCCAACGTTGAGGAATAAATTTAATTGAGCCATTTTTAACTGCTTCAATTGCAGGTTTAGCTAATGGTTCCATTTTTACAAACCATTGTTGAGATAATAATGGTTCAATTGTCGTATTGCAACGTTGACATTTGCCAACATTATGAACATGTGGAGTAATTTTGATTAAAACTTGATTTTGTTCAAGCATTTCAACGGTTTTCTTGCGTGCTTCTTCTCTTGTCAGACCTTGAATTTGAGGTGGGACAAATTCGTTTCTCATCATACAGCCTTTTTCGTCGATAACTTTGATTTGAGGAAGCTTGTGTCGAATTCCAACTTCAAAATCGTTAGGGTCGTGCGCAGGAGTGATTTTTAGCGCTCCAGTACCAAAAGACTTGTCGACATAATCATCACCAATAATTGGAATCACTCTTCCAGTTAATGGCATTACGCATTCACAACCAATTAAGTCTTTATATTTGTAATCATTTGGATTAACAGCAATTGCAACATCGCCAAACATTGTTTCAGGGCGTGTTGTCGCAATGACAATTGCGCCCATTTTGTCTTTAAGTGCGTATGAAATTTCCCAAAGATGTCCATCTTCTGTTTCATAGTTTGTTTCTACGTCGGAAATTGCGCTTTGGCAACGAGGACACCAGTTTACGATGTAATTTCCTTTATAAATTAATCCCTTATTGTATAAATCCACAAACACTTTTTTAACAGCATTAGAGCAACCTTCATCAAGAGTGAATCTTTTTCTTGATAAATCGAAGCTTGCGCCTAATAGTTTAAATTGTTCCAAAATGCGATTTTTGTGTTCTTCTGCCCATTGCCAAGTTGTTGCAAGGAATTTTTCTCTTCCAAGGTCGTATCTTGATAGACCATCTTTAGCTAGATTTTTTTCAATTACATTTTGAGTGGCAATTCCAGCATGGTCACAGCCTGGCATCCATAAAACTTCTTTTTGAAGCATTCTATTATATCTAACCAAAATATCTTGCAATGTTCCATCTAGCGCATGACCCATGTGTAACACACCAGTAACGTTTGGAGGTGGAATTACAATTGAGTATGGGTCTTTGTCTGAATTTGCGTCAGCTTTGAAGCAATTGTTGTCTTCCCAAAATTTATATGTTTCTTTTTCGATTTGGCGAGCAACATAGGTTGTAGCAAGCTCTTGATTAGTGTTTGTCATTATTTATCCTCTTAAATAGTGTTTATAAATTTAATTTATCACAAAAGTATTAGCCGATAAAGTTATTCTTGTTAATTTTATTATTTTATAAAATTTTAAAATGCGTTTAGTATGCTTAATTTTGACTTTGCTTTTTTTAAATATCCCTTTTGCTTTTGCAAAGGATATTCTTTTTGATTCTCCAATTGATTTAATTTATAAAAAAGATTGCTCTTTGGATGAATTTTGCAAGGAATTTGTTGATGATTTGGATATTGAAAAATTTATCAAAGAACATATTGAGTCTGACTATGTTGTTGTTAGTTTGGATGAGTGTTTAAATGTTGCATTTAAGAATAATTTTAATATTCGAATTAAAGATAAGGAATATTTTAGCGAAAAATATCTTTATCAGAATTCGCTTTCAAAATTTTTACCAATTTTATCAACAACTTCATATATTGCTGATTATAGCGGTCAAATTCTTGTTGGTGGAGTTTTAAGGGATAATTTCCATGAAACTGCAATTTCTGTTAATATGACAGCACAACACGACTTAACTCAAGGCGGAAGATTAATTTTTGAAGCAAAAGCTTCGAAGTATTTTGCTAAAAGCAAAAAACATAATCTAAATTTTACAAGAAGCGAAGTTGTTTTTTATACTACAAAATATTACTACGAAATGCTTTTGGCTAAAATTTATATTGAAATATATCTAAGAAACCTTATTGAAAGAAATGCGCAACTTGCTTTGGCAAAAAATCTTTTAAAATCAGGGTTTGGAACAAATTTCGATGTAATAAGGTCGCAAAATTTTTCTCTTCAAGCAAGGGCAAAACTAATCGATGCTTTGAATAATTTTCGGCTTAGCCAATCAAGGCTTGCAAATTTAATGGGTATTGATGTAAATACTTCTTTAATGCCCTTTGAAGACGAAATTAGACCTTTGAATTTGGTTGATGAAAACTTAGAAACGGAGTCTTTTTTTAAATTAGCATTAGATAAAAGAGAAGATTTAAAGGCTTATCGAAATTTAATTAATTACGAAAAGCAACTTAAAAACGTTTTGATTACGGATTTCATTCCAAAGCCTTTGGTCAATTTTCAACAGCAATTTCAAGGAACGGCTGATTATGGCGTTAATCCGAACTATATTTTGACTGGCTTAATTAATTGGCAACCTGGAGAAAATACAATTTTTGGAACTATTACAAAGATTAATGCTCAAAAAGAGAAAATTAAACAAAGAATGTTGGAGTTTGAAAATAAATATAGAAACATAAAACAGGCGATTATCGACGCTCGTTCGACTTCTATTTTTAATGAAAAACAAACGAAAATTAATAAAGAAAGGATGGAATATTCTCTTCATAGCATAAAACTTGCGATGTTAAGATTTAATTATGGAAAAGGAATTCTGCTTGATGTTATTCAAGCTCAAAGCGAAGCAACAACGGCTCGAGTTGAATATGTTGCTTCGATTATAAGATATAACATTTCGCAAGCGGAATTGCTTTTTAATTGCGGAACAATATCTATTGATGAAATCATTGCCAATTACAAGCCTTAAAAACCAATCTAAAGGTTAGCTTGTAAAAAAAGTTATTTTTCTATATACTTTATTTGTTATTCGAGTTAAGGAGATAATAAATGAAAGTTACTATTGAAGACGGTTGCATCGGATGCGGCGCTTGTGAATCATTCTGCGCTGATGTTTTCAAAGTTGAAGATGTATGCACAGTTGATGAATCAAAAATTGCTGGTAACGAAGATTGCGTTAAAGACGCAGCAGATGCTTGCCCTGTTAGCGTAATTAACGTTCAAGAATAAATTTTATTTTAAATAAAAATACACCCTTTTTGGGTGTATTTTTTATTGTTTATTTTCCTTGTTTTTAATTTTATTAATTACTTTTTCAATTCCTTCAACAGTCATTGAAACCGCTTTACCAAATATTAAACCGACAACGGCAGATGTAAAGCCTGATATATTTTTAATTCCGCCAATGAATGAAAATGCCATTGATGAGAATAACGGAACGCCTAAATCTAGCGTAATAGATTTTCTTTCTTCTTTAGAATCTGCGCTTATTACTGCACCACCTAATAAGCCCGCTGAACCAATCATTCCTAAAACGTCAACTGAAGCATTTCCAAGATGCAAATCTCTTTGTTTTGCAATCGTTTCTTTTGCTCCAGATTTTAAAATTCGATTCATTTCAGCTAAATCCTGCGCAAATGCTTCTGCTAAGAGTTTATGATATTCATCATTAATATATTCAGGATATGTTATTCTATCAAAACCGGTGTCTGTCGTTGCCTTTGATACTGCTTTTTGATAGAGTTCTTTATCAAATTGAGCTGAAGCACTATCGAATTTTTCGCTATTTTTGTCAATCAATTCTCTTATTTTGCCTGTTAATTCTCTAAAAGCTGCGTCTTTTTTTGTTTTGTTTAGAGAATATAATTCATCGCTTAGAGTAATTCCTTCTGGCAATACTTCAGCTGGAATACCTTTTGCATATTTTTGATACACATCTGCGATGTTATCATCGGCAATTATGCTTGATGAGCCGTTTTTCCATAATGTTACAAAACCAGTTTTCATTCTATCGACAAATTTTTGCTCTGGAGATGTTTTTTTGAAGCCTTCAAATAAAACTTGAGAAATTCTTCTTCCTTCTGGGTTTACTTTTTCGCCAATTTCTTTACTTAAATCATTATACCAAGCTCCATAAGATGGAGGAAACTTATCTGTTCCTAATCCATGCAAGAATGGCAATATTCTCATTTTGTGTTTAGCGTATTTTTGTTGGTTTTCAGCGATTGAAAGTTTTTCGTATCCTTTTCTTATTTTTTCATCAAACCCACGCATTTTAATTTTTGATGATATTTGAGTCCAGATGTCGTTTTTGAGTGCATCAATATTTGTGAAGAAATTAACGAATTTTTCACCCATCGAAATTGCACTTTTAACGTGCCTATTTCCTTGAACTTGGCTGATTAGTTCTTGTGGGGTGATTTTCTTTTTTAACATTTGAAAAGCAAGACCGCCCAATATGCTTAATGAAGCAACGGCTGTAAATGTTAAAGTTAAAATTTTGCTTAATTTTTTTCTTTTTTCTTTTTTTATTGCAGAATCATCGTTGTAGTATTGAACCTGATTATATGAAATTGCATTTGTTGTTGAATTTGGTGTTTTTGTACGCTTTGAATCAGACAAATGCTGAAACATTTGCCTATTTGAATCAATGGCAGAATTAATTTTTGATAATTGTTGCATACATATATATAAAAACAGAAATAAGGAAAAAATTTACCCTTTTTTTGTTTTCCTTTTTTTGTTTTCTTTTTGTTTTGCAATTTCTTTCAAATCAATTTTTGCATTATCAATTGAATATTTTGCTAAAGGTTTTTTTGTTTTTCTATCATAAAAAACAAGCCAATGTTTTGCTTTTTTGTCATTGACATTGAACGACAATTTGCCAACAACCCTGTCTCCTGGATTAATTGTTTTAAACCAAAGGGAAGTATCTCCAAAAGGGCTTGGGAAGTAAACTTGTGATGTGTTTGAATTAAGAGCAATATCAAAAGTTGAGAAAGCAAAGTCTGTGTAATTATCAATTCCTAGCGAAAGAGTTATTGTGTTTTCGATTCCAAAAGGGTCTTTCTCAAGTGCAACTGAGTTAATTCTGACTTTTAGACCTTCTAAAAATAATTCTTCTTGTCTAAATGCGTCTTTTGAAAAAACGGGCATATCAATTGAAGAATCAACTTTAATTTTAAGCTCATCCCCTGGTTTAATCATAAAACCATTGCCTTTTTTAATAATTGCAGCGGTTAAACCGACAATTCCTCCAACAGCTGCTCCTCCCGCAAGAGTATAACCATTTGAAGCAACAGCAGCACCTAACCCAAGAGTATTTAGCGCAAAAAAGCCTCCTGCGACTCCGCCAAGCAATGTGTAACCAGTGTGATGTGCAATTGCCTTTGCAGCACCCTTTATTGCAGTTGGTTTCGTTGAAAGGCTTGCTTGAATGGGGATTTCTCTTCCATCGGGAGTAACCATATAATCAAAATCAACGTTGATATAGCCATCTCTGCCCATATTTTTTGCTTCTTCAACATATTGCACTGTTCCATGGACAATTGTGCCTGTTGGAATGATTATTCCTTTGTCTGTTTCAACATCTGTTGTGACTTCGGCAAAAAATTCATCCCCTTCAACGGTATAGCCAGAGCTTAGAACTTGAGAGACTGTTAAATTTATAACATCATTATCATCAAGCTTTTCAATTTCGCCTGTGAACATTTTTTTATCAAGCTCTTCTTGAGCTTGCTCATCTTTTTGAATATGTCCAGACATTGTTGAAGCAAAACCCGCTTGGGCGCATAAAAATGCGCATAAGATTAATGATGTCAATATTTTTTTGCTATTTTTCCCCATAATCTAGTATTATTTTAATACATAATTGTTTTATTTAAAAATTAATTTCAAAATTTTAATATTTTTAATTTATAATTTAACTAGAATTAAAGGAGAAAATATGACAAATTGCATTTTTTGTAAAATATTATCAGGCGAAATTCCTTCAAAAATTATTTATCAAGACGATTATTGCTTTGCAATTAATGATATTAATCCAAAAGCTAAAAAGCATATTTTAGTTATTCCAAAAGAACATATTGAATCTTTGAATGAAATTAATGACTTTTCTTTAATGTCAAAAATGTTTGAAGCGATTAAAAATATTAATAAACAAGAAAATATTAATCATTTCAAAACTCAAATTAACACTGGCTCTCAAGCTGGGCAAGAAGTTATGCATTTACATATTCATATTTTGGCTAATTAATAATGGAAATATTAATTGATAAAAAAACATTAAGAAAAGAGGCTTTGTCAAAAAGAGCTGAATTTAACAAGAAAAAAGAAAGCTTAATTTTGACAAAAATTTTAAATTCCGCTGATTTTAAGAACGCAAAAAATATTGCGCTTTATTTTCCCATTAATAATGAAATTGATATTACGCCTTTATTGAATACAAAAGGAAAAAATTTCTATTTTCCAAGGTGCAATGATGATATTCTTGAATTTGTTAAATTTGAATCAAAGGAACTAATTGTTTGCGGCAAATTTAATATTCCAGAGCCAATTGGGCAAACCATAAATCCTCAAATTTTGGATTTAATTTATATTCCAGCTTTGATGGCTAACAAAAGATGTTATCGCCTTGGTTATGGAAAAGGATATTATGATAAATTTTTTGCAAAGGAAAAAATCAGCGCTAAAAAATGCATTGTTATTGCTTGCGAGCTCATTTGTGATAAATTTATTGAAGAAGAAAATGATTTTAAATGCGATTGTTTAATTAGTGCATAAGTATTAATAAATTTGCGAAAAAAATAAAAATAAATTAGAATTAATTTATGAATGAATTGAGAAAAGATCAATCAATAACAATTGAATTAAGAGACAAAAGCAAAATATACGGAGTTGTTGAAGATTTTGAGCTTGACCGTGTTTTTATAAAAATTGCTGCTGATTCTTATGAAATTGCAAAAAAAATCAAAGAGCTTGATTTGGTTTTGGTTGATGTTAGTACACACCTTGGTTCAAAAAAAATGTTTTCTCATGTTATTGACCCTCTTGATTCAAAGCTTTGTTTAATTGTTGAAAACAATGAGCCAATTGCTTCTGAACAAAGAAGAGAATTTGTTCGAGTAAACGCAGATTTCATTTTTGAAGCTGAAAAAGAAAACGGAAGAAGTGTAAAATGCAAGACAGACAATCTTTCAGGAGGAGGAATCGCATTCACAGCCCTTAATGGCTTTTTTGAAGTTGGAGAGTTGTTTGAAATTAAATTTTCAAAAGAAGTTTTTGAACATGAAATATATTGCAAAGCAAGAATAGTTAAAATAATTGGCGATATTTATGCTGCACAATTTGATAATTTATCTCCTTTTATTGAAGGAAAAATTATAAAACAGGTTTATAAATTAATCACAAAGAAGTAAAGACTTGGAGTTATTTTGGAAGACATTAAAAAAATAGAAAAAACTATTAATGAATATACTAAAAAAGGCGAAATTCAAAGGGCGATTGAATATTGCCAAGGTTTGCTTTTAAGCAAGCCAACCGATACAAATTTGTATATTCGTCTTGGAGATTTATATCTTGATTGGCATTTGGATGTTTACCAATCAAAACAATATATTGATGAAGCCATAACAGAATATCAAAAAGCGGCCGAAATTTTGATTGATAATGGTGAAATATATTATAAAATTGGTCTTGCACTTTATTATAAAGGCGAACTTGATAAAGCAATTAATTATTTCAATATTGGTATTGAAAAAGGGGCTGATATTGCTCAATGTCACTATATGATTGCAAATTGCTTAAAAAAGAAAGACCGTTTTCAAGATGCTCTAGAGCAAATTGAACTTGGCTTAAAACATGCCAAGCTTAAATCTTCAAGATTGCATTATTCAAAATTTAGATTGTTAAATGCGCTGTATTTCAAAAATCCAAAAATGAAATATATTGGACTTTGCGAGTTGTTTTTATCATATTTAACACTTCCTTTTGATAAAGAAGCAATTAAAAATTTAAAAGATAAATTGAAATGGTTTCAAATTATTCCTGTTTTATGCAAAGCTGATGCATATATTTCTCAAGGAGATATCTCAAAAGCTTTTGATTGTTATTCAGATGCAATCGAGAAAATGCCAGGGTTTGGTGCGTTATACACCGCTCTTGGGGATACATATCGAAAAGCAGGAAAATTAGAAGAGGCTGTTGTTGAATACAAAATGGCTCTTTGGATAGATTCTTTGAGTTATAGTGCTTATTCTGGCTTGGTTCAAGCTTATGAAGAATTGGGCGACTATGACAATGCAATTGCATACTATAACAAATATATTGCAATTCATCCAAATAACGCTGTTTTGCATTCTAGCATTGCTAATCTTTATTTTATGAAAGGCGAAGCAGAACTTGCGGTTTCTCATTATCAAAGCGCAATTTCTCTTAATCCAAAACCTGATTGGACAAGCATTGTTGCTCAAACTTTGGGATATATTCAACAAAACGTTATTAAAAACACGGACTGTGCAATTGCAAATTATCAACTTGCAAATGTTTTAACTCCAAAAGAAATTGATATTTATATTTCATTAGGTAGTGCTTTTTATGATAATGAAGACTATAAAAATGCGCTAATTGTTTACAGACGTGCGCTTGAACTTGAGCCTAATAATTCAAAAATTCATTGCAACCTTGGATATTTATATTGGGGCATGGGAGATTTGGATGAAGCAATTAAAGAATACACTCTTTCAATCAAATTTGACCCTAATTATGATATTGCACACAATAATCTTGGCGTAATTTATCTTGATGATTTAGTACAGCTACAAAACGCAATTGATTGCTTTAATAGTGCAATTGAGTGTAATCCTAATTATGCTCTTGCATATTATAATTTAGGAAGATGTTATTCTTTGAAAAACGAAAACATCGAAGCTGCGAAGTATTTCCAACAAGCAATGGATGTTAATAACATTACAAACGAAATTGATCCAGCTGATATTCAAGATAGATTAAATAGCTTATTTGATTAATATATTTAATTTGTTTTTAATGTAGGATGTTTTTGATGAGTACTTGGGTTTACATTTTAAAAAGAATTGCAAGTTCAATTCCAATTTTGTTTATCGTATCTTTAATTAGCTTTTTTTTGATACGTTTATCTCCTGTTGACCCTTTGGCTCAATTAAAATTAAATCCTGCAATTAGCCAAGAAACAATCCAATCTGAAACAAAAAGACTTGGGCTTGATAAGCCTGTTATTGTGCAATATGCTCTTTGGATGAAAAATTTTATCAAAGGAGATATGGGCTATTGCACTGATAATACAAAAGTTTCAACAAAAATTAAATCTCGAATTTTAAATACTCTTTTGTTGTCTTTTTGTGTAATCTTTTTTAGTTGGATAATAGCAATTCCACTTGGGGTTTTGGCTGCTGTTTATTACAATTCTTGGTTTGATAAATTTTTAACCGTTATTTCAAGCGTCGGAATGGCAATTCCTTCCTTCTTTTTTGCTATTTTAATGCTTCTTTTTGCGCAGAAAACTGGCTGGTTTCCTATTGGTGGTTTAACAAGTGTTGATTTTAGCGAAATGAATTTTATATCTAAAATTTTTGATATAGCGCATCATTTAATTTTGCCTGTTTTTGTTTTGACAACGATTTCTCTTTGTTCTCTTGCAAGGCAAATGAGAGCAAATTTGCTTGATGTTTTGAATTCTGAATATGTTAAATATGCTTATGCAAAAGGACTTTCTAAGAAAAAAGTGATTATAAAACATGCTCTAAGAAATGCAATTAATCCAATAATAACCCTTTTGGGCTTTGAATTTGCAGGATTGCTTTCGGGAGCCGCTTTAACAGAATTTGTTTTCCAATATCCTGGGCTTGGAAAATTAATTTTAGAAGCCGTTATGCAATCCGATATTAATCTTGTCATGGCAAGTTTGATGATTGGCGCAATTATGCTTATTGTTGGAAATTTAATTTCCGATATTTTATTAAAACTCACCGATCCGAGAGTGAGGGTTTAATTGAAAAAAGTATTTGCAAAATTAAAAAAAGACAAAGTTCCATTTTTTGCGTTTTGCGTTCTTTTTGCTCTTTATTTTTTGATATTGTTTGCTGATTTTTTCGCTCTTTATCCTTCCTCTTATTCCAATCGAAAAATGGCATATCAACCTCCAAACAATATTTATATAATTACTCCTGAAAATAAGCTTTCAAAACCATACACTTATAACTATATTAAAAGTTTCAATAAAGATTCTTTTTCAATTGAATATAAGCAAGATAGAAGTAAAAAATATTATATTAAATTTCTTTCAAAAGGCTTTGAATACAAGCTTTTTGGTCTATTTAAAACTAATATTCATTTTTTAAGTGTTGATAAAGAATGCAATTTTCATTTGCTAGGCACTGACATTAACGGTTGCGATGTTTTTTCAAGATTGTTTTACGGAGGACAAATTTCGCTAACAATCGGTTTTTTAGCCCTTTTGATTTCATTTCCAATTGGTGCAATATATGGTGGAATTTCAGGATATTTAGGAGGCAAAACTGACAAAGTTTTAATGCGCATTGCAGAAGGAATTATGTCTGTTCCAAGTTTTTATCTTTTGATTATTCTTGCTTCAATTTTACCTTCGGGAATGACTTCACTTCAAAGATTTGCCCTTATTACAGCAATTTTAGCTTTAATCGGCTGGGCGGGTTTTTCAAGGGTGATTCGAGGAATGGTTTTATCCATTAAAAACCAAGATTATGTTAAAGCTATTGAAACAATTGGTGCAAGTAAAAAAAGAATAATTTTAAAACATATTTTGCCTCAAACTTCAAGCTATGTCATTATTGCAATAACATTGTCTGTGCCTTCGTATATTCTTGCTGAATCTGGTTTGAGCTTTTTGGGTTTAGGGATTCAATTGCCTGATGCAAGCTGGGGAAATATGCTAAAAGAGGCACAAGAATTCGCCAATATTTTATATCGTCCTTGGTTATTAACTCCTGGATTTTTAATTTTTATTGCAGTTTTGTCTTTTAATGTATTGGGCGATAAAATAAGAGATATACTTGATCCAAAAACTATAAAATAAGGAAAAAATATGCTGGATGTAACTATAAATTGGAATGAAACATTAATAATATTATTCAGAATCTTTTTAGCGGTTCTATTAGCTTGCATTCCTGGAATTGAAAGAGAATTGACTGGAAAATTTGCAGGTTTAAGAACGCATATTTTAGTATGTTTGGGTGCTTGTGTTTTCACTCTTTTATCGGTTTATGGTTTTGAAATGCGCTCTGAAGTTGGCGAATATAACGGTTCTATTAGACCATTTATTCAAAATGACCCTGCTCGTATTGCGGCACAAGTTATTACAGGGATTGGTTTTATTGGCGCAGGAACGGTTATGCGCCATGGTAGTAATGTTTTTGGAATAACTACTGCTGCAACGTTGTGGATGTGCGCAGCAATTGGAATGTCTTGCGGTTGTGGAGAATATATGACGGCAATTATTGCTTCTCTTGCAACGCTATTGGTTTTAATTTCTATTCGAAGATTGGAAAAAAATGTTTTATCTAAAAGAAAAATTTCATACAAAGATTTTGAAATTTCAATTGTTGCTTCGCTAGATGCATGCGATAATATTGAGCTAATTTTTGAGAAAAGCTTTAAGAAAATTTATCGATTAAACAAAAAATTAGTTAATCATGACGAACTTCGTTATAGCGCAGTTGTTACAACTAAAAAAACATTGAAAGAAATAAATGAATATTTTAAAGATATGAATTGTATTGAATCGATTGAAATTAGAGAACATTATGAATAAAGCAAATAAATCAAATTTTAAAGAATATTTAGCAACGATATTCGTATCGTTGTTTATGGTTAGTGCAATTGCTCTTGTTGTTGAGCTTGAATTACTTTATCGAAGCGAAAAAACTGTTAATTTTGCAGAATTAAATACTAAAAATTTATCAAAATTTTATACAATTGAAGAGCTTGAAAAGCAGCTAGCAAAAACTCCTGATGATATTATTTTAAACATTCGTTTAGCAAAATCTTATGAAGAAATTGATAAGCTTGATAAAGCAAATGATTTTTATAAAAATGCTCTGAAGTTATCCGGAAGGTCAAATTTTGCAATTTATTCTTATGCTTTATTTTGCGCAAAACAAGATTTATTTGTTTTTGCGGCAACATTGGCTGAAGAATTAAGCGGAAATTCAAAAAGGGTAAATCTTTTCAAAGCTAAAATATATGAAAACATTGCTGATGGCTTAAGTGAAGCAAAAAATTATCCTGCTTCAACTAAAAGCTATCAAATTGTTTATAAGTATGCAAAAAGCATTGGCGATATTAAATATTTAAATCAAATTAAAGAAAAATATTCTAAAGAATATGTTAAGCTTGCTGATTATAATATGGAGCTTGGTGAAGTTGAACTTGCAATTTCTAATTTAAATAATTCACTAAAAATCAAGAAAAACGCCCTTGCAAATTATAAATTGGGTTTGATTTATTTAGAATCTAATCCAAAAAAAGCGGAAAAACACATCAATCAAGCGTTTTTTGAAGATGTTTATGTTGTAAATCCATATATTTACAATAATTTATTGCAATCATTGCTAGAAGAAACCAAAGTTTTAAGTAATGATGGTTTATTTAACTATTATAATTCTCGTTTAACAAGGTTTAAAAATAAAATTGCTAGTTCGTATTTATACAAAAACGATATCATAATCGATAACTCTTCTTTAATTACAAAAAAAACTTGGTTTAAAAAGTTAAATCATTATTTGTTTTTTGATATAAAAAACAATACTAAGGAAGAAATAAACGATTTATTTGTTAAAGCTGAGCTATATATCGATTCTTCTAAATATATTTTTGAAAAAAAGATTATAAAACCAACAAGTCCGCTTGACGCTTACGATGTTTTGCAATATAGCGATTTTGAATTACCTAAAGAAATTGAATTTGATTCAATTAAAAATAGCAACGACGTTTTTGTAAGATATTTTGCAAAAAAACAAGAGGATGCGCCTTGGATATTGATTAAAATAGACTTTTTGAATATTTAAGACTATACAACAAATTTTGGTTGTGTTATTTTAAAATTAACACTGTTATTCGACAAAAATTGGAGAAACATGAGAGTACACGAACTTGCAAAAGAATTAAATATAACTTCTAAGGAATTAATTGAAAAAGCTAATGAAACTTTGGGATTATCATTAAAATCGCATAGTTCAACTGTTAGCGACTCATCAATTGACAAAATTAAAGCGCTTTACACAAAGGAAGTTAAGCCAACTTCTAAACCGAAAGCGTTCATTGTTAAAAAACAAAAGCCTGTTGAAGTTGTAGAAAAAGAAGTTAAAAAAGAAGAACCAGTTATCAAGACTGTTTCTCGTCTTGAAATCGTTAGAAGCGCAAAAGACAATGCGCCTCGTCATAATCAAGAAATACCAAAAGCGCAAGTTCAAAAACACGAAAATAGAAATCCAAACACACAAAAACCTGCTCCAAAAGCTCCAATTGAAAATTCAACAGATAAACTTGCAAGTTTGCCTTCAATGACTAGAAAAAATTTCTCTCGTCAAAATGAAGAAAAAACTCAAGAAAAACATGATAAAAACCAAAATAAAGACAATAAAAATCAAAAACAAGCACCTCAAGCTCCAATTAAAAGACATATCATTTCTCAAGATATGTATAACAACCAAGCGAGAGGCGGCAAAAAGAAGAAAAAAGAACACGGCTACAACAATAAACAAGAAGAGCAAGAAAGAATTAGTCTTGAAAAGGCTGTTCAAAATAAGCACAAAAAGCATACTCAAGAAGTGGCTGCTGTTGAAGAAGTTACATCAGTTGTTATTAATAGACCAATGACTGTTGGTGAATTGTCTGACAAAATCAAAAAAACTCCTGCTGAAATCATTAAATTTTTAATGCTTGAAGGTATTATGGTTACAGTTAATGCCCCAATTGATACCGAAACAAGCAAAAAAGTTGCACAGAATTTTGGATTAGAAGTTCTTGACGAAGATATTGAAGAATTCATTGCTCAAGAAGAAGAAAAAGAAGGCGTAAATAAATATCTTAAAAATGCTAAAGAAGAAGATATTGTTAAACGTGCACCTGTTGTTACTGTTATGGGGCACGTTGACCATGGTAAAACAACAACTCTTGATTCAATTAGAGCTTCAAAACATAAAATTGTTCACACAGAAGTTGGTGGAATTACTCAAAGCATCGGTGCTTATACCGTTTGGCTTGATAAAAAGAAAATTGTATTTATTGATACTCCAGGTCACGAAGCATTTACTCAAATGCGTTTGCGTGGTGCACAATCAACCGATATTGCAGTATTAGTTGTTGCTGCTGATGATGGTGTTATGCCTCAAACTGTTGAATCAATTTCACATGCTAAATCAGCAGGAGTTCCAATCATTGTTGCAGTAAATAAATGTGATAAGCCTGATGCAAATCCTGACAAAGTTCTTCAAGAATTAATTGAGCATGGTTTGATTGCTGAAAAATGGGGCGGAGACACGATTGCTGTTGAAATTTCAGCGCTACAAAAAACTGGTATCGATGAATTATTAGAATACATTTTGCTTGTTGCTGAAATGCAAGAATTAAAAGCGGTTGAAAAATGTCCTGCAACAGGTGTAATTATTGAAGCTAACCTAGACAAAGGAAAAGGTCCTGTTGCAACAATGCTTGTTCAAAATGGTACTTTAAAAGTTGGCGATTCTATTGTTGTTGGAACAGTTGGCGGCAAAGTTAGAGCTTTGTTGGATGATTCAGGAAAAAGAGTTCGAACAGCTGGACCATCTACTCCTGTTGAAATTCTTGGATTAAGCGAAGTTCCTCAAGCAGGTGATATTTTTGAAGTTGTTGCTAATGATAAAGTCATGAAACAAATGGTTGCGGAAAGAAAGCAATTAGAACGTTCTTCAAGACTTGAAGCAATGACAGCTGCACACGTTCAAAAAGAAGCAATCGCTGGAGATAACCAAATTACCAACTTGAATTTAATTATCAAAGCCAATACAAACGGCTCAGCTGAAGCTGTTTCTAATGCAATTCAAAATGTTAAATCTCTAAAAGTTGTTCCAAAAATTGTTCATGCTGGCGTTGGCGATATTTCAGAAGCAGACGTTATGCTTGCTTCCGCATCAAATGCAATTATTCTTGGTTTCACTGTTAAAGAAGATATGAATGCACTTTTAGCAGCTCAAAAACAAGGTGTTAAAATCAAAAAATATGATATTATTTATCAAGTATTGGAAGATATTGAAAAAACAATGCTTTCATTATTATCTCCTGAAATTGAAGATGTTGAACTTGGTAAAGCTGAAGTTAGAGCAGTGTTTACAGTTGGAAAAACAACAAGAATTGCTGGTTGTTATGTTCTTGAAGGCAAAATTGTTCGTTCAAAAACAGCACGCTTAATTAGAAATGGTCAAGAAATCTTTAAAGGCGAAATTGACCAATTAAAACGCTTCAAAGACGATGTTAAAGAGGTTAAAGAAGGTTTTGAATGCGGTATTTCATTCTCACGCTTTAACGACATTCAAGAAGGTGATATTATTGAAGTTTCTACAACTAAAGAAGTCGAAGTTCAAACATTGGTGTAGGTGAAATTATGACTTTAAGAAATGAAAGAGTTAGAAAAGCTTTAATGAGAGAAATTTCCGATATTTTATTTCGTGAAATTAAAGATCCTCAAATTTGCGGCATGGTTTCAATAACTGATGTTGATGTTTCGCCTGATAATTCTGCTGCAAGAGTTTTTTATAGTGTTTATGGAACAGACGAAGTTAAAGAAAAAACTTCAAAAGCTCTAGAACGTCATGTTGGGCAAATTCGTCACGAAGTTGGAAAAAGAATTCGTTTAAGAAAGACTCCTACTTTGCTTTTTATCCTTGATGATTCAATGGAAAGAGGGGCAAAAATGATGGAGCTTATTAATAAAATTGAGCGTGGCGAAGTTTAATGTATTTTTTAAATATAAATAAACCAAAAGGAATAAGCTCTTTTGATGTCATAAGAGAGCTTCGCAAACGTCTTAAAATCAAACAAATTGGTCATAGTGGGACTCTTGACCCTTTGGCAAGTGGCGTTTTGCAAATTGCAGTTGGTAAAGCTACAAAATTGCTTGATTATCTCGAATCAGATAAAGAATATATTGCAGATATTGTTTTTGGTTTTGTGACCGAAACTTTTGATTCAGAAGCACAAACAGAATTTGTTAAAAACCCTGATTTTAATAAAACGCAGCTGTTAGATGTTTTAAATGGTTTTGTTGGGAAAACAATCCAAATTCCTCCAAAATATAGCGCAATTAAATTAAACGGAAAAAAATTATGCGATATTGCTCGAAACAATCTTGAAATCGATATTTCAAAGCATGCACGAGAAATTGAAATATATTCTATTGAATTGTTAGAATTTAAGGATTATAAAGCTAAGATTAAAGTTTCATGCAAAAAAGGAACATATATTCGTTCACTTGTTAATGATATTGGTCTTAAGCTTGGCTGTGGTGCATACATGAGCGATTTAATAAGAACAAAAGCTGGAAATTTTGAAATTATTAATTCTAATTGTCTGGATGATGAATTTAATGAAATTAATCCTCTTGAAGCTCTGAATCTTGATAAATACGAGTTAAATGAGGATGAAATTTTAAAAATTAAAAACGGAAATTCTATTCAAAACAAGCTTAATAAAAAAGAAGGAGTTATTTTATTAACAAAAAATAACAAACTTGTATCAATTGCCAATTTATCAGATAATTTAATCAAACCTAGAAAACTTTTTATGGAGGATAAATGAACACTTTTTTAAAGACATTTTTTGCTTGTTTAATTTTGTCCTTTGGTTTTTTAGCTTATAAATTCATAGGGCAAGATAGTTATTCTTCAAATTTAACAGTGTCAAAGAATAATCCAATTTTTGGCACTCATCAGAATTTGCCAGAGGCTCGTCCTATTGAAAATAATAAAACTAGTGTAAGTGTTGAAAATAAAGAAGAAATTAAAAAAGATGTTAAATATAAGCACAGTTGCTATTTTTTCTCAAACAATGGCGAATTAGTTAAAGCGCAAAGAGAATTGTCTTTTAAGCCATCATTGGAAAATTCAATTGCAATTTTACTTAAAGGTCCAACAATTGCTGAATCTAAAAAAGGAATGTATTCTGAAATTCCAGCAAATGTTGATATTATTTCAATTAGACAACTTGATAAAGATATTATTGTTGATTTGACATCAAATTTTGGCAATGGCGGCGGAACAAATAGCGTTGCTAACCGTGTTAAACAGCTTTCAAAAACAGTTAAACTATACGAGCCAAGCAAAAATATTTATCTATATATCAACGGAAAAGAGGTTGAATATCTTGGTGGTGACGGGGTTTATATTAAGCAGCCATTGGATTAAACACCAATCCAATTTTTTAATTTGCGTTTAACTTTAATTTTTTTATCATAAACATTTAAACAATATTCTTTTTGATTAAAAACAGCCGCCCAGAATCCTTCTGAATAAGAGTTTTTTGTGTTTAATATGATTTTATGTTTGCAAGATTTTAAAAGGGTAAATTCCTCCTTAAAGTCGTCTATATTGATAATTTTATAATTTAAATATAAATCCTGATTTTTTAATTTAGAATTTGAGCTAAATATAAAAACTTTTGGCTGTTTAATATATTTATTCAATCTTTTGAGCGCTCTATTTATAAAATCAAAATCTATATCGTCATTTTTGTCAATATAAATTCCAATTGAATTTGTTGTTGAAATTTCTTCTAAAATATCGTGATTTATCAAAAAATCAGTATTTTTAAATTGAAGCTTATTGATGATTTCATTGCTAAGATATGAAATATCGTTAATATTAAACATGCCTGTATTAATGTAATGAGAATGCTTTTTGCTGATTTTTTTATTTAAATAGATGTTGTTTAGCTCGTTTGCTTTTTTGGAGATTTCTTTAACCCTGTTAATTGAAAGGAAATTTAATTCCAAATCAAGGTGAGACATTTGCTTTTCAAGCATATTTCGAGAAATAGTATTATTTTCATAATAGCATTTTATTCCTGTCTTTTGGGATAATATCTCGCTATAAGCATAAGCGCTTAAATTATCGCAAAAATTTGTATGATATTTAATTAAATTAAATTTTTCACCCATAAACTCAAAAAATTAACCAAATGTATGATTTACATTTAACTGTATCACAAATATTCTTGTTAAATAAGGAATTGTGAATAAATATAGAGGAAAATATGTTTAAATTAATAAAATTTGCACTAATTTTGTTCTTAGGAGTAATATCCTGTGCTTGCGTGAATATGGTTGCAGTTCATGAACTAAACCAAAAAGCTAATGATTATCTTGAAGAAGGCGATTTAAAATCTGCTATTTCAAGATTGGAAGCCTCTGTCGATTTAGATGGAAACATTTATGAGTCAAGATACAATCTTGCAAGTGCTTATATGCAAACTGGCGAATTTGAAAAAGCGCTTGAGAATATTCAAGTTGCACTTAAGCTTCAAAAAAATGAGCCAATTGTTTTTTATACGCATGCAGTAGCTTCTCAAAGAGTGTCTGAAGGCATTTTTGAAAAGAAAAACGATGATGGTGAAATTGTTCCTGTTCCATATCATACTGAAGAAGACGAAAAAAGAGCAGCAACTCGCTATGTTAATCTTTTAAAAGATGCCAACAAAAGCTTTAATCGTTATCTTGAATTAGTTCCAAATGCCGAAGATACTCAGCAAATTTATGAATTAATTAAACAAAACGAAGAAAATATTGCAGCCAAAACTCAACAATACCAAATTGTATCGGAAGAATAATGGAAATAATAATAACACCACCAAATAGTCCTGTTTTTGCAACAGTTTTGGATTTTCCAATAAGATTTTATGGTGTTATCATGGCAATATCTTTTGCAATTGGCGTTTTAAGCGCATATTTCTTATTTAAAAAGAAATATGAAAAACAAGAAGCTGAGCTTTTTTTGGACTATTCTCCAATAGTGATATTTTTTTCAATTATTGGCGCAAGATTGTTTTATGTTTTAGCTTCATACAAATTTTACTTTAAAAATCCACAAGAAATTTTTATGATAAACCACGGCGGATTGACAATTTTTGGTGCAATTTGTTTTGGAATATTGACTCTATTTTTCTTATCAAAAATCAAAAAATTTAATTTATTAAAACATCTTGACCTTCTTGCGGTGGTTTTTCCGTTGTGTCAATCAATTGGTCGCTTTGGAAATTATTTTAATCAAGAAGCTTATGGCGCTCCAACAGATGGTTTTTTAAAGCTTTATGTTGATTCTAATTGTCGAAAGCAAGAATTTTTAAATGTTGAATATTATCATCCAACTTTTCTTTATGAAAGCATATTAGACTTTTTGGTTTTTTTAATCTTACTTTTTTTATTTTTAAAATCTAAAAATCAAAAATTTGGCAATATTGCATTAATTTATTTGATTTTATATTCATTAATTCGCTTTACAATTGAAGGAATTAGAATCGATAGCATTGCTTATATTTCAAATTTGCCTGTTGCAAAATTAATTTGTATTTTTATTTTTATTATTTCAATTATCTGCATATTTTTAAACAACAAAAAACACGCCCAGTAGCCGAGCGTGTAGTTTTTGTTTGTTTTATTTTATTTTCTTGCCATTGCTTTAATCATTGATTTTCCAGACATTTCAGATGGCTTTTCGATTCCTAAAATATCTAAAATTGAAGGTGCGATGTCGCAAAGAGCACCGTCTTGGTTTAGTTCATATTTGTCTTTTGAAACAATAATGAATGGAACAACGTTTGTTGTGTGCGCTGTTTGTGGAGCTTGAGTTTGTTCATTAAACATCCATTCAGCATTTCCATGATCAGCTGTAATTATCATATCAACGTTGTTTTCTAGTGCCTTTTGGGCAATCTTGCCAACGCAAACATCAACTGCTTCAACAGCTTTAATTGCAGCATCCATAACGCCAGTGTGTCCAACCATATCAGGATTTGCAAAGTTTACCAAAATAAAGCCATATTCTTCATCGTCTAATGCTTTTAAAACATTGTCGCATACTTCATAAGCGCTCATTTCAGGTTTTAAATCGTATGTTGCAACTTTTGGAGAATTAACCAATGCTCTTGTTTCAAGTTTGCCTTCTTTTTCAACGCCACCATTAAAGAAGAAAGTAATATGGGCATATTTTTCGGTTTCTGCAGTTCTGAATTGTTTAATATTGTTATTATCTAAAACATCTCCTAAAATGTTTGTCAAAGTTTGCGGTTTGAAAGCAACTGGAACATCCATTGTTTCGTCATATTGAGTCATACAAACATAATAAAGATTTTTGATTTCTTTTTTGCGATTAAATCCTTTAAAAGCTGGGTCAGTAAATGTTCTTGTGATTTCTCTTGCTCTATCAGGTCTATAATTGAAGAAAATTATTGCATCATTATCGTCGATTCTTCTATTTGATATAATCGTTGGTTCAACAAATTCGTCGGTTTTTTCGTTTTTGTATGAATTTTGAATTGCAATTGCAGAATTTTCTTCTTTAATTCCTTCGCCTAAAGTTAAGCAATCGTAAGCTCTTTCAACTCTTTCCCAACGCTTGTCTCTATCCATTGCCCAATAACGACCAATAATTGAAGCAATTTTTGGAAGATTATATTTTGCAAGTTCTTCTTCGATTTCTGCTAAATATTTGTCTGCAGATTTTGGAGGAGTATCTCTTCCATCAAGAAAAGCATGGATATAAACTTCTTTTAATTCATTATTAGCCATCATTTTAATTAATGCTTTTAAATGTTTCATTGAGCTATGAACTCCACCAGGAGAAACAAGTCCATATATATGCATTGCAGAGTTGTTTTTCTTTACATGATTAATTGCATTAAGAAATTCTTCATTATTGAAAAAGTCGCCATCGTCAATTGATTTATTAATTCTGGTTAGTTCTTGATATACAACTCTTCCTGCGCCAATATTTAAGTGTCCAACCTCAGAATTTCCCATTTGACCTTCTGGAAGTCCAACAGATAAGCCATCAGCGTGTATATTTGTGTAAGGCATTTCTTTGACAAATCTGTCAAAGTTTGGTGTATTTGCGCTAAAAACTGCATTATGTTTTTGATCGTTTGAAATCCCCCATCCATCTAAAATGCAAAGTAGCGCACGTTTTTTTGTGTTTGTCATGTTTACCTCTTTTTATGTTTTCAATACGAGATAATTTTACCATAAAAAATCACTCAAAAGGATTAGATTTAAATTCTTATATTTTTATATTATTATGTTAATTGCATAGGAAAAATAAAATGAAATATTCAAAATATAGCGCAATAATTGTTGGTAGTGGAATAAGCGGGCTTTTTTTAGCAAATAAGCTTGCTGAAAGCTCCAACTTAAATGATGGAATTTTGTTAATCACAAAAGACAAGCTCAATTCAGGTTCAAGTCCACTTGCTCAAGGCGGAATTGTTAGCGTAATTCCAGAAATAAATAAAAATGATTCAATCGAATCGCATATTAAAGACACAATCAAAGCTGGTTGTGGTCTTAATGACTTAAATACTGTTAAATTAGTATCCGAAAAATCAGCAATAGCGGCTCAAGAATTAATTCGCTATGGCGTTGAGTTTGATAAAAACGATTCTAATTCGCTTAATTTCACGCTTGAAGGAGCGCATAGCTGCCCTAGAATTTTGCATGCTAAAGGTGATTCAACAGGAAGAGTAATTGAAGAAGCGCTTTGTTGTGCTTTGTTAAAAACTAAAAATGTTGATATATATGAAAATGCTATTGCTGCCGAGTTATTGGTTGATGATAACAACGAGTGCAAAGGTTTAATTGTATTCAATAAAATTGATTCAAGTTTTGAAGCTGTTTATTCTTCAAATGTTATTCTCGCAACTGGCGGTATAGGACAAATTTATAAAACAACAACAAATCCTGCTGTTTCAACAGGAGATGGAATAGCTTTAGCCTATAAAGCAGGGGCAGAAGTTAAGGATATGGAATTTGTTCAATTTCATCCGACTGCGCTATTTTGCAAAAACAAAAAAACTCTTCCTTTGGTTTCAGAATCCGCAAGAGGAGAGGGCGCAAAGCTTGTTGATTTAAATGGAGACTATTTTGCAAAAAATCACCACCATCTTGCTGATTTAGCGCCAAGAGACGTTGTTGCAAGAGCGATTAATCAGCAAATCCTTGAAAACGATTTTGAATATGTTAATTTGGATATTTCGCAAATTGGAATTGAAAAATTTAAAAAACGTTTTCCAACAATTACGTCATTATGTTTAGAAAACGATATTGATTTATCGAAAGGCTTGATTCCTGTTGCGCCAGCTGAACATTATTTTATGGGCGGAATTAAGGTTGATTTAAATTCAAGAACTACAATTAAAAACCTTTATGCGATTGGAGAATGCTCTTCAACAGGGCTTCATGGGGCAAATAGGCTTGCTTCAAATTCTTTGCTTGAATGCGTTGTTTTTGCAAACAAGCTTGCTGAATTAATTTGTGCAAACGGTGTAAATCCTCCTAAGAAAAATGATGAGAAAATTAAAAAAATAATAGAAAAATATGCTGAAATTGACGTTGATTACGACAATAAAGACGAAATTAATGAATTATTCTTAAAATTGAAAGAATCAATGAATCGTAATGTTGGAATTGTTCGAAATATTAATTCTCTCAACAAAGCTCTTTTTGATATTAAAACAATTGAATTAAGATTGAGTGAGCTAAATTTATCTTTCAGTTTTGAATTGTATGAATTAAAAAATGCAATTTGCGTTGCTAAATTGGTTGCAAAAGCTGCACTTTCAAGAAATGAATCAATTGGTGCACATTTTAGGGATGATTACAAAGATAATAAAAATATTGATTTAAAAGGAAGTTTAAATTATGACAAAATATTGGTTAAATAATTTCGCAATTGATGATTTTATCATTTCAGCACTGAAAGAAGACATGTATTATGGCGATATTACAACAGACGCAATTTGCGCTGATTTGGACGATAATGAATTTGATGTTAATTTAACAACAAGAAATGATGGAATTCTTTGTGGTAGAAGTGTTTTTGAGCGAGTTTTTAAACTTCTTTGTGATGATAAAGTTAAAATTCAATTTTATTTTGAAGAAGGCGATGTTATTAAAAAAGGCGACAAAATTGCTTCAATCAAGGGAGATGCTCGTTCGATATTGACAGGCGAAAGACTAGCACTCAATTTTGTTCAAAAAATGTCTGGAATAGCCACTTATACAAGAAAATTTCAAGATTTAATTTCGCAATATGATGTTAATATTGTCGACACGAGAAAAAATACTCCAAATTTTAGAATTTTTGAAAAATATTCTGTAAAGGTTGGCGGAAATAAACTTCATAGATTTAATTTATCAGATTGCGTAATGCTTAAGGATAATCACATTGCGCTTTACGGTGGCTCAATTACAAAAGCCGTTAAAGAAGTTCGAAAACATCTTTCTCACGCTCATAAAATTGAAATTGAATGCGATACTTTAGAGCAAGTTAAAGAAGCATTGGAGAATAAAGTTGATATTATTATGCTTGATAATATGACTTGTGAGCAAATGAAAGAAGCCTGCCAATTAATTAATAAAAGAGCAATTGTTGAAGCTTCAGGATGTGTTACTTTTGATAATGTTGAAGAAATTGCCAAAACTGGAGTGGATATAATTTCCACAAGTGCAATCGTTATGAAAGCTCCAACATTAGACTTGGCTTTTGATTATCAGTAATTAGGAGAATAATGTGGTACATATCGCAATAAATAGCGCTTGTAATAATAATTGCAGCTATTGTTTTAGACATAGCACTTACGAACAGCAATCGCACATACTTGAATTTGACGAAATATTGCAATTGTTTGAATGGTCTAAAGGGGCAGACATGATGGGTATTTCAGGAGGAGAGCCAACATTACACCCTGATTGCTTAAGAATTTGTCAAGAATCCTGCAAGAGGTTTAGAACTTTTTTCTATACTAATTTAACCTGTAAACAAAGTCTTTTAGAAGAACTTTGTGCGCTTGATATGATTTGGCTTGTCAATACAAATACAAGAAAAGAATTAAAACAAAATTTTGAATCAAATCTTCAATACCTTGTAAATATGCCATACAAAAGATATATGACATTTGGAATAACTCTAACTGGAAATTTAAGCGAAGATATTGGTTATATTGAAAACTTGCTTCGCATCGGAAGGACCTATCCAAGAGCAATTTCATATTATCGTATAGCTTTTGCCACTCCATTTCATGATAAAAAATTTAGACTTGTAAATTTTGATAAATCAATTTTGTATCTATATAAAAAAATGGATGAACAAAAATCTAATATTCCAGTGATTTATGATTGTTGTGTTAACAGTTGTCAACTTAGCAAAGATGTTATGCTAAAGGTTCTTCAAGACTTTAGAACAACTGAATTTATGCACCGCTGTCTTCCTGCTAGAGTTGATATTTTAGCAGACAGAAGTGTTAACTTCTGTGCTTCTCATCCAGCAAGTATATTTAGCAAAGTAAAGGATTACAGGCATTTTGTCAATTGGATTCAATGTGAAAAATGGATTGGTCATATTGTTGCAAATTATATGAAAAAACACCAATATTATTGTAAAACTGTAAAAAATTGCAAAAATAAAAATTGTCCTGGAGCTTGTTTTGCGCTAACTTCAAGCCTTGTTGAGCAAGATAAGGACAAACCTAAAATTATTACTAAACTTCAAAATATTAGACGAAATATTAACGAATTAATTAACTAAAATACATCAATTTAAAGTGCTTAGTGGTGTTTAAAATCCCGTCTAAGACGTTTGTTTTGCATTCAAAATCAATTGGGAAGTTTGAAAGATTTAAATAGCAAGGTTTTGTAATGGTGGTTTTTAAATCAATTTTTGAATCAGATTTTAGATATGAAACAATTAGTCTTGCAACGTCTGATTTTAAATATGTATTTGGATTATATGCATTCAAAATTGGCTTTTCGTTAAATTTAATCATCGCTTTTTCAAGAATTTGAACAACATCTTGAATATATGTAAAACAATTTGCTTCATCATATTCAAAATCGATAACTTCATTATTGAAAGCTTTTAAAATAATTTGAGGAATAAAACGATTGTCGTCTTTAAGCATGTTTTCACCATAAACCGAAGCCAACCTAACTATATTGCAATTCAATTTATTATTTTTAATTAATTCAAGCGCTAGATTTTCAATTAATTTAATGCAATTGTAATATTCTAAAAATTCATTATCATCAGAATATTCTTGAAAATTACTTGTAAACACGAGTTTTGCTCCGCATTTTATGCAATATTCAACAATATTTTTAAAAATTTCAATTTTATCTAAAATAAATTGATATTTATCATTAAAATATGCGCTAAAATCGCCATTTCCAGCCAAATGATAAACGCAATCAACGCAAAAATTTAAGTCACTTTTTAAATCGTGTTCAACGAATTCAAAATTCTCGTTTTTTAATAATGGATATAAATTTGACATTGTCGAATGAGAAAAATTATCGACTCCATAAATAAAATTTTTTTCATTTTTAATTAAATAATTTGCTAAATTTGAGCCAATAAACCCTGCGCAACCCGTAATTAAAATCTTATCCATATCTTAATTTTATTTCAAAGCATTGATTATTTCAATTATTTCTGAATTTTTAAAATCATCCATTGTGCAATTGTTTTTGATATACTCTTTTAAAATAAAAGCAAATTTTGCTTTTTTAAATTCCCCAAAGCCATATTTTTTATATATATTTTCGAGGTTTTGAACCATAGTATTAGAATCACAAAAATCATCAAATATGCAGTTAAATTCGCTTGAATGTGCGCTATTTATGGCACTTTGAAGTATATTTTTAGGTATTAAATCTTCAAATTCGCCACTATTAATCAAGTATAACTTGTCAATCTGCCTTAATTTGGGTTCAATAAGCTCTTTAATTGCCATTGCATCCTTATCTAAAAGAATAAAAAAGGGTAATTTTGTATATTCAATCATTTGATAATATTTGCGTGCAACCTGGTTTTTTCCACCTGCTGCAATAGGCAATATACCTAGCTTATCGAGGCTTATATTAAACAGGTTAAATATTGTTTCAAGAAGAGTGTATTCCGTTTGTCCTTCGCATAAAATAAGCTTTTCGATGGGATATAAGAGTGATTTTTCTTCTCTTAGTTTTAAAATATCATTTTTGTTTTTTGAAATTTCAATCAACCAAGATACATTTTTTGGCAATTTGGAAGTTTTATCAATTTTATTAATCATCGATTGAAAATTAATACGAGCCGATAGGTATTGATAAGATTCTCGGTTGAAATTAAAATATTTTTCCTCTAAGGACTGCATTAAATCATTTATATAAAAATCATCATTTTCTTCAACAGAACCATTTATAATTTGTTCTGCAAGGGTGATTTTTTCTTCGGTTGTTAAATTTTTAGCTTTAATATCTACGCTAAATTTGTTAATTATATCATCAAAAACACGATTATAGCGCACACACGCCGGCTCAAAACGAGTTAATCTATCTAAAATTGTTATAAAATATTCAGATGGAATTTGTTTAAATTTCATAAAAATAAGATACAACAGAATTGAATTTGTGACAAACTCCTCCCCCATTTACCCTAAATTCTGATTTTCCACTTCTAATATATATATATATATTAGAATGCATATGCCGAGGCTCCCAAGTGACTTGCGAGGAGCAAGGCACTGGAGCTGTACGATGGCGACGTAGGACAATTGAGGCTGTTGAGCGATTTGCGCGAAACAGAGCCGAAATGCCCA
>JAFQHZ010000029.1 GCA_017415185.1 Candidatus Gastranaerophilales bacterium
AAAAGAAAACAGGGCTTGGTTAATTCGTCGATTTCTTCTTTTTTAAATTTTTATCTACTCAAAAAACAGTCGAGCTTTTGTATTTAAATCATTCTCATACAAAACATGCTTATTAACTAGAACTAAGCCATGTTTTACAAAGCCTCTGCGGTTTTTTGATGTGATTACACAACAGCTCCATTTAATCAAACATTTCGCTTGATAAATATCTCATTCCAGTATCAGGCAAAATTACAACAATATTTTTATTTTCATTTTCCTTTTTCATAGACAATTCATTAGCTGCCCAAATTGCTGCGCCAGAAGAGATTCCGCAAAATAATCCTTCTTTTAAAGCAAGAAGTTTAGCTGTTTTAATTGAATCATCATCAGACACACAAACAACTTCATCCACAAGCTCACACCAATAATTTTCAGGAACAAAATTTGCGCCGATTCCCTGAATTTTATGAGGAGCAGCAGAACCTTCTGAAATCATTGGCGAACTTTTTGGTTCAACTGCAACAATTTTAATATTTTCATTTTTTTCTTTTAAATATTTTGCAATTCCAGAAATTGTCCCCCCAGTGCCAACTCCTGCAACAAGTATATCAATTTTTTTATCCATATCCTTATAAATTTCTTTTGCAGTCGTTTCATAGTGAGCTAAAGGATTTGAAGGGTTTTCAAATTGCGAAGGTATAAATGAATTTTGATTTTCTTTTTGCAGCTCTTGCGCTTTTTCAATCGCCCCTTTCATCCCTTCATTTGCAGGCGTTAAAACAATTTGCGCTCCATAAATAGATAAAATATCTCGACGCTCTTTGCTCATCGATTCAGGCATTGTTAAAATTAATTTATATCCCTTAATTGCGCATACTAAAGCCAAGCCAATCCCTGTGTTTCCGCTTGTTGGTTCTATGATAAGTGTTTCGTTATTAATCAAACCAAGCTCTTGCGCTTTTTCAATCATATTTAAAGCAACTCTGTCTTTAATTGAGCCTGCTGGATTAAAATATTCAACTTTAGCAAAAATATTTGCAATGCCACTATTGAGCTTGTTAATTTTAACAATTGGAGTTTTACCAATTGTTTCCAAAATATTATTATAAACTTTCATAAAACCTCTTTTCCCTTGAATTATAGCACTTTTTAAATATCTTGTTAAGATATGTTATTTTTTTAAGAAAAATATTTCTTCCATGCTTCAAATAGGCGAACCATTTTTTAATTTTTTTTCAGATATATCTGCTTTTTAATTTTTTAAAACAAATTATCATTAAAAGGGGGTGAGAATTCATAATTCGATAATGTATGTTATAGTTAAAATATATTCAAAAGGAGTTAAAATGTTTATCAAAATAACATACAACAATAAAACTTATAACATAAACAAAGAGAAATTAATGTTTGTTTTGAAAAAATTAAAATCAAACGATATTAAAGAAGAGGAAATAGGCGAACTTCTTGAAAAATATTCTTTGCTTGACGAATATTTCTTGGAAAACATAAATAAAATATAGTTTTATTTTCCTAATCTCAAAATTCCTTTGCCAAATTTTTCTTCTAATTTATCCCAAGACTTAGACAATTCTTGCTTTTTAATTATATCTTCGCCTTGAAATAAAGAAATTTGCTGGAATTCTTGAGAAGTGAATTTTGTTGCAAAAAAGCCAACCGAACGATAAACAACCCCTTGAACAAACATTTTTTCAAATATTTCTTTCGCCTTGCTAACAAGTTCAAATTCAGTATTTGTAGGATTAAGCAAATTTATCTTACAATCAAAAACTTGAAAATCTTTTGTTCGAAGCATTACGCCGACACAAGAAGCAAGAAGATTCTCATCCCTTAATTTTTTACAAACTTTATGAATATGTCTTGTTAATTCATTAAATATGTAATTTTTATCAGTTTGAAATTCTTTAAAACTTTCGCTCCTTGATATAGACTTTGGAGCATCGGAAACACTCTCGACCTTATGAATTGAATTTCCTAAAAGTTCTTGTTTTAATTCGATTCCAATTTTGCCTAAATTCTTTTTAATCCAAACATCATCCTGCGAAACAAAATCAAAACAAGTTTGAATCAAATGCTTCTTAAGCAAAGCAGTCGTATTTTTTCCAACACCCCAAACATCGCTAATAAGCGTTTCTTTTAATTCTTTTTGAATATTTCTATAACCAATTTTATAAGTTTTTTTGTCAATTTTAATTTTTTGGAGCTTTTTTGCCTTGTCGTTTGCAAGCTTTGCTAGGACTTTTGAATACGAAAGCCCAACAGAAACATCAATCCCAACTTCGTCTTTAATTTGTTGAACGATTCTTTCGCATATTTCTTCATAAGGACAATTAAATGTTTTTCTTAAACCTGTTAAGTCTAAAAAAGCTTCGTCAATTGAATATATTTCAACATCGGGAGTGAAATCATAGAGCTTATCCATAACTCGTTTTGAAATTTCACAATAATAAGTTAAATCTCCGGACAAAAATTTGACTTTTTTAAATTGATTTTTGCAAATAAAATATGGCGCACCCATCTCAACCCCCATTCTTTTTGCTTCGTTAGAACGGGAAACAACGCAACCATCATTATTCGACAAAACGCACACAGGGACATCTCGAAGTTCGGGCTTTCTTAATCTTTCGCAAGCAACAAAAAAATTATTACAATCAACAAGCGCAATAACCCTTTTATCCACTAAAACCTCCTTGTTATGCCAATTGCCACTCCAAAAATCGACAAAGAATATTTTGGTCTAATAATTGGATAAGAAGAATTTTCGGGCTTTAAATATACACCTGTTTTGTCTTTTTTATAGGTTTTTAAGGTAAATTCATTATCAACAATCGCAAGAACAATATCGTCAATATTGGCATTAGGAGTTTTTTTAATAATCACATAATCACCATCCAAAATTCCAATTTCGCACATTGAATCTCCAGAAACTTTAAAAACAAAAGTCGAAGGCGAATTAATTTCCAAAACTTCATCCATAGAAATTCTTTTTTCAATTTTATCATCCATTATTGCAGCAAACCCTGCTTTAACAGAAGTCAAAACCAAAGGAGCGCCAAATTGGCTTGGGTTGATATATAATTTATCTTCGTTTTGAATTATTAAATCTTCCTTTTTCAAGATTTCAATATATTGTTTAATTGAATTTTTAGATTTAAATCCAAAAATATCTTTAATTTTTTCATAGCTAGAAAGCGCTTTAAGTCCATAATGATTTTTGAGATTTTCAAAAAAATCTTTTTGCTTTTGAGTAAGATTATCCATATTGATATTATGTACGAACGTACATAAAAAAGCAAGTTATCTTTTACCGAGGGCAATTGCCAGTACCAATCTCATAACCGCAAGAATTTTTGCATATAGGAATAGGAGCACCACCTAAACCATCATCAGGAGGATTGTAATAAAACCATCCATTACCTAAGGAATTACAATAGGATTCAAGAGGCATAAAGCCAGAACATTGAGTGTCGTCCAGCTGAGCTTGCGACTGCACTCTCGCCAACTCACAATCATACGCAGGCTCTCCAGCACTTCCCTCCTGACACATCATTTCATACTCAATCCCCTTGGAGCTTATGGGGAAGTTGAATTGGTCTTTGTAGGGGGTGTTGGGTTCTTCTTCGCCATTGATGTCTACTGTTATGATTCCAAGGAGGGATTTAGACATTTCACAACCA
>JAFQHZ010000030.1 GCA_017415185.1 Candidatus Gastranaerophilales bacterium
TTCCTCGATAGCTCATCAGGATACTTCTCCTTTGGTTCAGACTGGAATAAAACACAACAACTATTCAAAAAATACTTATCAACAACAAGACAACCCTACGACTCTTCAATTCAAATGGGCTCATTTTCAACCTCTGTCCAAGGCTCTCCAACAGCAAACTCTCAAACCCCACCCTTCCACCTTAAAGACGGAGCATTATTATTCTTAGGAACAGGAGAAAAATATCAAGTCTCCCCATCTTCATCAGGAACAATAACAGTAGATGGATGTGAAATGTCTAAATCTCTCCTTGGAATCATAACAGTAGACATCAACGGCGAAGAAGAACCCAACACCCCCTACAAAGACCAATTCAACTTCCCCATAAGCTCTAAGGGGATTGAGTATGAAATGATGTGTCAGGAGGGAAGCGCTGAGGAAGGTGAAAATGTTGCAGTTGATTGTGAATTGGCGCAGCAATTTTACCAAAGTATAAATTCTGGTAGTGGGGAATACAGCCAATTAGAAGCAGATCCTAGATTTAGGACTGAGTGTGAAAATCTTGGTAATGGATGGGTGTTTAGAGTGGTAAAATCTGATTATTCTTCGACAGCATATTGTACTAATTCTCAGTGTGGATTAGAGCTTTATAATTCTTGCAGTGTTCGGAATTGCTATTAGAATGATTTAATTATTATAAAACGTAAGGCAAGATTGAATTTCAATCTTGCCTATAAATCTATAATATTACTCTTTAATCTCTCGTGTTTTTTACTTTCTCTTAATATCTCTTTTTAAAAATCTTTTTAATCCAGCAATGCTTCTAAAATTGCTGCGTTTTTGGTTGCATAAGTGTTTTCTCTCATTTTTGAACGATTGATATACGTTCTGAGCGCTTCACGAATCAGTTCGCTTCGTGTGCGATTTTCTCCTTCTGCTACTGAGTCAATTTGTGTTAAAAATTTCTCAGGCATTGAAATTAAAACTCTTGCCATTTTACTCTCCTTTATTTATATAGATTTATTCAGTTTTGACTTACATATATATAAAGTATATCTCGTTTAATTAATTGCCATATCATTTTAATATTTTTCGTATTTTCTTAATATATCTTAACAATACCACTTGAAAATATGAATTTTATTGGGATTTTCTTAAATGATAAATATGAAAAATATATTAATTTCTTTTTTGACTAAACAAAATAAATGCTCCCATAAAAACGCTCTTTTGCATTCTAATGAAGGATACTGCCCAGATTGTGGGCAGTATCTTGTGAAAAATTATTATCTTGTCAGATGTTCAAGGTGTGATATAAAAAGAGAAGCAAAGATTTATTGGGGCGATATTGTGCCTTTTGAAAAATATTGCTCTAATTGCGGATGTGCGCAATATTACATCGAAAAGCTTGATAGCGTTAGTTTTATCGATGCAAAATACGCGGTTTATATTAAAGAAATTGCAAATGAAATGCAAATTTTGCACCCAGAAACGCAGGTTTGGGTTGATGAGGGAGATGGATTGGTTAAACAAATTGAAACAAGGGCTACTTAGCCAAAGATTTAACATTGATTTCAAGTTTATCTTTGAAAGTTGCGCTCAATTCTTTTTGCATTTCAGGATTTATGCTAACCCATAAATGATTGTTTGTTAAAAGCTGGAATCTTTTTGGAATATCCATATCATCAGGCGCTTCAAAATCAATTATAACAGGGTTTTCGCCTTTGTGCTTTGCAAGCATTTCCTTTAGTAAAACATTTTCTTCCATTGCAAATTCTTTTAAAAGCTTCAAAGTAACCAAATTTACTTGCTCGATTGGCTTAACTTCGTTAATTGCAAGGTTAATTTCTTCGTCTCTTATGTTTACTTTTGCTTTAATGATAACCTTTTGGTCGGATTCTAATAGTGCGCCAAAGCTTTCGACAACTTTTGGAAAAGCGACAATACCGATTCTTGATGTTAAATCTTCGATTGTTCCCGTTTTGATGAATTTTGAAGGGTCTTTTTTGGTTGGCTTTTGTATCATTTGAGATAATAATCCGCAAATTGTAACTGTGGCGTCGGCTTTTGGTGCTTCAACAATATCTGAAATTGTTTGCGTTGTGATATATTTAAGAGTGTCTTTGATTGAATCAAGAGGGTGAGATGTTACATATACGCCCATTAATTCTTTTTCAAACACTTGAATTTGTTCATCTGTGAATTCTTCGTTTGGATTTCCTTGCATTTGGAAAGTTGGAATATTTAATTCTTCTTGAGCGTCACCCGACAATGAAGCAAATAAGCTAACTTGCCCTGAAGATTTTGCTTTTGCAGCATTTTGCACAAATTCAACAACGCCATCAATATTTTCTAAGAGTTGTTTTCTTGATTTTTCAATGCAAGAAAAAGCTCCTGCTTTAACTAAACTTTCTAGTGTTCTTTTGTTTAAACATTTTGAATCAACTCGAGAACAGAAATCATAGAAGCTTTCAAATGGTTTTTCTTTTCTTTCGAGTTCAATTTGTTCAATTACGGCTTCGCCTACGTTTTTAATTGAGGCTAAACCAAATCTAATATTGTTCCCGTCAGGAGTAAATTGAGAGTTTGATTTGTTAATGTCAGGCGCTAATACTTCGATTCCTTGGGCTTGACATTGCAAGATGTATTGTTGAGTTTTTTCTTGTTTATCTGCAACGGATGTCAGCATTGCGCACATAAATTCAACAGGATAATGCGCTTTAAGATATGCTGTTTGATAAGCAACGAATGCATAAGCAGAAGAGTGCGCTTTGTTGAAACAATATTTTGCAAAACTTTCAATTTGTTCAAAAAGATTCATTGCCGCTTCTCGAGGCATGTCGTTTTTCGCAGCGCCCGCAACAAAAATTTCTTTTTGCTCTGCCATTTCTTGAAGTTTCTTTTTCCCCATCATACGGCGAACTTTATCCGCTCCGCCAAGGGTATAGCCAGCTAAAGTTTGGAAAATTGCCATAATCTGCTCTTGATAAACAATTGTTCCGTAAGTATCGTTTAAAATATTTTCAAGTAATGGGTGAGCGTATTCAACTTTTTGGCGACCGTGTTTTCTATCAACGAAATCGTCAATCATCCCTGCTTCAATTGGTCCTGGGCGATAAAGAGCAACAAGCGCACCAATATCTTCAAAAACTGTTGGCTTTAAACGTTTAACCAGTTTTTTCATGCCGCCAGATTCAAGCTGGAATACGGCGTCTGTTTCCCCTCTTGATAAAAGCTCAAATGTTTTTTTGTCATTAAGAGGGATTCTGTTGATATCAATGTCTTTACCTGTGCGGTCTTTAATTAAATCCAAGGCATCTTGGATAATTGTCAAAGTTTCAAGACCAAGGAAGTCCATTTTTAACAAGCCGATTTTTTCAATCCCTGCCATTGGATATTGAGTTGTTGTCGATTTTTCTTTTGATAGCGCAACAGGGATGATTTCACTCATTGGCTTAGGCGCAATGATAACGCCTGCGGCGTGGGTGCCTACTTGGTTTTTCAAGCCTTCCATGTGGAGTGCTTCATCAACAAGGCTTTGAACTTGAGAATTTTCGTCGCAAAGCTTTTTTAATTCCATTCCATCTGCTAGTGCTTCTTTTAATTTTGTCCCCGGAGCAGATGGAATCATTCCGGCCCAAAGGTTTGCTTGCGCAAATGGAATTTCATATACTCTTGAAACTGCTTTTAGGGCAGCCTTGGCAGCCAACGTTCCAAATGTAATAATTTGACAAACATGATCTGCTCCCCAGCGCTCTGAAACGTAATCAATTACTTCTCCACGACGTCTCTGGCAAAAATCAATATCGACATCGGGCATCGATATACGTTCTGGGTTTAAGAATCTTTCAAAAAGGAGCTTGTGTTCAATTGGGTCAAGTTCTGTAATTCCAAGGGAATATGCAACGATACTTCCAGCAGCTGAACCCCTGCCAGGACCTACTGGAATTTTATGGTTTTTTGCCCAGTTGATAAAATCCCAAGTCAAAAGGAAGTAAGCAGGGAAACCCATTTTGCAAATTACATCGTATTCATATTCATAACGTTTTACGATGTCTTCTGGAATAGGGTCGCCATATCTTTTCTTTAACCCTTCTCTGCATAAATGGTCAAAATAAGAAACTTCATCAAATCCTTCAGGACAAGGGAACTTTGGAAGATATTCTTTTGTTTTCCCAAATTCCAGTTTGTCCATTTGAAAATCGACTTTGTCTGCAATTTCAACAGTTGTTTCAATGCATTTGTTGAAATAATCTTCGTCCATCCAAGAAAAAGCTTTTCTTAATTCGTCAACGGTTTTAACATAAAATTCATTAACTGAAAATTTGAAGCGGTTCGGATTGGATTTTGCAGATTTTGTTTGTTCGCATAAAAGCGTGTCATGCCAAGCGGCGTCTTGCGCTCTTAAATAATGAGAATCGTTTGTGATAACGGTTTTGATATTTAATTGCTCGGCAATTTCCATTAATGCAGGATTTGAATCTTTTTGCTCTTGTAAACCATGATCTTGAAGTTCGATATAAAAATCATCACCAAATAAGTTTTTATAATATTTTGCCCTATTAATTGCTTCTTCTTTGTTGCCGTCTAAAATATGGCGAGCAACTTCTCCTTGAATGCAAGCAGAAAGGCAAATTAAATCTTCGCAATGCTGTTCAAGTATTTCATGGTTAATACGAGGTTTGTAATAATAGCCTTGAGTTGTTGCAATTGAATCAAGTTTACAAAGGTTATGGTAACCATTTTGATTTTTTGCAAGTAAAACAAGGTGATACATTGTTTTTTTGCTTCTATCTTCAATTACGTCGCCATCGCAAATATAAAATTCGCAACCAACAATTGGTTTTACTGCTTCAATTTTCTTTTTAAGTTCTTGCTGTTCTTCAGCAAGCATGTGAGACAGCATTTCGTTTTTTGCAATAAACATGTCAGCACAACCATACATAACACCATGGTCAGTAATTGCTATTGCTGGCATGTCGTTTTCAGCTGCAAATTTATAAAAATCAGGTATTCTAATAGCCCCGTCTAGAAGTGAATACTCCGTATGTATATGCAAAGGAACGTATTTCATGATATTTATTTTATCATAGACGAGATTTATTTTTTTGTTTTATTAAAATTCTCTTACAAAACGCAATAATTAAACATTTTGTTCAATATATTTGAGAGTTACAAAGACTTCACCTTTAGCACCCATATCTTTTTTGACTAGCTCAAATTTGGAATTTCTCGGAAAAATAACTTCTGATCCTCCAGAACATGCAATTTTTGAACCAGATGGAACAATTATTTTTGCTTTAATATAATCGCCATATGTTGTACCCAATTTTTTAGCAAAAACATCTTTATCTATAGCAGCATATGCATATCCAGGTTCAGGTTGTATGATATCACCTACTTTTGCTTTTATATATGTTTGATAGCTAGTATATTTTTTATAGTTACTTTTAATTCCTGAATCTCTAAAACACACAAATTCTTCCGTTGTGGGTTGAACTTTCTTTATAAATTCGTCAGCTTCGGCACACATTTCATTCAGTTGTTCAGGCTTAATTTCTACACCTCCATACACCAAAGTTTCACCTTGAGATAAACGAATTATATCTGAATTGCTTCTTGACGCAAATTTATTAAACTCATCATATTGTTCATTGTCGTTGCAATTGAATTTATGACATTTAATTTTCTTTTCAGATTCTTTTTCAGCTTTTATTTTTGTTTCTTGTTTTTCTTTTGCAACTCTTATCGCTTCTTCTTTTTGAGCTTTTTCTTGAGCTTCTTGAGCTAATTTTTCAGCTTCTTTTTTAGCTGTTTCCTGCGCTTGAATTTTCTTATCAAATGTTTCCTTAATTTTAACTTCTTGTTTTTTAGATTTAAACTTTATCTCATCTGTTTGTTTTTTAAGCTCATCTGATGTTAAATTTTTATCTGCTAATATTTTTCCAAGCTTTTTTTGTTGAATTTTAACTTCGTTTTGAATTTTTTTAATATCAATAACTTGACCATTTTTCTTTGAAATTATGCCATTAGAATATTCTTTAACAATTTCAGCGCCTTTTGTTGTTTTGGTTGATTTTTGCAATACTCCATCAGTATATTCCATGACAACTTTATCGCCAGATTTTAAAGTATCTTCAATGGCACCTGAAAAAAGTGTTCCGTCTTTTAATTTTGCAGTTCCTTTATTAAAATCAATATCTTGAAATTGTTTAACTAGTTTTGAAACATCATCACTTTTAGGCGCTTTAACTTTTTTACCATGAATAATGCACCCAATTGTAATTCCAGCAGTAGCCAAAATACCAAGAGCAACAAGTGCTTTGTTTATTTTGTTTTTACCATCTTCAATTTGTTGAAATTGAGGCACTGGATTGTCAATAGCATTATTCTGTTTTTGTCTTTCAATATATGCTTGATTTGCTTGACTTAGCCTGGTTGTTTCCATTATTAATTTCCTAAATTGGATATATTAATAATAAAAACAATTTTTATTGAATTGTTGCCAAGTTGAATTAAATCTCGCTAATGCTTTTCGCTAATCTTTTAATACCTTCTTTAATAGTTGCTTCGTCTGCGTTTGTGTAATTTAAACGCAAGGTATTAACATTTTTTTCACTAACATAAAAAGGATCGCCTGGAACGAATGCAACATTTTTTTGAATTGCTATATCAAAAAGTTTTAGCGCACTTTTGCCTTCTTCTAATGTAACCCAGCTGAACATTCCGCCTTTTGGAATAGTGAATTTAACGTTGTTTGGGAAAAATTCTTTCATAGCGTCAACCATTGCGCTTGCTTGAGATTTATATAAATTTTTGATTTTTTCAATGTGTTTATCAAGGTCATTATTTTGCAAATATTGCGCTATTTGATATTGGCTAAAGATGTTTGAATGTAAATCTGAAGCTTGTTTTGCGGTTTCAAGAGCTTTAATTATATCTTTATGAGCTATAACAAAGCCTAATCTAAAGCCTGGAGTAACAATTTTAGAAAAAGAACCAAGATAAATATTTTTGTTTGTTTGATTTAAACCGATATAAGGAATTCTTTCGTCGTTTGTGAATCTCAATTCTCCATAAGGATCGTCTTGAATTAAAATCATATCTTCGTCTTTGATTGCTTCAAAAACTGCTTTTCTGTTTTCGCTAGAATAAGTTAAACCCGTTGGATTTTGGAAGTTTGGAATTAAATAGGCTAATTTTGGGTGGTGAGTTTTTAAATTATCTTTTAATTCTTCGATATCAAGCCCATCATCATTCAATTTTGTTTGAACAAATTCTGCTTCATACATCATAAAAGCTTGCAATAAGCCAAGATAAGAAGGTTTTTCAACTAAAACTTTGTCGCCTTTGTTTAAAAAAACTTTTCCTATCAAATCAAGTGCTTGTTGAGAGCCAGTTGTGATAATGACATTTTCAATTGTAATATCCATGTTCCAAAGTTTTTTATATCTTTCAACAATATATTCTCTTAAAATATCAAGTCCTTGTGTTGTTGAATATTGAAAAACTTTGTTGCCGTATTTTTTTATGATTTCATTTGTTGAGGTTTTTAATTCTTCAACAGGGAAAGAAATCGGATTTGGCAATCCGCCTGCAAATGAAATGATTTGCGGGTTTTGGGTAACTTTTAAAATTTCTCTTATGAATGATGATGGTGTTTTTTTGATTCGGGCAGATAATAAATTATTAAACATTTTAATTCCTCTATGGTTTTTATTTGTTTATTTTACATTATTTTTTTTAATGTCGTCAAATGCAAATGCTAAAAAGAGCGGTAACAATAAATAATTAAAATAAATATATCTTAAAAGAGATATTGGTCCTAATAATATTGTAAAAATCAAACAAAAATTGAAAATTAAAGGCATAATAAGCTTATATTTCTTTTTGTATAATAAAATAAAGAAACATAAAATATTCAACCAAAGAATTGAACTTATTGAAAAGAAATTTGAAATGATTGGATATTGTTCAAATTTGTTATTTAAGAAAATTTCATCATAAAGCTTTTTGATTTTTGGAGCAAAGCTTTTTTGTTCAATTCCTATTCCATAAATTTCATCCCAGCGATTTTGCGTATAGAAGAAGTAATGCAAACTGATTGTGATGAAATTCATGTTTGGATACCAATAGGTATAATTATTTAATAAAAAGGCGTCTGTATAAATTTTTGGATGTTGAATTCCCCATTTAAGCCATAAATTAATATAAGGCAAAGGTTTTTTTAATGCATTTTCAATGTGGTTACTGTGCAATAAATCAGAATCGATTTTTATTGTGTCAACGTTATATGGAAAATAGGCAAGTTCTTTTTCTTTGGAAACGAGATTTTTGTATGTTTCGATGTCTTTAATATCTAAATTTTTTGCAAATTTTCTTACTCTTCCCATTTGTTGTAGCGGAATTCCAATGCTTGAAGCGATTGGTGCAGGTTTAATTCCTGCGGTTTTTTTGATTAATCCGTAAAAAGAAAATAAAACAATTGGGGTTAAAAAAATAATAAGAGATTTTTTTATATATTTTTTGTTTGTCATTAATAATGTTGGCAAAAAGATTAAATAAGCAACAAAGCCATTGTGCCTTAAACAAAACATTAAAAATATAGTTAATATTAAAAAAGCTATTCTTTTTTTGTCATTTGTGAACGTTTTTCTGTTTTGAAATAAATCTATTAATTGCAAAATAAACAATAAAACAATGCCGCTAAATAAAGTGTCCTTTGTGGCGGTTATTGAAAAAATATGATTTATTGGATGAAGCGCAAAAAACAAAAGCGCAAAAAGCTTTAAATAATGATTAATGTTATATTTTGAAAGAATTTGAATTGCATAAGCAAAAATGCTAAACATTATTGTTGATTGAAATACGGTATAGCACAATATTCCAAAAGTTTTCGAATTTGTTGCAAAATTAATAAATAAGGTCAAATAAATTAATAAGTTATGCAATAGCGGATTGATTTCAGGATAATCTTTAATCATAAAAAAGCTTGCTTGATAATAAACGTCATAAGTGAATATTCCTGGAAAATAAGCTAAAAATGCAGGTAAATGCCCAATTGCAATTAAAATAAAACAAGCAAGAAAACTTTTTTTGTTTGTTTTAAAAAACAAATCTTCGATTTTTTGAGAAAATTTTAAAGAATTTAATTTATTATTTAAAAATTTTATATTATTAAAAATTAATGATGATGTTAAAAATATTATTGGTGTTAAAAAAATAAAATTAAAAATATTTTTTAGTTTAAATGTTGTTAAATAAATATCAAGACTATTTCCGATTATGATTGATAATGAAAGAAAAATCGAAAAAATAAGAGGTAATTTATATTTTTTATTTAGAGTTTTAATTCCTTCTTTGCTTAAAAAATAAAAAGCAATCAGTTGAAAATATATAAAAATATTGTTTGTTAAAACTTTCGTGTTTTCAATTTGATTTGTTGAAAGATTAATCATTGCAAAACATGCAAAAAGCGAAAATAAAATTGAAAAAAGGGTTGAATTTTTTTTAATATATTCCAATGTTTTAATCCTTAAAATTTGACAAAACAAGCTCTCTATTTCTTTTAAAAATTTTAATTAATACGCTTAAAATTATTCCCAAATTAAAAGTTGAAAGAGAAAATATTGCAAAACAAACAGAAACAATCAAAGTTGGAAATCTTAAAACAAGATGTGTTTCCAAAAATTCAAATAAAATTGGGATAAATAGCATAAGCGATATTGCTAAAAACAATAAAGCGATTATTGAAAAGAATTCAAAAGGTTTAAAATCTTTAAATAATATGAAAATAGTTTTTAAAACTTTTATTCCATCAGAAAAAGTGTTTAATTTTGATATGCTTCCTTGCATTCTATTTTTATATTCAATTGGTATTTCTTTGATTTTGTAATTGTAATCAAGAGCTAAAATTGTCATTTCTGTTTCAATTTCAAAACCACTTGATAGAAGAGGAGTTGCCTTAACAAATTTTTTGTTGAATGCTCTAAAACCGCTCATTGTATCTTTTATATTGGTTTTAAATAAAATATTGATTAATTTTTTAACAAGATTGTTTCCAAAAGAATGAAACATCCTTTTGTTTTGCGAATGGTAATTTACAGAAAGCCTATCACCCACAACCATGTCATAGTTTTGGTTTTTAATTAAATCAACCATTTCAGATGTTGAATCGATTGGATATGTATCATCGGCATCAATTAAAATATAGCAATCTGCTTCAATTTCTTGAAACATTTTTTTAACAGCATATCCTTTACCTTGTCTTTGCTCAAAAAGATAAACGATTTTATTATTGTTGAACGATTTAATGATTTTTGAGCTATTATCGGTTGAATTATTGTCGCAAACATAGATTTTGTCAATAAAATCTAATGATAAAAAATCTTCAATAACTTTTCCAATTGTTTTTTCTTCATTAAAACAAGGAATTAAAACCGCTACTTTATAATCCATTTGCAAATTATAGCATAATAATTTTATAATTAAAATCATGAATTATACAGCGAATGATAATCTTGAAGTTATGAAAGTTGCAAAAAACTATAACGGTTTTTTGATTAAAAATATATATAAATTAATTAAAAAATATAATTTAAAAAAAGTTTTGGATTTTGGTTGTTCGGATGGATTTTTTATAGAACAACTTTCTTTATTAGATAAAAATCTTCATTTTTGCGGAATTGAAAAAGACAAAACTTCTATTGAAGCATGCCTTAATAAAAAAATTGAAATATATGATGATTTATCAAAAACGAATTGTCAATTTGATTTGATTTATTCTTTGAATGTTTTAGAACATATTGAAAATGATTGCGAGATATTAGCTCAATTTAGAGAAAAACTTTCGGATAATGGCAAAATATTTTTATATGTTCCATCTTTGCAATTTCTTTTTTCTTCAATGGATAAAAAAACAGGACATTTTAGAAGATATGAGAAAAAAGAATTAATTAACAAAGTCAAAACTGCTGGTTTTAAAATTGAAAAAGTTGAATTTTGTGATTCGATTGGGGTTTTGGCAACTTTGCTTTACATTTTTAAAGATAAATTAAAAAGTAATAATGGTGATATTAACAAAAATCAAATAAAAATTTATGATTTAATTTTCCCATTAAGCAGGCTTTTTGATTTAGTTTTCTTTTCAAAATTTATAGGAAAAAATTTATTATTAATTGCAAGTAAAATTTAATTTTTTTAACTAATTTGCATTATTTATTTTATTAAAGTAAAATTTATTTATAGATTAGTATTAAGATGGTAGCAAAATTGCAAGCTAAACTTAAAGATTATATTGATATAATACAAAAAGTTGCAAGGGTAGAATATAAAAGAATTCCATCTCACATGCTTGATTGTGAAGAATTGGTGTCTATTGGAATAATTGCACTTCAGGCTTTATTTAAAAACAAATCTGAAGAACAGTTGGCTAATTATAATTCTTCTTATATTGCGACTGCTGTTCGTTGGGCGATTAGAAATGAGCTTCGAAACAGATATAAATGGTATACTTTGAAACACAAAAAAGAAGATGGAGAGTTTGAAGGAGAAGGAAGCGAATATTCTGATAATCAATCAACTCTTGATGTTTCGCCTACAAAAGTTCGTGAAGCAGTCTATGAAACAATTTTGTCAATTGATTCAATTATGGCTGCAAGCTCTGATAATGATTCGCCATTTGATTTTATTAAAGACACATCAGCAACCCCTGATGAAAAAGCAGAAATTGGCGAACTTTCAAAATTAATTAAAGAGGCAATTGCAAAACTTCCCCAAAAAGATAGAACAATTGTCGAATATAGGTTTTATCGTAATTTGCAAGTTAAGCAAATTGCAACAATGGTTGGGTTGTCTAGCTCTCGTATTACAAGAATAGTTCAATCATCCCTAAATCAGGTCCGTGAATATTTGCAAAAACGCGGATTAAGCAGTTATTAATTTTTTAAAATATATACAATAGGAGAGGATAAATGTTATTGGAAAAAACTAAACTGTTTTCTAAAGAATATAAGGAAACAATACAAGAAGCACTTCAAGTTTTAGGCAAAAAAAATCTTGCTTTAATTTTGCAAGGTGTTTCTTTCCCGTCTAAAGATAACGAAAATACTGGCTTTGGCACATATAATTCTCAAGGCGCAAAAGAATTGTTTGATTTTTCAAAAGGTATTTTTTCTGCAGTTCAATTGGGACCTTGCGGCAAAACAAAATTATCAGATTCTTCTCCATATACTGGAACTGTTTTTTCAAAAAACCCATTGTTTATTAATTTGAAAGAATTAACAACTGCAAAATGGGATAGAATTTTATCTCAAAAAACATTGGATAAAATTATCGAAATGAATCCTAACAAAGGAACAAATCGTGCTGCATATCAATATGCGTCTGAAAACGTCGAGCTTGCAGCTAATGAATTTTATAAAAACTTTAAAAAATCTGCTTCAAAAAATCTTAAAAAAGAATTCGAAGCATTCAAAAAAGAAAATTCTTTTTGGTTAGATAAAGATGCACTATATGAAGCTTTATCAATTGAAAACAAATCAGATTATTGGCCACAATGGAATAATGAATTAGATAGAACATTGTTTGGTAATGCAGACAAGAAAAAAGCAGAAAAAAGAATTAAAGAAATTTCAAAAAAATATGAAGATACTATTGAAAAATATAAATTAGAACAATTTATTGTTCAAAAGCAAAGCAATGAAACATTGGAATATTGCAAAAAAATTGGTTTAAAATTAATTGCAGACCGCCAAGTTGCATTTTCAGACAGAGACAACTGGGCTTATCAATCATTATTCCTTGAAGGATGGTGCTTGGGTTGTCCTCCTGATTATTTCTCTGAAGACGGGCAAGCTTGGGGATTTTCCGTTGTTGATCCTGAAAAATTATTCAACAAGGATGGTTCATTGGGACCTGCTGGCGAATTGCTTAAAAAGCTTTATACAAAAATGTTTAAAGAAAACCCAGGCGGGGTTAGAATCGACCACACTGTTGGCTTGATTGACCCTTGGGTATATAAAAAAGGCGCATTGCCAAAAGTTGAAGAAGGAGCTGGCAGGCTTTATTCTTCTCCAAATCATCCAGAATTGGCTAAATATTCAATTGCTCGTGAAGAAAATATTAATAAAACTCCAATTGAAGGCAAATTTGCTACTCCTGATGATGAAAAATGGATTGATAATTTATCAGACGAGCAAGTAACACTGTATGGTCAAATGATTGAAAAAATTGTTATTGCTTCAGCGCTTGAAGCTGGACTTGATAAAGATTCAATCATTGCGGAGGACTTAGGAACTCTTACATATCCTGTTGTTCAAGTTATGAAAAAATATGGTTTGCAAGGCATGAAACTTGTTCAATTTGTTGTTCCAACAGAGCCAAATCATCCATATCGTTGCAGAAATATCGTTCCTAATTCTTGGGTAATGGTTGGAACTCATGATAATGAGCCAATTAGAATGTGGGCTTCAAAAATGGTAAACACTGAAGAAGTAAACCCATATATTAAAAATTTAATTGAAGACTTATGTTATGAGTTTGGAAATCAAGACGAAGTTTGGCATAAAATGTATAGCGATGAAAAATATTTAGCATTTATGAAACTTGTTGAATGTTTCGCTTCTGCTGCTGAAAATGTGCAAATTTTCTTTACAGATTTCTTTGGCATAAATGAAGTTTACAATGTTCCTGGAACAAGCGGAGATCCTAACTGGACGCTTCGTTTGAATGATGATTTTGTTAAACTTTATAGCGATAAATTAAAATCAGAGGAAGCTCTAAACTTGCCTTTGGTGATGATTTATGCTATGAAAGCTAGAGGATGGGAATTCTACAAAAACCATCAAGAATTGCTAGAAAAATTAGAATCACTGGTAAATGAAAAATAAAATAACAAAAATATTTGTAATTTTAGGTCTTATTATTGCGACAACGATTGGGTGTTATGCCTTTTCGTTTCGCAATATGACTTTGGATTTTATCCATATTACTGATACACATATTACAGACAGAGCCTCAACAAGCTACAAAGCTCTTGGTCATTCAAAAGAATTGCTTGTTGATGCAGTTGAACAAATTAATGACCTTATTGGTCTTGATTTTGTAATGTTCACTGGGGATATGGTTGATAGCGCAACGGATGAAAATTTTTATAATTTTTATAATATTTTGTCTAAGTTAAAATATCCAAGTTTGAACACTTTTGGAAATCATGAATATTATGGCGATATGACTCGTGAGCAAGTTTTAGACGTCATTAAAGGGTATAATCCTAATTATATTTTTAATGACACATATTATGCTTTTACGCCAAAATCTGATTATAGAATTGTCGTTTTGGATGCTAATATTGAAAACAACAAAACTTCAATGGGTGAAATTTCTCAACAACAGCTTCAGTTTTTAGACAAAGAATTGTTTGAAAACCAAGACAAGGTTGTTGTAATTGCAATGCATCATGCGCCAGTTGAACCTTTTATTGCAAAAGAACATTCAATTGCAAACGCTAAAGAAATGACTGATATTTTGGCGAAATATAATAATCCAATTATTGTTTTATCAGGGCATTATCACGCTGCAAAAATTAGAAGAATAGGAAATCTTGTTTTTGTTTCTACTCCTTCAACGGTTACTTATCCTATGGCTTTTCGTCATATTAAAATCACAAATTACAAAGATAGAGTAGTTTATGATTTTGATTTTATGGAAACAAGATTAGAAGATATTAAGGAAATGAACCGCCAAAGTGTAATTTCTTATGGAACATTGGCAGGTTTAGAAAAAGATAGAAATACTCAGTTTATCTTCCACAAGAAAAAACATAAATCAATTAGATATAAAAAAGGCAAAATTAAAAATATCGAAAAAGAATCAAAAACTTCAAAGAAAGAAATTCAAAAATTAACTAAGCCAAAAAAAGTTAAAAAACAAAAGAAAAACAAAAAAGAAAAAGTTGTCGCACCGCAAGAAATTTAAAAGGTTCAAAAATGACTAACCAAAATGAACAGGATTTTTTAGTTAAATTTAGAGGAACAAGAGGTTCGTACCCTACTGCAAAGCCAAATTTTTTAAAGTTTGGCGGAAATACCGCTTGCATTGAAGTTCATTGCGGAAAACAATTAATAATTCTTGATGCTGGTACTGGAATTATTGATATTGGCATTGATGAAATTAAGAATTCTATTATTTCAGAAGACAAAAAACCTCATCAAGCAACTATCATTTTGAGCCATATTCATCAAGACCATATTCAAGGTTTGCAATTTTATAGACCATTGTTTGCGCCAAGTTCAATAATTAATTTGTTTGGCTTGAATACAAACGAAGAAAGTCTTAAAGACACTTTGAAAACTATTCTTTTTGATAAAGTTTTTCCGCTTGGAATTGATGAAATTAGGAGCAATTTCAATATAAATAATCTTACTCAAAATGATATTGTCGTTGTTGGGCAAGATGGTGATGTTGAAATTTTTGATAATTTGGATAAAAACATTAATGTAAAAGAGGATGATGTTATAATTTCGGCTTATAAAACAACTGCTCATCCTAAAAATGGCTGTTTGTGTATAAAAGTTGAATACAAAGGCAAAACTCTTGTTTATGCGACAGATAAAGAAAGCTATATCGGCGCTGATAAAAAATTCATCCAATTTGCATATAATTGCGATTGTTTGATTCATGATGCGCAATATACTTATCAAGATTATATTAATCCGATTCAGCCAAAACAAGGCTATGGACATTCAACTTTTGAAATGGCGATCGAAACAGGACAATTGGCAAAAGCAAAAAAACTCTTCTTTTTCCATTATGACCCTGATTATGATGATGATAAATTATCTATGTTAGAAAGCGAATTTTCACGAAATAATGAAAACGTATTTTTTGCAAAAGAAAATTTTGAAGTTAGCCTTTAGTTTCTTTTTGGTTTGGGCTTTGTTTTCGATTGCTTTTGCAATGAAATCCAATCATGGTTTGGATGGTTTTGTTGAGAATCGAATTGATGCAACAAGAAATGCAAGATTGCACTCAAATATGGGTAATATTTATTTTGATGAAAAAAAGTATCCTGCTGCACTAAAAGAGTATGAAATTGCTTTTAATTTGGCGCACAAAACCCCTGCCGCAGGAGCATATTTGCATAATATTGCAAGATGTTATTATGTGATGGGTTTATATAAACAAGCCCAAGAAGCGATTTTGGGTTCAATTAAAAAAGATTGTATGAATATAACTTATTATGATTTTTTAGTTGACTGCATAATTAAAAACGGAAATATTGATAAAGAATTAAACAAATATATTAAAGAAACAACAAATCCTTACAATCGAATCATTGTTGGTTTGATATATTTAAAAACCGGCAAAAAGATGCAAGCTAGGGCAACTTTTGATGATTTTGTTGCAACATATCCTGATATGAATATAACCCAAGATGTTAAAGCCCTTTTAAGACAAATGTAGTATTTTTCTATAAAAAAAACGGCTAATTTGTGAACAAATTAAGCCGTGATGGATAGAATTAGTATTACGGAGTTTATAGAGGAGTTTACATGCTTTTTAACGCATGTCAATAATTTAAGTTGCTAATATTTTGTTTATTTGTCAAGATAATTTACAAAAATTAATAATTTATTTTTCTTTGCTTTTTCGTTTATAATTACTTTATGGGTAAGAAAATTTTATCGTTGCTTTTTGCAATGACTTTGATTATATTAGTTTTGCTTTTGGGATATTTATTTGGATATTTAAATTCAAGAAAAATTGGCGATCTCGAGCTTTCTAGGATGATATACAATAAAGCTCAATTTGAGTATAAGAGTTCTGATTATTCTAGTGCAATTAAATATCTTGAAGTTGCAAACGATATTCATAAGGATTACGCTTTTTCAATTGATTCAGTCAAAAAAATACGAAATTTAAATTCGTTAATTGAAAAAAATCCAAATGATTTTAAATTGTATATGGATAGAGCTGATATTAAAAACACATTGCCTCTTGAAAAAGATTCAAATTTGCCTCGTTCGATTGCTTCTAATTATTGCGAAGCGGTTGATGATTATTCAAAAGCTTTAAAAATAAATCCTTCATTGAATGAAATTTATCATAAACGTGCAAAAGCATATATTAATTGTAAAAAGGGGATTAATTTCAAAACAGAAATCATAAAAGATTACGAAAAAGCAATTTCTTTTGCAAAAGACAAAAATGAACTTTTTGAAGAGGTTGCCGATTGGTATCTTTACGATGTTGATGATGCTCCAAGTGCGCTTCGATATTATAATAAAATTGAAAATTATGATGATAATTTAGAAAAACTTGCCCTAAATGATGAATTGTTTGCTTTTTCAATTGATAATTTGGATTATGTTCCTTTTAAGAAAATTGTTTGTTTTGAAAAAATCAAGGATTATGAGCCAATTTTAAGTTTGCTTGATGAAATTATTAATGAAACTGATAATGAAGCAATATTTAAAAAAGCTAACAATTTAAAATTTTATTATGATTTGAGAACACAAAAATTTAAGAAAGCTTTAAATGATGCCGATGATTGCACGGCATTAATCTGCAAAGCAATAACATTTCTTAAGTTTAAAAAAGAAGTTTAATTAGGATTTTTGTATTCAGCTAATCTGTGTTTATTAGAAAGCAAGGGTTGCATTAAATCTTCCATATTGCCACAGCCTGCATCTTGAAACATTGGCTGATATTTTGGGTCAACTTTGCTTTTTAAGTCTTTAACGGATAAATTTATTACTCCAAAAATTAAATCCAGTTTTTCATCATCATTTGCTTGATTGAAATTTGACAAAATTGCTTCCCTGTTTTGGTGCTTAAGCTTTAATGGCGCATTTTTATATGAGCGCATTTGTTGCATATTTGTATATTTATATACGCATGAATTTTGGAAAAATTCTTTTGTTGAATCATCAAGATTATCAACAACAATTTTTCCGTCTCTTAAAATTTCCATTAATAAACCAGCTCTTAACAATGGGGTTTTGTTTTTGTCATCAATAAAATCGTTTAAATCAAGATTGTATTGCCCTGCTTGAGTCCAATCTTTGATTTGTTTGTTTAAGTTTTCTTTGTATTGCTTAGAATTTTCTTGAAGTGAATGTGAATCAAAGGCGCTTTGCGCTAAAACAATTGAATTTATAATGTCTTCAATTGCAACATAATCAGGAAGGTCATTTGTTCTTGTTCGAGTCATTGAACAAAGCAAAGGGTCGATATTATCCACAAATGCTTCTTTAAAGGAATCAAAATTGTTCCAGTCTTTTAAGCATATAAAAAATGTGTCAAAATCAGAACCAGGGAGAGCATGACCATTTCCAACAGAACAAGTTGGGTTATATCCGGCAAAAATTATCTCCACCCCTGTTTTGTTTGATGCTTCAAAAAGTGATTCTTGAACATTGTTTGCAATTAAAAAGGAAGTTTTTTCCATATTTGGAAAGCCTGTTCTTTTGCAATATAGTTCAATAAAATGCTTTTTGTCTTGGGGGTTTAATTTTGAAATTGCTTTTTGTATATCTAAAACTTTTTCGCCTGTTAAATCTTTGTCTTTAAGAGTTCTTGCAAGAAGTTGTAAATAAATTTCTGCTTTATTTGATGATGACAAAAATCCATCAGTTTTTTCTATTGCTTGAGATTTTGCGCGATTATTTTTAAATGAAACTGAAATATTTGGATTTATTGCGCTTATGTTTAAAATTTTCACAACTTTCTCCCTTTTTGTGTTTTTTATATAACGCTTCTGAATAAAAAGTTTTGCTGGTATTAGGCGAGTTTGCGAGCCTTAGAAATAAAGTAGTGCCGTTAGGCTGAGGCGTGGTCTTGCGCCCACAAACTGTTTTGCGAATTTATGAGCATTACAGTTTGGAAGTGCCCTTGGGGCACGGGCAATAAAAAAGAGCTTCAAAAGAAGCTCTTAAATGGTGGGGTTCATTAGGCGAAGTTCGAACTTTTATTAATGAAGTTAGAAAGCTAAATATTGAAACACTGCGTGCAGCAGTTGAATTTTTAGCTGCGTAAAAATAATTTTTTGTAATAAAATAAAAAATATCGAAAATTGAAAATTTTAAATATATGGGGGCTAGCCTATTTTCAATGAAATATCGGCACAACACAAAATACTTCGATTCGGTCGATAGTTCAAAGAAAGGGGGTCGATATTATGAATGAATTTAATATTAGTCTATTATTGCTTTTATTGATTTTATGCGTAATAAAAAGCGGCACCTATCGTAAAAGATAAGCGCCACTTCGATTCTTAAATAGGTTACGGTAGTTAGCGCTACCGCCCCCGTATATTTTTATTTTAAACGATTTTTTTTCTTTTTCAAGATGTTTTTTAAAAAA
>JAFQHZ010000031.1 GCA_017415185.1 Candidatus Gastranaerophilales bacterium
ATATATATATATATATTTCAAGTTGATTTTGGGAAATTAGGATGGATGGAGGAGATTTTAGTTTTGTTTTGGGATACGTCACTTTGAAATTGTCGACCGTCACCCTGAACTTGTTTCAGGGTCTTACCAATGTTGATTTTTATTTTTTAGAGCTTCGCTCTTCTTCATTTTTCTTTTCTTTTTTCAAGCGCCCATCAAAGAAAAGAAAAATGAAGCAAAAAAAAGAAAACAGGGCTTGGTTAATCCGTCGATTTCTTCTTTTTTAAATTTTTATCTACTCAAAAAACAGTCGAGCTTTTGTATTTAAATCATTCTCATACAAAACATGCTTATTAACTAGAACTAAGCCATGTTTTACAAAACCTCTGCGGTTTTTTGATGTGATGATAAAAATTTAAAAAAGGCGAATAAAAAAGAACAAGTTCAGGGTGACGTTTTGATAATGAATTATATTTCAGTCAACTTCAAGATACTAAAAATCCAATTTAGCAATTTTTTCCACAAAAAAGTTTTTATTCTTATATAGAGGATACTTATGAAAAAATTTATAGACAAACTTTCAATAAAAATCTTTGATTTTATTTATAAAAAACAAGAAATAAAGCACAAAAAGCGTATGCAAAAGCTTTTATCAGGCAATGTTTGCGGTGAAAAATATATCACAACAAACGATGCAACCTTGTCAATTAAAAACGAACTTTACAACAAAGACAAAGCAAACCAAGAAAAAATAGAAAAAATCATTGAAAAATACATAAATAAACCTGAAAAATTTTTCGATTTTATAAATGGCGCAAAAACTCCAGTTTATAGAATTAAAAATGCAGATAAAATTTTAGCCAAAATCAACGAACAAGAAGGATTTATTTTACCCAAAAAAGGAAGAGATGCTTTTTATTTAAACCTTGTTTTAAACAAAAAAATAGCTTTCGAAACTCCTGAAATGTTCATTTTAAGAAATGGCGAATTAAACACTTACGCTTTCATTTATCAATTCTATAATTGGTATTGCTTCAAAATGCAATTATCGGGCTTTGATGAAGAAACGCAAGAAAAATTCAAACATATCTTTGAAATTTGCGAAACGCAAAAAATAAACACTTTAACATACGAAGAAATTTTAAACCTGAAAAGCGCAATAAAAAGAGATATTGAGGCAATTAATTTTGTTAAAAAAATAACTCAAAAATTCGCTATGGCGAAGAAAAATTTAGAAAAAATTAAACAAGGTCAAAGTATCAAAGTTTAATTTTGTTCAATATATAATTTCAAACGTGGAAAAAGGTTATCAATTCCGATTTTGATTGTTTCAAGGTCGGAATTTATGTTTAACAATATTTCTTCAAATTTTCTATTTATGTTTTCATTTAAAGCTTTTTTATCTTTGATTTCTGTTTTATTAACAATTAAGTTATCAAGCTGTTTTGCGCTAATACATCTTGATTTTTGTTCAATATCATTTGGGCAATTTTTAAAATATTCATTTTTAAGAGCATGGATATTTGAAGGCAAAACATTAGTTAATTTCGCAAGTTCAAGCTGGTTTTTTTCGCTAGTCAACATTTGTGCAAAAATATAAGCCATTTCTTTATTTTGAGCCCTTGCAGGAATAACAAGATTCATCAAAGAAACATCATATTTCTTATTGCTTCCAACTAATTGTTCTGAAATTTCCGATTTTGAATATATATCCGGTGCATTTTCTTTAACCATTTTTATAAAATTAGAGCCCATAACCACCATCAAAGCTTGGTTAGACATATATTTTTCAACCATTTCCCTATGATTAATTGTTAAAGTATCTTCAGGCAAATATCCTTTTTTATACATTTGATTAAAAGAATTGAATAAAGATATTGTTTCGTTTTTTTCACTATCAGAAAAATCATCAACATCATATTTATTTAAAATTTTCAACAAAGTATCATTCTCATTCAAACTTGCACTAAAAGGAGCAATATCAGAACAAGAATATAATTTTTCAGAATTTTTAAACAAATCGTCGTATGTTTTAATTTGAACATCTCCAATACAATTAGTTAAAATTTCTTTATTATAAACAGTTACAGAGCTTGTTGCATAAAAAGGCAAGCCATAAACCTTGTTTTTATAGCGCAATTTATCAACTAAACCTTTATGAAAATTTAAAACTTCGCTCTCTTTAAAAAAATGCAAAGCGTTTTTTTGCGCTAAAACATGAGAAAATTCAGGATTTAAATTTATTAAATCAGGCGGTGTTGAAGACAAAATTGAAGCCAAAGTTCTTTTTTGAGCCTCTTGAATAGGAATATCAACCCAAATTACTTTATATTTTGGATATTTTTTTTCAAATTCAGAGATAATATTATTCATTTGCTTTTCATAAATTGGCTTCAGTTGAATAGACCAAAAAACAAATTTTCGCACTCCGCCAGCGTTTTTTTGTTGCTTTTTGTCTACTATTACAACACCAACAATTAACAAAATTAAAAATACAAATAATACTATCCTTTTCATCATGGTATGATTATACTATGAATTTATTTGATTCGCTAGAAAATAATAATAAACAAGTTCCCCTAGCGGAACTTATGCGCCCAAAAAACCTCGAAGATTACTTAGGACAAACAAAAGTAATCAATCCAAATTCGCCATTTTATAAGCTTCTTTTGGCTAAAAGGTTGTTTTCTTTTATTTTATGGGGTCCTCCTGGTTGTGGCAAAACTACCTTAGCAAGGCTTGTTGCAGGGTTTCATAATGCTTCTTTTGTTGAATTGTCCGCTGTTAATTCGGGTGTGAAAGAAATTAAAGAAACAGCAGAATTTGCAAAACAAAAACTAAGAGAAGGCATTAAAACAATTGTTTTTATTGATGAAATTCATAGATTTTCAAAAACGCAACAAGACGCCTTATTGCCCCATGTTGAATCTGGTTTATTTTATTTTATGGGTTCAACAACGGAAAACCCTTCATTCCATACTGTTCCTGCGTTAATTTCTCGTGCACAAATAATCATATTAAACGCAATTGATAAAGAATCGCTTAAAAAAATTGCGCAAAAAGGCTTAAAATATTTATCTGAAAATTATGAAGAAAAAACAATCACAAATGAAGCACTAGAAACAATTGTTGAGCTTTCAAGAGGGGATGCAAGATATTGCCTAAATGCAATCGAGAACACATTTTTTGCCTCAGAAAAAACTATTGAAAAACAAACAGTTGAAGAGCTTCTTCAAAAAACTGGAACAAGATATTCAATCGATTCTCATTATGATTATGCAAGCGCTTTTCAAAAAAGCTTAAGAGGTTCAGACCCCGACGCAGCAATTTATTATCTTGCCAAAATGTTAATTGCAGGCGAAGATCCACGATTTATCGCAAGAAGATTAATTGTTGTTGCTTCAGAAGACGTTGGAAACGCAGACTTTAGAGCGCTATTAATAGCGCAAGCAGCTCTTCGAGCAGTTGAACATCTTGGCATGCCTGAAGCTCGAATAACTCTTGCGCAAGCGGTTGAATTTGTTGCAAGAGCAAAAAAATCAAATAGAGCAATAATGGCAGTTGATAGAGCAATTGCAGATATTAAATCTGGACTTGATTTTCTTCCCCCAAAACACTTAAGAGATGCACATTATAAAGATGCAAGCAAATATGGCTTTGGGCAAGGTTATGTATATACTCATGACAATCCTAATTATATCCAGCAATTTATGCCTGATGAAATAAAAGATAAAAAATATTTTGATTAAAAATTAATACTGTTGCAAAAGCCGATTTTGTTGTATAATATAAGCCTAGACAGTTTGTGTTGATAGTGTAAACATTTGTTAAAATAGATATCTATATTGGCAAGAAAATATATGTTTGTATTTTATACAGGTGTATTGACTTCAACTAGGAGATTGAAAAATGCAAATTAATGCGATTAATACACAAAGTTTCAAAGGTTCAGCATACGCTGCGGAAAACGAACGCCCAGTTACAATGGATCCAAATTTCAATAAACAACTAGAAGTATTGGACAAAATTGCTGACAAAGCTAATTCAGATGTTCACCCAAGCACAGTTATCGCAACTGTTATCGCTGTTGCTACTGCGGCTGTTTCAGTACACAAACTTGTTCCTTACGCAAGAAGATTTGCAGTTAAAGCAGGTGAAGCAATTAGCCAAGGTGCTACAAAAGCATTCGCTGCTATTGCAAACAAATTTAAGAAAAACAAAATTGATGTTTCAGAAACATTACAAAATATTTCTTCTAAAGCTACAAAATTAATTGAAGGCAATCCAGATAGTAAACTTCCTAAAAAAATCGGTGATTTCTTTGGTCCTGTTTTAGGAAAATCATCAGAAGAAGTTCAAGAATTTGTTACAACTAAAATGGGTGTTAAAAACGGCGCAGAAGCATTTGATGCATTGGCAGCAGTTGCAGCTGGCGCATTAACATTAGACCCTGTATCAGACAAAGTTGAAGAACATAATGATGCAAAAGATATCGTAGATGGCATTGCAGAAATGTTATAAACCAAAAGGAATAATTGAATGCAAATTCCAAAAATAAACATTAAACAATCATTCAACAGTGCAAAACAAAGCTTGCAAAAAACTGGCGCACAAGCAACGCAATTTGTTCAAAACACCGATGCTCGTCTAGACAAATTCATTACAAGCAAAGGCAAAGATTACAAAACAGTTAAACAAATCGGTCTTGGCGCAGTATTAACAGTTGCAGGGCTTGCAATTGCAACGAAATGCATTCAAGGTATCGTAAAAAAAGTTAAACAAGAAATTGAAGAAAAGTAGAAAATAAAAACAATAAAAAGAAGCTTTCAAAAGAAGCTTCTTTTTTTGTGCAAAAGATTATTAGCAATTAAGCTAATATATTTTTTTCAAATTAAGAATATAAATTTAAAAGCAAGTTTATATTTGAGGATTTTAAAATTGAAAAAAACAATCAGTCTTTTACTTCTAATTTGTTTTATTAATGTTAATCTGTGTTTGGCGCAAAGCACGCAAATCCAGAAAAAATACCCTTCGATAAGCGATTATTATATTAATGAGGATGTTTATGAAAAAATTAATCGCAAAGTTTTTGATGTAAATTTAAAATTAAATAAACTAATTGCAAAAAATATTCATGTTTTTTGGGCTACATTAATTCCTAATTTTATAATTAACAGCTTAAATGTTGCTTATTCAAACATTGAATATCCCAAAAGAGCAATAAGTTCGCTTTTGCAAAAAGACATTGACGCTTTTAAACACGAAACAAAAAGATTTGTAATCAACACCACACTAGGACTTGCGGGCTTAATTGATATTGCAGACAAGTTTTTCAAGCTTGAATTATACAACGAAGATATGGAGCAAGCACTTGCAAAATGCAAAATAAAATGTGGAAAATATATTGTCTTGCCTTTTATATCGTCAACCAACACAAGAGATGTTTTTGGAAGGATATTAGACTTTGCTCTTAATCCAACAACTTATATCGCAACTCCAATTTGCGCCGCAATTAAAGCAGGGTTGCTTGTTAATAGAACGATTTATATTCAGCCTTTGATTAAAATGGTTGAATCTAATTTTGCAGACCCCTATGATATTGCAAGAAAATTTTTTGGCGTAGAAAAATATATAAAGCTTTCAAATTATGATAGAAAAAATATAATTGAAAATATTAAAAATGAATATGATGACGAAATCGAACTTGTTGACAAAACACCAAAAGAAAAACTGGACGTCAAAGGAAAACTAAGCAAAAATGAAAATTTAATTGTAAACGAATATCCTTCAGAAGAACTCAGCGCAGACATATTTTTAGCAGATTATAATCCCCAAAACCCCGTTTTGGACTCCATGCGCACAGCATTATTTGACATGAAAAAAAATAAAACGCCATTTTGGGGCGAGCTTTCTTTTTGGAATAGAAATTTTAGCAAAAAATTAAAAACAGAAAAAATTGAAATTTCAAAAAATCAACCAAAATATAAATATAAATATATTTTACAGAAAAATAAACAATCGCCTTTGGCTATAATTTTTCCTTCAATTGGAGAAGGAATCAACAATTCGCATAGCACATCACTTGCCCGAATGTTTTATGAGGAAGGTTATAGTGCAATAATTTTAGGAAGTCATTTTCAATGGGAATTTTACAAAAGCATTGATGAAAACCATTTCCCAGGAGCAATCAAAGACGATGTAAAATATATAAATTTATTAGTAAACAATATTATAAAACATTTGAGTCAAAAATATGACAGGACTTTTTTAACAAGAACTGCTCTTGGGACTTCCCTTGGCGCATACACTATTTTGTTCTTAGCAAATGAACAATACGAAATTGGAGCAAATAATATAGATAAATTTATTGCAATTTGTCCTCCTTTTGAACTTTTTTATGCAATTTCAAAAATCGACAAAATTATTGATTCTTGGAAAAATAAACCCGAAGAATTCAAAGAAATTCTCGCTCAAACCACAGCAAAAGTTATTAATGCAGTTAAAGAAAAAGAAAAAATTACGAAAAATTTGAAAGGATTGCCTTTTACAAACTACGAAGCAAAATTAATAAGCGGATATATTTTTCATCAAAAATTATCAGATTTAATTTTCACAATTGAAACAAGACAAAACCCCAACAAAGATAAAAAAGAAATATATGAAGCAATTAGCAACTCAAACTATAAGGATTATACTGATAATTACCTTCTTGTTAATCATACAAAAGAAGAACTTGAAAACACAAATTCTCTAAATGCGATTTCAAATTTTTTGATAAACAAAAATAACTATAAAATTTTTCATAGTCTTGATGATTATTTAACAAACAAAAGCCAATTAAAAGAATTAAAAGGCTTTTGCGATGATAAATTAATTTTATTCAATAATGGCGCCCATTTGGGCTTTCTTTATCGAGACGAATTTTTAAACGAACTCAAAAAAGAAATTAAATTAACAAATATATCCAGCAACCGCTGATTTAGCAGCTGTGTATGGGCTTGAAAGATAGATAAATCCTTCTGTGTTTCCCATTCTTCCTTGGAAATTACGGTTTTGAGTGGCAAGACAAACTTCGCCATCGCCCAAAATTCCTCCATGAACACCAACACAAGGACCACATCCAGCTGGAATTAAGTTTGCATTAGCTTCAAGGAAAATTTCCAATAAGCCTTCTTTTGCTGCTTGAACATAGATGTCTTTTGAAGCAGGCGCAATAATCATCCTAACATGAGGAGCAACTTTTTTACCTTTCAAAATTTCAGCAACAACTCTCAAATCTTCAATTCTTCCGTTTGTGCAAGTTCCAACAAAAACTTGATTTACTTTGATGTCGTTTAACTCATCAGCAGCTTTAACATTGTCAACAGTATGAGGACAAGAAACCATTGATTTAACCACTGAAGCGTCAATTTTAATCACTCTTTCATATATAGCATCATCATCCATTTTAATTTCTTTAAATTTATCAGCTCTATTTCGAGATGCTAAAAATTCACGAGTTTTTTCATCAGTTTCAAACAAACCAGCCTTAGCTCCTGCTTCTACTGCCATGTTTGCCAAAGTGAAGCGTTCTGACATAGACATATTTTGAATTGTTTCGCCACAAAATTCCAAAACTTTATATGTAGCACCATCTGCTCCAATTAAACCAATTAAATAAAGCATTAAGTCTTTTGAACAAACATTTGGTGCAAATTTTCCAGTAACTTCAATTTTGAATGATGGCGGAACTTTAAACCAAGTTTTTCCAAAAGCCATCGAAACAGCAATATCAGTTGAGCCCATGCCTGTTGCAAAAGCACCCAATGCGCCTGAAGTGCAAGTATGAGAATCAGCACCAACCAATATTTCTCCCGGATTAACATATTCTTCAATCAATCTTTGATGACAAACGCCACAACCAATATCAGACAACACTGCGCCATATTCTTGCGCAAATTCACGAATTATATTATGCGCATTTGATAGTTCTTTTCGAGGCGATGGAGCTGCATGGTCAATAAAAAGAATTGTTCTTTCAGGATTTTTTAATTTCTTTCCTAATTTTTTAAATTCTTTTATAGCTAAAGGTCCTGTGCCGTCTTGCGTTGCGCAAACATCGATGTTTGCGACAACTAATTCGCCAATTTGAACTTCATGGTCTGAATGTGCAGATAATATTTTTTGAGCTAAAGTTAATCCCATATTTTTTCCTCTTATAAATTTTCTTTTTCAAATTTTGCCATAAATTCAACAAGTTTTTCAACTCCTTCAATTGGCATAGCGTTATAAATTGACGCTCTCATGCCGCCAACTGAACGATGTCCTTTCAATTGAACAAGACCAGCATTTTTTGCCTCTTCGATGAATTTTTTATCTAATTCTTCGCTGCCAGTTACAAAAGGAACATTCATTAAAGAACGAGAATCTTTTTCAACAGTTCCTTTGAACAATTTTGAATTATCCAAGAAATCATAAAGAATTTTTGCTTTCTTTTCATTGTGTTGCTTAATTGCTTCAAGTCCGCCTTGTTTTTTAAGCCATTTAAATACTAATCCGCAAATGTAAATACCATAAGCAGGAGGAGTATTATACAATGAATCATTATCTGCATGCACTTTGTAGCTCAACATTGTAGGGCACCAAGAAGGCAAATCTTCCCTTAATAAATCTTCTCTAATGATTACAATTTGAACCCCAGCAGGACCAACATTTTTTTGTACGCCCGCATAAATTAAGCCATATTTTGTAACATCAACAGGTTCAGACAAAAAACATGACGACATATCTGAAACCAAGATTTTACCTTTTGTGTTAGGCAATGTATGAAATTTTGTTCCATAAATTGTATTGTTTTCACAGATATAAACATAATCCGCATCGGGCGAAATATCTAAATCGGAACAATCTGGAATATATGAAAAAGTTTTATCTTCAGATGTTGCAACTTTGTTAATTTTTCCATATTTTTGAGCTTCTTGATAAGCTTTTTTAGCCCATTGACCAGTTACAATATAATCAGCAACTCCATTTTTAAGCAAATTAATTGGAACCATTGAAAATTGCAAGTGCGCTCCGCCTTGCAAAAACAAAACTTTATAATTATCAGGGATGTTTAATAAATCTCTTAAATCTTTTTCTGCGGTCTTGATGATATTATCATAAGTTTTTGATCTATGAGACATTTCCATTACGCTCATGCCAGAATTTTGATAATTAAGCATTTCATCAGCAGCTATTTTTAAAACTTCTTGAGGTAAAACTGCAGGTCCTGCAGAAAAATTGTAAACTCGATTTTGTGTCATTTTAACTTCCTTTTATGTTTCTTAGTGTATTAATTTTACACCTATGGATTTTTTTTGTCATTTTTGTTTGCTTTATTTGTTAAGTTTTTTAAGACTTAACAACCCAAACCTTTAAGCTTCATAAAAAATCAAAGTGTCATTCAAAAGAATCTTTGTATCCCCGTTTGGAACAAAATATTCTTCTTCTCTTTTGATTAGCGCAATCAAAAAGCCACTATCACAACCAATTTCGTTTATTTTTTTATCAAGCCACTCATGCTTAGAATCGATTATCGTTTCACAAAGATTTAATTCATCATTTGAATTGATTACCGTTGTTCCAATTAATATTTCGTCGTTTTCTTTAATTTCAGTATCTCCGTTTGGAACAATCTTTTCATTATCTCGATTGATATACAAAATCAAAGCATTATCAGACAAGGTTAAATCTTTAACTTTTTGATTTTGCCAAGGATGAGTTTTTTTAATAACAAGTTTATTTAGCGCAATTGCGCTTTCTTGTTGAAAATCGTTAAATGTTTTTCGAACATCCGTGTATCTGTCTATCATATCGAATTTTCTTGCAAAATAAGGTAATAGTGCTCCTTGAAACAATACAGATAAAAGCGCAACAACAAAAACAATATGAAATAAATCATATTTAAATTGAGCATTCTGAGCCACTACTAAAATCGCAAAAACTATTGAAGCTGCCCCTCTTAAACCTGCTGCTGAAATATAAAAAATTTGATTCAGTTTAGCTTTGAAAGGAAGCATAATCAACGCTATCGCTAAAGGTCTTGCAATGAATGTTAAAAATAACATAATCAAAAGCGCAAGAACAATAACTTGCGGAATTTTATGAGGATAGGACAAAAAGCCAATTAAGAAAAATATCAAAACTTGAAATAGAGCAGTTATTCCATCAAAGAAATGCAACATAGAAACTTTATTTTTAATTTCACTATTGCCAAGAATAATCCCTGCAATATATACACTTAAATATCCATTTCCACCCAATAAATCAGGAATTGCAAAAGAAGCAAGAGCGAGTGCAACAATGAATATAACATCTGAGCCGCCTTGCAATAATTTTGTTTTTTTGAATATTAAAATTCCGATATAAGAAATTAAAACACCAAACAACAACCCAAAAAATATTTGTCCAAAAAGCATTGGAGTAAGCTCTGAAATATTTCCACCTTGCAAAAGAACAATTCCAAGCAAAGTTAAAATATAGGCAAATGGGTCGTTGCTTCCGCTTTCCATTTCTAGAATCGGAGCAGTGGAATATTTTAAATTTAATCTTTTTGAACGTAAAATTGAAAACACGCTCGCTGCATCAGTTGAAGAAATGACTGCACCGATTAAAAAACTTTCAACCATTGGAATTTTTAAAACAAAATTACAAAATGCAAAAGTTAAAAAAGCAGTTAAAATTGTACCAATAGAAGAAAGTAGAGCTGATTGAAGAGTGATAATTTTATTTTCTGGTTTTTTTGTGCAAAATCCGCCATAAAAAATTATGAACAACAATCCAATTGAACAAAGTTTTGACGTTAAATCGTAATCATCAAAAGATATTTTAAAAATTCCATCGCAACCAAACAAAACTCCCAAAAACATGAAAAACACAAGGGTTGGTATTCCAAGTTTGTTCGAAAATTTGTTTGTTATAATGCATGAAAAAATTACTACTGCGCAAAATAATATTATTTGAGACATAATAATCTATACGCCAATTCCAAACATACACCAAGTCGTTACACGTTTTATTTCAACATCAACAAATTGCCCAATTTCATATTCTTTATTATCTTCGATGTGAACTACTTTATTATTTCTTGTTCTTCCTTGATATACACCATCTTTCACATCATCAATCAAAACTTCAAGAGTTCTTCCGATATATTTTTCGTTTGATTTCAAATGAGCTTCTTTTACCTTGTCGTTTAAAATTGCAAGACGTTTTTTCTTTTCTTCTTCTTCAATAAAATCATCAACCATTTTTCCTGCCTTTGTTAAAGGGCGAGGAGAGTATGCTGCTGTGTTTGAATAATCCAGTCCTAATTCGTCAATTGCTTTAATTGTGTCTAAAAATTCTTCATAAGTTTCGCCTGGGAAACCTGCAATAAAATCAGATGTTATTGTAACATCTTTAATATTTTTTCTAATTTTTTCTACAATTTCTCGATATTGTTCAACATTATATCTGCGATTCATAGCTTTTAATACTCTATCGTTTCCAGATTGCATAGGAATATGGAAACATTCGCAAATATGTTTTGAATCTTTGACAACTTCAATTACTTCATCAGTAATATCTGTTGGATATGAAGAAGTAAAGCGAACCCTAAAATCGCCTTCTAATTCATCTAATGCTTTTAAAAGTTGTGCAAAATTAGGCTTTCCTTCAAGATTTTTGCCATAACTATCAACATTTTGCCCAAGAAGAGTAATTTCTTTAAATCCTTGAGATAGGATTGTTTTAGCTTCTTTTAATATTGCTTCGATGCTTCTTGAGCGCTCTCTTCCTCGAGTATATGGCACAACGCAATATGAGCAAAAATTGTTACACCCTTCCATAATAGGTAGCCACGCATTTACCGATTTATCACGCTCAATTTTATAATCATTTTCATTAATTGGCATATCATCAAGAGCGCATAGTCTTTTGTCTTCAATTTGTTTTAATAAATTTGGAAGTTCAAAAATATTTCTTGTTCCAAAAACCAAATCAAGATAAGGGAATTTTTTAAGAAGCTGCTCTTTTTCAAGGTTAGAAACACATCCGCAAATCGCAATTTTAATATCACGTTCTTCTTTTTTTTCACGCTTAATTTTTCCCCAATATCCAAGACGAGAATACGCCTTGTCTACTGATAATTGGCGAATTGCACACGTGTTTACAATAAACAAATCTGCTTCATATTCGTCTTGAGTTTGTTCATAGCCAAAATGCGAAAGCATACCAATGATTCGTTCAGAATCTGATTTATTCATTTGGCAACCAAGAGTATCTATAAATAATTTTTTCATAATTTTTCCCTAAATTATTGCAGAGCCTGCAACATTTTCATATTTTTCCATTCTTTCTTTCAATGCACCTTGAGGCATATAATATGGATTTACAGTCATAATTTTTGCTGCAATATTTGGATAATAATAAATAAATTTTAATTCGCTATCTGTTAATGGTTTTTGAGTGTGAACGTTTGCATAACGAGCAAGCTCAAGAATATTTCTTGCTTCATTATCATCATGGAATTCAAGCTCTAAGCTATTAAACACATTTCTAAAACCTTTAATACCTGCATATTCTCCAACTGTAATCATACGACCAGTTTCAATAATTTCAGGCTCGCCTCTTCCAAGCTCTTCAAAATCATAAAGTTCATAATTTCTTCTATCTTTAAGCGCGCCATCTGCATGAATTCCAGATTCATGTGCAAAAGCATTAGCACCAACTGCAACTTGATTCATAGGAATTGGAACACCAAAAGCATAAGAAGTATATTTTGCTAATTTCCAAGTTTTTGAAATATCAATTTGTGGATCTATTTGATATTTGTCTTTAAAACCGCTAGATTTTGCAATTGCCAAAATACAAGAAACCAAATCTGCATTTCCTGCACGTTCTCCCATGCCATTAATTGCAGTATTAATCCAAGCGTCAACCCCAGCGTCAATTGCAGCTTTAGCACCCATAACAGAACAAGCAGTAGCCATTCCAAGGTCATTATGGAAATGCATTTCCATTTGCATTCCTGATTCTTTAGCTATTGCATAAATTCTATCATACGCAGTTTGCGGGTCATCATATCCTAAAGTGTCGCAATATCTAAAACGAGTTGCACCATATTGTTTGCATTTTTTAGCGTATTCAATTAAATAATCTAAATCAGAACGAGAAGCATCTTCTGCATTAACTCCGATATCTTTTGCGTTTTGATTAATTGCTTCATTAATTGCTTCAAGAGTATCATTTAAAACATCAGCAGGTGTTTTTTTGCCTTGATATTTCCCATTAATCATTTGCTCTGAAGTTGACTGAGACATATTAATATATTGAAGTTTTGGAACATTTTTAAATGATTCAATAACATCACCCTTGATTGCTCTCATCCATCCAGAAAGGCGAGTTTTATTAATAACTCCTCTTTCAACAAGTTCTAAATTTCCATTTAAATAATTTAATTCGTGTTTTGTTGTTGGAAAACCAAATTCGCTTTGAGTAATTCCCATTTCGTTCAACATTAAATTAATTATTGTTTTTTGAAGTTTAGCAAGACCAAGTCTTGAAGTTTGTACGCCATCTCTGTTTGTTACATCTACAAATTTAATATAGTTCATAATGCCTCATAATTAACTAGTAAAGTTATTATAGCATAATGGCGCAAAAATCAAAAATAACAAATAAAAACAAATTTGACACAATAAAAACTAAACAATAAAATGAAGATACGGAGTTTAGCACAAGGATAAATCAATGAGAAACAAAAAAGCTTTTACGCTTGCTGAAATATTAATTGTTTTAATGGTTATTGGCGTGATTGCAACCTTAACAATACCTTCTTTAATGAAAGGTGTTATGGCAGGACAATATAAAAGCGGATACAAAAAAGCTTTAAAAGAAATTTCCACCATGAGTGCCGCAGAAAAAATAGCCGGTTCACTTCCAACATCAAATCGCTCCAGCGAAACATTGATGTTTTTTGAAGCACTTAATACACATTTATCGGTAAATGGCTATATTTCTTTTGCTGAACACAAAGCAAATACTGGCTCTGTATTAATTTCAGAAAGATTTGATAAATCAATTAGAATAAAAGGGCGAACATACGGAACACATCAAGAAGGCGATATTGCAGAAAATGTAAATGAAAATTATATCACAACTTATGAAGCATCGCCTTGGATTATTACCGATGACAACATGGCATACAGTGTAATGTGCGGTGGAGATACTGGAGTTCGTACCCAATGTGCTACAACACAAGAAATTAACGCACAACCAACACAAAAAGACGCCGCAAGAAGATCATGCGCCATTGTAATAGTTGATGTAAATGGTTTATCCAAAGGTCCAAACAGATACGATCCTCAATTAGGTCCAGATACAGGCGTTAGACTTAACACATTTAATGCGCCAGTAGAAAGCGGTGAACCACTTGATACATTAACAGGTGATCAATATATCATATTTATTGGCTCAGATGGTGCAACAGCAGGTCCAAGCGCAACATCAGTTACAGGAAGAATCGCTTCTGGTGCAGAATAATATTTATATATGAAATTTTCTTTACAAACTATTGCTTTATTTAAAAAATGATATAGAATAATTTTATAAAGTTAATAAAATGGGATGAAATTTCCCAAGAGGAAAAATGAAAATCAGCGAAACAACAATTAATTGTTGCAAACCGAACAGATATCTTTCATTTACAGCAGAAAACTCGGATAAGCCGAGCAAAAAAGTGCGATACAAGCATTATGAGCAAATGAGCGACGATGTACTTAGTTTAAAAAGTGTGCTAAAAGCACATAAAGAAGTGCAACAAAGCGGAAAAATGCGATTATTCAAAGCATTGCCAGAAATTACAACAGCATTAATAGGAACTACAATAGCATTAACCCAACCCGGGAAATTAGCAGCGAAAGCTGGAGCAGGGTTGGGTTTTTTAGCCTTCACTAAAATTCTTAGTGCTGGCGTTGATAAAATAACACAACCACCAGAAAAAGGTGGCAAATCTGACCCTAAAAAAGCATTAATCGAATCTGCAAAAATTGCCGCTGGTCTTGGCGCAGTTGCACTTGGTGTTGTTTCTATGAAAAACACTAAAGCGAGCAAATTTTTAGCAAAAGAAGCAAGTCAATTAACAAGTGAAATCAACAACACAAAACTAGGCAAATTTGTTGAAAACACTTTTAATCCGTTTTTGAATAAACATTCAAAAACAGCTGAGGCGATAAATCTTGTTGCACCATTTGGAATTATAGCAACAAGCGCACTAACACAAGTAAACCTTGCAGACAGCTTATCAAAAGACATCAAAGAAAAAGCAACACAAAATTTTGTTAAAGGCAAGCTAATTCAAGCTCAAGCTCGTGCGCATTTTGACTCAATTGATGCACAAGAAGTTTAATTTATGAAAAAAATATTTTTATTTTTTCTTTTGCTTTTTTCTTTTGTTACGCCTGCTTTTTCAAGCACAAAAATTAACGTGATAAAAGTTTATGATGGTGACACAATTTTAGCGCAAATTGAAGACAACATTTTCAGAATAAGATTAATAAACATCGATTGTTTTGAAGGAACAAAAAGCGACAGAGCAAAATGGCAAGCAAGAAAATACAAAATTTCGCTCGACGAGCTAATTGAAGGCGGAAATATTGCAGGCGACATTTTGGCACAAAAATTAAAAAACAAAAATGTTACCTTTAAATTTATGGGAATTGATAAATACAATAGAGCGCTTGGAATAATTTATATTGATGAAAGAAACATTAATGATGAAATGCTAAAAACTAATTATTGCAAGCCCTACAAGCGATAATTAAATTACTTTTCCATTGTATTTATTTTGAGTTATTTCAATTCCATCCTTTAGCCAACAATCGACAACTTCGATTGATTTATTAGCCATTTTTATAACGCCATCAAGCTCTTCTTTGCTAAAATTACCCAAAACAAAACTATCAATAGGAATTCTATCAGGCACAGGACCAACGCCAACTTTTAATCTATCAAATTTATCTGTTCCTATTCGATTGATGATTGATTTAATGCCATTATGCCCACCAAAAGAGCCATTCTTTTTCAAACGAAAAGTTCCAAATTCAATTGTTGCATCGTCATAAATAACAAGAATATCAGTATTTTTAAGCTTATAAAAGTTCATTAATTCTAAAACCGCATTACCAGAAAGATTCATATAAGTTTTAGGAAGAAGATATAAAACATCGCCTTTTTTGCCGAAATAAGAATTAAATTTGTCACTCAAAGAAACACTATGTGCCCTTAAAATTTCATCCATCATCAAAAAGCCAGTGTTGTGGCGTGTTATTTTATGTTTTTCTTCAGGATTTCCTAATCCAATCAATGCTTTCATTTTAGCTTCTTTCATTTTTTAAACTTGATTTGAATTACACTTTGTTATTTATCTTTATTGGCAATTAAAAAATAAACAAAAAAGGTTATTTGTAAAATAGCATACACTGAGGAGTAAAATCAATACAAATGAAAAGCACAAATGTTAATATGGATAGTTCAGAAATGGTTGCAAATTTCTTAGAAAAAAACAAACTTCATAAAAAAGATTTTGCACAAATGATAGGAGTTACTCTTTCATACGTTTATAATTTAATTGACAAAAATATTCCTTTTTCGACACGCTCAATAACGCTTGAGCGTATTGCAACTGTGATGGATATTAATCCAGAGGATTTTATAGAATATCAAATTCCGCAAGATAGCTCGCCTTTTAGTGAAAATTTGCTTTTATTGAAAGATTTGATTAAACACAACAATTTTACAACATTAGATTTTTTAAAACTTTTTGAACGCAAAAAAAGACTCGAACTTGTTGATATATTAAGAGGCGCAAAGCCAATTCAAATCGATTTTTTTGAACTTAAAAAAATTGCAACCGCATTAAATATGAACAACAAAGAACTATTTAATCTTTGGAAAACAAGAATGATTGAATATTTAAAAGAAGGCGGTTTTAATATCGACAAAAATAAAAAATTAATCGACGCAATGTTTACTTGCGCAAACAACTCAATTATTTCATAAATTAATAAAACTTTACACACAACTCGACTAACTTGACATTAATTTGGACTCTTTATAACATGTCGATAAGACTATTAAAATAAGGTGACAAATGAAGGGTTCAACACTACATCGATCAGGTCTAACTCGTGAAAAAATGGGCGTTTTAGCTAATATTTCACAAATAGATACAAAAAAACAAACAACAAAAGCTCAACTAAATCAATATTACAGAGCTACTAAAGCGCAAGAATTAGACTTATTATGGGGCAACGTACAAAAAGGCATACAAAAAGTACACAACGTTGCTAAAACAACAAAACAAAAATCGCCTGCTGTATATCTTACAATAGGTTTCGTTGCTGGCGTATTGTTTATGTGCTTAATCACATTAATCGTTTCAATTTTCTCTATGCATCCAAAAGCAACAAACCCAATTGAGACAAAATCAAACGTTACAGTTATCGGTTCTGATAGCTTACTAGACGGAACTTCTGACGTTATTGTTTCTCAAGAAAAATATGTTGTTAAAAAAGGTGATACTTTAAACGGCATTGCATACAGATTCTATGGAAAATATGACGAATCAAAAATATTAGAAATCCAAAGAATTAACAACATTGTTAATCCTGCGGCAATTAGAATCGGACAAGAAATACTTGTTCCTGTTTCTCAAGAAAGATAAAATAATTGTTTAATGCATTGAACCGCTCGAATGAGCGGTTTTTTATTGCCATTTTTTACTATAAAAAATTAGATTTTTGTTGAATGCAATATAAGGATAAATAGTTTAAACCTTATAAATAACGAGGCTTAAATGAAAAATATAATAACTATCTTATTTTGTTTGCTAACTTTAACAAATATTTCAATTGCAAGCGTAATATCGGGCAAAATTAACCACGACGATTTAAATTTTCAAAACAAAATCATCGATTCAAAAACAAAACAACCGCTTTCAAATGCAAAAATTAGCATCCCAGAAATCAATTACACAACTTTTTCTGATTCTACTGGCAGCTTTAAATTAAACGCAGACATAAGCAATCAAACAGTCATGTTTGTTGAAAAAGATGGGTATAAAATCTTTTCACTAACAGTTGACAACAACACTTTTAAAAGCCCATTAAAATTAGGAATCGAACAAATAAATCCTTTCGATATGCAAATTTCTCAAGGAGTAATACATCTTGGGGACGATATGTATAGTAATAATTCTGCTAATAGCGGCGAATTCCGTTTAAGTTCAAATGGTCATTATTACTCAACAACATTCAAAAAGCCCCAAACAAACACAAAGCAAGATGTTGTTATTAAAATTGGAACAATAATTGGACTAGATACAAAAAGAGCAAAGCAAAATGGACAAAATAGAATAGTTAAGGTTTATTCTGCCCCAGGCGAAGTTTTTGTAAATGGACACAAAATTGCAAAACTAGAACTTAATGGCGACAACATTGAAATTTTAATACCAAAAGGAATATTGAAAGACACAAACGAATTATTAATCAAAACAGGGAAAAATCTTTTCCAAACTTCTTACACAGATTATGACGATATTGAATTAGCAAATTTAAGAATAGAAATCAAAGAAAGATATCAATACGCACGCAATTAATTTATTTTTGGCGAATTTTATAGTATAATCAAAACTATGATTAAACCAAGAAAAGCTTTGGAAAACATTTCCCCTTACAATACGGATTTTTATAGAGAAAATTGGAGATTAAAACTTGACGCAAACGAAAATATTTATGGTTGCGCAAATAATATATTAAGCGCAATTAAAAACATAAATAGCGAAGATGTTTCTCTTTATCCTTGTTATGGAAAATTGCTTGATAAAATTAGCGCAAAATTTTCCTTAAACAACAATAATATATTATTTTCAAACGGGGCAGATGAAGCGCTTAATATATTAATCAACACATATCTAGAACAAGAAGAAGAGCTTTTGTCTTTCAAGCCCACTTTTTCAATGCCAACACTTTATGCTAAAGCGCTTGGCGCAAAAACAAGATATATCGATTATGATGAAAAATATATTTTCAGCAAAAGCAAACTAAAAGAAAATATCAACAATTCTACAAAGCTAATTTATATTGCAACACCAAACAATCCAACAGGAGAAGTTGTCAAAGCTTCAATAATTGAATCATTATTAAACGAATATAAAGATGTTTTATTTATAATTGATTGCACATATATTAATTTTTCATTCAATGTTGCTTTTGAAGATTACATTGATTTAGCAAAAAAATATAATAACATTGCAATAGTAAAATCATATTCAAAAGACTTTGCAATTGCAGGTTTAAGATTTGGTTTAACCATTGCAAATGAATCAATAATTTCTAATTTAAAAAAAGTTATTTCGCCATATAGCGTTAATATGATTGCAATTAATTGCGCAATGATGATAATAAGCGACGATAAAAGAATTGAAGAAATAAAAGAACTAAACCATAGTGCAAAGGAATTATTAGAAAAAGAATTAATTAAAGCAGAGCTTATCCCTTATCCGAGTGAAGCAAATTTTATTTTGTGCGATTTTAAAAACTATTGTAATTTTTATTATCAAAAATTTAAAAACAACGGAATAATCACAAGAAAATTCAGCGATTCTTCATTATCAGATTGCCTAAGAATAACAATCCCAACACTTGGAGGTGTAAAATTTATTAGTGAACTTTTAATCAAAAAAGATGTTCTTGTTTTTGATTTTGAAGGGGTGATTTTCAATTCAGAAGAACTTTTAATTCCAAAAGAAACTTTTGAAGAATTGTCTAAAAAATATGATTTAGTAATTTATTCAAATACAAAAGAAGAAATCGCAGTTGATTTATTAAAAAAATTCGAAATAGAAAAATATTTCAATTTAATTTGCTATTTTGACCCACAAAGCGAAAATGATTCAATGCCTGATGCTAAAGGGGTTTTAAATTTAATAAACAACACACCAAACAAGTCAATAAAATTTTTTAGTGCAAATTTAAAAAATATTATTTGCGCAAATATCGCACAAATAAACACAATTGGCGTAATTTCGCCAAATATGGATAGCCAAAGCGCAATTAATAATTATCGACATCTTGGAACAGGGCATATTTTGCACGAAATTAAAAATTTAGAATATCTTTTAGAAGGAATTGAAAAAGAATGCAAAGAACAATAGAAAAAACAAGAACCACAAAAGAAACAGATATAAATTTAAAATTAAATTTAGATGGCGAAGGATTGTATAAAATCGAAACGCCTTGCAACTTTTTTAATCACATGCTTGAACAATTAAGCGCGCATAGCGGAATTAATATTGACCTTAGCGCAAAAGCTTTGGATAACAATTTTCACCATCTTATTGAAGATTGCGCAATCATTATCGGACAAGCAATTAATGAAGCGCTAAAAGACAAAAAAGGAATTGCCCGTTATTCAAATATGATTTTACCTATGGATGAAGCATTAATCCTTTGCGCTCTTGATATTTCACAAAGACCATATTTTAAACTTGATATGGAATTAAAAGACGAAAAAACTGACGATTTTGAAACAATTTTATTCCACCATTTCTTTAATAGCTTAGCTTTAAATGCAGGTATTTGTTTGCACATTAAAATGCTTGATGGATACGATACGCACCATATCATTGAAGCGAGCTTCAAAGCGTTTGCAAAGTGTCTTAAGGAAGCTATTAAAATAACAAGCGACAAAATACCTTCTACTAAAGGCTTATTATAAATCTTTAAAATCTGTGCTTATATAAAAATGAACTTTTAAAAATTGTTTTCGTTTTAATATTCGTACAGGTTATCAAAGGAGATTAATATGTCAGAGGAAACAAAAGTTATACACGAGGAAAAATGTTTTTGTCAAAGTCAATTTTTCAAAAGATTTAGTGCAGTTGCGCTTGGAACTTTTGTTGGCGGTTTTTGCGCAATAAGCCTTCATGCGGCACTTAACAAACCACCAATTATGCCATTTTTCCCACCAACTTTTTCACACCATAGCGGATATCATTACATGATGGATGGACATCATTTTTCAAAACACGAATGCAAATGTCACAAAAAAGACTTTAAAAAACACTTAGAAAAGAAAGCAGAATTCTACAAAGAATTAAAAGAAAAGAAAAACCAAGAGGATAAGGATTAATTTTAATATTTTAATCAATGTTGCTATTTTACAAAAAAAGACAGGTATAAAACCTGTCCTTTTTATTAGCTGGGGATGCTGAGGCTGGAGTTTATTTAGGACATTTGAATAGTAATTAATCAGCCTCTATTGCCCAATGTATTTGAATATTAGCGATTGCTTAGAGATTGACTAAAAATTCCAAAATTGTCCGAATTTGCCATTTTTTGTCCTCAAAATTCCTCTGCAAAAATTTTTAATTCGCCAAAACTAAAACACGGTCTATACTACAGCGATAACAAGTTTTGGACACAAAAGTCCCATTTAAATTATAAATTTACAAGTCGGAAGTAAGGTGGAAGTGTTTATCACATCTAAATAGTAGTAAAATTTATACTAAAAACTCATTACAAAACAATTGAAAACATTCCCAAAATCTATCACTTTCAGTCAAGTTTTAAATAATTATTCGCACCATTCAACAATTTTTTTGTTGTAAAAAGAAGATAAATTTTTATCATCAGGAATTATAAAACCTACACTATATCTAGCTCTTGTTATGGCAATATAAAGTTTTTCTTTTGTTTTATCTGGAATGCTACCATACTGGAGAAAAGTCATAATTTTTTCTGTGGGTTTTATTATAACCCTATCAAAAGTCAAACCTTTTGATATTCCAAAATTCATTGTTTTAATATCGGCATCTAGATCACTACACGATGTCTTACTGTATGTTAAAACTATTGGTTGATACTTATTTAAGTTTTTTTTTAAATTTTTATTTTTTATGTAGAATAATCCATCATGATCTGTCGTAATCTTATTTTTAGATATAGACTTAGGCAACTCTGGATATAAAGAATCAGCAATGTCACAAATTTGTTGATTGCATCGCCAAGTATTATTCAAATAGTTTATTTTTGCAAGTTTTTTATCTTTTATAAATTTAAACCATTCTAAAATATTTTCAGCGTATTTTTTATTTTTATTTGAATGATGTGTATCAAAAGTGTTTTGTCTCTTATCTGCAACAATAATTGATTTTATGTTTTTAGATTTTAATATTAAATTCATTATTTCAAAATCATATCCGGCAAAATCTTGAGCCTCATCCACAAATATATAGTCGTAGCAATCTTCCATGCGTTGAAGCATTTTACCCTTTACCATCTTGTGGCAATCATTAGCAAATTCCGATATTTTGCAAGAATAAATTCTACCATTTGAAGTCAAATAATATCGCTGAATATCATCACTTTTCTTTATTGTGTAATAATATTTACCACTATTACTTTTTCTTAAATGTGGATCTGTATTTGTAAAATAAACTTGATAAATTCTATCGTCAAATCCCATAAGATTCTGATAAGGTCTTATACAATTTTTAAGTAAAAATGTTTCCCAAGTTAGAATTTCTACGTTTTTAGGAACATATCCTTTTAGTTCAATAAATTTATTTTTTATTTCTTGAGTATTATTTCTTGTGTATGTTGTTATTAAAATCTTTTTATCAGCATTATTTAACGCAACTTTGACCAAACAAGTTGTTTTTCCAGATCCTGCTGTTGAGTGTATTAAAATATTATTTTTTAATGGCATCTTTTATATACTGTGGGAAATCAACAGCTCCTTTTTCTGCATCAAAAATAGTTAATGCTACATTTGTTTTGTTATTTTTTGATATAAAAAATTTTTTAAATTGTTCTTCTGTATCATTAGCTGGTCTTGCAAATAGAACCTTTAATTTATCATATCCATTTGCAGCATACATGTTTGGTTCCAAAGTTTTAAGACTAGCATCTGCAGAAAAACATATTTTTATGTTTTCCTCATTTAAATAATCACGATATTTTTCTTTTAAATATTCTATATCACCATCATTATCAGTAACAACAACTGTATCAAGCTTTAATCCTTTTGCAATTTCGAGGAATCTTTTAAAAGCTAAAGATGAAACCGATATTACATCTGTACCTTCTTCAATTGGCAACTTATTATATGTATCATAATATGCTTTTTGGATAATTAATTCATCGGAAGGGCCTTCAACTAAAATGCTTTTAGTTGCTAAAATCATACGCAAAGTATCGAAACCTGACAATTTTTTAAAATATTTATATGTGTCTGATGATAAATCTGTAATTTTAAAATTTTCATTTTTGTTTAATAATATTAATTTATCAATACCGGTCTTATTTGCAACAAAAGAACTATGGGTACTAATTAACAATTGTTTACCATCACAAGCATTAGAAATAACACTTACTAATTTATTTAAATTTGAAAACGATAGACTTGTTTCTGGTTCCTCAATCATAATTATATCTGCCTGTTCGAGTTTCTCTTTTAATGCTAATTTTATTTTTACAGAATTTTGCTCTCCTTTTCCTATAAATTTAAAAGGTATATTATCAAAATATAACGATAGTATGGAATCCCAAGAATTTTTCGCAGATATATCAATTGAAATTTGAACATTTTTATCAGAAATTGGATTTCCTGTACTTTTAAACTCATCATTAATGCTTTTTATCTTTTCATCGTCTAAGAATTCTTCTTTCAGTTGGCGATATTTTAGTGCAAGCAATGACTTTTGAGTATCATCTAAATAATTTCCGACTAATTCTGCAATATACTTATCTGGACCTTGTATATACCTATGTTCAATATTACCAATTAAATGGGATTTTATAGGCACTTCTAAAAACCTAAATGGATTGCTTGCGAAACTATACCATTCGACTTTATAGTATTCTATTGGTATTTCTTTAACTTTTTCAGGTTCAATTATATATTTTTCGTATTCTTTTTGGAAATCACTGTCAAAACATATTCTTAAAGAAACACCCGCACAATCTTCTTTTAATGAATTAATACTCCCTTTAAAATCACCACTTATATCATCAGTAAAATAAATTTCAATAAGTATCTCGGGGAGTTTTGCTGTTTTTGCATTTTCTTTTAATTCTCTCAAGTATAAATCTCTTGCTTTTATATTGAAAAGATATGGCGTAAGCTCTTGAGCAATCATTCTACCATTAAGTTTTTGTGTGAGTCCAAGATTTATAGCCTCAAAAAGAGTTGTTTTACCTGCTTCATTATTTCCAACTATTACATTAATATCAGAGTTTAATTCAAGACTAAAATTTTCAAATTGTTTGTAATTTTTTATTATAACTTTTTTTATCATAATTCCTCTTTGATTGTTTCTACTGTATACAATGGTAAGTCCACAAGATTATCAGTCTTTTTATAATCAGCCAAAGATGTTCTCAACGATAATTTAGGCTTGAATTGCTCTATATATATTTTTAAACTTCTTGCTTTTAGATTGGTTGCTGCTTTTACTTCTACAGGAACAGCTTTTGAATCCAACTGGATTACAAAATCAACTTCAGAACGACTTGTTTCGTTTGTCCAATAATAAACTGGCAAATCTTTAATTGTTTTAAATTGCTGTAAAACATATTGCTCCGCCATTGCACCTTTAAATTCTTGGAAAATTTCATATCTATCCAAAATGGTTTTTGCATCTAGATTTACTAAAGCACCTAAAAGCCCAACATCAAGCACAAAAAGTTTAAATGAATCTAAATCCTCATAAGCTCCTATTGGCAAACCTGGTTTTGTAATTTTATAAACTTGATATATTAAACCCGCATCTTTTAGCCAAGTTAAAGCAGTTTCAAATTCTTTAGCACGAGCTCCTTTTTTTACTGCATTATAAATAAATTTTTTATTATCTTTTGCTAATTGTGTTGGTACAGAGTTCCATAACATCCTAACTTTTTCCACTGTATTGGCTGGTATATGTTTTGAAAAATCTTTTTCATAAGAAGAAAGAATTCTTTTTTGAATAGTTCTTACTTTTTTGAAATCCTTATTATCTACAAAATCCTGAACTACTTCAGGCATACCTCCGATATAAGTATATTGTTTTAATAAATCTTCGAATTTTGTATTAAAAAGTTTTATCATTTCAAAGTCTTGTTTTTCAATAAGCTCTACAAATTGTTCTTTTCCCATTGCATCCAAAAACTCAGTAAAACTCAGAGGATAAAGCCTTAAAAATTCAACTTTTCCCACTGGGAAACCTGTTCCAAAGTGATGAGCAACGCCTAGCAAGCTTCCGGCAGCGATAATATCATATTGAGGAGCATCTTCATTAAAGTATTTTAGTGAAGTTATAGCTCTTGGGCACTCTTGAATTTCATCAAATATGATTAGAGTATTCTCTGGTGTAATTTTAAATTCAACATCTAATTCTACAGCCGTAACAAGTCTGTTTGTATCCAAATCTGTTTCAAAAACCTTGCACATCTTCTCATTTCTATCAAAGTTGATATACGCAACTTTTTTGTATTGAGTCCGACCAAATTCTTTCATTAACCAAGTCTTACCAACTTGCCTAGCGCCTTCCAGGACCAATGGCTTATGGTTTTTATCATTTTTCCATTCAATTAAATTATTTAATAGTTTTCTTTTCATTCTTACACCTTTTTACTCTTAATATTAATATTATTTTACACTTTTTTACGCAAAAGTTCAACACATTATTACACTTTTTTACGCAAACAAGCATGCTATATTAACACTTTTTGTTATTTGTTGCAATATCTCAAATCATCTAGCTTGTAATTTTCTAATCCCATTTCTTGTTTTATTTTATAAAAATCTTTTCTAATTTTACGCTTGAGAGATTTCTTTTGTTGTTCATTAGCTGTTAAAATGGTGTTCAAAGGTTGTTTTAATGTAATCAAATTTTGAATAATTGGTGTAAGATATGGATATTTTTTATTTGTGATCTTAAAAAGTTGCGCGAGTTGTTCTGATGTTAAAATTTGAATTTTTCGTTTCGGAATATCTGCAATCCTTTTTACTTCAAAAATACAAGTTTTATCAATATAGCCTGCATTTTGAAAATATCTAATTATTTGATTTAGCAAAGCCAAAATATTTTTAATTCGGCGCTCAGATATTGGTATATTCTGCATAGTTTTTCTAAAATTTTCTATATCAGAAATTGCAATATCCTTTAATTTAAAATTTTTAAAATATGGAATTATATGTGCATTAATAAATGCCCTATATGCTTTTATTGTATTGAGTTTTACTTCTTTACTCTGCCAAATATTTAAAAATTCAGTACAAGCCTCAACTGTTGTAATATCGGAAATTTTGCATTGAATGTTTTTGTCAATAATTTTGAACTTATCTTCAGTTTTTACTTTTTCTACGTATTCAAACTTGTTCCCAACAGGGTTTATATTCTCAGATTTTTGCAAAAATCTTTCAGCTATAGCGGGATCAATTTCGCAGAATATAACAATATCTTCGAGGGTAAATGTTTTTAATCTTTTCGCTATTTTTAAAATCTTATCCATTTAACATCTCCTTGGCAACATTTTCATCAATTTGTTTTAAACCATTTGCTTGAGCGACTTTTTCTAAAATATCGATACTATTAACTATTTGTCTGAAACTTTTTGCCTTGTTATGAATCAGATGCATTGCATCTTTTGTAATTTCAACTTCTGAAATTTCTTCGACAATTTGTTTAATATCTGAATATTCAAACTCAGTAAAATTATAGATTTCAGAGATTCTGTCAAACAAATGCGTATGTTTTTTGAGTTTATGCTTTGTGAGTTGCATTCCAACCAAAACTATCGGAACGTCTGTCTCGTCGTGTAAATCTCTCAAAGTTTCTATCGTTCTAAAATCAGCAAGCAAATAATCAATTTCATCAACGATAATCATCTGTGGCTTTGATTTTAAAGCATTGACACATTGTCTAAAAATATCAGCAGTATAAAATCTAGGGATTTCATCAAGCTCTTTTGCAATTTCTTCCAACATCCACTTTGGACTCATAGAATTTGTTGCCCTAATATAGATTGCATCATACTGGATCGATAAATAAAGCGCTGTTTTTGTTTTACCAAGTCCTGCATTTCCATAAACAAGACCTATTTTAGAAATATTATCAGGCTTATTCTTCAAGCTATGAATAAGATTGATAAATCCTTTGACATTCTTCGTTTTAACAAATATCGGTTTCATATTCTTCGAACTCCTTTGATTCTTCATAACTTGCAAGCCAAGTCCTGTCATCATTACAAGTGCAGCCGTGTTCCATCAGGTATTCATATCTTTCTCTGCTTGTTTTGAATAATGGTTTAACAGCAGGGTTATATTTTTGAAGTTTTTCTTTTTTGATTTTAATTTTTGGAATAATCGGCAAGGGTAAAATTTCTTTCTCTTTTTCTTCAATTTGACACTCTAAAATCTCTAAATCCTCAATATTCAAAAACTCTTTACAAGCTTTTATTGTCTTATTTTTAAGCTGTTTTTGCTTTTGAATTTTCTGCTTATAATCCTCAATATCCTTAATTTCGCTCGTATAATGTGCAAGAGGATGAGTGAGCGTTATTCTATCAGCTCTGCATAAAAACTTGCCACTTGTTGCAAAAACATTGATATAGCTCAAATTAAACAGACTGTATTTTATTATCACTTTCTGTCTCAAGCCATAAAGTGCATCATTATAATAATCTGCCTTTAAAAACCTTATTCCTTGACTTGTGATGGTTTTGATTTCTTGAGCCATCATCAGGTCGTCTAACTCTCTAGGATTTATTTCTTGTCGCTCAATACTATCGAGCATTTCTTTGATACTTCTTGTTTTATCATTAGGACAAGACAAAGAGTTTTTATACTCAAGCCAACTATTTATCATCTGAATTGTTTGCTGAATAGTAGGGACGAATTCTCGATGAATTTCTGAGTGAAATTTTTCATTCCTGCGAAGTCTTGCAGGCTTGTTTTCTATACTTGTTCCGATGTAGCTTGGTAACAGTTTTTCAAAACTTTCTTGCATTTCTAAGAAAAATCGTTCGATAACTTTTGCTCTTGCGTTATACGGATTAGCAAAAACTGTCGTTATACCTAGCTTTTCATAAATTCCTTTCAAACCAATCTCGTCAAAGTTAGGGCTACCCAAGAAATATTTCCCCCTGAAAGCCTTGCCATTATCAAGATAAACAAACTTTGGGATTCTGCCTAAATTCAAAATCGCATTTCTTAAAGCCGACGCTATATTTTGCGTATTCTCTTCAAGCATTATTTCATAACCAACCAATGCTGTTGATTTCCAATCCAAAAAGCCAATCAAAGTTGCTCTACAAGGGTTACCACTGAAAGGATTTATTACTTGGAAGTTCAATCGTTTGCCGTCAGCGACAAGAACTTCTCCGACTTCAATTTTTGAAATATCTCTTTTAATATGTGGAATAACCTCTTCTTTTAACGCCTTTTCGCCCTCACGCAACAATGTCCATTTATCAAAATAATTAGCTTTATACCAATTCGCAAAACGTCTAAAAGTTGGCGGAGCCGGAATGTATTCCTGCCCTTTTGATTTAAGAACATATTGCGTCAAAGAAATTGCTTTTCCAATGCTAAATTTATTAGGGTGCAAGAGTAGCTTTAAAAATATTTGTTTTTCATAATCAGTTAAACAAGTTCTTGAGTAATCTTCATAGTGATAATTTGGGATTAAAAGCTCGTAATTATTGCTATTACCTAAAATCCGTTTCCATCTTTGAATAGTACCGATTGATACTTTACCGAGCTTTGCATAAATTTCAGGATACAAAACTTGTGCGTTATATGCGCTTAAAAAATCTGTATCAAATTGTGTTTTATTACTTTGATTTTTGCGCTGATTCTTCCAAAGATTTAACAAATCTAATCGAGCAAGAGCAATCATTTTAGCCTTATCCGGCTTATGAAAATCAAGTGGCACTGGGAGTTGCTTTTCAGACAAAATCGGAACAAATTTTGAATAATATTTTTCTTGCAACTCCGGCTCAATGCTTGATAACAAAATCTCAAAACTCTTTCCACCTTTAACGATTATTTCTCGAGTTTGATATTTTCCTAAAGAAAGCCGAATAGCACGAGTACTCACTCCTTTGAGTTCTGCTAATTCTTTAATTGTAATGTATTTTTCTTCGTTCATCGTACTAACATCTATCACTCCAAACTCGGAAAATTAGAAGTATTTCCGACTTAATTTGTATCATTTCGACACGTTTTATGTGAAGTTGCTTTTGTCAGAAAGAGAGTTAAAATGTGTGTACCCCAAGGAGTTATTAAATGAAGAAGGAACTAAGAAAACAAATCCAACAATTAGAACAAAAAATGGCAAAAAGCCCAAATAATATGAATAACAACGGAAGTCATTTTCTATATCATCGAGAACGGATGATAAAGTTTAAACTTATGCAAGCAGGAATATCACAGAAAAAACTTGCAAAACACTTAAACCTAACAGAAAGCTATATTTCAAAAC
>JAFQHZ010000032.1 GCA_017415185.1 Candidatus Gastranaerophilales bacterium
AAAAGAAAACAGGGCTTGGTTAATTCGTCGATTTCTTCTTTTTTAAATTTTTATCTACTCAAAAAACAGTCGAGCTTTTGTATTTAAATCATTCTCATACAAAACATGCTTATTAACTAGAACTAAGCCATGTTTTACAAAACCTCTCCGGTTTTTTGATGTGATGATAAAAATTTAAAAAAGGCGAATAAAAAAGAGCAAATAAAAAAACAAACAAAGCTTTTAAATTTTTTCAAAAATATGTTTAGAACTTAACATCAATCAGACCCCAAACCAAGTTCAGGGTGACAAAATGCAAGTTCAAAATGACATGTCATCGCCCAACAGAGCAAAACAAAACCCACGCCATAAAAAAGCAAAGCCCTTGTACCTCAAAAGCTTTTATGCGACAACAATACAGCCTAAATTAGGCTGTATTGAATATATAAACTTATACTCTAGCAAACGAAGCTTGTTGAACCGCCTGAAGAAGACGATGAAGAGCTTGACGCAATAGAACCGCCTGTTTCAACTGATGGAGCAGCAGGAACTGCGTTAAACAGTGGGCTTGGCGTATTTGTGTTGCTTGCAATAACGCCTCCTGTTTCAACAGCTTCAATGTGTGTTTCTTTTTTTGGTTGTACGTTAGTGTTTAAAGATACTTCTGACATTTTGGTCTCTTTCCGTAAATATGGCAAAGTGCCCTAGTAATTCCTAATTTGTATATTCCACAATTATTAAAAATTTATTAGGTTTTTTATTAAATAATTTACAAAACTAAATATCTATATGCGCAACCAAATTGTCAATCAATTGCTTCGCAATTCTTGGGCTTCTTGTGCCTTTAATTAAAGCCAATCTTTGCGCTTTTTCAATTAATGTTTTTTCGTCAATTTTAATATTATTATCACGAGCAAGTTCAAGCACAATTTGATTAAATTCATCATTGGTTGGTTTTGAGAAAAATAAATTAATTCCAAAACGCTCAGACAATGAATTTATTTCGTTTAATGTATCTTTCAAATGTATTTCGTCACCATATCTTGAAGACAAGGTTTCTTTAACCAAATGACGTCTGTTAGAAGTTGCGTAAATAACCGCATTATCGGGGCATTGAATCAAAGAGCCTTCAATAATCGCTTTCATTGTTGAAAAAATTTCGTCTGATTCATCAAAAGAGATATCATCAGCAAAAATTATGAATTTATAAGGAAGATTTTCAAGTTTTAAATATAATTTATCTAAATTAATTAAATTATTCTTCAAAATTTGAATAATTTTTATATCTTTAAATTCGTTCAAAAGTGCTCTAACGCTTGATGATTTTCCACATCCAGCATCGCCATATAGCAAAATATTATTAACTCTTGCGCCCGACAACAAAGCAGAAGTATTGTCATACAACACTCTTTTTTGTTCGCTATAACCCTTCAAGGAAGCAAAGCTAATATTTTCCGATGTTTTAACTGGTTTAATTTCAAAATCGTTGTCGAAAATAAACGCTTGATGATTCTTATAAAGCTCATCTTCCTCTTGTTCTTGAGCTTTAAAATCATTTAAGCAAAGATCAAATTCAAAAGAATCAAATTTTGGCAAATTTTCAAACAAATCTACATATTGAGGAAATTTTTCAGATAATTTTTCTTTTAAAAATTGAAAATTAATTTTCGAAAATTGCGAAATAATTTTTAATTCTTTTTCAATTTGTTCTTTGTCTTCGCCAATTTCTGTTTTAAAAATGTTTCTTTGAATATAAGAAGAAAAATTTGTTTCTTTTTGTTTTTTCAAACTAGAAACAAAATTAATATATGATTCAATATTTTTTTCAATATTTTCTTCTTTTTCAACTGTTTTAATTAATTCTAAAAATTTTTTAAAAATCGAATCATTCTTTAAATCACCAAAAACATAAAGAAAATAAGACGATAAATATATTTTTTCTAAATTATCCATCATAAACTTCCATAAATACAGCCATTGCCTGCGGATTAAGAATATAATTTTTTTCTATGTAATCTTTAGGCGATAAATTTATATTACCAAAAATGGATGTATCAAGGCAAATATGCCAAGAAGATTTTTCTTTGTTTTGAGGAAGAGAAATATTCAATCTTTCATTTGAACTGCTTGAAGCAATATACAGTCTATTTTGAGAAGAATTAATCATCACCCCAAAGAATTTTTCAAGCGGATTTTGCCAATATCCTTCGTTTTCCAAAGAAGCACTCAAACCGTTATCATAATGATATGTTAAAGATTTAACAAATTCTTCGCTTCTAAAAATAGAATTTTCGTTTCTGAATTTAATTAAATTTCTAATATATTCCATTATTCTATTTTCAAAAGAATCTTTCCTTAAGGCTTTTTCCCAATTCAAATAATTTGTTGAATCATCCTTATTGAAGCTATTATTATTGCCATTTTTAGTGTGCATTATAATATCTCCAATTTGAATCATCGGAATACCATAAGACAAGAATAAAAACGCCAATTGTTTTCTTATTGCATTTTCTTTTATTAATTGATTATTATCATAATCACCGCAAATTTCCCAATCAGAACCTCCTTGGGTAGAATTTGATTTATGATTAAAACTGTTTAAATCAAACAATGTAAAACCATCATGTGATGCAATATAATTGATTGATTTATTTACCCCATTAAATCTTGAAAAAGTTCCTTCTAAAACGTCTTTCATTTGCATTGGGCTAACTTCATTTGGTCTTAGGGTAATTTTTCTGATTATATCTCTACTAATATCATTCCATTCTGCCCAAAAATCTGGAAAATTCCCAAGCTGATAACATTCTTTTCCGCCGCAAGTCCAAGGCTCGGCAATTAATACAACGCCTTCTTGAGCTTGAGAAAAATTATCAACAACTTTTATCCCCTTTGATTGAAGAATTTCTTTCATTTTTCCTGCAAGAGAATTAATATTGTCATATATTTCGTCACAATCACAGCCACATTCTAATAACGCAGCAGCAAGGTCGAATCGAAAAGCGTCAACTCCTTGATTAATCCAAAAGACCAACGAATCAACAATTAAGTTTAATGCTCCTTCATTATTTGCATTAAAATCGTTCCCGCATCCTGAATTAGAGCGATAATATCCATTTTTGTAAACTTTATAATACGAAGAATTATCAATTAGCACATACGATAATTGCATTGCATCTTCAACATTATTATTCGCTAAACCCGCTTCTCCTGTATGATTGTAAACCATATCAAGGCAAACTTTGATGTCGTTTTTGTGAAATTCGTTGACCATTAAACGAAATTCATTCAATAAAGAACCCAAAGTTTTATCATAAGCATATTTTCGAGCCAGACTAAAATATCCTAATGGCATATAACCCCAATGATTTCCGCCATTTTGCTTTGAATCAAACTCGTTTATAGGCAAAAATTCAATCATTGTAATTCCAAGATTTTTTAAGCTTTTTGCAAATTTCGCCGCTCCACGATATGTCCCCGATTCGGGCATATTAATCTTTTGGGTTAAATCTTTAATATGAACTTCGCCGATAATTTCGGTATTAAAAGGGCGAAGAGAAACGTTTTGAATTTCTTCATTTTCTTTTGGGAAAAATACGGATTTTATTGCCCATTTTGCATTATCAATCAAATGGAAACTTCCGCCAGAGCGAAACATATTATATCCAGGATTAACATCAGAAGCTAAATGAGATAATTCTTGAGAATAAGGGTCATAGGCAACTTTGTTCGGGTTAAAGCGGTTGTTATTTCTATCAAATTTTGAAACAAAGCCAATATCGCTTCCAGCTTCCCAATTTTCGCTATATTGCCAATTTTGCCCAAAAACTCTATAACCATAATAAACAGGTCTTTTTTCGCAATTTAAAATATAATTTTTAACCGAAGTATAGAAAATATCATTTTCAATGCGCTCCATATTTAAAACCATGATAGGGTCTTCGCCTTGGGGTTTTTCAAAGATACACAAAAGGACTTTGGTCGCATTCTTAGAATATAATCTAAATTCAACGCATTTGGTTGATTCATTATACTTTGCCCCAAGCGGAGTTTTGTCATTGGCTATTAAATTTTCCATATTTTCCTTCTAACTAAGTGGATTTATAACAATACCTGATAATAATTTCGGATAAAAATAAGTTGATTTTTGAGGCATACGAAGCCCAGCAGAAGATATATCGATAATATCTTTCATTTTTGGATACGCCATAATAAAGCAAGCGCTTGCAGAGCCATTTTTTACAGACTCAAACGAAACTTGTTCTTTTTTCTCATATTTTACGCCATTTTGAGCCATTAATTCTTCTTGGCTAAAATTCAATTCGCCTTTTAAAATTACTTCATGCAAAACTGTCAAATCAAGATTTTGCAACTCTTTTGGTGTAGCTATTGATTCTTTTACACCTGCTTTTAATTTTAAAACATAATATTTTTCGTCGTCTTTCAAAATCAAACCTGTTGTAATTTGATTTTTGTTTTCTTGTTCAATTTTTTCCAAAAACTCGTCTTTTTCAGTCATTTCAAGAATATCATAATGTTTTTTAACAGCAGACAAAATTTCGTCTTTTGAAAAATTCTTTTCGATGATTCTATGAGTAGGATAAATTACCAAATTTTCATCAGCTGCATTTGTAAAATAGCTCATAACATATTGAGCATATTCATTTTCTGGATGTTCCTTAGCATATCTCATAGAAGTTTCATATCTATGATGACCGTCTGCAATTAATAATGTTTTATCTGCTAAAACTTCAGATATAATTGCAACATCAGAAGGTTCATCAATTAAATATACAAGATTTTGAATGCCTAAATCATCAACTATATCCATATATGGTTTTTGCGCTAAATATTTTGCAGCGACTTCATTTTCAATTCTTTGCGCTTTATCTTCGTAAACCATAAAAATTTGAGAATAAAATGCACCTGTTGCAGATACTAATTTAAATCTATCCTCTTTTGGTCCGCCCATTGTAAATTCATGTGGCAAAACTTTCTTAGATTCAAAATCTTCAATTTTATTTCTTGCAATGAAGCCTTTTCGCTCGATTAATTTGCCTTTTTCATTTTTATATTTTTGAACAATGTAAAATATTGCTGGTTTTTCTGTTTTGATTAAAACTTCTTTTTCTTTCCAATCATTAAAACATAAAGCAGATTCAGCATATCTATCTTCACTTTTATTTAAAATTAAACGAACGCAATTGAATTCGCTTCTTGAGTATAATTCGTCTTGATATTTCTCATCAATTACATCATAAGGAGGCGCTACAACGTCTGTCATATCTACTTTTTCTTGATTATAAACTATTGCATTTAATGGTAAAACTTCCATTTATTCCTCCTCTTGATTTGTCTTTTAAGCTAATTATATCTTATAAAAGCCCTTCATTAAAATATTTTTTAACATTTGTTACATTTGGTTAAGACTGGGCAATTTTTGTTCGAAAAAATACTTTATTAACATGTATATAGTGTGTAGTGTATTAGTTTAAGGTTAGTATTTAGTATGGTAAATGCAATTAGCATTAACGACGAATATGCAAAAAGGCTCAACGGCTTTGAACGCTCTTTTGGTTCACAAAAAGCCGAAGAACAATCCATATTCTTAGAGGAAAAACTCCAAGCCATTGAAGACGAACAAGGCTTATTGGGAAAAACTTGGAATGGCATAAAAGAGTTGACTACTCTTGGTGTGTCACAAAATGATTGTGAAAAGATGCTTAGAAAATATAAAGTTGGAGAAATAAGTTTTGAAGAAGCTATTAATTATTTGGATGAATATGAATCTAAACAAGAAACTATGTCCGGTTTATTGTCGAATATCGTAACAGGTATTGGTGCAATTACCGTTGCAACGACAACTGCGATGACAGGAGGCCTGGGCGCAATCGGCTGGGGTCTTGCTTTTGCAAAAGGTGCCCCAATAGGGGCAGCAATTAAAGCAAGCGTAAACTTCATCGATAGAGCAACAAACGACGTTGAAGGCGATGCATTTGATGCTAAACAAATTGCAAAAGACGCCATTTCAGGCGCATTAACAGGAGCAACTAGCGCTGTTGCATCGGGCGTTGGCGCTGGTATTAGAAGTGGTCAATTTGGAACAACTGTTTTAAACGGTATGAAATGCGGTGCAATTTGCGGCTCAATGTCTGGAGCTTGCGGTTATTTAACAGATGTTGCTTTTGGCGATGAAGATTTTGAATTTGGAGAACTAACAACAAACACCCTTATTTCAGGCGCAACTTCAGCAACAGTTGGTGCTTTTGTGGGCGCAAGCATGTATGGAGGAGCTTCTTTAATGGGAACTGCAGGCAAGGAAGTTGCAAAAACCACAGGACAAGTAATTGCTCAAGATTCAACTTCAAGTTCAGCAAGAAAAATTCTCGGTACTGAAGTAAAACAATTAATTAACGCATAAAAAACGAGGCAAATGCCTCGTTTTTAATATTATAATGCAGCTTTTTGTTTATTATAGTATTCAAGTTGTTTATCTAAAGCTTTTGTTTTTATAGTTTTTTCAGTATATGTCATATCTTTAGAAGATTGAATTGCTGCTTTTTGTTTGTTTAATTCAGCGATTTTTTTGTTAATTTCGCTCAATTTAGCTTCTTTTTTAGCCTTAATAGCTTTTGCTTGAGCTTCTTCGTTTGCTTTTGCTTTAGCTTCTAGGTCTTTTTTAATCGATTCTTTAACAGAAGCATTGTAGCTTTTTGCTTCTTGTTTTGATGTTTCAATGTCTTGTTTAATAGCGTTTTTTAATGCTGTTCCGTATGATGTTGCAGCAAAAGTCATACTAGTTGAAATAGCTAATGCTAAACCAAGAGTTAATAATTTTTTCATAAAATTCCCTCCTTTATTAACAAAATAATTTTATCAATTTTTTTTATTATTGTAAATTAGAAAAATTATGCAAAATAAAACGGGGTTAAACCCCGTTAAATCTGTGTTTCTATCGCTCCTATGGATATTTTAACTTTGTTTTGCTAATCACTAAACAGCCTTAATTATCCCACATCGCAATAGAATTTTTTCGCACATCACACCAAGCTTAACGCTTAGCGCTTTAGTGCTTTACACTTATAGTTATTTTTTATTAACTAATTCTTTGAATTTTTTACCTGCTGAGAAAGCTGGAACAGTTTTAGCAGCGATTTTAATTTCTTTACCAGTTTGTGGGTTTCTACCAGTTCTAGCAGCTCTTTTTCTAGATTCAAAAGTACCGAAACCAACTAAAGTAACTTTTTCGCCTTTAGCAACAGTTTTTTGAACTGTTTCTACTAAACCATTTAAAACTTCTGCAGCTTCTTTTTGAGTAACTTTAGCTTTTTTAGCAATCTCTTGTACTAATTCTTCTTTGTTCATTATGAACCCCTTTCTATATCTCTTGGGTTTATTATATTGGAGAAAATTGCATGTTGCAAGCCCTTTTTTTAAATTTTCAAAAAAAATATTTTTGCTATAATAGTAATATGAAGAAATTTTTCGTAAGATGGTATGAAAAAGACGAATATCTAAAAGCTTTTATGAATCTTATGCAAGATTTACCTATGGAAATTCAATGTGAACTTGCAATTGATATAATTATGAAAGCTTCCGATATGATAGACAGAGACTATACAAAGCTTATTTCTGAAGTTTCAAACTTCAATCCTAAAGATTTTAAAAGATGGTATGACAAAAATCCAAACGTTCATCTTGCAATTGAAGCTTTAAGAGATTTAACCCCAGAACAAAGGGATGAAATTGTTAAAGAATTTTCACAAAAAATATTAAGCTCTCATTTTATCAAATTAGACGAAATTGGGGATATGCCTTAATGAAAAATATATTGATAACAGGAGCAACCTCGGGAATTGGAAAACAAATTGCCACTGTTTTATCAGCAGACAACGATTTATTTTTGTCAGGAAGAAGAAAATTAGACAAAGTAAACTATTATGCCTGCGATTTGGTTGATATGTTTGAAATTGAAACACTTTACAATAAAGCTATTGAATATTTTAATTCTGATATCGATGTTTTAATCAATTGCGCAGGACAATATATCTACAAACCAATAGAAAAAATGTCTTTTGATGAAATTTCTTATTTATTAGATGTTAATTTTAAATCTGCATATATTTTATCAAGCCTTGTTATAGAAGGAATGAAGAAAAATAATTGGGGAAGAATTATCAATATTGGTTCAATTTCGGGCGTAGTAGGAGAAGCTAATGCAAGTTTATATTCTGCTACAAAATCAGCGTTTAACGGTTTTAGCAAAGCCTTGGCTCTTGAAGTTGCAACAAATAATATAACAATCAACACAATAAACCCTGGCTGGGTTGAAACGCCTTTGGCGCAAAACGCACTAAATCAAGAAGAAAGACAAGAAGTAATAGACATCACTCCGCAAAAAAGATTTGTTGAACCAATTGAAATTGCCAATTTATGCAAATATTTAATTTCCAATTCTGCCAAAGGAATTACAGGGCAAGGAATAAACATTTGTGCAGGTTTAACTTGCGGTTGTTAAGATAGTTTAATTTATTAGCAAAATCTTTCATTTACATGTTTCATAGGTATAAGCAAAAACTCTGGAGCATTAAATGATTACACCCGTTAGAAATATTTCTTTTAATTCAATAAAAAAACAAAACAAAATTAACAACACAACGCAAAATTCGCCTATCAATAATCAAGCTTTTACAAACAGCTCAAAGCTTAATTTCACGGGCTATTTGTCAATTAAACCAAAAGTTAAACTTGAATATGGAATTGAAAATAACTTTTTTAAACTTCCAAAAATAACTCTTGAAGACGGCACAACAACACAAATTCAACCAGATAACAGCCAAAAAAAATGCGCTAAACAACTTTGCGAAGGCAAAAACGTTTTGTTCGACGCTCCAACAGGAATGGGCAAAACTTCCGTTGCGCATTTTGCCATAAACAAAAATTTATTCGAAGGCAAAAAAACAATCTATACCGTTCCAATTAAAGCTTTGGCAAATGACAAATATAACGAATTTTGCAAAATTTATGGCGAAGAAAATGTTGGCGTTTTAACAGGTGATAGAAAAATTAATGCTCAAGCTCCGATAGTTATTGAAACAACAGAAATCTTTAATCTTCAATCTCAATCAATGACTTTAAATGATGCGCTAAAAACAGGCACAGTTGTATATGACGAAGGTCATTATTTAGGCGATGAAGAACGTGGAATTGCTTGGGAGCAATCAATGATAAACGCAGCTAGTCGTGGAATTCAAATTTTAACGTTATCGGCCACAATTGGAAATGCATCAGAAGTTGCTTCTTGGATAGGAAAAATTGAAGGCGCAAGACCAACTGTTAGAATAAGCGTACCATCTGAAGAACGCCCAGTCCCTTTGGTTTGGAAAGTGTTTAGAACTGAAAAAGACAGAAACGATAAATTATCTCCTATTATGTATGGCGAAATTGATTTATCAGGAGAATTTCAAGATTTGTCTTATGACATTATTAATTTAATTTATCAAACCGAAATGCATTATTTTGAAAAAAAACATAGAGCAAATCAAGATAAATCGCAATACAATAATGAATTTTTAAAAGATTCAACTTATAAAGAAGAAATTCGCCCTAAATTAGAGCGCGCACTTGGCGAAAATTGGATAAATGCAGATTTTTCAGACGAAAAAACATATAAAAAATTAATTGCCGAATTTCCTTCTTTGATTCAATCAGACATGCAAACCATTCAAGCAATCGCTTCAAAATCAGGAATAAATGTATTATCTGATAGACAAAAAGCAGCGCTTGAGCTTCTTTATAAAAAAGAATACGAAACAGAAGACAACTATCAAATGACCGATGATGATTATGACTTTATCTATAACCAATTAAAAATGGGTATAGGCGAAGGACAAAACAACTTCAAATTTGATACTGAATCATTCAAAAAACGCTTAGCTCGAGAATTTCGCACATTAGACAAAATTGAACTTGATTTTATATCTCAAGCAATGGCAAGAGGGGATGTTAAAAGCGTTAATGCAATCCACGAAAACTGGGGAGAAGACAATTATCCTCGTTTAATCAATAAACTCCAAAAAGAAGATATGCTTCCTGCAATCGTCTTTAAATTAAGCCAAAAAGGCTGTGAAGAAGCAGCAATGAGCTTGTATGATTCTGAAACAGAATATGAATATTACGTTAAATCTCCTGAAGGAAAAGAAATAAAATTAAAAACTCCGCTTGAAATACTAAATCAAGAAGAATATGAAGAAGCAGAACTCCAAGGCGATTACATAGAAGCAAAAATAAAAACTCCGATCGGAATAGTGGGTTGGGATGATATTATCGTAAAAGATATAACTTTAGATAATCCAAAAGTTAATCTATTAACCCCTCAAGAAAAACAAGAAATTAGAGAAATAATTGAAAAATATGAAAAACAAGGGGTATATTTAGGTTCAAACCCTCAAAAACAACTTTTATTGAATGGCATTGGGGTTCACCATGCCGGAAGATTGCCACAATATAAGAAACTCATTGAAGAATTATTCTCTAAAAAATTAATCAAAGTTGTTTTTGCAACTTCAACTCTTGGCGCTGGAATCAACATGCCAACAAGAACCGTTGTAATCACTGGAACTTCATATCCTAAACAAGACCCAAACTCAAAAGAAATGATTCAAGAAGAATTAACCGCTAACGAATTTCATCAAATGGCGGGTCGTGCTGGTCGCCGTGGCATAGATAAGGTTGGAAATGTTGTTTTATATAATCTTCACACCCCATTTTGCAAATTCAACAAAGAAGAAAGAAAAGACAAAACAGAAAACTTTGATGAATTATGGCATGCATATAAATTAATGGACATGCCAGCAGACGACATCAGAAGCTCGTTCAGACCGCAACCTGTAATGTTGGCTAATTATTATGCTAGAGAAACAACCCCTGAAGGATTGTGGAAAATTATCAAACAAACATTCAAAGTGCATAACGCTAAAGACAGAGACAAAGCAGACAAGCAAATGCACAAAAAATTTGAAAATTACACTCAAGTTTTATTAAAACAAGGCTATTTGATGAAAAATCACAAAAAAGAACTTGTTTTAACTCCAAAAGGAGAGCTTTTAACACAAGCGCAAGGAATGAACCCTTTGATGATGGCTTCATTATTGTATGATGAAAAATTAGCCAAAATGTCTCCAATTCAATTGGCGCAAATTGCAGCACATATCCAAGGTTCATCCGAACAAAGCGAATCAAAAGAATTAGCAGAATTAGTTGCTTCTAAATTAAAATATATGGAAATTGGAACTCAACAAGCAGTTTCTTTAATCCAATTTGAACAAACAAAAGGAACTTACGATTCAATTGAACAAAAAGTTTTAAAAGCACTTAACGAAAGCAGGGTAAATAAGCTTGATATTAAACAAACAGACTCAACAAGCGGCTTGATTGGCTATTTATTTGCAAGTTTTAATTCTTTATATCCTGATGAATCAATAAACAATTTTGAACAAATAACAAATAGCGGTTCAATTGCTGCTGGCTCAGATTCTTTGACAAATTCAAGATATGAAAATAAGATGTCAGAAGGTAATGTTTATAAAATCATCGCCGGCTCTATTTCAACTCTTAAACAAATGATTAGAATTTGCGATTATGCACTCTCAAACGAAGAATCATTCCCGAATGCTGAATATTTCAAAATCGTGAAAGAAAATGCAAAAGAAGCAATCAAATTACTAGACAAAGAACCAATAAACAACGACCCAAATTATGCAAATAAATCTTCAAACATTTAACAATATAATTTCATACAAAAACAGAAATGCGCAAAAAAAAGAAGCAATAAGCAAAAGTTACGCTTCGAATCCTTTTGCGCAAATTAGCAAAGATACAGTACAAATTTCTTTCAAAGGAAATGATTATTGTTCTCCTAAAAATTTCCAAGTTAAAAATTTGGAAAATTTGCGCTGTCCTGTTTGCGGCTTAATAATGCTAACAGAAAAACAAATTGGCGAATATGTTAATGATATTGGAGCAAAAAAAGGACAAGCCTTAATTGACGCTCTTGAAAAATATGAGGATGAAAGCGTAATTACAGGTAAACCCTCAGAGGATAAAACGGGCTTTGGAATTTATCGTCCTTATAAAAAAGAAATTGTTGATGTTTATATCGAGCTTGCAAAACAAAATCCAAAATTAAATTTATTAGAATTAACAAAACATCAAGCACAAATTTGTATAAACGCTTTAATTGCAGAGCAATTAGTTGTCATAGACGAATTAAAAGCACATATTGAGCAAGAATATGAAGGCGATTTAAAAGAAGATTTATTAAAAAGAGTTAAAAAATATACAAAACAAATTAAAGGCGAAGACAAAGAAACGTTTGCTCGTCAAAAATTTATTTTTGGCATGAAAAAAGGTCTGGATTCTGAACGACAAGCCAAACTTGACGAAATTACAACAAAAATGCCTACTTCTGAAAACGATATCAATTCGTTTTTCGTTCAATATCAAAGACTTGAATCTCCAAAAGACGTTGCAAAAAAATTAGTTCAACAAACAAGACCAACAGCAGAACACATTACCCCAAGAGCGCTTGGCGGTTCTGATAGTTATGCAAATTATTTTTGCGATTGCGAAGATTGCAACGGCAAAAGAAGAACAACAGGCTTCTATGAGTGGTATAAAGGCATTCCGGGTTTTGCCGAAAGATTACAAAAATATATAGAAGTTGTTAGAATTGCAATCGATGAAGATAGACTCGACGGAGAATATGACGATTATATTGAAACATTTGCAGACACGATTCTTGACGTTTCAGAAGGGGAAATTATATTAGAAATTCCTGAAGTAACCAATCCCGAAAAAAAACAAATGGTTTTAAAGAAAAGATTTCGTCAAATTGAAAATTTACGTTCAAAACATGGCTCCCTAATAAGCATTAGAAACCAAATTAAAGACGAAATTGCAAAATTAAAATCTTACAAGCATTATGAAGATACAAACAAATATCGAAAAAATTTAGAAGAACTTGCAAGAATCGCAAAAGAAAGAGAAGAAATTGTTGCGCAACTAGAAGCGCTTAGACCTCCATTATATGAAGCCAGAAAAGAAATGACTTCATTAAAAACCTCAGCAGATTCAGAAAAAAATCCTGCAACGAAAATGGTTTTAACTGCGCAATATGAAGAAAAAGCGAAAGAATATGCAAGAAGAAACGGACAAATCACGCAGCTTGAAGCAAGAGATAATGAACTAAGAAAAAGAGTTATTATTTTAAAAGTTCAAAATAAAACTTCAGCAGCGAGAGAAGCTGCACTTGAAAGCCAATATAATGCTTTAAGAATCACAAAATCAAGAATAGAAGAACTAGAAGAAAAAATCGCCAAACTTGGAGATGTCAATTCAAAAGAGGCTGATTTAAACGCAAAAATTGAAAATTGCGATATGAATATTGCAACTCTTGAAGCAGCAAACGAAGGCTTGTTAGCAAGCGGATTTGACAAAAACGACGACAGCTTATATCAAAAATGGCTTCATCAAAACAACTTACTAAAAGCAACAGAGACAATTTTAAAAAGCAAAGATTGCCAAAAAATGTCTGTCAGCCTTGCAAACGCAAGAGAAATTATTGAAACCGCTAAAAAAACAATCAAACAAGAAATCGCACAACTTGAAAATCAAGCTTGCGTTTGTTATTTCATCAATCAAGACATGATTAAAACCCTAAGCAAAGAAAGAAGCAACTACCAAACAAAATTAGATAGTGTCTTAGCTATTAAAGCTCAGGTTCAATCTCTTCAAGCGCAAGTTGAAACTCTATGCAAAGGCAAAACTCCACAAGAAATCAGAAGGGAATATGAGCTTATTTCAAACGAAAAAAGAATAATTTTCGATATTTATCGCATAGGAGAAAAGAAAGCAAGACTTGAAAGACTAAATGAAATTATCGAAAAAAATGAAGCTCAATTTACACAATTAGAAAATTATGAAAACCTAACAAATGCCCAATATGATGAATTGATAAGCTTTATAGAGGTTGATGAAGTTTTTTAGGTTAAGCAATTATTAAGTAATGTAACAAAAAAAGTATATACTGAAATCGCATTTTGTATATCGTTTTTATATAAATGTAAGGCACGATAATTTATCATAAGGAGATATATACAATGGGTTTAACAGTTTCATCAGCAGCACCAAGCGCAGCACCAGCAGTTTCTTCAACACCAGCACCAAGCATTTCTAATTCACAACCTTCATTTTCTTTTTCAACAGAGACAGCAGGCTCAGTAGCTTCTTCTGGTTTCTGTATTATGGCTTAAGAAAATTAAGGATTTTGAAAATGACTGAGATGAAATTAGCAAATTATTTACTCGGCGCATTAGTTTTAATTTCTTGCACAATGTTCGTATGGACCCTAAGCTATGTGACCGCAGCAAACAATATACAAGCACCGATAGCAATATCTGCATTTAATGGATAGAAAGATAAATTATTATATATAAAGGCGAAAGCTACTAGACTGGATAAAAAGGCTCTTTGATAAGAGCCTTTTTATTTTATTTTATTTTAAATCTTGAATAAAAGAATTTTATTAATTTTTCTATTGCGTCCATTCCTCGGACATGTTGAATTGCGCCATTTTTTCCATAAATGAAATCATAAGTGCTTAATTGGTAATTATGTTGCATTGCAAGATCAACCCAAATATTTTTTTCAATTTGCCCTTTTTCATAATCTGGCAAATTTTCCTTATAATATGGAATTGAATCAATAATTGTATTCACAAAATTTCTTCTTCCATTATGAATTAAATAATTTTTCCTTGGTTCATATTTATCTGGGTTATTAATAACTTTGTGAATTGTGTCCGCAAGAGATTCAGGGCTAAATTCAGGAACATATTCCCCGCTGTTTCCAAAAAATACAGGATAATCTCCTCTTGAATATTTATTGAAATCTTTAAAAACAATTACTGGAGTATTGCAACTCATTGCTTCAGAAATAAAACGATTTTTTCCTTCTAACAATGAAGCTAAAACGCTACATCTTGCTCCTGTGTAATATGTTGGTAAATCTTTGTAATCAATGAACGAGAAAAATTCAATATATTTTGTATAGTCGCCCAAAATTTCCATTACTTTTTTGAGCTGTTCTCGAGCGTCAAATCTCAGTTTTGAAATGTCGATTGTTTTATCTTCATTAACAATTAAATCTCTTGCACCAAGAGCATATTTAACTTTTAAAACTTTACCATATTTTTTCTCATAAGCCTTAATTGCCATTGCAATAACAGGCAAATTTTTAACAGGATATGGCGTTGAAACGCAAAAAATATCGTATGTTTTAAAAACATTGAACGCTGGAGCAACTTTATATTCATTCATAAAATCAGCGTCTTGCAAAGGCAACATTACAATATCTTTTTTATTAGGATATTTGTTTTTGTAATATTTTTCTCTTGCTTCATTTTTGTAACATGTGAAAAAAGCGTCTGCATGTTCAGACTGCGGATAACTAGAAAACATCGAATTTCCAATTGGAAAGAAAATCTCTTTCAAACGAGGAAATTTTTCGATGATAATATCCACAGCTTGAGAATAAAAAACTCCTTTAATAACTTTCCCTCTATAATTCAAAGGAATGAAAGGAATCACAAAATCAATTTTGTTTAATTTGTCTTCAGACTCATACTGTGATTCAAAAGTATATCCATCAATATCATCCCAAATTTGTTCAATTGGCTTGTTGCTGTTGGGATTGTGAAAATATTCAATTGGCCAAACGTTACCCTTCATAATTGAATCATAACATAGTGCAAAAAGATTAAAAATATTAATAAGCTAAATTAACCCTTTTGCACTAGATTGTTTTTTATAGTAAAATATATAATTATAGACTATTTCGGAAGGAGTTTAAGTTTTGGCTCAAACAAGCTTATTTGATGACGGAAAAATTATTCCAGTTAATATAAGAGAGGAAATGAAACGCTGTTATATCGATTACGCTATGTCTGTAATCGTTGGCAGGGCATTGCCAGATGTTAGAGATGGTTTAAAACCAGTTCATAGACGTATTCTTTTTGCAATGAACGAATTAGGTATGATGCCAGATAAACCATTCAAAAAGTGTGCTCGTATCGTTGGAGAAGTTCTTGGTAAATATCACCCACACGGCGACTCTTCAGTTTATGAAGCGTTAGTTCGTATGGCGCAAGATTTCTCAACAAGATATTTAACAGTAGATGGACACGGAAACTTTGGTTCAGTCGATGGTGATGGCGCTGCTGCAATGCGTTATACAGAAGCAAGAATGCACAAAATCACAACTGCAATGTTAGCAGATATCGATTGTGAAACAGTTAAATTCGTTCCAAACTTCGATGGCTCTTTAGAAGAACCGTCAGTTCTACCAACAAGACTTCCAATGTTATTATTAAACGGAACTTCAGGGATTGCTGTTGGTATGGCAACAAATATTCCTCCTCACAACTTAAACGAAGTTGTGGATGGCGTTATTGCATTAATTGACAATCCTCAAATCACAACTGAAGGCTTAATGCAATATATTAAAGGTCCAGATTTTCCAACAGCAGCAACAATTGTTGGAACATCTGAAATCAAAAAAGCATACGAAACTGGTCGTGGCTCAATTAAAATGCGTGCAGTTTCATCAATTGAAGAGCTTCCTGCAAGCGGCGGTCGCCAATCTAGAAGTGCAATTGTTGTAACAGAAATTCCTTATCAAGTTAATAAAGCAGAATTAATCAGAAAAATCGCAGAACTTGTTAAGGATGATAAAATAAAAGGTATTTCAGACCTTCGTGATGAATCAGATAGAGAAGGTATGAGAATTGTTATCGAATTAAAACGTGATGCTAAACCTGACGTTGTGAGAAACAATTTATACAAACAAACAGCACTTTCTACAAGTTTTGGCTTTAATATGGTAGCACTCGTTGGTCAACAACCAAGACTATTAAACCTTTATGAAGTATTATCAGAATTCGTTGAACATAGAGTTGATGTTATCACTCGTCGTACAATGTTCTTCTTGAAAAAAGCAAAATCAAGAGCCCATATCTTAGAAGGCTTAATGATTGCTCTTAATTCGCTAGACGAAGTAATTGAATTAATCAAAAAATCTCCAAATACTGAAACTGCTCGTGCAGGCTTAATCAATAGATTTGGTCTTGATACTGAACAAGCAAATGCAATTTTAGAAATGCAATTAAGACGCTTAACAGGCTTGGAACAAGACAAAATCAGAGCAGAACATGCTGAATTGATGAAGAAAATTGCAGAATATGAAGAACTACTTTCTTCAAGAGATAATATTTTACAACTTATTAAAGTTGAATTGAATGAAGACAAAGAAAAATATGGCGACGAAAGAAAAACACAAATCGTTCCAGAAGAAGGCGAAGTTACAATTGAAGATTTAACTCCAAATACTCAAATGGCTGTGTTTATCACTCGTCAAGGCTATATTAAACGTATATCTTTAGACACATTTGTTCGCCAAAATAGAGCAACAAGAGGCAAAGGCGGAATGAAAACAAAAGAGGATGATGACGTTGCACACTTCTTTACTGCAATGATGCATGATAAAGTGCTGTTCTTCTCTTCTAAAGGTCTTGTTTACTCGTTATCTGTTTATGATTTCCCAGAAGGCTCAAGACAATCTAAAGGACTTCCAATCATCAACGTTCTTCCACTAGAACAAGACGAACAAATTACCGCAATTGTTCCTGTGTCTGAATTTAAAGAAAATCTAAATTTAATAATGCTTACTAAAAAAGGCTATATTAAACGCATTTCTTTAGATAATTTCACTTCAATTCGTCGCAATGGCTTAATTGCAATTGGATTAGAAGAAAATGACACATTGAATTGGGTTAAATTAGCAAACAGCAACGATGAAATTTTAATTGGTACATCTTGCGGTATGGCAATTCGCTTCCCAATTGAAGATTTAAGACCATTAGGAAGAAGCGCAAGAGGCGTTAATTCAATGAAATTACGCTCAAGTGATGAAATCATCGGTTGTGATGTTGTTCCAAGAGATTACGACGCTGATTTATTGGTAATTACATCAGATGGCTTTGGAAAACGTTCAAAAATTTCCGAATTCAGAACTCAAAACAGAGGCGGAATGGGCTTAATTGCAACTAAATTCAAATCTTCAACTTCAAGATTAGTTGACCTTTCAATTGTTCAAGAAGACGATGAAATCATGGTTGTAACAGCTTCTGGCGTTGTGACAAGAGTTTCTGCAGCAGACATTTCTCGCCAAGGTAGACCTGCAACAGGCGTAAGAGTTCAAACACTGGTTGGCGACGACACTGTTGTTTCTGTTAATAAAATTATTAACACAGACAAAGACGACGAAGAAGAAAAAGCTGCTCTTGTTGGTGCTGCTAAAGAAGAATTGGCAGGCATTGAACAAGGAAACATCTTCAATATGGAACAAACAAGCGAGCAAACAAGCGCTCAGGACGAACCAAGCGAAGAATAATATAACAAAACATCATAAAAAAGAGGCTTTTTAAGCCTCTTTTTTAATCTATAATTCTTCCGTTAAATTGCTCAATCATATCTCTAACCTTTGGACTATATTGCCTTTTTTCAGCGCTCGAAGTTTGCTCTTCTTGTTCATCATTTTGCACTTCAGAAGGCTTATTTTCGACTTCAGGCAAAACAACAGGTGCAGAAGTTGGTCTTGGTTGTGGAGCAGGAGCAATTTTTGGCTTTACTTCAACAATTTTTGTATCAGCATCAATTCTGATAAATTCTACGCTATAACCTGCATAAGTTGAATTAATAGCATTTTCCAATAATGACAATTTTGCAGGAGATTTCGCACCAGTTAAAACATTATCATTTAAAAAGCCAAGTTTAATTTTTTTGTCTTGTATTCCAACTAGCTTTGCAACACCAGAATAAAATGCTCTTGTAGGAAGCGAAGGTATTGCTGCAACAATATTTGACCAAATTTGCGCACTATCTTGGTTTTGGGCAATATGCTCTGGAACAAGCGCCGATTGCGCTTGAACTGGCGAAGAAGCTTGCTGAGATACTTGAGCGGGACTGTTTGAAATAGCAGGCTTCGCACTTGGTGCTTCAGGCATTTTTGGTATAGAAACTTGAGGCTTTTGTATTGGAGCTTGTGCATTTAAAGCCGCCATTTTCGCATTTTGCACTGGACTAACATTTTGAATTGGCGCACTTTGAGAAACATTTTGAACAACAACAGGTTGCGCTTGTTTCAATTCCATTTTACAAGCACTCAAAGCAGCAAGTTCCATCCAAAGATATGGATTTGTTGAAACTTTTATTTCTTTATAATATTCGATTATTGTATTTAAAATTTTAATAATTTTATCTTTATCAAAATTGCAAGCTTGAATTTTTTCAACATCAACAGAAACCAAAGCGGTAAACTTTGTCACATTTTGCGGATTTGTCGAATTCAAAACTAAAATAACATTTCTCAAAAATTCAATGAAATTTTCTGCAAGATTTCTTGGCTCATTTCCTTTTGTATATATTTCATCAACAGAAATCAAAGCCTGTTCAATATTTTCATCATATATATTTTTAAGCAAATTCAATAAAATATCGAAATTGATTTTGCCCAATAATTCTTCAATTAAATCTTTATCAATTTCTTCTTTAACGCCTAAAATGCTGACTTGGTCTAATAAAGCAAGAGAATCTCTTAAACCGCCAGAAACATTTTTTGCAATTGTGAACAAAGCATCGTCTGTTATTTTAATATTTTCAATATCGGAAATTTCTCTTAAGCGTTTAATGATGTCGTCTGTTGTGATTCTTCTTAAATCAAATCTTTGACACCTTGAAACAATTGTTTCAAGAACTTTGTGAGGTTCCGTTGTTGCCAAAATGAAAATAACATTTTTAGGTGGTTCTTCAAATGTTTTTAATAGTGCATTAAAAGCGTCATTTGAAAGCATGTGGACTTCATCGATGATGAAGATTTTATATTTGCCATTAATTGGAGCATATTGCACTTGTGCAATTAAATCTTTGGCGTCTTGAATTCCACGATTTGAAGCGGCGTCAATTTCAATAACGTCAAGCCCTGTTGTGTTTGTAATATCAACACAACTTGCACACTTTTGGCAAGGTTCAAGCGTTGGACCATGTTCGCAATTTAGCGATTTTGCAAGAATTCTTGCACTTGAGGTTTTTCCTGTTCCCCTTGGTCCGCAAAACAAATATGCATTAGCAATTCTATTTAATTCGATTGCATTTGATAAAGCTTTAACTAAACTCTCTTGTCCGACAACATCTTTGAATGATTGAGGACGATATTTCCTAAATAACGGCAAATAATTTTGTTCCATAAAAATATTATAATACAAAATTCGTCATGCATTACCTAATTAGAAAAAATTATTAGCCAATCAGGTAACAAACAAACTAGACACGAGGCTAATTGGCGAAATAACCCAACTAAGATAGTATTAACCTATTAAAAATAAACAAGAAAGGATAATAAAATGAGCCAACAAGTTTTAGACAAAACAATAAAAAACAAAGATGTAAGAGTGATTATAGTTGAGGATTATAAATTAACCCGAGTTGGCTTAAGATTTGCCTTAAATGAAATCGAAAATATAAACGTTATCGCAGAAGCGCAAAGCGCAGAAATCGGCTTGGAATTAATCAAAAAAGAGCAACCAGACGTTGTTTTGATGGATTTAGGTTTACCAGGGATTAATGGTCTTGAAGCAACATCAAAAGTTAAATCTATTTCTCCTAATACAAAAGTTATTATTTTAACTTCTCACGATAGAGAAGAAGAAGTCATCGCCTCTTTGGGTTCGGGCGCAAGCGGATATTGTCTTAAAGACATTGACCCAATTACATTATCAGGAGTAATCAAAAATGTTGCAAAAGGAGCTTGTTGGATTGATTCAAACGTTGCGCATTTGGCACTAAAATTTTTCCCAAAACCGCAAAACTCTGAAATTATGACAACATGCACAACACAAGAAGTCAAAACAAAACTAACTGAACGAGAAAACGAAGTTTTGAAATTATTAGTCCAAGGCAAATCAAACACAGAAATCGCACAAGAATTAATCGTTTCTGTTCATACTGCAAAAGCACATGTTTGCTCAATTTTGCAAAAATTATGCGTTGACGACAGAGTTCAAGCCGCAGTAAAAGCAATTAAAGAAGGGCTTGTAAGTGTTTAAGCAAAATATATTTTTCAGTAGTTTTGTTTATACAAGCTGAAAGGAAAATATATGAAAATTAATTCAATTAATAATACATCATTTAAGGCTAATATTTCTTCAAGATTTCTTGCGCCAGCAAAAAGACAGCTTGAAAATGCGACATATACTCAACAAATGAATTTCGAAGACAATTTAAATATGTTTAAAGCAATGCCAAACACTCAAGGAATAACAATTAGTTATGAAAGAATAAGAGAAGATGGCGAATTAAAACATGCACTTGTTGCTCAAAAAGGGGATAAAAAGGTTATTTTGTCTCAAAAAGACCAATTCAGAAAACTTGTTGAAAAATTTTCAAGAATGACAGAATACGAATTCCGCCAAAAATGGGAAGAGAAAAAAGGAATTTAAAAGAGGCAAAAGCCTCTTTTTTATTAGTGCTTACAGTAATCAAAATTGATTGTTTTTAAACAAAAAGATGTTGCGAGGCACAAACACAAAGCTAGCAAAACGGCGAAAAACTATAACTAATAAGAAAGAGAGTCCAAGGACTCTCTTTATGGCGTGCCTGGAGAACCTGAATCGAATGAGCCTAGCCAGACTTGGCTTGGCGAATGAAGATGAAGGCACAAGGTGTGTGAAGCTCGTGACGGCGGACCGATGAGGTCTGCCGGACAGAGCGAAACCGTACCACATACAGGCATAATTAAAGGAACTTATAATTAAGTTCCTTTAATGGCGTGCCTAGAGAAGGACTCCGTTCGAGGAGATTGATTATCTCCGAGAATGGAGGGGAGAACCCTCGGGTGAGAATCCCTCATTAATAAGAAATGAGAGTCTAACGACTCTCATTTAATGCGTGCCTGGAGGGATTCGAACCCCCGACCTTTTGGTTCGTAGCCAAACACTCTATCCAGCTGAGCTACAGGCACATATATTTAATTTTTCTTGTCCTTTTGCCGCTGGATAGAGTGTCACTTTCTCTATATTTGTTTGAATTTTACCAAGGTAAAATATCAAACGCCCAGCTGAGCTACAGGCACATATTCAATTGTATAATCAATTTTATAACGCTCAAAATAATTTTGCAAATATCAAAAAATTAATTAAAATATCATTATGATTACAGACACAAATCTAATCGCTTATGAATACTTCAAAAATCAATATGTCCCAAAAGAAGTCTATGTCAGTGGCGAAAAAGAAGAAACAAAATTAATTAATAAATATTCCAATAAAAAAGAATCTGCGCCAATTTTAAGCCTCGAAGACGACATAATCAACGATGAAGGTTATGGTCTTAAAAAAGGGTTTTATAGCGTTATTCCTGACAAATATCTTGATTTTTTATTGCTTTATCAATCAGGCAAATTGAAAGCAAAAGTTCCCGTTGTTTCAATGGAAGTTTATGAAACAAACAATCCAAAACAAGAAAAAATTAAAAAAATGAGCGCAAAAAAATTTGCCCGTGAACAAGAAAAAGAATATAGAAAATATATGAATGGGCAAAATCCGCAAGATGTTGATTGGAAAGAAGCGAAAATCTACAAAACAGACGAAAAAAATTCTTGGATAATCATATATAATTCCAATAATATCCAACTTAGCGGGGTTATAAAGTTCTAATTTCCACCAAAAGATTGATTTTTTGAATTGCCACTTATGATATCTTTTTCTAGAGGATAAATCGTATTATAAGATATAAGTAAGAAAGGCAAGAAAAATGCAAAAGATTTCCCCCCTAAGATCAAGCATCGAAGCTTTTAACAAATTTAAAGCTCTTAGAGCTAACAAAACAGACAAAGCTCAAAAAACAGAACAAAAAGCACAAACAAACCCATTTGGAATCACATTCAAAGGCAATATGATTCAAATGGATGTTTTTGAAAAAACACAAAAAACTGAAAAAGCAATGTCACCATCCTTAAAAGAAAGATTACAAAACACAGGTAAACTTTTAGCATCTGCTTGGGTTGGTACAATTAACAAATTTTCATCATTCAAAACAAATGCAATCGCTTTCGGTAACAAATTGAAAGACAACACAATTGCATTTGGTCACAAATTAAAAGAAATTGGTAACACAAAAGTTGAATTTGATGTGTTCAAATACAACGTATCAAGATTACAAAATCAACCGGTTAGTGAATTAAAATCACTATTAGCTAATGAATTACAAGGAGTTAGTAATGAATAGTAGAAGAGTTAGAAACATTATTGAAGCGCTAGGCAAACACAAAGACGAAGAATCAATTCAAGTTTTAAACGAACTTGGCACAAATTGCCCAATTGACGAAATCAGAGAATTAACAAGCAAAGCTTTGATTCGTAAAAACACTCATAGCGCACTTGAGCTTATGATTGTAAACAAAGGCAAAGGTATCAATGATTTATCTGCTCGTGTTGCAATGTGCGCAATCAATGAACTTTTAGCTCTAAAAGATAAACAAGAAGCTATTAAAATTCTTGACGATACAATCAATATGCATTCAGAAAAAGAAGTTCAAGATACAGCTCGTTCTGTAAAAGCTTTAATGTCTTTTAGTTCTTAAAATTATAATAGATTTATCCAAAAAAGATTCCAAGTTTGTCTTGGAATCTTTTTGCGTCTATTTTTAGGATTTTATACTTATAAAAATGCTACAAGGTATAACTCTTGTAGCATTTAAACTTGAAATTACTTATTAACTCTTGAACTAGGAAGGCTCTCGCCTTTTGAATTAGCCTCTGATTCCTAATTCTTTAATCAATGCACGGTATTTGTCTAGGTCAGCATTTTTTAAATATGTTAGCATACCTTTTCTTCTACCAACCATAACCAAAAGACCACGTTTTGCTTGGAAATCTTTTTTGTTTGATTTTAAGTGTTCTGTTAATTCAGAAATTTTTTGAGATAACATTGCGATTTGTACTTCAATGTTTCCTGAATCTTTTTCAGATTTACCAAATTTTTTGATAATTTCTTGTTTGTTTTTCAAGTTAATTGACATTTTCATTTTTCCTTTTGTTATACTTTACCAGAATGTATTGTAATATAAAAACACAAAAAAATATATTTTTTTCTTAATATTTTTTAATATCTAAAAACTTAAAAACTCTGTGTTATCATAAAAATATGCAAAACTTTAAAATTCGAGAAATGGCGCATGAAGATATTGATGAAATTCTTCAAATAGAAGAACTTTGTTATGGTGCGCATCACTGGTCAAGAGAGTCTTTCCAAACCGAGTTATCAAACAAAATTTCAACATATAAATGCATTTTAGACGACAAAAAATGTATTGGTTATATGGGAATTTGGAAAATTATGGACGAGGCCCACGTTACAAATTTATCCATCCATCCAGATTATCAAAACAAAAAATTAGCCCATAGATTGCTTCTTTCAATGATTGATGAATGCTATAAAGAAAAAATCAAATATATTACGCTTGAAGTTCGTGTTTCCAACGAAAGAGCCATCCATTTATACGAAAAATTTGGCTTTAAATCTTTGGGTTTAAGAAAAAAATATTACCAAGACAACAACGAAGATGCGCTCATTATGTGGAGCGAAAACATTTTCGACAAAAAATATAAAGATTTATATAGCGAATTAAACAAAATAGTCGAACAAAATTAAACTAAGTGCTACAATTAGAGCATTGAGAGAGTTTATGATTAACAAACGTTATAAAGATATTTTTCAACAATACATACACAAAGGCGAAGCAACTCCATTAACAATTGGAACTTTGGTTGTTTGCGCTTTATGCTTTATAATTTTAATCATTGCAACTTTTACACAAATTAATTTTGCACACCCTTGGATGAAGTTCATTCCCCATGAAGGTTTCATCGCTTTTTCAAAACAAGTTTCGTATAGTCCATTGTTGCCTGCAATGATATTCATAATTTATATTCTAGGCAAAAGCTATTCAATTTTAACTTTCATTTGCTACCTTATTGTTGGTTTTTTTGTATGGCCAATTTTTGTTTTCGGCGGTGGTCTTGATTACCTTCAAAATTACCTTTTTGGTTATATGCTGGGCGTATTTTTTGCAATAGCCATAATTAGCTATATTTTAAAAATATCAAGAAATTTTCTATATAGAACAATCTCGGCAATTTTTGGAGTATTATCAATCCATATTTTTGGCTTTTTATATTGCATAATCTTAGCTATTTTTAGAGTAATTAGCTTTAGCTTGGTTATTCCGATTCTTACTGAAATCAGCCTTGGCAATATCTTATATGATATCATTTTTAGCATAATCGTTATTTTAATTGCTCCATACATCAAAAACGTTTTATGGACTTGCATGAAACCAAAAATGGATAGAGTTAAAAAAACTAAAATCAAAGAAGCTTAAAAAATATTTGCGTAAGCAACCAAATATTCAGTAATAACATTTATAAGCATTGGCAAAATAACGATTAAAATAAAAGCGCCCATAACCGGTTTAAACAAGAAGCTCAATGAAAAAACGTTAATTTGAGGAGCTGTTTTCGATATAATCCCCAAAATAATATCTTGAGCCAATGTCGCAAGCAAAACAGGTCCTGCAATATGCAATCCAGTAAACAAAATATTTCCTGTTACTTGTCCTAAATATTGAATATTTATGAAATTTTCAAAATGAAAGTTCACGCTATACATCGGAAAAAGCTCAAAGCTTCTAATCAATGCATTAAAAAGCCAATAAACACCGCCTGAATATATGAAAATCAACATTGCAAGAACAGAAAAAAAGTTCGCCATCATACTAACTTGGCTTTTTGTGCTTGGATCCATAATCATTGCAGAAGACAAGCCCATTTGCGTATTTATCATATCTCCGCCTGTTAAAACTGCCGCTAGAATACAGTTTGCAACAAAACCAATTAAAGCGCCAAAAACAAAATTCAAAAACATACAAAGAAATATTGGCGTTTCAGCAGGTGGCGGCGTAGGCTTAATCACCCCAACCAATATCACTGTGCAAATTATAGCAAAGGACAAACGAACCATTGCGGGCACTTCGCTTTTAGACAAAACTGGCGCAAGCCTCATCATTCCGACTAATCTCAAAAAAATCATAATGCCAGCGCCAAAAGCAGAATTTAGCTCTGGAAACATTATTGCAAATTGTTTTAAGATTTCTTCCAACTACTAATCCCTTATCTGCTATTAGACTGAATTCTTTGTCTTTCTATAAAATTAGGCTCAACAACAGGAGTTTGTTTTGAATTAACATAAATTTGGCGTTTTGTCGCTTTTTTATCCCAAGAAGGAGTACCCATCATTTTTTTAGTTAAAGAGCCTTCTTTTTTAACTCCGTCTTTCATTTCACCCGCAAACGGCTTTGTATATTTAAAATAGTTATCTGGCAAAACATAATCGTCTTGCCTTGGAACAATTTCAAAAGCCACATGGGAACCTTCATAAAAATAATTTGTTAAAACTTTAATAAAATATCCGCCCAAAAGAACAATTGTCAAAAAAACCAATATAATTTTTGGCGCAGCTGCAATTGTTTGCTCTTGAACTTGTGTAACTGCTTGCAAAATCCCAACAATAAGACCCACAAGCGCAGCCATTAAAACGCAAGGCATGCTTATCATAAGCATTACCATGAAACCTTTTCCCAAAAATTCTACCAAAGCTTCCATCAGTTAAAACTCTCCACAAGCCCTTTAACAATCAAGCTCCAACCATCAACTGCAATGAATATCAGCAATTTAAAAGGTGTTGAAACAATTTGAGGCGATAACATAAACATACCAAGCGCAAGCAAAATATTCGCCACAACCAAATCCAGCACAATAAAAGGAACATAAATTATGAACCCGATTTCAAAAGCAGTTTTCAATTCTGAAACAATATATGCTGGCGCAACTTCCCACAAAGTCAGCTCTTCAGGAGATTCGGGCGCTTGTTTTCTTGTTTTTTCAACAAAAAAAGCCAAATCCGACTGGCGAGTTTGTTTAAGCATATATTCTTTTAAAGGCTTAGAACTTGCATTTAGCGCCTCTACGACATTTTTATTTTTTTGATAAGGAACTTGATAAGCTTGATACATATTATCAAAAACAGGACTCATAGTATAAAGAGTCAAAATTAAAGAAAGACCAATCAATGTTATAGCAGGAGGAACAGAATTTGTACCCATTGCTGTTTTAAGCATAGAAAAAACAATTGTAAATCTTAAAAAAGGCGTCATGGAAACAAATACAAATGGCAAGAGCGAAAATGCTGCCATTGTAATCAAAAGTTGTATAACAGGATTTATATCTTTCAATAAACTATCCATTAAAATTTACTCCCGTTTTTTGCATTTGATGTTGCGTTTAAATCCCTCAACAATTGCTTAACCATTTCTTTTCTGCTTGTAGCTATGCTATTTATTTGAGGTTTTGGTGTTTCGTCTTTTTCGTATAATTCTCTAAATTGTCTTTGAAGCTCCATTTCTCTTGAAATTTTTGTGTCATCAAATCTTTGTCTTGGCGCTTCTTGGACAATTGGCTCGCCATAAATTTCGTCAATAATGGATTCTTCAACAACTTCAGGCGTAATTAATTTTTCTTTAATTTGTTCAACTGCGCTATCAGATTCAAGTTTTGATAAAAATGTTGTGTGTTCTAAACCTGACGCTATTAAAAATTTTTCATTTTTAATTTTTACAACAAGGAGCATTTTTTTATTACCGATAGGCAAACTATCGATTATTTTAATAACTCCTCTATTTTCGCCTTTAGCGTTATTTAAAAAGCTTTTTTTATACACAACAAACCCGATTAGCAAAATGCCAATCATTGCAAGTGTGTAGAATATAAAAGCTGTTACATAAGTCATCATAATTTTCAGTGTCCTTACTTTTCAAAATCAGAATAATCAAATTCTTCGTCTTCAGCTGCCTGAGGTTTTGCTTGCGGTTTTGGCTGTGGCGCTGGTTGTTTTGGCTGAGCTTGCGCAGCTCGAGTTGGTATTGGTCGATTTTGCGCAGGCTGAGGGCGAACTTGCGCAGCTTGCGGTTTTGGCTGTGGCGCTGGTTGTTTAACTTGAGCTTGAGCTGGTGCTGGTGCTGTTTTAGCAGGTGCAGGAGCTGTTTTTGGCGTATTAGTGCTTAATACTTCATTTAAACGCACCGCATATCTATCATTAATGATGATTAATTCGCCTTTTGCAACTTTTCTCTCCTCGACAAAAAGAGAAATTTCGTTATCAAAAATTGAACCCAAATCAACAATTTGACCTTGAGAGATTTGTTTTAATTCTCCTATTGTCATTTTAACCTTTTCAAATTCGGCATTTATCTCGATTTGGATATCATCCCATAAGTTTTTTTCCATTTTTACCTCTTCATAAGTTTGAATAAAATCTTCTTCATCACCCTCGTTTTCATCAAGATTAACTATCAAAGAAGGGTTGATTTTAATATTGAATTTGTTTTCAACTTCGCCAGACAACAAAATCATTTTGCTTAATTCGCTATTTTCAAGCACGATAATGTCATCAGGGGCAAGATTTTGAAGCTCTTCCAATGTAATTTTAGAACTTCCAGCTTTAAGACGAATTAAAGCGCTTGAGTTTAAAAAATCTTCGTCTTTAAAATTTTGGATTTGTTTAACAGTTTCAAGATTGATTCTGTCTTGGGGTATGGATATCATCATTTTTGAGCAAGTATTGCTTTTTGAAGGAATAATAAAAAGCAAATTGATATTTTTTTCGCTTTTTTCGCTTAATTTTGCAACATTTGGCGGAATTAAAATTTCTTTTAGTTTTTTGTATAGAAATTCACAAAAACCATTCAAAATTTTTATTTCAAGAGGGGTTATTTCGCTAAATTTAAATGCAAAAAAGTTTGCTTCAAGAGAATCTTGAAGAATATTTTCGACAAACTCCTTACTAAGTCTTATGATAACTGGTTTATGGTTTTCAACCTTTATTTGACTAGAGAAAAAATCAAGATTTGAGATTAATTTTTCATCCCTAATTTCACGATAATCATTAACAGCTTGCAAAATTACTTTGGTGTCTTGCTCCCAAAAAGATTCAAGTGCAGAATTCAATGCTTCGCAAAATTGCGAAGTTAGAAGATTTAAATTTTTATCGATAAACATATTTTTTGTTTTTTTATGCACTTGATATCCAAATTTTGCTATAAAACCCCACGTGTATTATATAATTTTATTTTTTACCAAGGCAAAATTTTAAAAAATCTTAAACAATAAATTACATTTTAGACAAGTTAATTAATTCATTTTTTGCAATTTCATAATCAGCGCTATCATCGCTTCCTTGAATCAAATAAGCATTAATTTTGTCATACATCATAATGGCTTTATCTGTGTTTGCGTCTGTTCCCTTTGCATAAGCGCCAATCGAAATCAAGTCTTCATTTTTTGCATAACTTGCCATCAAATTCCTAATTTTTCCAGCAGCGCTCTTATGCTCATCATCAACAACATTATTCATAACACGAGAAATACTTTGCAAAACATCAATCGCAGGATAATGATTTTTATGCGCAAGTGCACGAGACAAAACAATATGACCGTCTAAAATACTTCTTGCAGCGTCAGCAATCGGCTCATTCATATCATCCCCTTCAACAAGAACAGTGTAAAGACCTGTAATTGTCCCATTTTTATTAGCTCCAGCACGTTCCAAAAATTTTGGCAAAAGCGCAAAAACAGAAGGAGTATAACCACGAGTAGCAGGAGGTTCACCAACTGCAAGCCCAACTTCCCTTTGAGCAAGAGCGATACGAGTTACACTATCAAGCATAAATAAAACATTTTTGCCCTTATCTCTAAAATATTCTGCAATAGCGCAGGCTACAAAACTTGCCTTAATTTTAACCAATGCAGGCTGCTCAGAAGTTGCGCAAACAACAATTGAGCGCTTCATACCTGATATACCCATCGTGTTTTCAATAAATTCACGAACTTCTCTTCCACGCTCGCCAATTAAGGCAATTACATTTATATCAGCTTCGGTGTTTTTTGCAATCATCGCTAATGTCGTAGATTTTCCGACGCCTGAACCAGCAAAAATCCCAACCCTTTGCCCTTTTCCAATTGTATTTAAACCATCAATTGCACGAAGCCCCAAAGACAAAGGCTCGTCAATCGGTTTTCTATCCATCGGATTAATAATTGCAGCATTTGTTGGATAATATTCGTCAGCAATAATATCCCCTTTTCCATCAATCGGATTTCCAAGCCCATCTAAAACCCTTCCCAAAAGTGTTTCAGAAACTTTGACTTTCATGCTTGTTCCTGTGTTGATTACCCTTGCGCCCGCTCTTAATCCATCAATCGAACCAAGAGGCATTAAAAGGATGCAATCTTTTCTAAAACCAACAACTTCAGCAAAAATTATTTCATTTGAACCATCTTGAACAATATGACACAAATCGCCAATTGATGAAACAGGACCATCTGCAATAATTGTAAGCCCAATTATTTCAATAATTTTGCCAATTTTTGAAACAGGTTTTGAATTATTTATAATTTCATTTAAATCATTCAATTTCATTTTCGTAGTTGTCTAAGTCAAGCTTTCCATTTTGCGTATTGTCGTAAATATTTCTAACTATAACATCTAACTGCGAATTAATGGAAGCATCATATCTTTCTTTTAAATTTTCAACAATAATCGTATCGTCATCAAACTCTGAATTGTATAAAACATTGAAATTTTCATATTGTTTAAAATCTTCAAAATTAAAATCAATTTCATCAGCCAAGGATTCTTTTTGAAATTCAAACAAAATTTTTGCATATTTTTCAGACAAAATCACATTAACATTTTCTTTTTTTTCAAGCAAAGAAACAGTGTTTTTAATAATTTTATCTATCACTTTAGCATCGACTTCTTTTAATAAAATTTTCTTTGAAATATTCAAAATAATATCAATTATATCTTTATTTGCAGATTTTAAAATTTTGTCTCTAACTTCATATTGATTTGAACAAAAAACATCAAAATTTTGAATTTTTTCTTCCATTTCTTTTTGAATATGTTCCAACCCATCTTTATATCCTTCATCATAAGCATTTTTAATGGTTGCAACTCTTTCTTGTTCAATTGTTTCTTTGGAATTTTCTATTAGTTCTTGCGACTCTTTGTTTGATTTTTCCTTCGCTTCTTCAATGATTTTTAAAGCTTCTTCATTTGCTTTTTCGATAATTTCTTTTTTTTGCTCTTCAAGTTCAGCAAAAGCTTTATGCTTTGCTTCATTTGTTTCAAGGGTGGTTTTGTCGATTAATTCTTGCGCTTCATTTCTTGCACGATTAAGAATAAGCTCAGCTTCGTCTTTTTTCTTGTTAGCTTCAAGAATGACTTCCTGTGCTTCATTTAAGGCTTTGGTTTCTTCTTGAGTTCTTTTAGAATTATTTTTTTTTGTTCCTTTTTCGTTTTCCTTATCCACCTCAACAAGAAAATCAGCCTCATCAAAATTAATTTTGTCTAATTTAATTTTACTCAATTAATTCGTCCTCTTGACCGCCACGGTAGATAGTCACTTCGCCAACAGCTTCAAGCGCTTTAATTACACCAACAATTTTTGATTGAGCTTTTTGTACTTCTTTTGTTCTAACAGGTCCCATATATTCAATATCTTCAAGCAATACACTTTGCGCACGCTCAGACATATTTTTAAGGATTTTTTGTTTAACTTCTTCTTTAGAACCCTTCAAAGATGTTGCTAAATCTCTTGAATCAACTTCTCTTAAAACTCTTTGAATAGAAGAATCATCCAATTGAACAATGTCTTCAAATACAAACATAAGACTTCTAACATCTTCTGCTAATTCTGGAGTTTCGATTTCCATCATTTCAATAACATTCTTTTCTGTTGCCCTGTCTGTGCTGTTCAAGATATTAGCAAGCGTTTTCGTTCCGCCTGCACGAGAAAAATCTGACGCAACAACGTTTGAAAATCTTGATTCAACAATTTTTTCAACTTCAGAAATAACTTCTGGATTTGTTGTGTTCATTTGCGCAATTTTAAGAGCAACCCTGTGTTGAATATTTGGAGCAAGGCAATTTAAAACTTTTGCCGATTGTTCAGGTTTTAAATATGCCAAAATCAAAGCAATCAATTGAGGATTTTCGTTTTGAAAAGAAGTCGCCAATTGAACAGGATCTGCTTCATTAAAAAATTGAAAAGGATTGGAATTTAAAATTGTAACTAAACGGTTTAAAATGTCATTTGCTTCATTTGCCCCATAAGCTTTTTCAAGCAACTCTCTAGCATAAGCCATACCGCCTGCTGCAAGCATTGAAGAAGCTTGAAAAACAGTATGAAATTCATCAACAATTGTTTCAATAACATCTTGCGGAAGTTTTGATAACCCAGCAATTTCAATCGTAATTTGCTCAAGTGCATTATCGTCTTCTATGTTTTTCATAATTTCAGAAGCGGCAGTGGGACCCAGCGTGATTAATAGCGCTGCGACCTTTTGAGTTGGTGTCATTTGTTCAATACGAATATTTGCCATTTTATATTTTTTTCTTCCTTATTCTTTAATATATGATGTTAAAATTCTGGCTGCTTCCTCTGGATTATCGAGAATAGAATTAATAATTTCACTTTTCTTTTTGTCAATTGCAGAAGTATATTGAATATCTTGCTGATAAAAATCATCGGAATTCGTGTGATTACTTTGAAGGGCAAGATATGGATCAAAACTTGGAAGCATATCTGTTTCTTCTTCTTCAGCAATCTCTTCTTCTTCGATTGGTTTTGGTGCTTTGAAAATATTTCCAAAATTATGCAACGCAATCAAGCCAAGAATCAAAATTATAAACACAGGAGAAACATTCTTGAACACAAAAGTCAACACTTCAAGAATGAATTCTTGTTGTTCTCTTTTATCTTTTTCAAGTTCTTCACTATTGTCTATGCCAGTAAATTTCAAGCTTGAAACATTAACAACATCTCCACGCTCAATATCCATGCCAGCTGCTGCTATTACAAGATTTTTGATTTCTTCTTTTTCATTGTCAGTTAAAATTTTATTTACTGCAACCGCAACGCTCATTCTTGTTACTGAACCAGGAGCATAAACAACTTGTTTAATTTCCTTTGTAACAGCGTATGTTGTTGCAGATTTTTCTTTTTCATAGCTTAATTTTTTAGCTTCTTCTTTATTTTTACCATACTCAGTATCATAATAATTTGTTGTTTTAGCGGGTGTTTCATTCAATGGCAACCCTGTAACGTCTTGCGCAGCGCTTGCACCTTGGGCTTGATTTAATAAAGGATTTTCTTCCTGAGCGGCTGCAATGTTGTTCATTTGATTTTGCGCTAATTGTTGCGCTTGAGTAGGCGCAGCCCCTTGTGTTATTTGATTATTTTTATTCGAAGGCAAATCTTTTGGATTTGAATAAATTTCTTTTTCGCCTTGACGAGTTAAAACAACGCCCGCATTTGTGTCTTTGCTTGGAGTGTAACTTTCGATTGTTGCTCTTGTTTGATTAAAATCCATAACAGAAGACACTTGAACAGAAACATTGTCTTTTCCCATAATTGTTTCAAGAGTATCTTTAATTTTTTTAGCAGCTTCTTTTTCAAAAGAGCTTCTAAAAGTTTGCATATCAGAAGAATTTCTTGAAACATCTTCTGATAATGTGTTTCCATATTGGTCAGTAAGAAAAACTCTATCTGTTGTTAATCTTGGAACAGAATAAGAAACAAGGTTTTTAATAGCCAAAATTTGACTTGCTTTTAGTTTAACACCTGCTTCTAAAATTAAAACAACGCTTGCAGAAGGCTCTTCGTCATTATCAGAAAAAATTGAACGTTCTGGCTCTGCTAATTGAACTCTTGCTTTTTTAACACCATGGATTTTTTCAATTGAGCGAGTTAATTCACCTTGAAAAATTCTTTGTTTAGTGAGTTTATTTTTAAAATCAGTAGAACCCAATTGCAAATCGTCAAGCAATTCAAAACCGCCTGCCGTATCTTTAATTAAATCATTTTCAGCAACAAAAAGTCTTAAATCTTCCTTATCTTGGTTTTTAACCAAAATTGTTGTTTTATCATCGGAAAGTTTATAGCCATATCCGCTTTTTTTCAAACTCTCAGTTATTGCTTTAACATCTTCCTTTGACAAATCAGAATATAAAACAGTCCAATTTGGCTCTGTTGCTTTAAATATGAAAAAAATGCCTACAACAAACATTGCAACGAGCAATGCGCCGATTGAAAATTTTTGATTAATGTCTAGTTTTTGCCAAAGTTTTTTAATATCATCAATTAATAATTTAACGTGTTCGTTCACTGATTTATTCCAATACTAATTTTATCCAATAATTATAATTACTCCCAATAATATAATATATCATTGATATTGTTTTTCAATGTTGTAAAGATTTATGAACATTAAAAAACCCTCCAATTTGGAGGGTTTTATTTATAAAATTAATTTTTATATTTCTTCTTCAACATTGAAGATTTTAACTCTTAAAGGCTCAAGTAAAACAAAATCTACTCTTTGACCTTTGTGAATATACATATTTTGACCTTTAACAACATTGTAACGTGTTCTTGTTAAATAAGGGTCATTTCTGATGATTCTCATATCTGCTTCTCTTTCTCCAAGAGTTGCAACGATTTTCATATCAGGATTACCTTTGTCATCAAGAATGTTTGATGTTGTTAAAGCCATGTATCCATTTTGGAAGAATCTGTGCGGTCTTTCAACTTTGTGAACTTTGCCATCAATTTGAACCCCAATAGGAATTACAACATATTTTTCTCTTGTAACGAAGTTATATGGAGTTCTTGCGATAAATGTTTCGCCTTCTTTAGCTGTTTTTGTGTTGATACATTTTTGAACAGTTAAAGGAAGAATTGTTCCTTCAGGAATTACTGCGTATTCTTCATCATAATAAACGTTATCTAAAATAAAGCCGTTAGCTTTTTTAGGCTCAGCAAATTTTTTCTTTGGCGCAACTTCTTCTTTAATTTTTTCGCTTGGAATAACTTTTGCTGCTTCAACCATGTTGAACAAAAATCTTGCCAATTCGCCACGAACAGCGTGTCTGTTTGGTTCAAGAGTTGTCTCATGCCCTGGAGTATTATAAACAAGACCAAGCATTTGACATTGTCCTGCTGCAATTAATGCCCAATCAGGAATTTCAGAATAATCGCTATAAATTGAAACAAAATGTTTAGCTTGTTCTGAATCAATGTTTTGAGGAGAAAGCGCATTTAAAATAATATTAAGAGCTTCCATTCTTGTTACATAAGAATTTGGATGAAATGTTCCATCGCTATATCCTTTAACAAGTCCATAATAAGAAGCCACTTGAATGTTTCTATCTGCCCAATGTCCTTTTGTATCTTTATAATCAAACACTAATGGCACATTTTTTTCATATAAGCCTAGCGCTTTAATAACCATTGTTGAAAATTCGCCTCTGGTTACTTTTTGATCAGGTCTATATAAGCCATCTGGATAACCTACAACAACTTGTTTATCGGTCAAAAAAGTTACTGCTTCATAAGCCCAGTGAGTGCTTGGAAGGTCAGGATAACTGCTTGGACCTTGTTCTAAAACGTAATTCGCCATAGCTGGTGCTGCAAAAAGAGCTAATGCAATAGTGGCGATAACATTCATAAATAATTTTTTCATTTACACTTTGCTCCATTCTTAATAAATTAATTTTACATGCTAAAAGTAGAGCATGCAAGGCTTTTATTAATATTTCGTCTATACAATGCACCTAAACAAATTTTTTTGTTCATTGGTTTTGTATATTTAAATTTTAAAAGGTTTAATTATGCAAATACATTTTTTAGGAACAAAAGTAAATACAATATTTTATAACGATTCACACGGCTCAACAGTTAATGTTGATGGGTTTTTAAAAGCCCAAGATGAATTTTATAAAGAACATCCCGCAACTCCAAACTTAACATTATCAGGAGGAGATGTTTTTATCACAACAAATCCAAACAATGAAGTTGTAGCTAAAAAACTATGCACTAAAACAGACGCAATCGGGCTAGGCAACCATGATATCGAAGGCGGAGAACACCTTAGCAATTTAATTAAAAAATATGCTCTAAAAGGAAAAATGCTTGCTGCAAATTTATTTTTCAAAAGAGAAAACGAAATGGAAAAAAATATTCTTCCAAGCACAATAATTGAAAAAAACGGCGAACGCTTTGGAATAATTGGCATTAGCGCAATGGATTTCAGAGAGCTTTGCTTCACAAACAAAGAAAACGACTTTTTTGAAGTTGCGCCATTAAATCAAACTCTCAAAATGGCAAGAAATGAAGTTGAAAAACTTCAAAAACAAGGAATCGATAAAATTTTTATTTTGGCTCACACCGGACAATTTGATACAAACAAAACAAATTTATATGAAGCCTTAGGCAAAATTTCAGGCGTTGATGTTGTAATTGGAGGACATGACCACATCCAAATCGACGAATGGAGCGAAACAGAATCAAACGAACCAGTTAAAATTGTTTCAACAGGAAGCTCTCCAACAAACGATTTCAGAGAAAATCTTAATATGTATGGAATATTAGAACTCGAATTTGATGATGATGGCGTTTTAATAAAAGAAAAATCAAAAACAAGTTTTAAAGAACTTGAAGAAATGAATTTTGATAATTTTTATCCAATAGTTGCAACCATAAAAGAACCTCTTAAAAAAGGTGAAATTTTATATGGTCATAGCGAAATTGGAAATTTGGTTGCTGATTCAAATTTGTGGTACGTCAATTCAAGAACAAACACCCAAAAAGCAGACTTTGCCTTTGTTAATGCAGGAACTATTAGAGCAAGTCTAAACGATACAAATATTTCAACAAAAGACATTGAAGAAGTCGTTCCTTTTACAACTCAAAAATTAATTAAAACAACATTAAGCAAAAAACAAATAATCAAAACTCTTGAATGGTGCGCATTATCAACAACTTTCAAAAAAGTTTCCCCAGGAATAATGCAAGTTTCTAATATGACATACACAATTAACCCCGATTTGAGCATTTCAAACGTTAAAATTTTAAATGAAGATGGTTCAATTAAATATGATGTTGATAAATTGAGCGATGATTTCGAATTTTGTGTCGTTTATGATGATTTTCTTGCAACTGGAGTTGCTGGTTTAAGCGAATTAATCAAAGATGTTGAAAATGATGATTCTATTGAAATATACGACACAACTAGGCAAAACGCCTTAAAAGAATATTTAATTAATGGTAAAATAAAAGAATGCAAAACGCCAAGAATATCTAATTTATCAATTTAAAAAACCGTGTTATACTTCTTTTGAATAGCAAAATTGAGGAGTATAAATGATTTTAGACAAAATTAATTCACCAATGGATTTAAAAAACTTAAATCTTGATGAAATGAATTCTCTTGCAAATGAAATGCGAGAAATTATTATAAAAAAAGTGAACACAACAGGCGGACACATGGCGCCAAATTTAGGCATAATCGAAACAACAATTGCGCTTCATTATGTTTTTAATTCGCCAGTTGATAAGTTTGTTTTTGATGTTTCCCACCAATGCTATCCTCATAAAATTCTTACAGGAAGAAAAAATGGCTTTATTAACGAAGAAGACTATCAAAAATATACGGGCTACACTGCTCCTGAAGAATCCCCTCATGATATGTTTAAAATTGGGCATACTTCAACATCTATCTCACTTGCAAGCGGACTTGCCAAAGCAAGAGATTTAAACAATGAAAATTATAATGTAATTGCGCTAATTGGAGACGGCTCTTTATCAGGCGGCGAAGCACTTGAAGGCCTAAATTTTGCTTCAAAATTAAATTCAAATTTTATAATCATTGTAAACGACAATCAAATGTCGATTGCTCAAAACTATGGCGGTTTATATGATAATTTGGCACTTTTAAGAGAAACAAAAGGAAAAGCTGAAAATAATTTCTTTAAAACCTTAGGTTATGATTATTTGTTTGTTAAAAACGGAAACAATATTGAAAAATTAATTGAAGAATTTCAAAAAATTAAAAATGTTAATCATCCACTTGTTGTTCATTTGATAACAGAAAAAGGTCACGGACTTCAGCAGGCAACAGACAACAAAGAAAAATTCCATTGGATTATGCCAAATGAATTGGATGAAAAACCAGAAATAACCACAAACGAATGCTATACTTCAATTACAGTTGATTATTTCTTAAAAAAAGCAAAACAAGATTCAAGTTTTGCAGTCGTAAACGCCGCAACCCCAGGGGTTTTTGGATTAAGCAAAGAAATCAGAGAAAAGCTTGGCAAACAATATATTGACACTGCAATCGCAGAAGAACACGCAATTGCTATGATTTCAGGAATGGCTTCAAATGGCGCAAAACCTGTTTTTTGCATAATGAGTTCATTTATTCAAAGAACTTATGACCAATTATCGCAAGATTTGTGCTTGAATTCAAACCCTGCAACAATTCTTGTTTATTGGGGTGGAATAACAGAATCAGACGCAACTCATTTAACAACATTTGATATCTCTTTGATGTGCAATATTCCAAATCTTGTTTATCTTGCACCAACAACAAAAGAAGAATATCTAAAAATGCTTGATTGGTCGGTTGAACAAAGCGATTTTCCTGTTGCAATAAGAGTTCCTAGTACTGAATTAATTTCAGTTGGAGCTGAAGATAAAACAAATTATTCAATTTTAAACAAATATCAAATAACAAAAAAAGGCGACAGTGTTGCGCTTATGGGACTAGGCAATTTTTATTATAAAGCTGTTGAAATTTCTAAAGATTTAGAAAAAGAAGGAATTAATGCGACAATTATTAATCCAAAATTTATAACAGGCATCGATGTTGAATTAATGGAAGAATTGAAAAAAACCCACAAAGTCGTTGTAACTTTGGAAGATGGAGAATTAAACGGCGGCTGGGGCGAAAAAATTGCAAGATATTTTGGTGATTCTGATATGAAAGTTTTAAATTATGGAAGTCATAAAGAATTTTCAGACAGAATTCCATTGAATGAACTATACACAAAATATCGCTTGCACAATGAATTAATTTTGGAAGATATAAAAAAGGCTCTATAAAGAGCCTTTTATTTTAAATCAAGATAATGTTTCGTTTTTTCGTTCAAATTAACATAATGAAAATCAACATTTCTTTGCTTTTGGGCGTGGAAATCTTCAATATTTAAATTATTTTGAACATGTCCATCTTCAAATTTTGTGATTTCTTCAATATCATGAGCTTTTTTGTTTACAAAAATATCCATAAAAGATTTTGAAGTTTTTATTTTATTTTTCTTAATTTTAGCTTTGCATTTTTTATTTTTATAAAAAACAGTTTTGTAGTAAATTATTTTTTTATTTTCAACTTCAAAATTTTGAGTATTATCAAAATGAATATCTGATTTAAAAGCTTCCCAATTAGAATTATTTTCTTTCAACACAAAAAGCTTATAACCCGCCAAAGAATAAAAATATTGAGATTTAACAATCCCCAAAATTTCTTTTTTGCTATCATCATCGATATCAACAAAATAGCTTACAACATCAAAATTTTCGCTGTTCAATTTTTGTTGAATAAAATTTTTCAAAATTTTGTTTGAATCAGCATTTCCAACTTTGTTAAAATCCAAATTTTGCGCATTAACTTTCGCAAAAAACAATAAAAAAATAGCTAAAATAATCTTTCTCATAAATTGATATTACCATGGCGAATATTAACTAACAAATTATTTTTTTCACAAGCGTTTAAGAATCAAGAGAGTGTTGTTTTTTGAATAAAAAAATGATATTATTTTGGTAATTTAAACGACTAAAAGCGAGGCAAAATGGTCGACAATCGAGGTATTTCACCACTATCCACAATAGGCTTTAAAGCTGATAATGCATCAGCCAATAAAATGTCTGAAGAAAAATATGGACAAGGCGGCGAATATTTTGCTCAAGAAATGAAAGAAGAACAAGAGCAAACCTCTCAACAAAATTATCAAGACCGCTCCGCTCAATTAAGAGCTTCCCTTAATGGACTTGCGATGGCAAATGCTGGTTCAATTATGCTTATGAAAGCATTAAAAGAAAAAGAAGAAAAAAAGAAAAATTCAAAACTTTCCAAAGAAAAACTAGAAGAAGAAAAAGAAGAACAAGAAGAAACCTTTAGCGATTAATCGTAAATTATTCTAACCCCAGTTTTAGAAGAAACTCCTCCATTTCGATTTATCCATTCTCCCCTTTTATGATAAGAACCACCAGCGCTTGGAGTTGAAAACAAATCCGTTGTGCAATTTGGCGCAATTTTGTTGGTGTCCCAAAAATCTTGTCCAAATTGATTATAAATGTTTTGATTAATTGGAGTTGAATATCCCGTCATAATGCCATTTTTATTTCTGTTTAAATTCCAGCTTACAATATTATTTCTAATTCGATTCAAATGACGAATTCGATTAATTCTTTGCATCCTTTTTGCATCGTTATAGTTTGTTTTTCTATAACGATAAGGGCTGTAATACATATTTGAATATGGACTATACACTGGTCTTTTATAAATTTGATTATTAAACACAGGCGGTTGTTGAATATAAATTTTTTCAATTGCGAAAGATTCAAGCGAAAAGAAAAATAAACCCAAAATTATTAAATATTTTTTCATAATAAAAAAATAATCCGCTTTTAAAGCAATTACATTGCCTTTTTGGACAATAGCAAAATGGACAATATTAATTATTAACTTATGTAACAAAAACGTTTTTTTAAGCTCCATTTCTTAAAGTTTGAAAGGTTTTTGCCGATAAATTAAGTGTTAGACAATAAAGCTTTTAAGGAGAATAATCATGGGGCTTTCTGCAAGCCAAGCTAGATTTTTGCAATTAACAGCGAGAAAGGGCGATCTTGAATATGAAGTTCAACAAATCAACCTTCAAAGGCTTAAATTGTCTGATATTTCTTCTGCTGCATCAATCAAATATCAAGATGCAGTAAACAACAGAAAAATGGTATTTTCATTCAATGGCGGAGAAGGCGTTAAAAGCGTTGATATTTCATACAACAACTACAAAAATTATATGAACCAACAAATGGATGGTTTAATCACTTCTCAAGCAAAATATTATCTTGTTTCTTCCTCAGGAAACAAATTAATCGTTTCATCAGAAGAAGAAATGAATGAAATGATTGAAAGATATACAACAAGAACTCCTGTTGCGCAAATTCAAGCAGCAAAAGCTGAAGTTGAGGCAGCTGGCGAAGACACTTCAGGAATAGATAACTATACTTTAAGCTTGTCTAAAATTGATTTAACTTCTTATGAATCAGAAACAAGAAACGATGAAAACGGCAACCCTGTTGAATATCATGTTGCAAGAGAATTCAGCGCCGATGATTTCTTAATTGTTGATGATTTAGATAATACCGAAACATTCCAAAGAGCGATTAAAGAAGGTATTTATTATTTCGCAAAATATCAAGAAAACGAAGAAACAAAAGAAATGGAATTTAATCCAATCGAATGGGCAACTCTTGGCGGCGGAGCAATTTCAGAAGAATATGACAAATCTGACGATGCAGCAGCTCAAGCAGAATATGAAGCTACACAAAGCAAAGTACAAAATCTTGATAGAAAACTTGAAATGGAATTAGATAGGCTTGAAACAGAAAGACAAGCCATTACAACCGAAATGGAATCTGTTAAAAAAGTTGTTGATGACAACGTTGAAAAAACTTTTAATATATTTAGTTAATTCTAGGGATAATTTATAAACACGAAAAAAATGAGCCTTTTGGCTCATTTTTTTAAATATATTCCGCTAAATTACTACGCTAAAGCGTATGTATTAAATTCATTTACAGGATATAATTCTCTATCATACTGCCCATATTGTTTTGTTGTAGGGTCATTAAGCATTGCTTGATGCATAGCGTAACCTCTATCTATTTGCTGTTCTTCCTCTGCTTGCATTGCAGATAAAGTTTCTAATGCAACAGTTGCTTTTTCTAAGTCTTCAGTGCTTGCTCCGCCCATCCAACCAAATAAAGCATTAAAGAAGCTTTCAATTAAAGAAGGCTCTTGTGCTCCAGAAGAAGGAACTTGAGAAGTTGCGCCTTGTTGTGAAGTATTAACAGCACCAACGCCTTGTTGTCCATAAGCGCCAGGATTAAAATTACCATAACCTTGGTATTGAGCAATCTGTTCGCTTGCTCTAGTCCATTTGTTTAAATCCAAATTTGTAGGTGAAAGATAATTTCCCATAAAATACCTATACTAATCTACATATTTAAAAAGTATTTTTTTGAATTAAAATTGCGAAAATTAATATTTTGTTTACAAAAATTAATAATTAAATAATAAAGCGAGCCTGATACCATATCACTGCTCGCTAAGTTTTTGTTGTTTCTCCTAGGCTATTGTTTTAATAACCCACTCATTCCAGCAAATTCGTGTGGTGCAACCTTACTAAAGCATTGAATCCATCTTGCTTGAAGCATTCACTAATAACTCATCAGACCTTATTGTGAATGGTAGTTTTTGTATCTACATATATATAAAGTATATATCTTTTATACAATTTCAGTTTTAATTATTTTTGTTACATTTCTTAATAAAGCTATCAAAAAAGCCGATTTATCAGGATTTTAATGCTATTATAATCTCACCAAAGAGGTTAAAATGAAAATCAAAAATGCAAAATTTATTATAAGTTCCCCAAATTTAAAATTATGCCCAGAGCTTAATTTACCTGAATTTGCACTTTTGGGGCGTTCAAATGTTGGAAAATCAACTTTCATAAACACATTAACAAACCAATCAAAACTGGCTAAAACATCCAACACACCCGGGAAAACTCGCCTTATCAATCTTTTTGAAATAACAACAGACAAAAAACCCTTTGTTTTAGCGGATTTGCCAGGATATGGATATGCAAAAGTATCAAAAAAAGAACAAGACTCATGGCAAAAAAATCTTGAACAATATCTTTTAAAAAGACCTTTAATCTCTACAATCCAGTTTATTGATGCTCGTCATGATATTCAAAAAAACGATATTTTAATGCAAGAATGGCTAAAATTTAATAAAATTCCTTGTTTTAATATTTTAACCAAATGCGATTACGTTTCAAAAAATGATGTAACAAAAAAAATCGCTCAAATTAAAAAAGAGTTTGGAAATGACGCTTTAACGTTTTCTTCCAAAAACAAAATTTATGTTGATGGAGTTTTAGCATACATTTCTAATTTAATCTAGGCCTGCCTCTTTTTGCAGTTTTTATTATGTTATCTTCTTCGTTAATGTTTATTTTTTTAATTAGAGTTTTAACAAAAGAAATGTAGTTTTTAGGTTCAATTTCTTTATCTTCAATCATTGCTAAAATTAATCTTACTCCCATTATATTTAGTGCTAAATTCCTTGTTAAATAAAGAATTAGTTTTGCTTTTTCAAGGTCATTATTACTATACATTCTTCTATTTTTATCATTTCTTTTTGGAGATAAAATCCCTAATTCATCATATATTCTTAAGCTTCTTTGATGAACGTTTAAGAGGTTTGATAGTACGGATATTGGGTAGATTGGTTTGTTGTTCATAAATATTTCCTAAATAAAGAATTATAAGTAATAGTGCTTTTGTAGCAGTGGTGATTCATAGGAATACACCCTATCATTTTTTTATGGATTTTGAAAAAAATGCTTATATTGCAATAGGTAAAAACATTAGAAAATATCGTCAAGAACGTGGTATTTCTCAAGAAAAACTTTCTGAATTATTAAATGCTAATTCTAAATTCGTTGGCCATGTTGAACGATTTGAAAGATATATTAGCTTGAAAAAACTTATTCAAATATCTGAAATTTTATGCGTTTCCCTATCTTCACTCGTAGAAATGAACTAACACACCCGTTACACAAGAACTAAACTGTCTAAGATATGGTGCTTATATAGCAGTGGTGCTATATAAGTATATGTTAAATAATTAACTTATGTCAAGTTTTGAAGAATATTATTATAGAAATATTGGCAAAAGAGTCCGCTATTATAGGCTTAAATTTAATTACACCCAAGAAAATCTTTCTCAAGCCTTAGGATTAAACGAAAAATATATTGGTCATATTGAACGATTTGAAAGACAAATAAGCAATAAAGTTTTAGCTTCACTATTAGAATTTTTTAAAATTCAACCAAGTGAATTTTTTAATTTCAAAGAAGAATATAAGTTTTAAATTAAGGCTTAATATTAAAAAATGAATTTTAAAGAACAATATCAAAAACTAGGCAAACAAATAAAACAACTTCCAAAATATATAAATTCCATACGTATGGAATATCTAAATTCAATTTACCATTATTATTAATTTAATGCAAGAACAAGATGCAAAATTATATAAAAATGTGGCAAAAATTCTTCGTACCCAAAGAAAAGAGAAGGATTTAAAATTTACTATTTTTTGTTATGAAAACGATATTGCGACATCTTCGCTAAATACAATAGAAAAAGGTGAAACAAAAATTTATTTTTCCAACATTGCAAGAGTAGTTAGAGCGCTTGGTTTGAGTTTTGAAGAGTTTGGAAAATTATTGGATGAAGAAGTAAAAGAAAACGATAACGATTTGATAGATTCTTTATAATTTTTTAGAGCAAAACCATAGTTTGTTCTTCATTTTAAAGAAGCTAAAGCTTCTTATTCACTTTCTTTTCTTTGTTCAAGCGCCTATCAAAGAAAAGAAAGTGAATCGAAAGAAAAGAAAGAAGGCTTGATTAAATTCTTTGTTTCTTCTTTTTTAAATTTTTATCTACTTAAAAAACAGTCGAGCTTTTGCAATTAAGCTAAACTTATACAAAACATGTATATAATTAAACTTTAATTCTAAAACACAAAACCTCTCCGGTTTTTTAATGTGATGATAAAAATTTAAAAAAGATGAATGCTACAAGCGAAAAATTTAATTCCACAAAAAGGCAAAAGCTGAAAAGATTTTGCACGCCATTATAATTCAATTACCAAACATAGAAATTATTGTGTAAGATGTCAAAATCTTTGAATCTTTTGACTAGGAATTAAATTTTGAAGCGTTTTGATAAGCTTGAAATTCATTAAGCCGTTATTTTCTTCTTTTTTGGTTCCATTTTTTCTTCTTTTGATTACGGCGTTTGAGTGCAAAAGAAGAAAAAATGAACTGGAACTTTAGTTCCAAAGAAATAAACTTTTAGCTTTACAAAAGACCCTGCCAAGTAGGTACAGGTTTTCACAAAATCAAAGATTTTGGAAAAACTAGCAAAACAAGTTCAGCATGACGGTCACTCAGGTTTTGAACCTGAAATTTTAACGCCTTCAACAATATATAGCGCTTCATTTTTCTTGATTAAAGAATTATTTTTGTCATATTCTTCAACAATAAATTTATCTGTTCCGGAAAAATTATTTCCCAAAAGCCTGAAACTGACGATTTCTCTATATATTACTTTCGATAAATCGTCTTGTTTAACAATTTTTTCTCTTTCAAATTTCAAAGTTCTTCCATCAGAAGCTTTGTCTTTAATTCTAATTTCGCTTCTTGCTCCACTTTGCAAGTTTTGCAAAACCAAAACATTGCTATGCCCAGACAAAGTCCAAATATCTCTGCTTTGATAATTAAACATTGTAGGATTATTTGAACTATCAAGCTTTGAAATCACACCCCAAGAACCAAAAAATCCCGAAGGGATATATTCTTCGCTGACTGAGCCTTTTAAAATTGAAGCGTCAGCACAAAGAAAAAATAATGAAAAAATAAGCAATATAAACTTTCTCATACTACGATTTTAATTAAATTTATAAAAAATTCAACCGCAAGATTGAGGAATTTTCGAAATATTATTGTAAGATTACAATAGATGGGGAGCTAGTTTTGAAACAAACATTGTCTGTATTAATACCTTTAGCGTTAATTATTGCTTTGATTTTAAATCAAGCAATGCCTGCTGATGCAGCAAAGAAAAACGTTAAAAAGAAAGGCGTTGCCCAAGAAATAATTACAGATATGGCAACAAAAATCAATGGCTTAACGCAAAAAGTTTATGAAAGAGAACTTTTTACCCCCGAAGATTCAAAATCATTAATCACATTAAAATTGCAACTTGATGAACACATGGACAATCTTCCTGAAGCAAGTTTTGCGCCTTTATATTATAAAATTGGTAACATTTATAGATTAAGAGGGGAAGAAAAAGACGCAATTATTTGTTATCAAACAATCCTTGAAAACTTCTCAGACACAGCTTATGGACCAAAAGCAAGAGATGTTTTAACACAAATGGGTGTTGAAATAAGAGTGCCTGTTGAAGAAGAAGAGGATGTTTTTGAAGAAGAAATTTAACACAAAAATTTTTTTTGTGATAATATAATTTTAAAATTAAATAGGAAACAGGGGTGAAATTCCTCAACTGGGCCGCAGCCGTTATAGTCGGAAAACTCAAATTTTAAAGTATTTAGCGTGTCACTAATGCTTTATATGAATGCTGGTTATTTAACCGCTCGGCTCAATAGAAAGGTCGATTTTGGTAGCACCAGCAGGAGCAGCAACAATACAAAACACAGGAAAATGTCCACATGGACTGCCAATTGGAGCATGCCCGATTTGCTCTGGTATGGGTGGCGGTGGCGGAATACGCCAAAATAAAGACAAACCAAGAGTTGCAGGGGAAATGAGCTATAATGAATGCATGGCAGCTTGGATTAAAATTCAAGCTGCAAAAGAAGCAAAAATCGAAGCTCAAATTCAAAGGCTAGAAAATGCTCAAGCAATGCATTTACAACATCGAATGATAATGGGTCTTGAAAAAGCCGTTCAAAAATTAGACACTTTAGTCCAAAAATTAGACCAAATGCCCAAAATTATTGCAATTCCAGCTAAAATTTTAATCAATGTTTTGATTAAGCCGGTTTTAAATTTAATTTCCAATATTCCTCAAATAATTAATAGCATTCAAACTTTTATCTCTAACGTAAGAAATTTCATCACTTCAGTTGGAGAAAAACTCGCTTCTGTTTTTGGCGAAGTAAAAAACTTTATAGACGCAAAAATTTCACAACCAATTAAAAAAGCGATTAAAAGTGTGCTTAATTTCTTTACCCAAGGGGAAGAAGACGAAAACGAAGAAGTTGAAAAATTAAAAGCAAGAGAAATTAAAAAAGTCCTCAAAGGATTATTCAGAATAAAAGACAATAAAGAAAAAGAACTTGAAAAAGAAGAAGAAAAATTATGAAACCAACCCAGTTAGACGCATTTAAAACAAAAACAAAGACGCAAATTTTAAGAACAAGCCATCCACAGAACGACACAATCAAGGGCGTGCTGCTGAACAATCACATTAAAAAAGATTCATTTGAGCGCATTGAGGACTTTGACAGAATTTCAAACGAACTTTTAATTCCGAACAAACTGGAAATGCTAAAAGAAGAACAAAAAAAAGAAAAAAAAGAATCTTTTGATTACAAAAAAGCGCTAAAACCCGCAGCAATTGCAGCAGCAGCAATGCTTGGGGGAATGCTTGCAATTAGCTTAGGCGTTAAAAAATATTCTAATGTAATGGCAAACAAAAGCGATATAGTGCGTCCTGGAGATTTAGCAAGAAACATTAATATCTTAGAAGAACCTCACTTTGCAGCATATAGAATGTTAAGAGACCCAAATGCAAAAAATGTTGCAGGATTTATTGGCGTTTGTTTAATGAGCGCAGTCACTTTAGTTGCCAAAAATTTTATCGACGCTTCAAAAGAAATTTGGATTAAAAAACAAAACTGCGATATAGAATATGACCTTCAAGAAAATTTGATTGAAGTTGAAGCGGAGGCATTTAAAGGCAAATTGAATATCGTTAATACTTTATTATCCGATACAACAAAATATTTCAAAGAAACCTTATCATCACAAAAAACTGACTCAAAGCCAAACTTTAAAAGTTATTTAAGTTTTAAAGGCTCCAAAAAAGAAGAAAACACAAAAGAAAAAAATATAAATCCAAAAACAATTTTTGCAATTGGAGCAGGGGTTTTGAGTTTTGTTGGAATTTCTTTTGCGCTATTTAAAAACTATCAAAAAACATTGAAAAATCTTGATATTTTTGTTCAAAAATATGAACATAACGAAATAAGCGCCAAAATCATAAACGCAATAAATAACGATGATAAGGAAACTGCAATTAAGGAATTGAAAGATATTTTCAAGGTAATAAATGCAACAAATAAAACTATGGAAGATAATTTTTCGAAAATAAATGGAATTAGCACAGAAGAAATTCAAAAAGCAATAAGAGAAGTATCAGAAGCGCAAATTTATGCCCAAGCCCCTGAAGCGCTTGGTGGAATCAGCGAAAAAATTCAATATTATTGCTATATCAATGAAGAAAGAGGACATTTATACAATTGGATTTTGAATCCTGAAAATAAATTTAACGAATATTTATTCTTGTGTTTTAGTGCAATAAGCTCAATTGGTTACATAGGAAAGCAAGCAGCGGATGCAATTAGAGAAGTTATTGTAAACAAAGAAAATTCTAAAAGCGAGCTTGGGCTTAAAAAACGCCTCGTTGAAACTGAAATTAACAATTTTAAAACAAAAAAGTTGAGTGCTGTTAATCCTCATATTGATACGTTTATTCATCAATTAGAACAAGGAAAACCAAAAGAAGAGCTAAAACAAATGGCGGAAAACATCTTAATCGAAATTAAAAATGGTCCGCCATACGTTTATTCATAAAATATTTTTAATATTTTTTAAATACTAAAGAAGCGTTTTGTCCGCCAAAACCAAATGAATTAGAAAGAGCATAATTAACTTCTGCTTCCACTGCTTTGTTTGGAACATAATTCAAATTAGCAACCTCTGGGTCTTGATTTTCCAAATTAATTGTTGGAGGAATAATTCCTTCTTGAATTGCTTTAATACAAACTATGCTCTCAATTGCTCCAGTTGCGCCAATCATGTGTCCATGCATAGATTTTGTTGAAGAAACTTTCAAATTTTTGTTTGTTTCTAAATCTCCAAATATCTTTGCAACCGCTTTTGATTCTGCGATATCGCCAAGATGGGTTGAAGTGCCGTGAGTATTAATATAATCAACATCTTTTGGCTCAATTTGAGCATCTTTAACAGCAAGCTCCATTGCTTTTGCTGCCCCTGCGCCTGATGGGTCTGGTGCAACCATATCATACGCATCTCCAGTTTGACCATAGCCAACAATTTCAGCATAAATTTTAGCGCCTCTTTTAAGAGCATGTTCTAATTCTTCAAGAATCAAAATCGCAGCGCCTTCGCCCATAACAAAACCATCTCTATCAACGTCATAAGGTCTTGAAGCTTTAGTTGGCTCGTCGTTTCTTCTTGATAATGTACGAGCGGTTGTAAAAGCACCAAGCCCAATATGGGTTAATACCGCTTCTGTACCGCCTGCAATAATAACATCCGCATCATTATATTGAATTGAACGAAAAGCATCGCCAACACAATGCGCACTAGAAGCACAAGCTGTTACTATGCATTTGTTAATTCCCTTTGCACCATGGCGCATAGAAACTCTTCCTGCTGCCATATTTGAAATCAACATTGGAATTGTAAAAGGAGAACATTTTGTTGGTCCTCTATCAATAATAGCCTTATGTTGTTTTTCGTAAGTATCAAATCCGCCAGCGCCAGACCCCACAACAACACCAACCCTGTATGGGTCTTCTTGAGTTATATCAAGTTTTGAATCTTTAACTGCTTCATCAGAAGCAACACAAGCAAATTGAGTAAATCTATCCATGCGTTTCATTTCTTTAACATCAAGAAGATTTTGCTCAAGCACTTCATCATCAAAAGTTGAAACTTCTCCGCCAAAATGAACCAAATGTCCATCAAGCGCAATTCTTGTTAATTTTTTAATGCCAGATTCGCCTTTAATAATCGAATCCCAAAACTTTTTAACTCCACATCCAAAAGGGCTAACTGCGCCAATTCCGGTTACAACAACACGTCTTTTTGTCATATTTTTCCTCTACTTGTTTATTTTAAAATTAAAGACTGCAAGAACACTCAAATTCCAACAGTCTTTAATTATTTTATAGCTTCTAAAACATTTTGGCTCTATTTTGCAAAATTGCTCACTAGCCATAATTGTTTTCACCCATCAATTACCCAAACTTACTTTAATTAAAGTTCGTTTGCGATTGGCTTTCGCTTTCTTATTGGTGAGCTTCGATATAGTTTACAGCGTCTTGAACAGTAGCGATTTTTTCAGCTTCTTCATCAGGAATTTCGCAACCGAAAGCTTCTTCAAAAGCCATTACTAATTCAACTGTATCTAATGAATCAGCACCAAGATCAGCTGTGAAAGAAGCAGTTGGAGTAACTAAAGCTTCATCAACGCTTAATTGATCTATAACAACTTTTTTTACTTTTTCTAAAATTTCTGTACTCATTTTTACCTCAATTTAATAATACTAAACTTTTACATGCTCAATTATATAAGGCAAAAGATATTTTTGCAAATTTATTTATCCTTATTGCAAACAAAATGCTGTTTTGGCGCAGTTTTACGAGGGTTTTTATATGTAGTTTTGTAAATAATTACAATTCAAATTTGCAAAAAACGCCCAAAGGAGTTTTATATAATTCAATATTTTTTGCAACCTTAAGAGCGTAATCGTCCAAATAAAAATTCAACAGATAAACAACGCTCGGTTTTTTAATTTCATATTTTCTAATATCAAGCGTATCAATACCAAAATTCACAGGTAAATATAGCATTTTTGCGCCTTTTATTTCAAAATCTTTATATCCAACAACAGTGTCAGACATAAAAATATAATTATTTTTTATTTCATTAATATCTTGCTTTATAAAATTCAAATATAGATTATGATTGCAGAACAAATTTAATTGATTCAATCTGAAATTTAAAGTTATAAACAATAAAAATATTAAAATAAGACCATATTTTTTACTTAGCAAATGTTTGAAAATTATCGCAAACAAAAATAAAACGCACGGAAAAACAACATAAAAATATCTATAACAAAATATTGGTTTAATTAAATATGAAAAAGCTATTGCACACAAGAAAACAAACAAAATTGCAAAAGAATTATATTTTACAAAAAGTCGATTTTTTTTCGTACCTTTAAAGAATAAAATCAATATTGCAACAACAAACGCCACAAAAACAAAAACATTTCCAAACAATGTTTCAACAACAAGACTATAATCGTTCATTTTTGGAATTTGAAGCCAAGAATTAAATTCTCCACTTAGACTCATTTTTTTATAAATCAACTCAGGCAAAAAACCAACAAAAGAAAGAACATTCACCAATATAAATTTTTTAATTTTATCTTTATTTTTAAAAATAGTTAAACCAAAAATAAAATTATAAAAAACAAAAAAAGCGCCATAAAAATGCGTATATAAAAGCGCTAAAGAAGAAATTAAATATTTAAATTTAGTTTTGTTATTAAATTTAAAAAGAAAATAGCTATTAATTAATGCTAAAAGCATTAAAAGCGCATAACATCTTATTTCTTGCGAAAAATAAATCAAAACAATATTCACACAAACAAATAGGGCTGATATTATTGCTGTTTTTTTTGATAAAAAAGTTTTTATATAAAAATAAAAAGCAATATTAAACAAAACGCCAATTAATACCGATGAAAATCTATAAAAATCAGGATTTTGAAATAATGCTCGATAAATTTTAAACAAAATAAAATATAAAGGAGGGTTTCCTGGGTCTTTTAATGTGTCAAGCCAAGCATTTGTATGTGACAAAACATATATTTCATCGTCCCAAAAAGGAATATTATTCAATTGCGCCATTCTCAACAAAAAAGAAAGAGAAAAAAGAAAAATAAGCCCGATTTTTGTTTTGGAACAATTAAATTGAAAATTATACAAAAACAAAAATAAAAATATATAAGAAAAAATATAATATTGCGGATTATAAAAATAGGAAAGAAAGGCTATTGAAGCCTTATCAAGCAAGTTTTTGTTATTATCAATTTCAATTTCAGACAAATTATTTTTCGGGAAAATCCCCTCGTTTCCAACATAAACTACAATTTTTTGAATATTTTCAATATTTTTTATTTCTATTTTTTTAACCAAACCAAAATATTTTGTTTTAAAAAGATAATGATTTTCGTCTATTTTTATATATTTTTTTATTTCTTTATCTTGATAATAAACTTTTGGAGGCTCTTTTTTGAAAATAATATCTGTTTGGATTTCTTTATAAAGACCGCCAAAATATGGAATATTTATTTTATGAAAATTTAAAGCAAAAGACACAAAAAAGCCCAAAACTGCCAAAATTAAAAATATGAAAGCTTTTTTGTTCATCCTATAATCCCTTTTCAATTTCTTTTTCTAGATATTTTTTTGCATAAGCCAATTGCGGATCAATATTATTCACAAAATCATTATGGCTAAACATAACCGTATAATCAGGGCTAACCCCTTTTTGGTTTATATCTGCTCCATTTGGAGTTAAATATCTTGCAATAGTAAGATTCATGCCTGATTTGTTTGGAAGAGAAAAAACTTTTTGAACTAAGCCTTTTCCATAAGTTTTTGTGCCGATTAAAATCGCTCTTTTATTATCCTTCAGTGCAGAAGACAAAATTTCGCTCGCAGAAGCAGAATTTTCATCAATCAAAACCACCAAAGGATTGTCATATATGCATCCTTCATCAGATGCACTATATGTATTCATTTTTCCTTGACGAGCAATAACATTAACAATAGTGCCTTTTTTCATAAAAAGATTTGATATAACTATTGCATTTTGAAATAAACCGCCTGAATTGCCTCTTAAATCAAGAATCAAAGCTTTTGTGTCTTGAAGCCTATTTAGCGCAATGACAAATTCTTTTGAAGTATCCATTCCAATAAAGCTTGAAATTCTAATATAGCCTATATCGTCTGTGATTTTTTTATAATCAATTGTTTTAACTTTAATTTCTTCACGTTTAACAACTTTTTCAAATTTTTCATTTCCACGAAGAAGTTCAAGGGAAATGTTTGCATTTGCTTCCCCTCTTATTAATTGAGCAACATGATATATCGATTGCCCGCTAACATCGATTCCATTAACTTTTAAGATAATGTCTCCTAAACGAATTCCTTGATTATAAGCTGGCGCATTTTCAATAACGTTTGCGATATATATTTTCCCAGCAATTGAAGCAATATTTATTCCAATTCCATATAATTTTGAATTAATTGCGCTATTTTGAGCAGAAAACTCTTCTTCAGACATAAATTTTGAATATGAATCATCCAAAGAAGCCAACATGGAATTAATTGCAACATAAGCATCTTCTTGGGTTTTAATTTTGCTTAAATATCTTTTTTTCCATTTATTCCAATTTTGTTCATTAAGGTCTGAACGATAATAGTTTGATTTAATAATTTGCCAAGATTCCAAAAACAAACCCTTAGGAGAAGTTTTTTCTTCATTAATGACATTTATTCCTGAAATATTGCTAATTCTTTTATTTTGCTTAATTTTGAAATCATGATAAGAAATTAAAAACAAAATAATAGCGCTTATAAAAAGCATTAAAAAATGTTTTAATTTTTTGTTATTAATTTTTATCATCACGTCTTTATTTTTCTACACCATCCGACAAAAGCCTATATCCACCACCATATATAGTCTTAATATATTTATTTTTTTCATCAGAAATTTTATTAATCTTCGCTCTTAGGTGAGTTATATGAACACGAATCGTATCAATATCGTCATCCTCATATCCCCAAACTTCTTTTAATAAAACTTTTGAAGATACCATTGAGCCTTCATGTTGCATTAAAACATTTAATATATCGAATTCTATTGGGGTTAATTGCGTTTTTTTGTCTTTTATTTGAACGCAATAACTTTCAGGAATTAATGTTATATCTCCTTTTGAAAGAACTTCTTTAACTCTAAGAGAATCTATTTTCGAACCTGAACGATTCAAAAGCGCCAAAACACGAGCTTTCAGCTCTTCGATTTCAAAAGGTTTTGTCATATAATCATCAACACCGCTATTGAATCCATCAAGCTTGTTGTTCAATTCGCCAAGCGCTGTTAGCATTATTATTGGCGTTTTTGATATTAAAGAAGTGGAACGAATCTTTTGCGCAACATCATAACCACTTATTGCACCCATCATAACATCCAAAATCACAAGATTAGGATTTTCCTGCTTAATTAGTGCAAAACCTCTTGTTGGGTCTGTTGCATATATGCATTCATATCCTTGCAGTTCTAGGTTGATTTTTATAAGTTCGCAAATTGCAATATCATCATCAATAATTAATATCTTAGCCATATAAAAATATTATATCTAAAGACTGTTTGAAACAATAAATATTGCGATTTTTTAACTATTTTATGGCCTTAATTAATGCAGTATTTGAACTAACGCTTATTTCTGTGTCACCAAGAGCATTTTGAACTTCTAAAATAAAATTGTCGACTTTTTTTTCTTCAAAATATTGCAAAAATCTTTCCTTCATAGTTTTTTGATCAGGAGCAGGAGGCGCAATAAACCAATTTAAAATCGCCTCTTTTGTTGGAATATATTTTGAAGCAACTGCTTGAACATTAACCAAAACATCGCTAAAACCAGCTTCTTCAAGATTTTTATCCAAACTTTGTGCACTGAAATTAACCAATGGGTCATTAGGGTTTTCCATAAATTCTTTTTCTGCAAGTTTAAAATCTTGATAATCGCTAATTTGCGCTTCATTAACTAATTCATAATATCTTGTATTTTCAGATATGATTGGTTCAAAAGCGCAATAATATCCTTGAGGCTTTAAAACCCTATAAAATTCGTTAAAACAAGGCTGTTTGTCTTTAACATGAACCAAAACAGAGCGCGTCATCGCCCTATCGAGATAATTTGATTCTAATTTGATATCAGAAACATCGCTTTGCAAAAAACTCACATTGTATGGAGTTTCAATTTGAGACAAAATATTTTTGCATTCGTCTAAACAATCTTGAAATTTATCAGAAAAAATCAATTCGACGCTATCTTTATAATGTTCTAAAACGCCAAAGCCCAATAAGCCAGAGCCACAACCAAAATCTGCAACTTTTTGTCCGGCTTTAATATCTGCCAATAATAAAACTTGGTTTCTAATGCTCAAAAGCCAATTAAGAGTTTGCTGAACCTGGGTTTCGTCCATATATGAAAATCTGGTTTTTTTAAGCCAAGTTGACCAATTTTTGCATATTTCGCTCATTATTCCTCCAAAAGTTGTATTTAGCCTTAGTCGCAGTGATTTTTAATAATTTAAGATTTATAATTATTTTATTATGTCAGATTATCAAAAATTGTCTTTAGAAAACAATATAAAGTATCTTAACATGATGTTTGAAGTTAGCACAATTGCTAATCAAACGGATGATGTATATGATTTGCTTGCAAGATTGAAAAATTATTGCTCAAACATTATTAATTCTGACGATATTACTTTTTATTTGCTTGAAAATCAAAGATATAAATGCACAACAACTTCAAACGATAATCTGAGAAATAGCGAATTTGTCGAAGGCGACGAAAGCAATGTTGCCTTTTGGGATGCTGTTAGTAAAGCAAAATTAATTTCAATGAAAAACGAGCAAGGCGCTCATTTATTCAAAGGCTTTTTAGAAAAAAACAATATTTTATCGCTCGACCCAAGCCATGTCAGAGTGTTTTTCAGCAATCAAGTACCGATTTGTTTTTGTTTTATTAAAGAAAATAATGAAACTCCAATTGAATCTGAAACAGTTGATAATTTAAACAAAATTTTTGATTATATGGAGCCAATTGTTGCGAAATATCACCGCAAAATCAAGAAAAATGAAGAAATAATCCAACTTCAAAAATCACTTCATAATATTTCAATTTTGTATAATATTTCGCAAGCAGTTAATTTCATTGACGATTTAAAAAGATTATTACAAGTTATTATCCAAAAAGCCTTAATCACGCTTGACGCAGAAAAAGGTTCTTTAATGCTTTACGATTATTCAATTAATGCGCTTCAAGTAAGAATTGTTTCAGGCTTGCAAGACAAAAAACTTGAAGAAGCAATCAACAATGGCGCTGTGCAATGCGCAAAAATTGGAATCGGCGAAGGCATTGCAGGGACAGTTTTCTTAGAAAGAAAGCCAATCATAACAAACCTAGGCTCAGCAGACCCTCGCTTTATCGTTAAAGAAGTTTTATCAAACACAAAATCTTTGCTTTGCGTTCCTTTGATTGCAAAAGGCGAGGTTATTGGCGTAATTAACATTACAAACAAAAAACACGATAAACTATTTAATCAAAAAGATTTGGAATTCATCACTTCTTTAGCAAACCAAGCAGCAATTGCAATTGACAATGCTAAATTGTACGAACTTGCAACAAAAGACGGTATGACCAAACTTTATATTTATCGTCATTTCTATACATTGTTGGAAAACGAAATTCGCCGTTGTTCAAGATATAAGAGAAATATGTCTCTAATCATTATGGATATTGATAATTTCAAAAAAATCAACGACACATACGGACACTTGACCGGAGACTTAATTTTAAAAAGACTCGCAGCAGTTTTGCAAGAAACAGTAAGAAAAATCGACGTTCCAGCTCGTTATGGTGGAGAAGAATTTGTTGTTATTCTTCCTGAAACAGACAAAAAAGACGCTTGCGTTATAGCAGAACGCATAAGAAAAAATATTGCGCAAATTGAAGTTAAAATAAACGAAACACAAACGCTTTCGCCAACCGTTTCAATGGGCGTTGCTCAATATACAACAGACGGTCAAGAAGCAAAAGAATTAATTAATGCAGCAGACACAGCTCTTTATTATTCAAAACATAATGGCAAAAATATGGTGTCAACTTTTGAAAAAGAAGGATGTAAAAAAGCAGAAATTGAAACTTTTGAACAAATGCAAGAAAACGGCGGAGAAGTAGCGTTTTAATAAGATTTTTAATTACTAGGCACAATGTCTAATTTAAAAATAGAATTTTTAAATTATGCTATAATTTTGTTATGAAAAAATGGATTTTATTTTTAGCGCTACTAATAGCGCAAGGAGCATTAGCGCAAGAATTGCAAGATGTTGGCATTGCAAAATATGCAGTTTTGGAAGTCCTTGACGACAATGCCCCTTTAAGATTAAACGACAATGAAAACTCTCAAAGATTAACGCATTTGTTTAAAAATGCTGTTTTGTTTGCCGACAAGCAAAACGAAAATTATTTCCGAATCGAATTAAAAGAAAATGATTATGCTTGGATTAACAAAAAATTTGTCGAAGTGCAAGCAATTATTCCTGAAAAAAGATTTGATAATATAAATAAAATTATCTTTAAAAACGACAAAAACAAATTTCAAGCACATATCCAAACGCCATCTCAAAGCGCATTTATCGTTAAAGAAGAAGGAAACAATTTAAATTTTACCCTTTTTGATAACAGATATGACCCAATAGAAACAAAAATTACAAATCGCAATCATCGCTTTATTTTAGACGAAAAAATAAACAACGAATTAAATTTAAAATTTTTAAACAATAAGCCCTTGTTTGGCTACGACATTGAAAAATCAGAAGATGGATATCTTTTGTCTATAAAAAAAGCTCCAAATATCGATAGAAAAAGACCTTTAAACAATATAACTGTTGTATTAGACGCAGGTCATGGCGGATGCGAAAAAGGGGCTTGCGCCTTTGGCTTGGAAGAAAAAACCATCAATATGCAAATTGTTAAAGCCTTAAGAAAAGAACTCAAGAAAAAAGGCGCAAAAGTATATTTAACAAGAAAAAAAGACAAACAAATTACACTCAATGAAAGAATTTCTTTTGCAAAAGAAAAAAATAGCGATATTTTATTAAGCATTCATCAAAATTCTCTTGCAAACCCAAACGATATCGACAAAAAGCACGGGGTTGGAACATATTATTATCATCCTCAATCAAAACCTTTGGCAAAAAAAATTCAAGACAATTTATTAAACGCAACAAACTTCAAAGACGACAAAGTAAACTATGCTTCTTTTGCTCTAACACGCCCCACAAGTCAATTAAGCGTTTTGATAGAATGTGGATATATAATCAGAAAAGAAGAAGCCGAAAAATTAACCAATAAAAAATTCCAAAAAGTTATCGCACGAGCGATAACTAAAGGATGTGAAGAATATTTAAAAGAAAGCTTTAATTAATTATTTCTTTAGCAATTTTAATAAAGCTCCTATCGAACATCCAACGATTGCCAAAGAAAAGAAATTTTGCAATTTAAAGCCCTTATTCGCATTTGTCGTGAATTTATAGATTGTTCTTGGGTTTTCTTGCCTTTTGATTGTCATTGTGTCCAATAAAGGTGTTCTTGAAATCACAGGAACCTCTAAAATTCCGACATTTGGAGTGTTATACTTGCGCTCAACAGGAGCGCCATTTGCGCTTTGAACGCTTGGTGCTGGTTGTCGAATAGAATTTAAATTCGCTGGAGCATTATTCATACACGAATAAAACCAAAACAATAAAAAAATTGCCTAATTTGGAACAAAAAAATCTTTTTTTCGTCTTTAGCTTAAGAATTTATGATAAAATGGCAATTAGCGAGGATTTATTATGTCAAAAAATTTTGATTGCATAATTTTAGGAGGCGGTCCTGCGGGACTTTCAGCTTCTCTTTACGCTTATAGAAGCGGAATTAAAACCGCTATTATAGACATATCCGCAATCGGCGGAACTCCGACAAATTATTGTGAAATTGATAATTACTTAGGATTTAATAAAATTCAAGGTTTTGAACTTTGCGAAAAATTCGAAAACCATATTGACGAATTTAATATTGAAAAATTTCCTTATGAAGAAATTGAAAAAATTGATTTAACTTCGCCAATTAAAAAAATTAAAACCATAAACCACGAATTTTGCGCAAAAAGCGTGATTATCGCAACAGGCGCAAGAAACAAAAAACTCGGAATCAAAGGCGAAATTGAAAACATAGGCAAGGGTGTTAGCTATTGTGCAGTTTGCGACGGAGCTTTTTACAAAGACAAAATTGTTGCCGTTGTTGGTGGGGGAAATTCTGCTTTAGAAGAAGCGCTTTATTTAACTAAACACGCTAAAAAAGTTTATTTAATTCATAGAAGAGATACTTTTAGAGCAGATAAAATCATCCAAGATAAAATTTTTTCAAATAAAAAAATTGAACTCGTACTGGATTCAACCGTTGAAGAAATTTTTGCCGACAAAAAAGTTAATTCTATTGCAATAAAAAACGTTAAAAACAACAAAAAAGCGAAGTTAAATATAGATGGAATATTTCCATATATCGGGCTTGAGCCTAATATCGAATCTTTTGGAGCTCAATTAAAATTAGATAAATCTGGTTTCATTTTGACCGACGAAACAATGAAAACAAATTTAGAAGGGGTTTTTGCAATAGGCGACGTTAGAAAAACACCCCTAAGACAAGTGATAACCGCAGTTTCTGACGGTGCTATTGCAGGCGTTGAAGCCTCAAAATATATAATGAATTTGGAAAATGTAGCAATAAGGAAATAAATATGAAAGCATTAGTTTTTGACAACACTTTAAAATTAGAGCAAAATTATCCAAACCCAACAGTGAAAAATAACGAAGTTTTGATTAAAACTTCAATGGTTGGAATTTGCAACACCGATTATGAAATCACTCTTGGTTATATGGGCTACAAAGGCGTTTTAGGGCATGAATTTGTTGGCGTTGTTGAAAATGTGGGAGCTGATGTTGATAAAAATTTAATAGGCAAAAGAGTTGTTGGAGAAATTAATTGCGCTTGTAATTCTTGTCCAACTTGTTATCAAAATCTTCAAAGGCATTGTCCAAACCGCTCTACTCTTGGAATTTGGCAAAAAGATGGCTGTTTTAGCGAATATTTTACGCTTCCTGTTGAAAATGTGTTGCCTATTAGCGAAAATGTTGATGATATAACCGCAACATTCACTGAACCCCTTGCGGCAGCTTATGAAATCATCGAACAAATTCATTTTAAACCGACCGACAAAGTCGCAATATTAGGAGATGGCAAACTAGGACTTTGTATTTCATTAGTATTTTCCGCTATGAATATTGACTTTACCCATATCGGAAAACATGAAGAAAAACTTACAATTTCAAAGAAAAATGGCGCAAAAACTATGCTTTTAGAAGAAATTACCGATAAAGAAAGAAAATCTTTTGATGTCGTAATTGAAGCAACAGGCTCAACTGGCGGTTTTGAAACAAGCGCAAGCTTAGTAAAACCAAGAGGAATTTTGGTTTTAAAAAGCACAATTGTAGCTCGTGAAGGATTAAATTTGGCTTCTATTGTAGTTGACGAAATAACTATCCAAGGCTCTCGTTGTGGTCAATTTAAACCAATTTTAAGACTTCTTGAAAACAAGAAAATCGATGTAACTCCTTTGGTTAGCGCAATTTATGAACTTGACGATTTTGAAAATGCTTTCAAAAAGAATTCCGAAAAAGGAACTTTAAAAGTGTTAGTTAAGTTTTAATTAGTAAATTAATAGTTTACATTAACAACTAAATCTACTACTTAAGTTTTTATTTTTTAATGCTAAAATAGAGTCAGTATGATAAAAGATGTTCAAAATCAAAAAGATTTAAGAAATATTCCAATTCAAAAAGTTGGAGTAAAAGACGTTGAAATTCCTTTAAGAATCGAAAGAAAAACTCAAGACAACACTCCTTTAACAGAAGTTGTTTATGCAAAAGCGAAAATGTCTGTGAGTTTACCATCTCATTACAAAGGGACACACATGTCTCGTTTTATTGAAATTTTAAACAAATATCAACAAGAATCCTTGGTTTCAACAGATATCAAACAAGTTCTTTGCGATATGAAAAAAAAATTAGACGCAAAAGACGCTTATTTAAAATTTAATTTTAAATATTTCATTAAAAAACAAGCGCCAATTTCACGCCTAGAGTCCTTAATGTGTTACGATTGTGCTTTTGAAGGCGAAATTGACGAAGAAGACAACTATAATTTCTTTTTAATCACAAAAGTGCCTATAACAACGCTTTGTCCTTGTTCAAAAGAAATTTCAGAATATGGCGCACACAACCAAAGAGCATTATTAACAATTAAAGTAAGCTATGACAACGACAAGCATATTTGGCTTGAAGATTTAATAAAAATGGCTCAAGATTGCGCATCAAGCGAAATTTATCCTCTTTTAAAACGTGAAGACGAAAAATTTGTTACAGAAAAAGCGTATGAAAATCCTAAATTTGTGGAAGATGTTATTAGGGACATTGTTTCAAAGCTGAATGAAAATGAAATAATCAATTTTTACGAAGTTGAAATGGAAGCTTTTGAATCAATCCATGCACATAATGCGTGGGCATACCAAAAATTTCAAAAATAAGTTAGAATAAATTTATGGTAGAAATTAAAAACATTGTTTTTACTTCTTGCGGTTTTAATTTAATAAAACACACCATGTGCTTTATTAACCATTTGCTACCCTTAAAATTAAAATTTGCAAACGAAAGCTATATCGCCCTTGTTGACGACAAAAAAACGGCACTAGTAACATTCGACAAAGATTCGAAAAGCAATACACGTTTTAAAATTACCAAATTAATTTTAGAAGAATATTGTGCAGACGTTTCAAAACAATTAATTAATTTTGTAATTTCCAAATATAGAGCGCAAGGCGCAACGTCTTTTTATGTTGTTGTTGATGAAAAACAAGCAGATTTATTGAACATTTTTAAAAACGAAATGAATTTCAGAGCTTGCGGTTTTGAATATTTATTCAAAGTTAATTGCCCAAATACAACACAACAAATCTATTTAAGACCTTTTAAACAAAGCAGGGTTAATGAAATTCGCGCTTTTTATAATGAAAATATTAATTCATTTAATAAATTTTTATTTTCTCGAGAAAATTATCAATTTTCAAACAATTTTGAAAAATATGTTTTCTATAATGACGACGAGACAAAGCTTTTGGGATATTTTGAAGTAGCAACAAAAAACTGCGAAGATTTTTATATTAATTTTTCAATTGATTATGCCTACAATATCTATATAATCGACGCTATACGCTTTATTTGCTCAAGACTAAAGCAAAAATATAAAAACTTTAATTTATATATTAAAGTCAAAGATTATTTTATGAATTCCAAAGAATTATTGTCGATTTTAAAAGAAAACAATATGGAATTTGTTTCAAAAAGCGAAATTTTAGCGAAAGATTATTACAGAGAAGTCAAAGAAAATAACCTTTTTAAAAATGCAAAAATCATTTTCAACGACCCAACAACAGCGTAAAATCAAACTAGGCAATTTTAGCACACGTTTTGTTTTTATTTCTTAAAAATCAATTGACGACAAGGTTTTAGCATGATAATATCATTATTGCTAAATACAAATAACTTCCGAAGGAGGTGAAAACAATGCCAGAAGTAAGAGTTCGCGAAAACGAAAATATCGAATCAGCTTTAAAAAGATTTAAAAAGAAAATTCAAAAAGCAGGTATATTATCTGAAATCAAACGCAGAGAAAGATATGAAAAACCATCTGTAAAAAGAAAAAGAAAATCTGAAGCTGCTAGAAAAAGAAAAGTATAACTAAAAAGAGGTTCAATGATTTGAACCTCTTTTATTATTTAAAATTAAACTATTTTTTATTGGTCTTTTTTTCCACTTTTTTATCACTTTTTGTGATAATTAATTTATCGTTTTCAATAACATATTTCACCATATCAACTTCAGGATTAACATCCAAAAAGCCAAGTATAGTTGAATTTATACTGAGCGCCCAACCATTTCCATTTCTCATTAATTTTCTATCTACTGTCATAATAATCTCACATTGTCCTTGACAATATAATATTATCTGTATATATTTATTTCTAATCTTACATTGTATCGTTGTTTGTAAATTAAGTATATGAAAAAAGAAATCTTCATATCAAGAATTAAAGATTTTAAAAAACTAGAAACAAAAATTAAAAAGACTTTTACACAAATTTATGATGGAATTAACGACGATTTTATTTCGCAAGAAACATTACACGAATTAAATATGGTTATTTGCGAATTTTATGAAAGAGGAGTTCTATTCACTAAAGAATTATGCGAAATTTATTGGAAAAAATAACTTTCTCCCCCTTTTAAATTAATTTAAGCCTTAAATATCTTTTAAAAACTTGCTCTTTATAATAAAATATTCAAATGGAAAAAAATTATAATTTAAGCTTTAAAAAGAACGATATTGAAAAGTTATTATTGAATTTGGACCAAAATCCATATTCGCAAAAAAACAAAGATTTCAGATTCACTCTGTCTTTGATTTATGAACTTGTTGAAGAAGAATTCGCAGACACTTTTGATACAAAAAACCCTATTTTAAGGCAAACAGAAGTATCATTAGACAACAACGACAATGATGTATCAATTTTTATCACTCCTCCATACAGTTTTGATTATTATCTTAAACAAAAAGGGTCTTTGTATCGTTTAAGACCGGAATATAAAGGCTCAGAATACGGTTACAAAATCAATCTCAATATGTTTTTTGAATATTTTACAGGGGTTGATGAAAACTTAGATTTATCAGATTGCTCTGACAATTATAAATTTTATTTCAATTTGGTTCAATTTGTTAAAAAAACCGTTGAAAAGCTCCATTTTATCCCAGCAGTAAACTTCAAAAAAGAAACATTCAGCGTTTATTGGGAACCTTATTTTAAAAACAAAGACTTCGTCAGTGCATATTGCGATATCGTAGAAAACGATATTTTAGACAGCACAACGACAAAAAAATTAATCGAAAAATATTTAAATTATTTAATTTTCACATTTTTGAACGTTAAACATTACCGCTTTAAAGATTTAAAAGCGGCGCCATATTTGGTTAAAAACGCAGTTCAAAAAAGAATGTTCAAAGGAAACGATTTAGCCTCTGATATTCAAACTTGGTTTGATGAAATGAGTCTTGGAAGCTATGATATCATTCCTGTATTTAATATTGAAAAAATTAATGATGAAAAATTCTTATTAAGAATTTTAGCCAAAGACAAAGCAACAAGCGAAATCATTGACCTTGAAGCGCTTGATGATGAACAAAAAATCTTAATTGAAAAACAAATAAATTGGGCAACAAAATACATCGAAGACCTAGAAGATGTAACAATGGAGCTTGATTTATCGGGCGTTTACAAGCTTATTACTCAAATCACATATTATTTATCTCAAGCAGGAATGGAAGTTAATCTTCCTGAAGGTTTGGATAATGTTATCATTCCGAGAGCTTCAATTAACGCCAAAGTTAAGGCAAAACGCCTTGAAGATTTGAAGGAATTACTGGCTAATCCAAACGGTTCAACAATTTCTCTTGATGAAATCATGAATTTTAAAGTCGAAATTGCCCTTGGAGACGGCGAAAAAATTTCAGCCGAAGAATTCAAAGAACTTGCCAAAAATTCACAAGGCTTAATTAAATATAAGGATAGATATCTTCTTATAGACAAAGAAGAAACAGACAAACTCCTTGCTCGCCTTGAAAAATCGCCAAATTTAACAGTCAACAAAATGCAATTATTGCATAATGCTCTTTCTGGCAAAATTGATGATTACGATTTCGATTACGACGAAGCATTTGCAAGGGTTATTTCTGATTTTACCAAAGTTGAAGATATCACCCTTCCAACAAAATTAGAAGGAACGCTTCGTGCTTATCAAGAAATCGGCTTCAGATGGCTTTATACAAACATCAACAAAGGTTTTGGCTGTTGCATAGCGGATGATATGGGTCTTGGTAAAACAATTCAAGTTATAAGCTTAATTTTAAAACTTAAAGAAGAGAAAAAACTAAAGCAACCAGTTCTTGTTGTTTGCCCTACAACATTGATGGGCAACTGGAAAAGGGAATTGAATACTTTTTCTCCTAGCTTAAATGTTTTAACTTATCATGGCTTCCAACGTGAATTTTCAACAAATTGCGATGTTATTTTAACAACTTATGCAATTCTTAGAATCGACCTTGAAAAATTCCAAAAAAATTCTTGGGATTTATTGATTATCGATGAAGCCCAAAATATTAAAAATCCATCAACAAGCCAAACTCAAGCAATCAAAGCAATCAAAGCAAGCATGAAAGTTGCTATGACAGGTACTCCTGTTGAAAATAGGTTATCTGAACTTTGGTCAATTTTTGATTTTATAAACAAAGGCTATTTAGGCTCTTTGACTGATTTTTCAAAAAATTATTCTATTCCAATTGAAAGATTTAAAGAATTAACTCGAGCTCAAAAACTCAAAAAAGCAATTAGCCCATTTATGCTAAGACGTTTAAAAACTGATAAAACAATTATTTCAGATTTGCCTGAAAAAGTTGTTCTTGATGATTATTGCTATTTAACAAAAGCTCAAGTTGCGCTTTACGAGCGAATTTTAAAAGAATCAATGGATTCCATTTCAAAATCTGAATCAAAAATTTCAAGACGTGGCGCAATCTTTAAATTAATTACTAATTTAAAACAAGTTTGTAATCACCCATATCACTATTTAAAACATGGCGATATGAGCGCAAACGCCTCTGGAAAAACTCAAAAATTAATGGATATTTTGCACAATATTGTTGAAAACAATGAAAAAGTTCTTGTTTTCACGCAATATAAAGAAATGGGTTCAATTTTAGAAAACATTATCGCTTCTGAATTCAACCAAAATCCGCTATTTTTCCATGGAAGCTTAAATGTTAAACAAAGAGAAGAAGTTATTAAAAGCTTCCAAGAAGATTTAGCTCAAAAAATTATGATTTTGTCTTTAAAAGCTGGCGGTTTAGGGCTAAATTTAACTTCTGCTTCTAATGTAATTCATTATGATTTATGGTGGAATCCAGCGGTAGAAGACCAAGCAACAGATAGAACATATCGTATTGGTCAAGATAAAAATGTTATGATTCATAGATTTATTACATTATCAACTTTTGAAGAAAAAATTGATAAAATAATAAAAGATAAACGTGAGCTTGCAAATGCTGCCGTATTTGAAGGCGAAAGAACAATTACAGAATTATCCGATGATGAAATTTACGAGATTTTCTCATTAGCATAAGGGGGTTGAAATGCTTTTAGACTTAATCAAAAACAGAAAAAGTGTTCGAGAATACACAGAACAAAAAATTTCACATGAAGACTTAAAAAAAATCTTAGAAGCAGGCTATTATGCTCCTTCTTGGATGAATGTTCAACCTTGGAAATTTATCGCAATCGAAAATCAAGAAACAAAAGATATGTTATGCGAATTATCAGGACACCAGCCACATGTTAAAAATGCTGCTGCGTTAATTGTTTGCGTTGCAGACAAAAACGGTTGGTCTAAGGAAGAATTCGGCGAAGTTTTAGCTGCACGAGGAATTGGCGAAGAAGGAAGAGAAAAAATATTTTCTATTCCAATGTTTTACCCTGTTTTATTAGGCGAAGACAAAGTCTTAATGCGCACAGTTGAACAAGTAACTTATGCGGTTTCATATATGATGTTAGAAGCAAAAGAATTAGGAATTGATTCTTGCATAATTGGCGCACTTCAAAACGAAGCAACAGTCATCAAAAAACCTGAACTTGTTCAAAAAGTTAATGAAAAATTAAATTTAAACAAAGACGATTTAATTATCACAATAATTACTCTTGGCTACGCTAAAGAAGAAACTCCAACTGTTAAACAAAGAAAAGATTTCAACAAAATAGTGCATTTTGAGGCGGTTAATACTCCATTTAACTAGCCTTAATGGATATAAGCATAACAAATTAAACTATCGAATCGGGTAATTTATTTTTAAGTTATCTGGCGATAGTTTAATTATATGGAAAAAACTATTGAAAAAGCCCGTTTAATTGTTGACGAAAATGAAAAAGTAATTGCAAATATTCTTCATGATATCAAAAGCCCTTTGTATAGTATTAAAATAGGGCTTCAAAACAAATTAGATTCAGAATTAAACAAAGATATTTTTGAAACAACGCTCGATATAATAAAATATATTGAAAATTTTTTAGTAAATTACAGCTTTAAAGATGGAAAATTTGAAAACAAAATCGCTCTTTGTGATGTTAAAAAAATAATTAATCAAAAAATTGAAAATTATAAATATATTTTTATTAATAAAAATATTCATATCGATATGATACTAGACGACGACAATTACAAAACAAATTCAATTGAAATTTTTTTGTCGAGCATAATTGGAAATATTATTTCAAACATGGCATTTCATGCTTCAAATAATGAAAACGCAATTATTGAATTATACAAAAAAGACAACTGCATAATCGCCGAATTTCGCAACTATTACAACGAAAAGAACAACAATTTTAATCTCGGCTTAGATTTTTGTCGAGAATTGGCAATGTTGACAAAAATTAATCTGAAATTTTGCAAAACAAAAAATACTGTTGTTGTTAAATTAAAAATCCCGACTTTAAATAATAAGAATTTAAAGGGTCGAATCGTTAATGTCTAGAGGCGAAACGGCTTTTGCTGACAATTCAGCAATCAATCTTGCAACTTCATATCCTGACAAAACAACTTCCAAAATTAATTGAGAATTAATTAAAATCTTGTCGCCATATTCCATTGTTTCAGGGTCAAGTGCCAGAAACTCAATAAAATCTTCACCAACATAAAGAATTTTGCCAAATTGAGCATCTGTTGCCCATCTTAAAAATACGACCGTTTGTTCGAAAAGTTTTAGTTTTTGTATCATCCTCATATTAACATGATATGATTTTATTTATGAAAGTCAATTTTGTAGATGATAATTGTAACATTGTAAATTCAGGTCAATTCAATATGGATTACGACCTCTCTATGCTTGATTTTGCAATTGAAAATCAAATTGATTATGCTTATATTAGATTCTACCAATGGTATCCTGCTTGCATTTCCCTCGGACGACACCAAAAAGCAGACTGCTACAACGATTTAGGGCTTGATGTTGTTAAACGTGTCAGCGGAGGAAGAGCATTATTACACGACAGAGAATTGACTTATTGCATTGTTGCTCCTGCATTCAAAGAAAGCATATTAGAGAGCTATAAGGATATTTCTCGTGCCTTAATTAAAGGCTTTTTAAAGCTTGGAGTTGAGCTTGATTTTGCAAAAAACGAAAATAAAAATTTAAATTATTGCATGAATATTTCATCGGGTGCTGACGTTGCATACAACAACAAAAAATTCATTGGTTCTGCTCAATATCGAAAACAAGGCTATTTATTGCAACACGGCTCAATTCCATATAGTCTTGATTTTGAATTAATCAAAAAAATATTTAATCAAGACGTTGAATCTGAACATATTATCACTCTTAACGAAATCAACCCCAATCTTTCAACAAGACAAATCATTGAGGCGCTAAAAGAAGGATTTATTGAACATTTTGAAACTATTGAAATCTAGAAAAAATTTTCTCAATATTTTTTAAATATTTTTCTTGATTAAAACATTCAGCAATTTCATCATCATTAAGATGTTTTTTCATATTTTCAATGAAACTTCCGCCATTGTTGAAAGCATCCAATGCTTCGATTTGTACTATTTTATACGCTTCTTCACGAGTCATATTATGGTCCAATAATTTTAATAAACAACTTTGCGAATATATTATTCCGCCATATTTATTAGCGTTGTTTATCATATTTTTTTCTTTAATAACAAGATTTTCAATTACGCTTGTAAATCTTATAAGCATATAATCGATTAAAATTGTAGAATCTGGGAAAATTACCCTTTCAACTGATGAATGAGAAATATCTCTTTCATGCCAAAGAGCAATGTTTTCCATAGCGCTTATTGTGTTACTTCTTAAGATTCTAGCTAAACCTGATAAATTTTCGCTTGCAATTGGATTTTTCTTATGTGGCATTGCAGAAGAACCCTTTTGCCCGTTTGAAAAACCTTCTTCAACTTCTGCAACTTCAAATCTTTGAAGATGTCGAATCTCAATCGCAAAATTTTCAATTACCGCTCCTATTAAAGCAATCGCCTGAATAAAAAACGCATGTCTATCTCTTGCAATAACTTGAGTAGAAATTTTAGCAGGAGCTAAACCTAAAATTTCGCAAGTACGCTTTTCAACTATCGGATCAATATTTGAATATGTTCCAACAGGACCTGAAATTTGACCAACCAAAACATCGTCTAAAGCTTGATTAAAGCGTTTTTTAGCCCTTTCAAGCATGTCTAAAAGGTTTAATAATTTAAACCCAAAAGTTATAACTTCAGCGCCAATTCCGTGGCTTCTTCCCAAACAAACAGTGTTTTTATGTTTAAAAACAAGATTTTTAACCGTTTCAATCAATTTATCCAAATCTTCGTTGATAATTTTTGAAGCGTCATTAATTTGAAGCGCAAAAGCTGTGTCAATAACATCAGAGCTTGTTAAGCCTTTATGAATATAAGGGGAAAATTCTCGACCAACATTTTCATTAACGCATTCTAAAAAAGCTATAACGTCATGTCGAGTGACAGCTTCAATTTCATCAATTCTTTTAAGGTCAAATTTAGCACGAGATTTAATCTCATCATAAACATTTGATGGGAAATTTCCAAGCTCGACTTGCGCTTTAACGACTGCAAGTTCAACATCAAGATAATATGAAAATTTTTGGTTTAAATCCCAAATTGAAGCCATTTGGGGGCGAGAATATCTTTCAATCATAGCTTAATTATACAATAAACATCTATTTTACGCCATATTTGCCAATTGCAACAATATATTGATCAACGCCAAGCAAATTCGGCTCATTTTTTTCATTCACATCTAAAAATATAACACCGCAAGTGTTTGTTCTTGTTCTAACATCAGGAGTTGAAGGGTCATAAATATAATCAACGGTTGTTGTGCAATTACCGTGTAATTTAATTCCAAAATAGCCACCATTTTTTATGATAAACCCAGTAAAATTAGATGGCTTTAAAGAAAGGTTGCTTGTTCCATTCGTTAAAACTCTTGCTCCATAAGTCGCATCAAGGGTTTGGTTCCTTTTTCCTACAAGATGGTTTTTGTATAGCGCAACAAGCCTTGATAATGAACTTGTTGAAGCAATTGAAAATTCGCCCGTTCCATCAACAAGCCTTGTTAAAGTGTAATTGTTAGTGTTTTTAGCTAATAAACTTTTTGTTGCAAATTCGATTTGTATAAAAGTATGCTTTGATATTTTTATAAAAGCATCTTTGCTAATATCCTTAGGGCGAAGCAATGTCATACACAACGCACTAAGGATACCGATTAAAATTATTGCAATTATTTGTTCTAAAAATGTATATCCACGAAATTTCATTATTCGTATTGAATTCCACCATCTCCAACAGGAAGAATAAATCTATCATTACCAATAATGTTTGGTTCTTCTTCGCCATTTGTGTCAAACAAAATTAAACCTTGAGTTGCTGTTGCATTAACATTTGCAGATTCTCCAGGGAATCTTGTTGGAACAGAAGAAACATTGCTTGCATAAATTCCAATACAAGCTCCGTCTTTTAAATATGCTGCAGTAGCGCTACGAGCAGCATCCCCTGTAACACAAAAAGAAGTTGTTGGAACAGTTGTTCTTATTGTTGTTAAATATTTTTTATAGTAGCTTAAAACAGTAGAAGCATTGCCCTTCCAAGTGAAATTTGTACCATTAGCATGAACCAATGTAGTCATTGAACCTAATTTTGTATTATTAACCAAAATTTGAGTTGTTGCAGTGTCAATTTCTGATAAAACTTTTTTTGCTAATACTTTTAAACCTTTATCTTTAAATTCAGCAGGTTTTAAGGTTGTAATCATAATTGTTGCAATGATACCCAAAATTGTCATTACAAGGATGGCTTCTGCCATAGTGAACGCTTTTTTGAAATTTAATTTAGCCTTCATAGCTTATAATCTCCTTAGTTATCTTCGTATTTAATTCCACGTTTTCCAACGGGTATAATATATTGGTCTGAACCTAATTTATTTGGCTTTTTGTAACCATTTACATCATAAAAAATTGAACCGCAAATATTATTTACAGAATATTTTTTTCTATATGTTGGAGGGTTTGTGTTTGGCTCAGTATTAGTACAACCGCCATAAAATTTGAAGCCCATAATTACGCCGTCATTAGCATAAAAGAAATCAGAATATGCTTCACTTAGTTTTTTTCCAGTGGAATTTTTGTCGTAATCTATTAAATCTTTTGTAAAATAATCACTTGTTAAATCAATTTTGTTTGCAACATTTGCCAAATATTTTGAAAACAATTTTGCCATTTTTGGCGTCGCATCAGCATCTTCAACAGAAAAAATTGTATCGTCGACTTTTAATCTTGTAAAATCATCAAGACCAGCGTCGTATATTAATATTTCAGTTGTTGCCTGCATAACATTTCCTGCAACTTTTTCTGCCATCGTATCCCACCCTTTTTTAGTAGGGTTTTCAACCATTAATTGAGGAATTGTGATTGAAGCAATTACCCCTATAATTACCAATGTCACAAGCGCTTCTGCAAGCGTAAATGCCTTAAATTTTTTGTTAATAATATCCATATTACCATTATACAAAGTTTAAGACTTAATTCAATTTAAGCTCATACATTTGGAGTATAAAAAAAGAGGCTTTTATGCCGCTTGCGCTAAGCTCGCTCGTTTCAGGTTGCTCCTGAGGGACTTTGTCCCACGTCGCCTTAGTCCAATTGCAAAAGAGGTCAGAACTCAACATTCCGACCTCTTTTTTCATATCCTTTTGCCTT
>JAFQHZ010000033.1 GCA_017415185.1 Candidatus Gastranaerophilales bacterium
ATGGGGCTCGGGCTAGATTATAATGAACGCTTCATGTCTGAAATTAGGGCTGTGAGCGCAAATGATGTATCTGATATGGCTAAAATGTTATTATCTATGCCTAAATTGATTACGATTATTGCTCCAAAAGAAGCGATGGAAGAAATATAAAATTATTCTATTTTCCAAATGCACAAATCAAGAGCAGAGTTAAAATAGCAAGTGTAGCTATTGTTTTCTTGTGTGTTTTTGTCGTGTTTTAAAAGCGTTGTGAAAAATATTACGTTTTTGTTTTTGTTTTTAATTTCTTCGATTTTTTCGCTTGAAATTTCATAAGAATCTTTATGTTTGACTGTAATTGTTTCAATATCATTAATTTTATTTAATTTTTTAACAGGAGAATCAGAAGGTTTTATGATTAGGATGATTTTCTTTTTTGTGTGTTTTTGGAATTCTTTTGCAATTTTAAAAATATTATAGCTTTGAGAATTTTTCATTCTAATGTTGTTCAAGGAATTTTTTGAATAATTTTGCGCCAAAATAACGCAAAGAATTACGAATAAAAAGCTTAATTTGTTTTTATATTCGAAAGTAAAAATAATTGAAAGATTAATTATGACAAAAGGAATTAAAAACAAAAGATATCTTTGCACAAGCATTGGTCTAATTAAAAGAGAAAGGATAATTCCAAGAAGGATTATAGAATAAATAATCCAAGTGGTATAAATAAAAAGAGTTTTTTCTTTTTGTTTGAAATTGTTTTTGAGCAAAAAGAAAATCGAAACAATAAAAGGAATAAAACCGCCAAAAATATAAAAAATACATTTTTTAATTAAATCAAAACTAATTTGTGGTAGTTGCGTATTAAAATTTGAATCTAATAGAGCTTTGTTGTGCGCTGTTGAAAGATAATAAGGTAAAAAGCTTAAAAACGCCAGAAAAGTTATTGATATAAGGAAAATTAAGTCATTTTTTCTTTTGTTTTTTATGAAAATAAAAGAAAGATAAACAAAGTTTGCAATTAAAAATAAAACTTGATAATAATGGGTGTTTATTGCAATTATTGCTAAAATCCCATAAAGAATCCAGTTCTTAGCGTTTGATTTTTCTATTAATTTAAATGTGTAAATTAAAATTAAAATTCCTAATAATACTTGAAGGCTATAATTTCTTATTTCTTGAGAAAAATAAATTAATGGTAAATTAATGGCATATAGAGCAAGGGCAAGATTTGCAAGTTTTTTTGAATAATTTTTATATAGAAATTGAAATAAAAATATTGCGCCCAATATTGAAAAAAGAACGCTTGAGAGTCTAAAAATTAAAATTGAATCGCTAAAATATTGAATAATTTTTAAAATTAAATAATAAAAAGGTGGATTTCCTGGGTCGCTGAATAATTCGCAAAACGGCAAATTTGGCTTAGTGATTAAAATTGAATAACATTCATCGCCCCAAGGTTTGTATAGAATTATGTTATTTAATCTGAAAATTATTCCTAAAAATAAAATCGAAATTGGCAAGAGAAATTTGTTTTGAAATTTATTTTTAAAACCATAAAAAATTGTAATCATCAAGAAAAGATAAAAAGCAAAAAAGCTTTTATCAAAAGAAACCAAAGAATCCAAAAAAGACGATATTTTTGTTTTTTGAGGTTTTAATAATTCGCTTTTGAATTTGTAGCTGTTGTATTCTTTGCAATTTTTGTTGTTGCAAAGGCTTTCTTTTGATTTTTCAAATTCTGAAAAATCGCTGAAATAGTTCATTTCGCTATTGTTATATAAAACGATGCTTTTAATTTTGTTTGGAAATTTTTTATTAATTAAAAGTTCAAGAGAATTAATTTCTTTGTCGATAGTTTGATTTAAAACATTTTTAAATTGAGAAAAGGTAAAATATTCTTTGTTGATTTTTAATAAAACATCATCTTTTTTTTTTAAATTTGTTTCAACAATAACGTTGATGAGGTTTTTTGTTTTGTGATTTTTCCAAGCGAAAGCAAGACAAAACATTGTCAAAAAAAGTAACAAACAAAAAATGATAATTTTTTTTATATTTTTCATTAATTCTCTTATTTGATTAAATGGTGCATTTTTTCGATTTTGGTTTTGATATATCTTTCGTTGTATTCGTTAATTATAGGCTCAATTGGGATTCTTTCGTTAATTTCAAGACCATAACCTTCTAAGCCAATAATTTTTGTTGGATTATTTGTTAAAAGATTGAATTTGTTATATCCAAGATGCCTTATAATCTGTGCTCCAATGCCGTAATCTCTTAAATCAGGAGCAAAGCCAAGGCTAACGTTTGCTTGTACTGTGTCTTGTCCTTGGTCTTGGAGAGCATAAGCTTTGATTTTGTTGATTAATCCAATGCCTCTGCCTTCATGTCCAATCATATAAACCAAAGCACCACGTCCATATTCATTAATCATTTTTAGAGCGCTGTGAAGTTGATAATTGCAATCGCAACGAAGCGAATGGAAAATATCCCCTGTTAAACATTCGCTATGCACTCTTATCATCGGAATTTTATTGGAAAAATCTTCTTTAACAAGAGCAACATATTCTCTATTATTTAAAAGATTTCTATATCCTTTGATTTCAAAGTCGCCAAATTGTGTTGGGAGTTTTGCGCTTGCTTCCATTTTGATTAATGTTTCTTTTTGAATTCGATATTTAACCAAATCCGCAACAGTAACAACTTTTATATTTTCTTTTTTTGCAAATTCTAAAATATAATCACGACGAGCCATGTGTCCGTCTTTTGTCATGATTTCGCACATTACGCCTGCTGGATTTAAATTTGACAATTTTGCTAAATCGACAGCTGCTTCTGTGTGTCCGATTCTTTCTAAAACACCGCCTTCACGAGCAACGCAAGGGAACAAATGCCCAGGGCGTCTTAAATCATGAGGTTTTGAATTTTTATTGATTAAAATTTCAATTGTTTTGGCTCTATCATAGGCAGAAATTCCCGTTGTAACGCCATATTTTTCGTCTGCATCGATTGAAACAGTGAACGCTGTTTTCATAGATTCAGTGTTTTGTTCAACCATTTGATTAAGTTCAAGCCTTGTTGCAATAGATTTATCAATCGCAACGCAAATTAATCCACGGGCGTTTTGCGCCATATAGTTAATGTTTTCAGGAGTTGCATAATCGCAAGCGCATATCATGTCGCCTTCGTTTTCACGATTTTCATCATCAACTACTATGACAATTTTTCCATTTTTATAATCTAATAAAGCTTCTTCAATTGTATTAAACATTTATTTTCCTATCTAAAAGCCGTTTTCTTTTAAAAATTCAAAAGTTAATTTTGGCTCTTTTTTTGTTTGGCTAAATTTTTGAATATATTTTGCAAACAAATCGTATTCAATATTAACCAAATCTCCTGTTTTTAAATTTTTTAAATTTGTGTTTTTGATTGTTTCAGGAATCAAAGACACTTCAAAAAAATCATTTCCAACTTCGCAAACTGTTAAGCTTACGCCATTTATTGCAATTGACCCTTTTTTGATGATTAAATCTGTATTGCAAAAGAAGGAAATTCTTTTTGAAAAACCGTCTTGAATAATGTTTTTAACTTTTGCAGTGCAATCAATATGCCCTGAAACAATATGTCCATCTAGTCTGTCGGATAATTTCATTGCACGCTCAAGGTTTATTTCATCCCCTGTTTTTAAATTTTTCAAGTTTGAAATGTTTAGCGTTTCTTTCATGATGTCTGCACTAAAGAGATTATCATTAATTGAAGTCATGGTTAAGCAAACGCCATTAATTGCAATGGAATCGCCAATTTTAACATTATCAAAATCGGTTTCAAAAAATATTTTTGCACCCATTGAATCAAGCGCTATATTTTTAACTGTTGCAATTTTTTCAATTAAACCTGTGAACATAATATAAAAATAGCACAAAAACGAGGAGGTGAAAAAGCCAAAAATGACAAATTTTTGAGTTTTTTCACCTCCGAGCAAAGGTGTGTGAAAATAATGCTATATGCGAGATAACATATAGCATTATTTGAAACCGTACCAAAAAGGTGAAAAGCCAAAATATATCCTCTTTGGATATGATAGACAAAGAGGCTTTCAAATAGTATTATTTTTAAGAGAAAGCATGCTTATTTAAGATGGAAAATCAGAATTTAGAAAACGACAACATATTTGAAGAAGAGAGCTTCGAAATAGATGCTTCGGTGTCTGATGAGTTTAGAAGGGGCTGTAAACTATATAATTTCAGGCGTCCTGACAAATTTTCAAAAGAACACTTAAAAGCTCTTCAAGATATTCATAGAGATTTTGTTAGACATCTTGCAACGATTTTAACAGCTTATCTTCGTATGGAAGTTGAAATCGATGTCATTTCGGTTGACCAATTAACCTATGAAGAATATATCTGTTCTATGCCATCTCATGTTCAAAACATGATTTTCAAATTAAATCCTTTATCTGGCGAAATTTCAATGGGGATGAGCCCTGAGGTCTTGGCGGTTGTGTTGGATAGAATGCTTGGTGGTTCGGGCGTAATTAATGACCATGGAAAAGAATTAACGCAAATTGAAGAACTTTTGACAATTAAATTTGTTGAAAAAATAATCAAAATTTTAGAAGAAGCTTGGAGTACAATTCTTCCTGTTAAATCTGAATTTGTTACTCTTGCAAATGGCTATCATTCTGTTCCAATCACAACAAGTGGTGAAATTGTTACTCTTATTTCTTTTGAAGTGAGATTAGGACAAAAGAATTTTGGTCTAATGAACATTTGCTTCCCATATCCTGTATTAGAAACAGTTTTGCCTAAATTAACCCCTCAATATATTTATCAGCACACAAGTGTCAGCGCTAATGAAATTGGCAAAAACGAAACTTTGGAAAAAATTAAAACTGCAGAACTTGAAATGCAAGTAATTTTGGGAAATACAAAAATTGAAATAAATGATGTATTGGATTTGAAAGTTGATGATGTTATTAAATTAGACCAAAAATTAAACCAAGAGCTCGTTGCTTGCATTAATAAAAAAGAAAAGTTTTATGTTGTTCCGGGCTTAATGCAGAACAAAGTTTGCGTAAAAATAACAAATCAATATTTTGAAAAGGAGTAGTTCTTTGGAAAAAGAGCCAAAAAATCTTGATATAACAAAGCTTGAAAGTTTTGAACGTCCTAAAAAAGTTGAAAAATCAAAAACATATAGTCTTTTGTTGGATGTTGAGCTTGAATTGTCTGCAATTTTGGGCGAAACAAATATTCCTTTGAAAAAAGTTTTGGATATTACAAAAGGTTCTGTTATTGAATTGGACAACAAAACAACAACCCCAATCAAACTTCTTGCCAATGGTTCGGAAGTTGCTAGGGGCGAAGTTGTGATTATTGAGGACAATTTTGGTTTAAGAATAACTGACATTTCAAAAAAAGATTTAAGTGAGGAATGATGAGCGGACCCGAGAAAAAAGTTGAAGTAAATGCAGAAATTTTAAAAGAAATTTTTAAAATTGCAAAAGTTGCTCCACCAAAAGAAATTACTGATGAAGCGTTGCTTGATGCTGTGTTTAAAATTAAACAACCGCAGGCTGAAGCTGTTCAAGAAATTTCTTTTAATCCAAGCTCAAATAATATTTTGGTAATTGACGATATCGGCGTTGTAACATATCAATTGAAAATTTTGTTAAGAAATCTTGGCTATAATGTGCAAGTTGCAAAAGATATTTTCAGTGGTTTAAATACTTTTATTAAGTCTAATTATGCTTTTGTTGTAATGGATTTGTTTGTTTCAACAGAACAAGAAGGTCTGACTCTTTTAAACGAAACAAAAAAGATTATCACAAAAAATAATCTTGATACAAAAATTATTGTAATTACTGCTTCAAATAAAGCGGAAAACAGAGTTAAATGCTTAAATGGTGGAGCAGATATATTCCTTAAAAAGGATGCTGGCTGGCAAGATAAATTAATCGAGTTAATTGAAAATTTTGTTCCTGAAACATTATAAGAATTAATGGTTAATTTTTGTAAAAAAATTGCGCCAATTAATAAAATTGCTAAAGAAAATTGGATATAAATTATTTTTTAATACTATAATATTAGTTATGAGAGATGTTTGCGCAACTGATAAAAAAATAGCATTATATCCGGGCAGTTTTGATCCAATTACAAACGGGCATTTAGACGTGCTTGAAAGAGCAAGTGCAATGTTTGATAAGGTTGTTATTGCTGTTTTAAGACATCCTGAAAAGAAATCTTTTTTGTCGGTTGAACAAAGAGTTGAGCTCATCAAAGAAACAATTAAAAACATGGATAATGTTTCTGTGGATAGTTTTGATGGCTTAACTGTTGAATATGCAAGAAAAATTGGTGCAAAATTTTTAATTAGAGGATTAAGAACAATAACCGATTTTGAATATGAAGTTCAATTGTGTCAGACAAATCAGGTTATTGCTCCTGATATTGATACAGTTTTTCTTTCAACAAAACCTCAGCATAACTTTATCTCTTCAAGCATTGTGAGGGAATTATCTAGCCATAAAACAGATATTTCAAAATTTGTTCCAAAAAGTGTGGTAGAATATTTACAAAAGAATTGTAAAAAGGGAGAAGCTTAATGAAAGAAACCCTGCTTTATGATTTAATAGACGAGCTAGAATGCATTATTCAAGATTCGATTCCGGTTTTTCCTAATTATGCAATTGTGAATACAAAAAAAATTAATAAAATCATAAAAGGAATTCCGCTGGCGCTAACAAATGAAATAAGCGATATGCATAAATTAAAAAGAAAAAAAGAAAATATTTTAATTGAAGCTAGAGAAGAAGCAAACAGAATTATTAGAGAAGCAAAAAATAAAAAAGATTTATATTAAAATAAAGAAAAAGTAGAAAGGTCATAAAATAAAATGGCAGAAACAGAAGCTAAAATGTTTGATTTAATAGACGCTTTGGAAGCATTATGCGAAGAATGCATTCCTGTTTTTCCTGGTCGTTCAATCGTTGATGCTAAAAAATTATATAGTATAACAAAAGCTTTTCCGGCATCAATTTCTAACGAAATTCATGACGCCAGAATAATTTTGAAGAAAAAAGACGAAATTCTTCAAGAAGCAAAACTTCGTGCAGAAAGAATTATTCAAGATGCAGAAAACGAAAGATATAAGCTTCTTAATGAATCAAGTCTTAATAAAGCAATGGAAGAGCACGCTGAAAAATTCAGACAAACTGTTTTTGATGAGTGCCAACAAATCAAAATGGCTGCATTTAATGAAGCGCAAGAAATTCGCTTGAGCGCTAGAAACGAATCAATGAGAATGAAAGAAGATTCTCAAGAATATGCGCAACAACTTTTAAACAACTTAGAACAAGATTTAAATAGACTTTATCAAGTTGTTAAAAATGGTCAAACAAGCTTGCAAGAAATGAGAGCAGCTGATTCTATGCAACACATGGATAGATAAACAAATAATTATAAATACAAAAAACCTTCTGAGTTTCAGAAGGTTTTTTATTACATTTTTTCTGGGCGATTAGAATTCGATAAAACTATTTCTTGATATTCGTTTTTGTCAAAATTTATTCCCCAATTTTTAGTGTTTAGCGTTTTATATTTGGGTTTTTTCTTTTTTGATTTATTTTCGTTTGGTTTATTGTTTTCCATTATAACATTACTTCCACTGCCATTGAGCCTTTGTTCACTGCTACAAGCATTTTTGTGTCTACAATTTTAACGATAAATCTTGCGGTTTTGTCGTCTTTTTCAGATAGTCTATATTTAATGTCGTAATTTTCTAGTTTTGGTTGTTTAAAGTTATATAGCGCAAAAACGTCGTCAAAAATATAGCCAAGTAATCTTATATTGTCGTTGTATGAAACAAGCATAAAGCCTCTTTGTGGCGCAATTTCAACACTTGATAGAACATTTGGCTCAACTTCTTTTTGCTCTTCTTGTTGTTTTGGTTTTATTTCTTCTTTGTTTTGTTGAATTGGCGCTTCAATTTTAGCGCTAGGCTGTATATTTGGCGTTGTTTGAGGTTTAACTTGTTGTTCAAAAGTATTGGTTTGAATATCAATAAAGGAATCTTCCTTTAATATTTTTTGAATAATATCATATTCGCTTTCGTTGTTTTTCTTTAAGGAGGTATTTCTATTATATTTGTTTTTTAATTCTGGCTCATAGCTTGAAAGCTCATAGTTTCTTTGAATTGCAGAAGTTGCAGGGTCACAGAAGCCTGTTTGTTTAACATTTTTATCAAAAACAAAATATTGTCCGTCATTTTTAACTTTTTGATTTTCGTTTTCAACGTTTTCATTTTCATCGGAAATGGTGATTGTTTCTTGTTTTAAAGGTGCTTTTGTTTTTCTTTTTTTGGCATTGGCGATAATTAAAACTAATAAAAGAATTGCAAGAAGGAATGAAACAAAAACGAAATCGGAATATTTTAAACCATATTGAGATAAAATTTTTGTGATTTTTTCCTCTAGTGGGCTTTTGCCGTCGTTTGCAATTTGTTCTATTTCTGAAAAATCGTCATAAGGCAAAACTTCTTCATTGGTTTCTTCAAGCTGTACTGCTTCAAATTGTTCAAGATTGGCAAGCTCTTCGTTTACTTCTTGAAGTTTTTCTTCTCTTGCTTTTTCGATTTCTTCTCTAACAGCGTCTTCAATTTTTACAATTGGCTGTTCGATTTTTTGTATAACTTCTTGTTTTTTGGGAAGCTTTTGCGTTGCAGCTTTTTTAATGGATTCTATTTTTTTAGTTGGGGAAAAATCTGAATTTTTTTTTTGATTTTGAATCAAAGACTTTTTTTCGGTTGTTTTTTCCTCGCTTGAATTAAGGGCTAAGTCTTCAATTTCTTTTGTGATTGTTGCTGCTGCAACATTATTTTTAACGTTAACATTAAACACGATTGGTTTTGTTGTGTTGATGTTAATTTTCACATAGCCATTGCTAACGTCTTGACCAGCATAAGGATGAACATTTGCAGAAACTTCTCTTATTTCTGTGCCAACAGTTTTTGTTCTTGTGGATTCATTTTTTGTTTCTGGTAATAAAACATAATAATTAAAATCGCTTTTTTTAATTATTTTAACAGGCTCAAGAAATTGGTTTTTTGTGTATAAATCAAGATTATATGTACTATCAGAGATTTTAATAATCTCAATTTTCATAAGCGAATTTTTAAATTCTGCTCCAATGCCAAAGGCAATATTATTCAAAAATAGTACCGCTAATACTCCATACAAAACTTTTGTTGCAAATTTATACACTTTTACTATCCTTTTATCTTCGCAAGATTTATTTATTCATATTATAATATAAACAAGCTCTAATGTAAAAATGGTAAAGATTTTATGAACAAAATTAACGAAAAAAATTTTAAGTCTGGTTTAGCTACGATTGTTGCACGCCCAAATGTTGGTAAATCGACCCTTCTTAACAAAATTTTGGGTCAAAAAATTGCAATTGCAACTCCACTTCGTCAAACAACTAGAAAAAATTTAAAAGGAATATATACCGATTCGGATTCTCAAATTGTTTTAATTGACACTCCGGGTGTTCATAAACCATTGAATGAGCTTGGAAAATATCTTTCAAATCAATCTAAAGATGCGCTTGTTGATACAGATATTATTTTGTTTATGGTTGATGCAACGCAACCTTGTGGCTTGGGAGATAAATGGATTTGGGACAACTATTTAAAAGATGCAAAAGCACCCATAATCCTTGTTTATAATAAAGTTGATTTAATTAAAAATATGGAAGAGCGTGAACTAAACGTTTTTTCTTATAAGAAAGCTTTTGAAAGAAATCTTGATTCTATTAAAATCAGCGCTAAAACAGGAAGAAATGTTGATGATTTAATTAAAAAAATCAAAGAATTCTTGCCCTATGGCGAAAAATTTTATGATGAAGATATGGTTTCAGATACAAACATGAGAGAAATTGCCTCTGAAATTATAAGAGAAAAAATAATTTTAAATACAAAAGATGAAGTGCCTCATAGCGTTGCTGTTTTAATTGATAGTTATAAAGAAGAAGAAAATATTGATAAAATTAGCGCAAAAATTATTGTCAACAATGATAGCCAAAAAGGCATTTTAATTGGAAAGCAGGGCGCAATGCTGAAAAAAATTGGCTCAAGCGCAAGAATAGAATTAGAAACAATTTTAGAAAAAAAAGTATTTTTAGAACTTTTTGTCAAGGTCCAAAAAAACTGGCTAAAAGACAAAAATGCAATTAAGGAGTTTGGCTTTGAATAGAGCTAATTTCGAGCTTTCTCAATCTTAAGATTTAGATACAAAGAACCAATATAAATAGGGTAAATTTAAACCTAACTATTGATGAATAAATCGCCCCTAAGAAGTATATTCGTAATGTAGAATAGTAGATTTGAATTAAATTTTACAAAAAAATATACTTTTTGGAGGGGTTAATGAGAAGAACAGTAGATTTCAAAAGAAAGCAAAAAGTTATCGTTGTTGATGACAAGTATGAACACGCATCGGGCGTTCGTGAGTTGGTAAATTTGGAAAATGATTATGAAGTTATTGCAAATGCTGGAAATGCAAATGTTGCAATTTCATTAATCAAAAAATATCAACCAGATATCGTTTTAATGGATATTAATATGCCTGAAATGGATGGTATCAACGCAATTGCAGAAATTCAAAAATTAAACTTGAAAACAAGAGTGATTGTTTTAACTGCTTATGATGATGCTGATTTAATTTATCGTGCTATGAAGGTTGGAGCTTGTGGCTATGTTTTAAAAACAATGGTTTCAGCACAATTAATCAAGGCATTGGATGAAGTTTCAATGGGCAAAATTTATCTTCCAACAGTTCTTTGCTCTAAATTCTTTGAATATTTCCAAGATTTTGAAAAGAATGGACAAGCAAATCAAGAAGAAGAAGGCGAAGAAAACTTATTGCATTATTTAACAAACAGAGAAGAAGAAGTTCTTTCTTTATTGTTAGAAGGCGCAACTTATAAAGACGTTGCTCGTGAATTATTCATTTCTGAAACAACAGTTAAAACTCATGTGAATAATATTTTCCAAAAACTTCAAGTTAAAGAAAAAACACAAGCCGTACTTTATGCAATCAATAAAGGATTTAAACCTAAAGCGAAAAAGATTGCTGTTTAGCCGAATCGAGCGAACCTAGCTTTGCTAAGCTTGGTGAGCAAAGATGAGGTCAGAGGTGTGTGAAGCACCTGAACGGCGCTGATGAAGCGGCGGACTGGTGCGGATACCGTACCAAAGCGACGTGCGACGAAGTCGCTCAGGAGCATTGTGCACACACAAATAATAAAGGTAGTAAGTAAAACAAGAAACTAAATGCAAAAAACTAAAAAAAATCTTAATATCTACTTTGAAAACAAAGACTTAACGCAAAATGAAATCTACTCACCAACCATTGTTAAGTCTTTGATTCGAAGTGTTTTAGAACCAATTGTTGGTAATAATTCTAAAGCACTTATTTTTATACATTTGAAAGATTATCCTGAAATCCAAGGTGTTATAAAAAGACTTGAATATAATGCTAATATTAATTTGAGAAAAATTAGCGATTTTGAATTTTCAAAGTTTGATGTTGAAGAAGTTGGTTTTATTGTTTTAACTTCTCAAAGATACAACGCTGCGTTGTTGTTCAGAGAAGTTGAAGAAAATAAATTTGAGATTTATTTAAAATTAAATTCAAAATTAGTTAATGATGTATATGAAACATTGAAAGCAACTTTTTTAATTGATTTTGATGAAGAATTTTATTCACACAAACCAGAGCGTCGTGACAATCTTTTGATGAATGATGCGGTTGAAAATATGATTAAATATTTCGAAGAAACAATCAAAGAAAGCGAATATAATTCAAAAATTCAAGAAAGTTATAGAACAGTAAACGAAACAAATACAACTTTCAGAAATGAAATTTATCAAAATGTTAAACAAATTGCTCACGAAATAAAAAATCAATTAAGTATTTTGGATATTTATACAAGAATTTTCGAAAAGAAAACAGGAGACACTCAAATAACAGAGCCGATAAGAAAATCTGTTAGTTTGATTAAAGCTCAAATAGAACAATTCAAAAATATTGATGTTGTTAATCTTCAAGAAAAAAATATTAAAACAATTATTCAAGATTCAATCAAAATTTATAGTGGCTTATTGAAAGAAAAAAATAATAAGTTGATTTTAATTGACGAAATGGCGGCTCTTGAGGCGAATTGCTTTGTGGACGAAGAAAAATTTTCAATTGTAATTAATAACATAATTAAAAATGCACATGATTCAACGCAAAACGATGAAATAGTTGTTCGATTGGCGCAAGTAGAAGAAAGTGTCCAAATTTCAATTGCAAATCATGGCGAAATGATTGCTCAAGAAGAGCAAGACAAAATTTTCGAACAAGGTTACACAACCAAAAAAGATGGATGGGGAATTGGTTTGTCTGTTTGTAAAAAGTTCATTGGTTCGCAGTTTGGAACTTTTGAATTAACTAAAAGCGATGAAAAAGAAACGATTTTCACTTTGACTTTGCCTTTAGTATAAACAAGATAAACAATAATAATAAGGATAGAATTATGGATTTCATAGACAACAGAACAAGAGCAATAGGCGCTATGGCGCTTGATGGCTTGCAAGAGAGGGCAAAGGCAATCTCTGCAAACACTGTTAATGTTTTAACTCCGCACTATCAAAGAAAAGAAGTTTCTTTTGAAGAAAGTTTGCAAAATATTATTCAAAGGGAAGACGAAAAAGAGCAAATTAAGCTTCAAAATACTGCAATGTATGATAAAAATCCAAAAAGTGTTTTAACAGGACAAAGCCCAGCGCAAATTGCCTTTTTGAACACTGCTTTTGAAGAAGGATATTCGATTGATGTTGAATCTGATACATCAGAGCCTCTTGGTCTTGATGGTAACAATGTTAATCTAGAATCGGAAATGATGGACGAAGCTAAAAACGGTATGAAATATCAAGTTGTAGCTTCTTTGTTATCGAAATCTTATGCAATGATGAACACAATCATCAAAGGTCAAAATCAGTAATTTAGGAGAGAATTAGATGAGTTTTAATGTTTTTGATATAGCAGCGACAGGAATGCATGCGCAACGTATTAAAATGGACACTGTTTCATCAAATATTGCAAACGTTAATACAACTCGAAATGAATTTGGTGAAAAACAGGTTTATCATAAAAAACAAGTTAATTTTAAAGAAATGGCTTTAAAAAACAACTATCATTTTCCAAAAGGAAATGTTAATGTTGCTTTTGAGCCTCCAAATGAGCCTTATTTGACTGGGGGAGTTTCAATTGGTCAAGATTCAATTTCAAAAGGTGTTATGGTTGAATCAATAACCGATGCTGATAATCCGACTAAAATTGTTTATGACCCATCCCACCCTGATGCGGATGAAAATGGATATGTTGAACTTCCAAATGTGAATGTTGTTGAAGAAATGGTTAATATGGTTAATGCTTCAAGAGCTTATGAAGCAAATATCACCATTGCGCAGACAACAAAAACAATGATTCAAAGTGCAATTAATATTTAAGGGCTAATTTATGTCAGAAAGTTTTAATATAAATACAAATTTTAATATGGGAAGCTTTGATAATTCTATTAATGAATTTAACAAAGTATTTTCAAATTCATTAAACCAAACAAATCAAAATATTGCTTCAGCTCAATCTTTTGATGAAATTTTTAATTCGTTTAATGCAAATCAAATTGCGCCAATCCAAGCGAGCGCAACAATGCAAGTTGGGATGGATTCAATTAGTGCTTCAAAAATTGAAAACCTTTCTCCAACTGCAAAAATGGCTTCTGATATCGGCGCTGGCTTTAAAAATGGTTTAAGTCAAGTTAGCACACTTGGAAAAGAGGCGGAAGAAGCTTTTGAAACATTTGCTTCTGGAGGAGATATAAGTGTTCATGATGTAATGATTGCTTCTCAAAAATCAGGACTTGCAATGCAAATGGCAATACAATTAAGAAACCAAATGGTTAATGCATATAATGAATTTAAGGGTATGAGCATATAACAGGGTGGAGCCGTAAAGAAAACGGCAAAATAAGAAAATAAGGAAACAATAATGCAATATAATTTTGGACTAGATATAAAAGAATTAGAAAAAAGAACACATAAAGACTATCTTGTGACAAAGAAAATGCTTGATAAAGATGCGCCTGAATTTCTTGCCCTTGCTGAAGGGGATAAAATTGCTCTTTCGTATCTTGTTAAGGCAGCTCGCATTATTGAAAAAATAAATATGCAACTTGATTCTCATCATAATTTGCCTTTCAAAGCTTTTTTAGAAGAAGAAATCAAAAAAGGTTCAAAACAAGCAAAATTAACCAAAATTCTTTTTGATGCGCAAAAGGGAATTTTTGCTCTTGATTGCGAATCAAATCTTGTTAAATTGGCTGCTGGTTTAGAAAAAAAAGCAGGCAGGGGCTTGTATCCTGAAGATTTGGAAAAAGTTGATTTTCATGCAATTTTAATTTACATGCTTCAAATTGGAAAAATTGAAGAAGTGAGAAAAATTTTAAATCAAAGAAGCGTAGTTGAAAAAATTTCACCAAAAGAGCTTGTTGCAATTGATTATGTTGACAAATTTAAGGATGATTTTGCTCTTGTAGCAAAATATTTATTGAAGGCAAGTTGCGTTTCAACAAATGCTGATTTTAATGAATATTTAAGATTGCAAGCAGACGCTTTTTTGAAAGCAGACCCAATGCTTGACGCTTATGCTGATAAAAAATGGGCAACTTTGCAAGATACGCCTTTGGAATTTACAATTACTCGTGAGAATTATACTGATGAAATGACTGAAACAGTTTTAGAAAATGAAGAACTTGTTGAATTATTAAAAAAACACAATATTGAAGTAATTTCCAAAGATTATTTAGGCGCTCGTGTGGGGATTGTTAATAAAGAAGGAACGGATTATATTTTAAAAGTTAAAGATTTTCTTCCTTTGATGGCAAAAAATATGCCTTATTGCGATAAATATGAACAAGTTATTTCTGATGATTGCGAAATTTCTCAAACAATGGTTGATGTTGATTTAATTGAAGTTGCAGGAGATGTTGGCGCATTTAGAGCAGGAATAACATTAGCAGAAAATCTTCCAAACAACGACAAGCTTTCTTTGAGCATTGGAGGAGGAAGAAGAAACGTTTACCATAGGCAAATTCGTTTTGTAACAAGCGAAGATGCCAAGAAAAAAATTCAAGAAAGATTGGATGCAATTTTAGATAAAACTTTGCATAAATTTTATGATGATAAAATGGATCACCCTTTTACAATTGGGCATGAAAATGGGCATTCTCTTGGTCCAAAAGAGGGCTGCGAGGTATTGGGAAAATATAAATCTATAATTGAAGAAAACAAGGCGGATATGGTTGCGCTTTCAATGCTTGATGTTTTGTGTGAGGCGTCTTTATATTCTCAAGAAGAAAAAGAGCGTATTATCGTAACTTATGCAACAGATAACATGTTAAAATCAAAACCAACATTATCTCAAGCGCATAGGGTTCGCTCTGTTATGCAAAATTATTATTTTATAAAACATGGTGCAATTGAAATTTCAAAAGATGGGGTTTTGTTTGTTAATATTGATAAAATGATTCCAACTGCGAAAAAAATGTTGAGTGAAATCGTCAATGTTCAATTGTCGGGCGATTTTAAAAAAGGCGAGAAATATGTTTTGGATAATTTTATTTGGACAAATGAAATGGAAGTTGTGTCTGAAAAATTGAAAAAGATTTCCAAAAGATTAAATGGCAAAACAGAACAAAAGCTTGCAGACATGTTGTTTGAACAAGCAGAATAAAATATTTTTGCTTTTGCGCTAAAAACTTATATTTGTGCGATAATTAAATCAAGTTAAATTTTAAAGGAGATTTAAGATGAGAGAAATTTCACCTCTTCAAAAAGAAAGATTGAATTATCAACCAAAGCTTGCTGGCGCTTTAGCAAACGGTATTAATTCAGTTAAATTATCATTAGGCGAAGCAACAAGCGCAGTTGCTGATAAAGAAGATATTAAAGAATTATTTCCAAATGTTTATGGAAAACCAATTGCAAAATTTACTACAACTGGCGATGATTTATCAACAGAAATGAAAAACGTTGGCGTAATTTTATCAGGCGGTCAAGCTCCTGGTGGACATAACGTTATTGCTGGTTTGTATGACGCACTAAAAGCTGCTAATAAAGAAAATAAATTGTTCGGTTTCTTGGGTGGTCCATCAGGTATTGTTGATGGAAAATATATCGAATTGACTGATGAAATTATGGATAAATACAGAAACACAGGTGGTTTTGATATTATTGGCTCAGGCAGAACAAAACTTGAAACAGAATCTCAATTTGAAAAAGCTCTTCAAGTATGCAAAAAATTGAATATTGGCGCTATTGTTATCATTGGCGGTGATGATTCTAATACAAACGCTTGTTTATTGGCTGAATGGATGGCTGCAAATAATACTGGAATCAATGTTATTGGCTGCCCTAAAACAATTGATGGTGACTTAAAAAATGACCAAATCGAAATTTCATTTGGTTTTGATACAGCTACAAAAACTTATGCTGAACTTATCGGAAACATTCAAAGAGACGCAAATTCTGCTAAAAAATATTGGCACTTTATTAAATTAATGGGTCGTAGCGCTTCTCATGTTTGTTTAGAAGTTGCACTTCAAACTCAACCAAATATCACACTAATTGGCGAAGAAGTTGAAGCTAAAAAACAATCTTTAGAAGAAATTGTTAATTATATGGCAAATATTATTGCTGCTCGTGGAAATCAAGGCAAAAACTTCGGTATTGCTTTAATTCCAGAAGGTTTAATTGAATTTATTCCTGAAATGAAAGTAATGATTTCTGAATTAAACGATTTAATGGCTAATTTAGAACATGATGGAGCTTATCAAGACGCAACTCAAGCTCAAAAATATGAAATTATTACTTCTGAATTAAATCCTGCAAGTGCAAAATTGTTCAATTCTCTTCCAAGCGCAATTAAAGCTCAATTGTTAATGGATAGAGACCCTCACGGAAACGTTCAAGTTTCAAAAATTGAAACAGAAAAATTATTAATTGAAATGATTGCTCGTCGTTTAGAAGAAATGAAAGCTCAAGGCTCATACACAGGCAAATTTGCTGACCAAGCTCACTTCTTTGGATACGAAGGAAGATGTGCAATGCCTTCAAACTTTGACGCAGACTATTGCTATTCATTAGGCTACAACGCATTTGCTCTTATTCAATCAGGCTTAACTGGTTACTTGTCATCAATTAAAAATACAACTAAACCTGCTGCTGAATGGGTTGCAGGCGGCGTTCCTTTAACTATGATGATGAATATGGAAAGACGTCATGGCGCAATGAAGCCAGTAATTAAAAAAGCATTAGTTGAGCTTGATGGTCCAGTATTCAAAGCATTAGAAGCAAATAGAGACAAATGGGCAATCAACGATTGTTATGTGTTCCCTGGCGCTGTTCAATATTTTGGACCTTCTTGCGTATGTGATGTTACAACAATTACATTGCAATTAGAACAAGAAAAATCTTTAGTTAATGTTTAATTAATTAAAAAAAGAATTGACCGCCCTTAATTAAGGGCGGTTTTTCTATATCATTTGGTGTATTTTGTAGAAAAAATAAATCTTTGGATTTATAATATAAAAAAAGACCTCTTAAAAAGAGGCTATAAATGGTAAGTAAGTAAATTTGTTTTTGTCTTTTTAAATATAATCAAGAAGTGATACGCTTCCAAGAACAGTTGTGCCTATTGCATAGCTTGCTTGAAGCGCAGTTTGAGCGTTGGCTAAATCGGTTGCTGCTTTTGTGATATCAACCTCTTCGAGGTCAACTTTGTCCTCGGTTAATTTTAAAATAGCGTCTTCGTTAATTCCTTTTGTGGTTTCAAGTTTTGCAACTTTGGCGCTGACTTTTCCTTGTGTTTGGGTGATGTTGTTTGCGGCTTTGTCTAAAACGCCAAGTTTTTCTCTTATTTTGTCGTAATCAAGAGTGTCTGCATTTAAAAGTTCATCCAATTCTCTCATTTGAGAAAAGAAATCAGTTACGCCATCTTGTTCGCCAAGAATTTCTTCGCCTGTGAAATTGTATGTGAATGTTGTGTTTTCTGAAATTGTGAGGTTTCTTTCCCCTGCTTTTTCGCTGCTGCCTTTATAGACAATGTTTCCATCAACATCATTAACATAAGGCTCTTGTTGTGTATATGTTCCAGAAAAAACATAATTATCAAGATATTTCACATTCATTTTGTCTTTGATTGTTGCAACTCTTTCTTTAATTTCCATTGCAATTGCTTTTGCGCTATCTGGCACAGTTGTTGCATTAGAAGCTTCAACAACAAGCGCACTGATTGCGCTAAGTTCGTCGGTTACGGCGCCCAGAGTATCATAAGCTAAATCCATTTCGTTTATTGCAGCTTGAATATTGCTTTGATATATGTCTAATTGCGCTAATTGGTCGTTAAGCTTTAATACTTTTGTTGCATCAACAACATTTTCAGACACTTTAGTAAAATTCTTATTTGAAGCAATTTTGTTCATTATATCTAAATAGGTTTGATAAGAATTACCCATTGAATTTGTTGCCATATTTGTGATTGTTGAAGTTGATACGCGCATAATAAAAATCCTTTTTTATTTTTATACCATACCGATAATTGTACCCATAAGGTCGTTTATTGTTGAAAACATTTTTGCTGAAGCTTCGTATGCTCTTTGATATTTAATCATGTCGGCAAGTTCTTCATCCAAATTTACGCCAACAATATTAGCGTAGTTTACAACGTCTGCGTCTGCAATGTCTTGTGCTGTGTCGGCTTTGCTTTGAATACTTGCAATATCCATACCCATTTGTGCAGCATTATTTGTTAAAAAGTCTGATAATGTGCATTTGTTTTTGCCATTGTTATAAACGCAAATTTTTTCGTTTTGCAATGCACTGATTTTTGTTGCATTGTCTGAATTTCCGATTGATTTTATCCAGTTTGGATCGATATTTCCATCTTCGTCTGTATAATTAGCCAAATCTATTCTTGCAGCTGAAACTAAAAATGGGTCATCCATTATCGCTGAATTGATTTGAATATTTCCTGCGTTAATCGCTGCGCCATCTTTTGAATTAAACATTGGCTCATTTGCTTCAATTAAAATCATGTTTCCATTTGCATCTGCTCCAATTGCCGCTGCAAAAACGCCTTCATCGTAACTTCCGAACGTTTGAATATCATTTAATGCTGTTGCAAAAGAGCTTGCTGCGCTATCGATTGCATTTTTAAAGTCGTTAATTGCTGTGAAGTTTTCGCTTCCGTTTAAAAATTCAACATAGGCTTTCATTGAGCCAGAATTAAATGCATCTGTTACTCCGTTTTCAATGATATAATCAGGATTTTCAACTGATTTTAGTGAAAATTTAACTGAACCATCTGGATTTGTTGAATCGAAGTCTGCTTCGATAGTATATTTTAATTCTCCGCCTTGAACAAGCGCAACATCGCCAAGCATAACATTCACAGTGCCGTTTGCGTTTGTTTCCGTTTTGATATCCATATAATTGGATAATTCTTTTAAAATATTATTAATTTCTGTTTGGGTTGAAGTTCCTTGGTTGTTTTTGACATGAGCTTCATTTGCGCTTGCAAGATTGTCTAATAAATCATTAATAAATACAACATTGTTGCTTACTGTTTGAAATTTATCTTCTTGAATTGAATTGCATTTTGTTGAAATTTCGTTAAATTTTTCGCAAACATTTTGTGCAGCAAGAACATATTGCTGGCGAATTGATAAATCTGTTGGAAATTGTTCAAGATTTGCTGCGGCTGCATAAAATTCATTTAATAAGCCATTTAAGCCATTGTCGCCTAATTCGTCCGCTATTCCTTCAAGTTCGCCTAGCGCATCCGCTAGAGTGTTGTAATAGTTTGTATCGGCGTTTGAATCTAATAAATTTTTAAATGCAGCATCATCAATATAATCAGAAAGAGAAGATATTGAAGCGCCATTCATTCCTTTTATTGTTGAAATTACATTTTCGCAATTTGTTGTATAGTCGTTTGTGACAAAATTAACTCTTTGTCTATGATATCCATCAACATGAAGATTGGCAATGTTTTGGGAAACAACAGTCAGCGCATACTGGTTGTTTTTCATTGAACCTATGGAAATATTCATACTTTGATTAAGCGACATAATTAAATCCTTTTAAATCCTTTATTTTAGGCTTCTTCCGTGATTGATGAAATATCCAAACTTTCGCTATCTTGGCAACAAGCGCCTTTTGCGTTGTAAGAGGTTTTTTCGTTTTGTGCTATATTTAAAATACCAGAAAGTATGTTGTTTATAACACCGAGCGAATGTTTTATTAATATTTCGTTATTTTCTTGAATAACCTTAATTTCTTCACCAAGTTTTTTTAGATTTTCTTTTTCGTTTTCAGAGAAAGAATTGTTTTTTAGGTTGAATTTTTTGATTTTTTCGCCAACAACAATTATTGCTTCATCGGTTTGGTTTAAAGCTTCTAAGTTTTTTTTGATTATTGCTTCTTTTTTTTCAAGCAAAATTTCTTTTAATTCTAAAAAAGAATTATAAACTTCATTGTAATTCATTACTTACCCTTATACGCAGAAATCTGCGATTACGCTTCTCCCATACATCAAACCATAATTAATGTCGTCAATTGTTAAACTCTCTCCCATTGAAGACGCATATTGTTGAATTTCTGCAACATCAATGCCATTGTTGTTTGATTTTTTTGCGGTTTGTTGTATTTTTTTCTCGTCTATTAATTGAATATCATCTTTTTTTATTTCTTGCAATTCAGTATTTGGTGTATTTTCTTCGCTTTTTTGAACTTCAAAAGCTCGACGTGCAGTATTTAAGTTCAATTTTGAAATAGAATTTGCAATTTGCGATGAAATATTTGTGTTGTTGTTGATATCCATTATTTAACTTGTCTTTCTAATTGTGTGTATAATTGTTTTGCAACGCCAATGCTAGTGTTAGGATTGGAAGAAATTTCACGGGCGATTTGGTTATACATAAACGATTTTAAATTGTCCATGTATTTTGATTCTTGAAAAAGTGAATTTTCTTTATCGATTGTTTTATCCATTTCTGTCATCATTTTAGCTACAAAAATAGATTCAAATTCGCTTGCTACTTTTTGAAGCTGTTCTTTTTCTGATTTAGAATTTCCTTTAATATTTTCAATTGCTGATAAATCAGAACTGTTTGACATATATGCTGAGCCCATTGAAGAAATATAATTATTCATTAGATTATCTCCAATTCTGCTTGTAGGCTTCCTGCCGTTGCTAATGCTTGCAAAATCGCAATTAAATCAATCGGAGTTACGCCGATGTTGTTTAGTGCGCTAACAAGGTCTGAAAGGCTTGAATTTGCTTGCATTTCGATTAAGGAACCTTGTTTTTCGTTGATTTGAACAGCAGCATTTTGGATAATTCCTGCTTGAGCAGGGGCAACGGGCACAACTTCGTTTTCAACTTGAATTGTAACTGTTATTCCGCCGTGCGCAATTGCTGCGGGCATTAATTTTGTATTTCCGCCAATTACGATTGTTCCAGTTCTTTCGTTTACGATTACTTTTGCTTTTTCTGAAACAGCGCCAACGATTTGATTTTCGATTAATGATAAAAATGTTACTCTGTCGTCTCTATATTTTTGTGGAATTGTTACCTCAACAGCTCCACCATCAAGTGCTTTAGCTGGTGCAATTCGAGTTGAAATTGTTTTAGAGATTCTTGAAGCCATTGTGTAGTCAGCTTTGTCTAAAAGCAAAGTCAAGGTTGTTTCATCGCCAATTGTGGATAAAATATCCCTTTCAACAATTGCTCCGTTTGGCACACGTCCTGTTGTTGTAACGCCTTTTGAAGCGCTTGCTCCGCCTTGCGCTGCTCTAATTCCGCCTGTTGAAACGGGACCTTGCGCAACGGCGACGATTTCACCGTTTGGCGCTCTTAGCTGAGTTTGTACTAAAACACCGCCAGATAAACTTTTAGCATCAGCCATTGCTGAAACTGTGACATCCAGTTTATCGCCTTCTTTAGCGAATGGTGGAATGGTCGCAGTTACGATAACTGCTGCTGATGTACCTTTTTGAATATAGTTTGATTGGTCAATTACTGTTCCTAGCGATAATAGCATTTGTTGGCTTGTCATTTGGGTATGACGTGAGTTATCACCTGTGTTTTGTAAACCAACAACTAAGCCATAACCTACAACTTGGTTTTCTCTTATTCCTTTGATATGGGTTATGTCTTTAATTCTTAATGTTTGCTCGGAAATCGCTTCTACTTGCGCTATATTTCCAAGAATCATAAAACTTAAAAGAATTAATGCTATTAATTTTTTAATTTTCATTGTCATTACCTTACTTACCTTATCTTTATTTGGTATGGTTTTTGCTCTTTTTGCTTACGAGCTTTTTATCTATTTCCCTTAACTTTGCTCATTAGGCTTGTTTGTTTCGGGTTTTAGAAAATTGTACGAATTGCTTTATCCAATATGCCTTCGTTTTGACCACGAGAAACTGTGCCTGCGCCATTCATTGCGAATTGCAAGTTTGCAACTTGGCTTGATAAAATTTCTCCTGATTGATTTATCCATTTTGGATCAACAATTCCTGATATGATTAAGTCTAGTCTTTCGTTTTGGTTTACTAGACTTTTTTTGCCTTGAACTAATAAATTTCCATTTGGAAGCACTTGAACAACTTGAGCAACAACTGTGTCAGTCAAAGTCATAACTCTTGAAAGCTGTGTTTCTCCAGTCACGCTCAAATTGCCTTCTGTTCCGTTTAGTGCATCTTTAAAGCTTGTGTTGAAAATTGAGTTAAATGCTTTTGTTAGGTTTTCTGCTAATGAGCTTTGTTTTTGTGTTGAATATGTTCCTGTGTCGCTCATTGCAGGAGCTTCATCAATTACAATTGAAACTAAATCTCCAATTCCTCTTGCTCGAACTGACGAAAACAATGCTTTTGGCTCAATTGTCGAACTTTGAGAAGCATTTAAAGAAAACAAACTTTCCGCATTTGTTATTAGAGTTGTGCTTAATATTAAAGATAGAATTAAAAACTTTTTCATTTTATATCCTTACTATTACTTCGTTTTCAGATTTTATAATTCCATTATAGGTTTTGTTATATTTATCGGATTTCACGAGAATTCTTTCCCCGATTGCTCCGTCTTTTAAGGCTTTACCTCTTAGTTTGATATTCATATTCTTTGATTCAAAAACTATATCTATGCTTGAATTTTTGAGCATTACAGCTTTTTGTTTTGCGTATGTTTCAAGAATTACACTTCCTTTTGGATAATTCCTTGTAGATATTAAATTTGAAACTTGATTAGAATATGTTTTTCCTAAGTATTTTGAAATTTCTCTTTTTTCTAGTTTTGTGTTTGTTTGATTGATTGTTTGGTTATATGCTATTGTTTCTGAGGCTACTAAAACAGGAGCATACACTTGAGTTTGCACGTTAATTGGAAAAGCTTTAATTATTGTTCCATTTGAGTTTTTAACAAGAATTCTTTTGTATGAATTTTGAGAAAAATTGTTGTTTTGAGAAATTATTTCGATTTTTGGTTTAGTTGTTTCGTTTGTGATGATTGATTGGTTTGAAATTCCTAAGATATTAATTTTAAAATCATTACTATATTCTGCTAGTTGAGCTTTAATTTCTGGTGTGATTTTAGATAATATATCTTCTTTTAATTCTGAATGAGTTAAAGTGTAGCAAAATGAAGCATTTGAGCTGAATGCTAAAATTAAAAATAGTATTAAATTTTTAATTTGTTTTTTCATTTTGTTTCCTTATCTTTCCCGCCTGTGGGTACTTCGTCATACTCGCTATCACTTTGTTGTCGCTCGTTGCCTCAATTATCCTACGGCGGCTATCAATAGTTGCGCCTAAAGCGTCAAAATTTGTCATTTTGCCGTTTTATTTACGGCTTCACCCTGTTTATACTATTTGATTAGTTTGTTGAAGAATATCAGAACCTGCTGTAATTACTTTTGAATTCGATTCATAGGCTCTTTCTGTTTTAATTAGTCCGATTAATTCTTCTACAATTTGAACATTTGACCCTTCAATGAAACATTGTTCAATTGTTCCATAGCCTTCTTCGCCGGCAGTTCCTTGAAGAGGTGTTCCTGACGCTTGTGTTTCACGGTATAAATTGTGTCCGATTGCCATTAAGCCTGAAGGATTTTGAAATTTTGTCAATTGAATTTGTCCAAGTTGGGTTTGTTCGGAATTTGTTCCTGTTGTGCAAGAAACAATCCCTGCTTGAGAAATTGTGATTTCTTTGGCATTGATTGGAATTGTGATTGGTGGTTGTAATTGGTAACCATCAGTTGTTACGATTGAACCATTTGAATCCATTTTCCAAGCGCCATCACGAGTGTAAGCAATAGAGCCATCATCAAGTGTTACTTGGAAAAAGCCATCGCCAGCAATAGCAACATCGAGTTGTCTATCTGTTGATTGAAGGTGACCAGTTGAAAAAATTCTTGTTGTTGCAGCGGTTTTAACACCAAGACCAACTTCAATCCCCACTGGTTGATATGTTCCTTGACCCATTTGTGCGCCTGGAGTTCTGTGGATTTGGCTTAAAAGGTCTTGGAATTCTGCTCTAACTTTTTTATAACCATAAGTTGATAAGTTTGCTACGTTGTTTGATATTACATCTAAGTTGTTTTGTTGTGCAATCATCCCTGTTGCTGCTGTTGTAAGCGCTCTTAACATTTTTTACCCCTATCTAGAAATATTGCCTAGTGAAATGGCTTGTTGTACTGTATCGCTTTGGTTTTTTAGAATCTTGCTCATAGATTCATAACCCCTTGAAACGTTGATTGAATTCAACATTTCAGTTATTGTGTTGGCATTCGACATTTCAACCATTCCTTGTTGAAGGCTGAATGTTCCGTCTGCTTTTGTATATAATTTTGGATTTTGTCCATAAATTGGCAAGTATTTTGCTTGCCCAATTCCTGAGATTTTGGTTTTGTCTTCAAAATCGCAAATTTGGATTTTTTGAAGAGCGATATTATAGTTTGGATTGCATAAAGAAATTTGACCGTTTTCGCCAATTACCAAATCTCTCATGATGTCCAATCTATTCATTTCGTTGATTTCTTCGGCGTCTGGGTCTCTTGTGATTCTAATTTTTCGATTTTCCATATCCATAATGAAATCGCCATCTTTATTTACTAAATAATTTAAATTATCAAGTGCAAAATTGCCCGTTCTTTGGTAATAATAATCTCTTTCGTCATAGGCTTTGTTTTCAGGGATATCTTGATATCTTACTTTGAAAAAGCCATCCCCATGGAAAGCAACATCCATTTTGTTTCCCGATTCTGCTAAACCGCCTTGAGAAAAATCAATGTAAGTTCTATCGGCACGAGCGCCATTGCTCAAAGAGCCTATTTCAACTTTTTTTCCTTGAATATTTTGAGCTTGAACTTTTGATTGCATAACGTCTTGAAACGTCATGTTTGTTCTTTTATATCCATTTGTGGTCACGTTTGCTAAATTGTGCGCAGTTACGTCTTCAAAGTCGATAAGCGCTTGCATACCTTTTGCAACGGTTCCAATGCCTCTTGTTATCATAATAGCTCCGCACCTTTCACTTTGTTATATGTGCCCATAATTGCATTAATATAATTTTGAGTTTCTTTATATGGCGGAATTCCGCCATATTTTTTAACAGCAGTCGGTCCTGCATTATATGCTGCAAGAGCCATTTCTTTATTGTTGTCGTATTTTTCTAATAAACCTTTTAAATATTTAACCCCACCTTCGATATTTTGATTTGGGTCATAAGCGTCAATAACCCCTAGAGATTCTGCGGTTTTTGGCATTAATTGCATTAAGCCCATTGCGCCTTTTTTGCTTGTTGCTTTGGTATTAAAGCCGGATTCTTGTTTAATGATTGCTTTTATAAAATCGCTGTCTATATCGTATTTTTGCGCAAAAGTTTCAACAATTTCGTCGATATTTGTGCTTTGCGCTTTTAAATCGATTTTAGATTTTAATTCTATTGCTTCTTTTAATTCTGGTTCAATATCTTTTGTGTTTGGTGTTGACTCTGGTTTATTTTCAATGGTATCAATGGTTTTTGCTTTTGTATCTAAGATATTTTTAAAATCAGATTCAATGGTTGAGATAGCTTGAGATTGCCCTGAAATTTTTTCAAGAGCAGAAAAGCTATTTTCAATATAGCTAATGCGCGCAAGCGCCAAATTAAGGCTTGATGAAATGCCTTGTGTCATCCTTACTAATTCTACCTCTTACCATTGTCTAGTTTTTGTGGAGTATTTTTTAACCTCCACATCAATAATATAGACTAATTCATACTTAAAGCTCATCAATCAAAAGATGTATTTTGTGCTAAAAAATTAATCTTAAGATTGATTTATAAAAAAGAGGGTTTAAAACCCTCTTTAATATGCGTTTAAATATTTATCCAATTCCCATTGAGTTACATAGGTTCGATATTTATCCCATTCAATTTCCTTTGCTGTAACAAATTCGTTAAGGATGTGTTCTCCTAGGGAATCTTTAACAACATTGTCTCCTTTTAATAGTTCAACAGCGTCTGCTAAATTGTTTGGAAGAGATTCAATTCCTGATTCTTTTCTTTCTTCTTTTGACATTTCATAAATATTTTTTTCAGCAGGAATTGGCGGTTCAATTTTGTTTTCAATGCCGTCTAAAATTGCGCCTAATAATACCGCCATTGCTAAATATGGATTGCAAGAAGGGTCTGGAGAGCGCAATTCAATTCTTGTTGCGCTGCCACGTTTTGCAGGAACTCTTATTAATGCTGAGCGGTTTGCAATGCTCCAAGCTTTATAAACAGGAGCTTCATACCCTGGAACAAGGCGTTTGTAGCTGTTTACGATTGGGTTTGTGATTGCAGTAAAAGCGCCAACATGAGCTAATGCTCCGCCGATTGAATAAATCGCTTCTTTAGATAGCTGATGTGGTTCATCGGGAGCGAAGAATGCGTTTTTGCCATTTTTAAATAATGATAAATTGCAATGCATGCCAGAGCCTGCTATTCCATAAATTGGTTTTGGCATAAAAGTTGCATGAACGCCGTATTCGTTTGCAATACTTTTAACAGCATATTTAAAAGTAATGATATTATCTGCTGCTCTAAGTGCGTCTGCATATTTAAAATCGATTTCATGTTGACCATCGGCGCCTTCATGGTGTGAGGCTTCGATTTCAAAGCCCATTGCTTCAAGGGTTGTTACGATATCACGTCTGATATCTTCTGCCATATCTGTTGGCGCTGCGTCATAATATCCGCCTTTGTCGTTTGGAATTGTTGTTGCTTCGCCGAATTCATCTCTTTCGAAAATGAAAAATTCGGCTTCTGGTCCAACATTCATTTTGTAGCCTAAGCTTTCTGCACGAGCTAACATTCTTTTTAAATTACATCTTGGGCAACCTTCAAAAGGTGTTCCATCGGCATTATGAATATCGCAAATTATGCGTGCAACATTTTCGCCATCTCTTTCGCACCAAGGCAAAATCACAAAAGTATCAAGGTCTGGATAAAAATACATATCAGAAGTTTCAATGCTTCTAAAGCCTTTAATTGAAGAGCCATCCAGCATAATTTCATTGTTTAATACTTTGTCTAGTTGACTGATTGGTAATGATAAATTTTTGATTGTTCCGTTAATATCGCAAAATTGTAATCTTATGAAACGAACATTGTTATCTTCGCAAGCGTTTTTTATAAGGGTTATTTTTGCTTGTGTATCTTCCATTTACTTTCTCCTTAAAGCAGTTTATTTTCTATTTTCTTACTTTTGGGGGATTTTGTCAAAATAAATATTGTAAAAGCCCGTTTTTGCGGGCTTTTACTGAATTTGTTTTTGAATATTTGTGCTTGTTATTCGAACTCCAAACCTGTCTTCGATAACTATAACTTCCCCTTTTGCAACAAGTTTTTCATTTACGAAAATTTCAACTTGTTCCCCTGCGACTTTTTCTAATTCAACAATAGAACCTTCTTCCATTTCCATAACTTCTCTTATGGAGGATTTTGTTCTTCCTAATTCAACGCTAACATGCATTGAAACATCTTGCATAATATCAAGATTTTTCTTAATTGTGCGGTTTGGAGGAGTTTGCTCAAATTGTTGAAATTTTACAGGTCTAACAGTTATTAATTCATTGTTTTCTTCTTCAACTTCTTCAAATTCTTCAATAACAGGAGAAAAATCTTGAGCTTGGGTTGGAATTTCTTCTTTTTTTTCTTCGATAATTTCTTCACTATCGTCTGAAATTGCGTCCAGGAAGGAAAATTCGTCTTGAGCATTAAGCTTTTCTTCTAATGTTTCTTCTTGTTCGATTTTTGTTTCGAATTCTTCATTTTGTATAGACTCTTCAGTTTCTTCTGCTTGCGAAATTTCTTCAACTTGCTCTTCAAGTTCTTTGATTTCTTCAACTTGTTCTTTAAAGTCTTCTATTTGTTCAAACTTGCTTAATTCTTGAGAAAAATCAAGTTTGTTTTCTTCTTGGATATTTTCTATATTTTTTTCTTCGTTTTCCATTATAGCCTTCTATTGAATAATGAATTGACCAAAGCTAACTCTCATAACTTCTCTTTGTCCTTCAAAGATATTGTTCACCATTTCAAGAATTTCTTCTTTGGCAATTTCTTTTCCTGTTGGTGTTGATAATTCGTCTGAAGTTTTGTTTGAAAGAACGGAAATGATAGCATCTCTTATTGCAGGTTTATATCTTTCCATCACTGCTGCAATATCTGCATTAGGGTCAGCAGCAGGCGCTGCACCGTGTCCGTGTCCGCCTGATGGTTTTGCTGTTGCTGCTGCATGAGCTGCATCAATTTCTTCTTGTGTTTTAGACAATTCCATTGCAATTCCAACTTTTAAATATCTGCGATGAGCTGTGTCTGCAAGGTTTAAAATAAAGTCGCCTAAATCAAGCAAAATTCCTTCTTGTCTAACTTCGCCATCTTCTTCAATTTCGCCTTGTTCATTTTGCGGCACAAGCTGGGCTAGTTTTTTGTTCATAGAAGAATCAATCAACATATACATAATGAACAAAGAAACAATGATAACAATTAGCATAATACCGTTTGATATCATCATCATTAAACTTGGGCTCATTTCAAGAGCTTTTTTGTTTGGATTTTTGTCGTCTTTATTTTCTGTTGGTCTTGCCATTTTTCCTCCAATTTTTATTTTTTTTAGATAATTTTTCTTTCCATTTTGAGAATTTTGATTTTGTTTTGTTTGTTACTTCAACAACTCCGTCTTTTGTTTTATTGGAAACAGTAACAATATTTTCTTTTGTGTTGTTTGTGAATTCTCTTATGTTTTCTTTTGTGTCATTTCTGAATTTTTCAGTGTCCCATTTTTGTCTTTCGATTTCAGATAATTCTTTCTTTGAACCGATATTGTGTCTGTCTTTTGCATATTGTGCAATGTTTTCACGAGTTATATATGTTGGTGGTTCAACAAAATATGGATTCAACATTTTCATTTTAACATTATATGCAACATCAGGGCTTATATATTTAGAGTATTCTTTTAATCGAAGCATTCCTTCATAGTTGTTTGAAATTGTCGTATCAAGATTTTTTAATTTATTGTTTCTGATGTTTTTTGCATAAATTGATTCCCAAAGGACTGTTTCATTTTTAACATCAACAAAACCAACATAGACGCTTACTCTATGAGTTGGGTTTACAACGTCCATGCCAGAAATATTTGCTATATTCCAAACTGTGTTTTTAAGGAAATCTCTTTGAACGTCCATCCCCATTGTGATAATCACAAGTTTTTCAACGCCAATATTTTTTGCGATTTTGTTTAAAAGCGGAAATTCGAGGTTATAGCCTTGTTGTAGCCCTTGAAGTGCTTCAAGGTCGTTTTGGGTTATGCCTGCTTTTTTTAAAGCTTTTGAAGCTTCGTTAATGCTTATTACTTCAACATTTCTGTCTAAAAGTTCGCCTCTAATATCGACAGCAAAAAATTCTGGTGTTTTGAAATATGCATTATAGTAGTTTACAGGGGTTAAGAGGGTGTCTGTAATTACGCCAATTTTTTCCAGTGCAAATGAAGAATTGCAGCTGAAAAACAATAAGCTAAACACAAATATAACTTTAAATACTAATCCCCTCATAATAATTAAATTATCAGCCATCTTTTTGTTATTTAAAATCATATATTTAATTGATTTTTTTGACATAATCAAAATTTTTATTAAACAAAACATGTTAATAGTCGAAAACGATTATAGGAAAGTATATTTTATGGACTTACTATGCCCTTTCGATATAGATTACAAAAAATTCTTGAAATAAGAATAAGAAAAAAAGAAGAGCAATTACAAGTTGTAATCAAAGCGCAAGAAGAAGTTAATAGAATAGAACTTTTAATAATTCAAAATCTTGACGAAATTAAAAGGCTAACTCAAGAAATGCGAAGCGCAAACCCTATGATGTATGAGCAATATGACAAATTTATCAAACATCTTTGGGAAGAAGACAAAAAGCTTCAAATTCAAAAGCAACAGGCAATTGAAGCTTTAAATCGAGAAAAAGAGATTTTGAAAATTAAAGAACAAGAAGTTAATGTATTAGAAAAACACAAGGAACATCAAAAAGAAGACTATATTAAAGAACAAAAAGCCCTTGAATTAAAAGAATTGAACGAAATTGGCTCACAAAAATTCTTTATAAAAAATAGAGAAAAAATCGAAGAACAAGAACTACAAGATTATTTGGAAAACCAACAATACAATGGAACTTAGCGCAACAATTACAAAACAAGAATATTATCAAGACATGGTTCAATCAAATTTAAGAGATATATTTGAACCTGATTCTTATATTGTTTCAAAACCGCAAGCGATGGGTTTTGACGATATAAGAACACGCATTAGTGAAATGATAGAAAGTATTATTTCTCCTTGCGAATTAAGTTTTAGCGAGCAAATTAATGAAAAATTTTTAGAATTGGATTTTGGTTCTGAATTTACAATTGACGCTTCTAAAATTGGAATTAATGATGCAATATTTTTTGTGAATTTATTAAATCGTGATGGCTTGATTAATTATAAGCTTGAAGGCGGTAGCCTTAGTGTTTCAGATGTTAATGACAAAAAAATTAACGCAACAACTTCGCTTTTGAATATGCTTCATACTTCTTTTGAATCGAAAAAACCAATTAGATTAGATTTTGATAATAATATTACGGTTATTTTGAAATTAGATAAAGAAGGCAAAATACAAGCACATTTTATCCCTGGAACAAGCGAAGTTGAGACATATTTGAAAAATAATATTGCTTGTTTGAAGCAAAATTTTGATGAAGAAGAAATAAATTATTCATATCTTGGCTATTCGAAATATAAAAATAGCAAAGAAGAACAAAATTCTAAAAATAAAAAAAGGAGCAATCAATGAGAGATTCCTATATTAATGCAATGAATATCCAAAAAACCACAGTTCACTGGATGAATGCGATATCAGAGAACTTGGTTAATTTATATACTCCTGGGTATCGTGAAAATATGGTCACTTTTAAGACATATTTAGACGCTGCTGTGCCTGATATGGTTATGAAAAACACAGGACAAGGCAAGGCGATTCCAGGAACTTCTCCTGAGAACGTTTTTTTAGAAGGTAATGGCTATTTTGTTTTAAGAAATGACGAAGGAGGCATTGCCTATACTCGTCTTGGCGAATTTAAATTTGACGGCGAAGGCGTATATAGGGCGACTGACGGGTCTAAAGTTCAAGGATATATTTTAAATGACAAAGGCGAAATTATGTCTGGAACAAAATCTTTAAGTGATGATGTTTTTGAAGACACAATAGCTTCAGGCGGTGCTTTGGCTGTTCCTACGACCGAAATTAAGCTTTGGATTGATCCTGATAATGGAAAATATCTTGGTAAATATGATGAATTTGAAATCAAAGGCGATGGGATATTGTATGGCAAAGCAAACAATGGCAAAGACACAACTCCTTTGTATAAACTTGCTTTGATGAATTTTCATAATCCTCAGGAGCTTTTTGAATATAAGCAAGGTCAATATTTAGAAACTGCTTATTCGGGCAAGCCAGTAATTGGCAAAGGCGAAGTTAGAAGCGGTTTGTTGGAGTTATCAAATATTGATTTCAAAGCTAATGCGACATATTGGCAAGAAGCAAATACTCAATTGGATTTGTCAGGCAAAATTATGTCGCAATATAAGCAACTTTTGCAATCTGCAATGGAGCTATTGAGTTAGCCTGAACAAAATGAATCGTATGAAAAAAACTTTTATCTCTCTTATTTTAATATTTTTGGCTCACTTCTTCACAATAAATTCCGCTTATTGTGAAGAAGATTTTTTCATTGATGGCAATTTTTCGGAAGCAAAAAACAAAATGAAGCTTCCAACTTCAAAAATTGAAAATGCTGTTAAAAAAGCAAAAAATACAAAATTTAAAAAGAAAACAAAATTTAATTATCAAACAAATAAAGAAGAAGAAATTCCGCAAGGATATTATGGCGTTTTGCCGGATATTGAAAAAGATTTTCAATATAAAAAACAAGCTATGCCAACAAGTGCTCAAATTGATATGAAAATTCCTGATAGCGATGAATTACCTCCGGAGGAAACGTTAAAAAAAGCTCCTTTTGATGATGCTTTGTTTTTGGATATGGTTATTAAAAAAGAGCCTGATAGTCAGTATTTGAATGATGTTCAAAAGATTAAATTTGCTTTAAGAAATATAAAAAAATGCATTGAAGAAAATGGAGATATTCAGCGTTTTAATGCTTGCGTGAATGGCTTAGATTTATATGTTCAAAATTTGAAAAAGAAATATGAAAATAAGTCTGAATCATTAAAAGAAAGCTATATGGACGTTCTTAATACAAATTATTATGCAAAATTGCTTGGCAATTTAAAATATGACGCAAATTATTATGCTCGTTATATTCCAACAAACGAAGGCAAATATAGCAAGGAAAATATTGCTTTGCAAGAAGAAGACTTATTAAATCGAATAAATAAGACTATATTTTTATTGAATAATGAATCTTAAATTATTTTACGATACCAAATTCGCCAAGACCATAAACAAAAACGTCTTGCCCTTCGGTGTCGGGTCCTTTTGTGCCGTTTACATCAATATAAACTTTTCCCCAACATTGCACTGGGCTTTGAGTGTTTGTTAGAGGGTTATATTTTTGTGGTGCGCTAATTTTTGTTGCTTCTCCAGGGGTGAAATAATCAGGGCAATCGTCAACTTCGCTGAATTTTTCAAAGCCTATGTAAATTCCGCCTGCGATTCTTGCGCCTTTAATATCGCTATCATTGCAGAATCCTGTAAAATCGCAGAAATTTAGCGAATCGGCTTCATATTTTATATGGTTGCCAAATAATGCAACAATATCTTCGACTTCTGCTTCGCTGCTTCCGCTTGATTTTAAAATTGCAAATTCAACATCTGTTTTTCCTGGTAGTTTATATGTGAATGTTCCTGTTGGGCATTGCGTTGGTTCAGAACTTGTTATTTGAGTTGTTGCCTGATTTATAATTTCAACGGCTTTGTATGCATTTGCAAGATTTGTTTGCTCATAATATTTTTGAGGTTTTAAGGTTTGAATTAAAACAAGGGCAATAATTGAAATGATTACCATTGTGATTAAAATTTCTGCCAAAGTGAACGCTTTTTTAAACATCTTATAAACTCCTTATGATGAATTATAAGATTTAATTCAGTTTAATGCAAATAAAAAAGAGTGACTTTTAATCACTCTTTTTTTACTGCTTTATTTTTTTATTCTAGATCTGTTGGTTCAAATTCAATGGTCACTTCGCCTTGCGGTGTTTCAACTTCATAAGTTATGGTTGTTGTTTGAGCTTCAGGTTGTGCCGCAGGTTGTGCTGCAGGTTGTGCTTGAGCTGCAGGTTGAGCAGCAGGTTGTGCTTCAGGTTGAGCTTGAGCTTCAGGTTGTGCTGCAGGTTGAGCTTGAGCTGCAGGTTGAGCAGCTGGTTGAGCTTGAGCTGCTGAATCTAGATTTACCGACGAATCGTTGCTATTATTGTTTTCGTTTCCTGTGCCACCTTCTGTGCCAACAGGCGGACATTCGGTTGGAGGTGGGTTATCGTTTCCGTTACCACCTTGTTGATTATCGTCACCGTCTTCGCCTTCACCTAGGTCAACGCCTGAGTCGCCGCTATCATTTTCATCGGTTCCTGTGCCGCCTTCTGTGCCAACAGGTGGACAGGTTGTGCCTTCTGGCGGATTTGTCTGCTCAGGAGGATTTGTTTGTTCCGGTGGATTTGTTTGTTCAGGAGGTGTTGTTTCCTCTGGAGGATTTGTTTCCTCTGGCGGTAAATCCGGTCTACTAGGAGTTGTTTCTTCGCTTGGTTCAATCTCTGGAAGAGTTTCACAAGGAGGAGGAGTTGTAGTTTCCTCAGGAGGAGGTGTTGTGGTTTCTTCCGGAGGTGGAGTTGTGGTTTCCTCAGGAGGAGGTGTTGTAGTTTCCTCAGGAGGAGGAGTTGTAGTTTCCTCTGGAGGTGGAGTTGTAGTTTCCTCTGGAGGTGGAGTTGTGGTTTCTTCTGGAGGTGGAGTTGTGGTTTCTTCAGGAGGTGGGGTTGTAGTTTCCTCTGGAGGTGGAGTTGTGGTTTCCTCAGGAGGTGGAGTTGTGGTTTCCTCAGGAGTTGGGGCTGGCGCAACATCTGGAGCGCTTGCAAGTATAGGTCCTTTGCTAACAATATATTCAACATTTTCAAGAGGGAATTCGCCATTATTTGCTCTTGCAATGTTAGCATAATCAGCATTAAATACTTTATCCATATATGCTTGTTGGTCAAATGAGCCATCAACAGTGCATTCTTGTTTATATGTATCTAGTTGAGCTCGCATAGCAGGATTATTTGAAGCTATTTGCTCAATTGCACTTAAAGCTAATGCTTGGTCGTCTGCGTTGTCGCTTAATGCCATTTCGCCAAGTTTTTTGTCGTTAAGTTGATAATTATTTAAGATGTCTGCTCCTGTTAGAGTATCACCTTCTCCAACAAAAATAGAATCAGATTGGGCGTGGATATAAGTTACTTCTCCGCCGCTTCTTTCTGCCGCAAAGAATGCTCGTTCATATTCTTCAGAAATTTTTCCATTAGAAGAATCATATAATGCATTGATTTCAACATTTGGACAATAAATTGTTTCGCCATTAATTGCAGCTTGATACATCGCATTTAATACAGCATCATTTGATTCGTCTTGTCCTTGCATATAGGCATTGTTGCCTTCTTCTTTTCCGATAGCAGAAAGAATAGCGATGCCTGCGTAACTTGCCGATAAATCAACTTGTCCATTGTGATTTGCATCGCAGCCTTCTGTTTTGATGAATTCGTTTTGGTCGTTATATGTACCATATTCGAATTGACCATCTTCATTAATTCTGCCAAGACCATAGTTTTCGGCGATTTTGTTTTGAATGAATTGTTTTGCTTCGTCTTCGCTCATTCCTTTTAAGGCAGCTTGCTCTTCTTCAGAGAAAGTAACCCCTTTATTATCAGAATTAAAGTTTACTGTTGTGCTTAGTTCTTCGCTATATTGAGATTCACCTTTTTGATTTAGAGTATTAATATCTGGTACAAATATTGTTTTGACGCCTTCTGGAGGGTCTAATTCAGTTGCTTCAATTATTTCAGGAGGAATTTGGTCAGCTCTTATATTTGCATCGTATTGTTCGTATTCATTTCCTGAAACTTTTTGTATAACTGAAGCATAGGTTGTTTTTTCTTCTTCGCTTAGTGAATCAGGGTTTGATACAATTTTTTCCATTATATCAACAACGCTATCTTCATCAGCATCTTGCGGAATTCCGTTTGGATACATAATATCGATAACATCTTCTGTTACTTGGGCTTTTAGATATGTTGTATTGATGTTGTCAATCATCCATCTATTGTTGTCAACAATTGACCACATAGCAGAATTTCTTTCGCCTTCCGTCATGTTACTTGCAGGATTTTGCAAGAAACCATAATTGATAACGCAATTAATATCTTTTTCATGAAGAGCGTTATACCAAACTTCGTTATTATGAGAATTTGTGTCATCATTGTTATAGTCTCCTGAAATGATGACCGTTGTTGAGGCGGTGTTATTATAATTTGGATTTAATCCATCATCCATAAAAACACTCGCACCTTGCTCAACATTGCTTTGTCCTGCTGTTTGCATAGCGCTTTGAGCAGCAGTCGGGGCAGCAGGTTGTTCGGGGGTTCCTGCTGGTGCAACGAGATTTTTAATAAAATCAACTAATGCCATGGTTACTAACCTTCCTTTTTAAATGCATAATTATTAAAATAAATCCACGAATAATCACGCCTTAAACAAGGAAAGCTATGAATGCTTTACAAAAAGTTACAAATTATTTAAAGAATTTTTTTATTTCAACAATTGCTTCTTCTTGATTGTATCCGTCTAAATTTGGTTGTGAATTTCCCCAAAGAGCAAGAATTTGCTTGATATTTGAATATTTATCGCAAGTTTTTAAATTATTATTATTGTCATCAACAAAAATTGCTTCTTCGAAGTTGTTTTTTCTCATATATTCAATCATAAATTCGCCTTTTGTTGAATATTTGTCAAGAATTTCTCTTGCAAACACTTTGTCAGCAGGAAGATTGAAGCCGTATGAAGCAAATCTTTGTAAAATCGATGTTTTATTTTTCTTTGAAACAACAACGATTTCAATTTGTTTTTCTTCAAATATTTTTTTTATTTCAAAGAAAAAGTTATATGGAGTTTCAAGGCTATTCCAAAAATCATAATTGTTTTTAACTAGGTCTGCTCTAATTTTTAAAAATTCAGCACAAAACTCTTCTTCTTTTTTAATGTTGCGATTTAAAAGTGCGTTTGAAAATTTTTTTTCAATTTCTTTGCAATCATCAAAAAGCAAAGGGTTGTAGTAGTAAAACATCCAAATATTATAAACAAGATATTTAAATTTTGAATAAAGCTGATAATTTTTTTCATCAACCTCATCAAATAAGCTAATTCCTTTATAAAGACAACGATTAACAAGATACACTTCTTTTAGCGTATCAAACAAAACTCCGTCGAAATCTAAAAACAAAATCTTTTTCATTAAACCAAGATAACACAAAAGTTATAAATATAACATCTTGGGTTTTGGTCGATATGTTTGCATTTTAATTTTCTGCGCAAGCGCTTCTAAATTAAAATTGTGATAGTCTGCTAAAGAATCGCTTTCGAGCTCCTTTAGAAAAACATCAATATCAGTTTTTAGTTTTTTATCGTTCTTTTCCATAATATTCTATCCGTTATTCATGCAAATAACATCCAATAATATAAAGTATTTTTTAAACAGCGAATTTCAAGGATTAGAAGAAAAATAACATTTTTGTAATAAAAATTAACGAAATTGTAACAAAAATTATAAAAAGAATATATTTTTGTAGTTTATTGTTTTTCTTTTTATTTTTTTTGGGTTTTTGAGTTTGTTTTTTTGGTTTTGTTGGAGTTTTTGTTATAGGTTTTTTTGTTTTTTTATTTTCTTCGAAATTAATATTTTGTTTAAGATTTTTCCTTGCTTCTTTAATTTTGTTTTTAATTTTTTCTTTTTTAGGGTTTATTTTCTTTTCTTTATATTTTTTAGGATTGCTAACATAGCTTTCGTTTCTGATACCTTCTTCATTTTTATCGACTGAATTGTTAAATTCTCCTTGTTTTGCGTTTAGGAGTTCTTCTTTTTGTTCTGTTGCAAGTTGGATATATTTATCAACAAGCTTGATTTCTTGTTGTTTTTTTCCTGTTATCAATAAAGTGTCATCAAAGTGTAATTTTAAAATCGATTCGTCTTTTTTTCTTGAATATGCGTAATTTATTGCCGCTTCGAACGCTCTTTTTACTGACTCAAGAGCTTCTGACACTAAAACATCCTCTCCATGGGCACATTTATTTCCCATTTTTTTAATGAAAAATAAATCGTCAATAAATTCACGCTCTGTTTCTGATTTAATTTTATCTTTTAAACAATTAAGAGTGTCGTCAAAAGTTAAATTTTCAGCTTGAGAACCGAGAACACGCTTCGCCATTTTTTCGGCAAAAATTCTCAATTGAACTGCGCATTGGTTAAAATACTCGTCTTGAAACAATTTTTGAGCATCTTTAATGGCGTTATATAATTCTTTGTCAATTTCCTCTAAAAACTCAAAATTATCAGCCAAATTATAAATCCATTCCGCCTAGTAATTCTTGTTTTATGCCTTGTTGAATTTCAAGCACATCTGTTCCTAAATTCGATAATACTTGCATTGCAAGACAGTTAGGCATTTTTGTAATGCCATATAATATGTTTTCTGATTTTATTTTATTTCTTTTGTGTTCGTGCGCTGTCTTGTAGGCAACTTCTAACATTTTTTTTGCTCTTGGACTATAACTTAAAGTTTTAACTTCTTTTTGTGGTTTAATTAATTTTTCAACTTCTTTTCGTGCGTCTTTCAAGTTGATTCCAAGGCGCCTTAGAGTGTCTGAAGCAATTCCTGCGCCATAAGATAAAATTCCAAGAAGAATCATTTCAGTTCCAACTGTTTCGCAATTTAGGCTTCTTGCTTCTTCTTTTGCTAATTTTAAAATAGCAAGTGTTTCGGGAATTTTGTCGTTTAATTTTTTCAAAACAATATCTTCAAAATCAACTGCGTTTGAAATTGCTTGCGATAAAATTTTGTAAGCAATTCCTTTTTTTGCTTTTAGTATTCCTAAAATAACGTGTTCCGGTTGAATTCCAACGCTTCCTGATTCTTTAGCATAATCAAGGGCTAAAAGCAATGATGAAAAAGCATTTGGTGTGAAAATAATTTGTTTTTCGGAATTTTCAAATTCTGCTGTTCTTGAATTAAATTGAGATAGTTTTTCATTGAAATTTTCAGAATTTATGTCGAATTTGTTTAATATTTCAACAATTTTATAGTCTTTATTTTCCAAAATTGATTGCAAAAGTTGTTCGCTTCCAAGAATTTCATATCCTGAAGCGGAAACTTTGGACTGGGCATTTGCTAAAATTTCAGACATTATTTTTTCTTTAAAGAAATCATTAATGTTTGAAAGTTGAGTGTTTTCGTTTTCTGTTTCAGGATGAAGCGAAGTTATATCAGAACTTTTGTCTAACATTCTTTTTAAATTTGGAATTATGCGCTCTTCGTCTATATCAAATTTTTTGATAATTTTGTACGCTCCACAATTTTTGTTTTGAAAAATAGCAAGTGCGATATGCTGAGGCATAATAAATTTTGAATTTAATTCGTTAGACAATTCAACCGCAGATTTTAAAATATCTCTTGCTTCTGAAGAAAAGAAGATGTTATCGTTATTTTTTTTGTCAGGATATGTTTGAGTGCTTTGGTGAACCTCGATAGTTAATTCGCCAAAGTGGATTTTATCAAAGTTTAAAATTTTTGCTTGCACGCCTTTTGATTGCGCAACAAGTCCAAGTAAAAGATGTTGCGATAATACTCTTGTGTGACAAAATTCTTGCGCATAATTTTGCGCTGCTTGCACTACATCTATTGCTTTTTGGGTAAATTTTTCAAACATATTTTGATAAAATCCTAATCTTTATTATTTAAACATTTCTAAAAATTTTTTCTTGCGGTAATTGGTTATTGTATCATACGTCAAAATTGTATTTTTATCGAATACTTTGTAAGCAGTTAAAAATGCATTTGCCGTATCGAGCGATGTAAAGCTTGGAACGCCATACATTTGTGCAATTGTTCTTATTTGGAATCCTGAATTTTGAGAATTTTTACCTGTTGTAGGTGTGTTTATGATGAAGCTTAAACGCCCGTTTTTCATACGTTTTTGGAGTTTATCTATCATAAATTTTTCAATCATTTTTGATGGAATTCCATTTTTTTCAAGATATTTATGAGTGCCCCAAGTTGCCATAATAAAGAAGCCTTGTTTAAATAGCTTTTTAACTACTGGAAGAGCAACTTTTTTATTATGGTCATTAAGAGAAACCAACACCCTTTGTTTTGCTTTTGAAAATTTATGACCGCCTGCTAAAAATGCTTTGTATAAAGCTTTTTTATATGTTGTGTCGATTCCTAAAACTTCGCCTGTCGATTTCATTTCGGGAGCAAGCGCTGGGTCGATTCTGTTTAATTTTTGCCAAGAAAAAATTGGCATTTTAACGCAAACAAGGTTTGATTTTTTATATAAACCAACTCCAAAACCTGCACGTCTAATTGATTTGCCTAATATTGCACTAACTGCAATATTGGTCATTGGTATTCCTGTCACTTTTGACATAATTGGAACAGTTCTTGAAGCTCTTGGATTAACTTCAATTACATAAACTTTGTCGTCTTTAATGATAAATTGAATATTCATTAATCCTTTGATATTCAATTTTCGAGCAATTTTTGTTGCGTATTTTACGAGAATTTTTTCATTTTTCTTTGAGATATTTTGACTCGGATAAATACTCATTGAATCGCCCGAATGAACCCCAGCTCGTTCAATATGTTCGCAAATTCCAGGGATTAAGATGTCTCGACCGTCTGAAATTGCGTCAAGTTCAACTTCTTGACCTTCGATATATTGATCAATTAAAACAGGATGCTCATTTGAGAATTTGAAAGCTTCAGTAATATAAGTTAAAAGCTCTTCATCATTATAAACAACCTGCATTCCACGTCCGCCAATAACATAGCTTGGACGAACTAATACAGGATAGCCAAGTTCTTTAACTGCGTTAAGTGCTGCTGTTGTTGAGGTTACGGCGCATCCTTTTGGTTGTGCGATTTCAAGTTCTCTCATTAATTTTTCGAAAACTTTTCTATCTTCAACAGCATTAATGCTTTCAAGGCTTGTGCCAAGAATTTTAATACCTTCTTGGTTTAATTTTTCGGCTAGATTGATTGCGGTTTGTCCGCCAAATTGAACCAATACTCCTTTAGGATTTTCTTTTCGAATGATATTCATAATATATTCAATATTCATTGGTTCAAAATATAATCTTGTAGCAACGTCAAAATCGGTTGATAGCGTTTCTGGGTTTGAATTAACCATTATAGATTCATAACCGTTTTTGATAAGCTCCATCGAAGCATGGACTGAACAATAATCGAATTCGATACCTTGACCGATACGAATTGGACCAGAGCCTAAAACCATAATATTTTCTTTTGGTTTTTTATAGTTTTCTTGAGCACGCTCTTTAAATTCTTCAACTTCGTCTATTTCACCATAAGTTGAATAAAAATATGGAACATTTGCGCTGAATTCGCCTGCGCAAGTGTCAACCGCTCTAAAACATGCGTCAACATTGAAATTTCTAAGTGTTTCGTATGTGCTTTGGGTTAATTGCGCAATTTCTTCATCCAAAAATCCAAATTGCTTAGCTTTAAGATAAAGCGAGCGAGTAAGGGTTGTTTTCTTTAGTTCTTTTTCGATTTCAACAATTTCTTTGATTTTTGCGATAAACCATTTATCAATTTTTGTAATTGCGCAAAGTCTATTGATGTCGTTTCCATTATACAAAGCCTGAGCAAGTCTAAATATTCTTCTATCGTCTTGAACGTATAATTCTGCTAATAATGCATCATTAGACATTTCTTCAAAACCACGGTATAAAAGCCCTGTATATCTTTCTTCTAGCGAAGTTACAGCTTTTTTAAATGAAGAAGCAAAAGTTCTTCCAATTGCCATAATTTCGCCTGTTGCTTTCATTTTTGTTCCAAGCATTCTATCGCCTGTTGAAAATTTATCAAAAGGCCATTTTGGAATTTTTGTAACAACATAATCAATAGCAGGTTCAAAAGCTGCGCATTTGCCAGTTATTGGGTTTTTGATTTCATGAAGATGATAACCCATAGCGATTTTTGTGGCGATTTTTGCAATAGGATATCCTGTTGCTTTGCTAGCAAGCGCTGATGAACGAGAAACCCTTGGATTAACTTCTATTATGTAATATTGATTTGAAACGGTATCAAGGGCAAATTGAACGTTGCAGGAACCTTCAATTTTCAATGCTTTAACAATGTTAATTGCGCTTGTTCTAAGCATTTGAGCCTCTGAATCGACAAGCGTTTGGCTTGGCGCTACAACAAAGCTGTCGCCTGTATGAATGCCAATTGGGTCAATATTTTCCATATTACAAATGATTATACAAGTATCATTTGCATCTCTTATAACTTCATATTCAATTTCTTTGTAGCCTGCGATTGATTTTTCAACCAATACTTGGTTGATTGGGGATTGCGCTAAGCCAGAATGAACAATTTCTTCGTATTCTCTTTCGTTTTTAGCGATACCGCCTCCTGCTCCTCCTAGCGTGAAAGCAGGACGAATGATTATTGGGAAGCCAATTTTTTGATAGAATTTATACGCTTCTTCATAGCTTGAAACGATTTCGCTTTGTGGGGTTGGAACGCCAATTTCTTGCATTAAATTTTTGAATTGTTCTCTATCCTCTGCGTGTTGAATGGATTCGATGTTTGTTCCTAATATTTTAACTTTGTTTTCTTCTAAAACCCCAGCTTTGTCTAATTCGCAAGCTAGATTTAGCGCAGTTTGTCCGCCAAGCGTTGCAATCAAGCCTTGTGGACGTTCTTTTTTTATAATTTCAGTCAAAGATTCAACAGTCAAAGGCTCGATATAGACTTTGTCTGCGATTTCTTCGTCTGTCATAATTGTTGCAGGATTTGAATTAACAAGGACAATTTCGATTTTTTCTTCTTTTAATGCTCGACATGCTTGAACGCCTGCATAGTCAAATTCGGCAGCTTGTCCGATTACAATTGGACCAGAACCGATTACAAGTACTTTTTTAAGAGATTTATCTTTCATTTTTTACCTCGTTAAGTCTATCAATGTCTTTTTGAGCAATATTTATCCATTCGTCAAATATTATTTTGCCGTCTTGAGAGCCCGCTGCGCCTTCTGGATTGAATTGAACAGCATAAACGCTTAAACTATTTATTTCAAAACCTTCGATTGAATTATCGTTCAAGTTTTTGTGAGTTGGGCGCATAAATTTTGTCATATTTTCGCTATCAATAACGTATCCGTGGTTTTGTGCTGTCATTATGACTTTATTGTTTTCAAGATTAATTACAGGATAGCTTCCTCCACGATGTCCGTGTCTCAATTTTGAAACAGAAGCGCCAGAGGCGAGTGCTAGTAATTCGCAACCCAAAGAAATTCCAAAGATTGGAAGTTTGCCCATCATTTGTCTGATTTGAGCTATTTGGAATGTATAGTTGTTTGGGTTTCCTGGTCCGCTTGATAAAAATACTGCATCGAAATCGTTTTCCAAAATTTCTTTTGCTTCAATTGTTGCAGGATAAACTGTTATTCTGCAATTTCTTTTTGCAAGTTCAGTTAAAACGCTTTTTTTAGTTCCATAATCAATGAAAGCAACGTTAATTTTTCCTTGCGGATTGTAGACATATCTGCTTGTTGGGCTAACATCTAACAAGACATCTTCTTTGATTTTGAACATTTGAATGTCTCTTATTTTATCTCTTGCAAATTCGCTATCAACATCGTTTGAAGTTATAAAAGCGGTCATTGTACCGAATTCTGTTAATTTTTTAACAAGGCTTCTTGTGTCAATATTTTCAAGAGCAACGACATTATTTTTTTTCAAATAGCTTGATAGGGTTTCTTTTGATTTATAATGGCTTTCTTGTTTTGAATAGTTTTTTACAACTAAACCGGCAAGATGTGTTGCATCAGATTCAAAATCAAAATCATTAATTCCGCAATTGCCAATTTCAGGATACGCCATAACGACAATTTGTTTTGCATTGGCAGGGTCTGAGATTACTTCTTGATAGCCCGAGGAAAGTGTATTGAAAACAACTTCTCCTTCGTATCCTCCCAAAGCTCCAAAGGAATCTCCTTTTAAAACAGTTCCATCTTGAAGAATTAATGTACCCATTATATGTTTTCTCCTTGAATTTCTTTGTAAATTTTTTCGATTGCTTCAATTTTGTTTTCAGCCGAAGTTACTGCTCTTCCAAGAACGATAAAATCAGCTCCATCTTTAATTGCGCCAGATGGTGTAGCTATTCTTTGTTGGTCATTAGTAGCAGACCATGCTGGTCTTATTCCTGGAGTTAGAACAATAAAATCTTCTCCAAGTTCTTTTTTGATTGCTTTTAATTCTTTTGCACTTGCAACGACGCCATCAAGCCCTGCTAACTTAGCATTTTTTGCTAATTGTATAACAAAATCTTCAACAGATTTTGTGTTTGACAATTCGTTTGTTAGGGTTTGTTGATTAATGCTTGTTAAAACAGTTACAGCCAGAACTAACGGCTTTTTCTTTCCATATTTTTGTGCAGCTTCAAGTGCTCCTTTTTTTGCTGCCTTCATCATTTCAATTCCGCCAGTAGCATGAACATTGAAAAAATTTGCGCCATTTTTAATAACGTTATATGAAGCTTTTTCAACTGTGTTTGGAATATCGTGCAATTTGACGTCTAAAAAGAAATCAGAATTTTTTTCTTTAATATAATTAACTATTTCTAAGCCATATCCGCAAAACAATTGCAAGCCAACTTTGAATGTACCAATATATGGACTTAATTCGTCAACCAATTTTTTAGCAACTTCAATATCTTCTACATCAAGCGCCAAAACAAGCTTTTTCTTAATTTCTTCGTTAATCATTGATGATTATTCCTTTCAGTTTCATTCCTTTGTAAGGTGAAATTTTGCATTTTGTTTTAAATTGAGAAGGTGCAACAATCCATTCTTCTTCTAGGGCAACTTTTATCATTTTTTTGTTGTTTATTCCTAGGATTCGTCTTGGATTGTATGCCATTTTTTCTAATGTTTTTTCTAATCCTAATAATTCATAAGATAGAGAAAAGGCTGTTTCTAGCCCTGTTATTCCGTTTGGAGATTCTAAATATGGTTTTAGTTTTTCTTCGTCGCTATGGGGTGCGTGATCTGTTGCAATTACGTCAATTGTTCCATCCAAAAGTCCTGCCATTACTGCCCTTTTGTCTATTTCAGAACCAAGTGCAGGATTCATTTTGTATCTTCCTGTTGTATCGATATCATCCCTTGTGAACGTGAAATAATGCGGAGCTGTTTCTGCTGTGATTTTTAGACCTTGTTTTTTAGCATTTCTTATTAAATCAATGCTTTCTTTTTTTGAAATATGACAAAAATGCAAACGAGGCTTAAAACCTTCTTCTTTTGCTTTGGCGAACATTTCAATTTGCCAAGAAACTTCTGAAGATTCGTTTTCACAATGTGACAAAATTAATTCTTCGCTTTTTAAAGCTTTCAAAAAAACATCTTTGTCTAATAAAGGCAAGCCGTCATTGGAAAAGCCAATTGCTCCAGCTGTTTTTAATTCTTTAAAATCGACAAGTTCAAGACTATCAAGATTTTTCGTGATTGCAGCAATTGGATAAATTTCAAATTTGTATTTTTTTGCTTTTTCTAAAATTTGTTTGATTACATTTGGATTATCAGTTACAGGAGAAGTGTTTGGCATTGTGCAAACGCCAGCGAAACCGCCTGCACGAGCAGAGGCTATTCCTGTTTCGATTGTTTCTTTGTATGTGAATCCTGGTTCTCTAAAATGCACATGCATATCTATTAAAGAAGGAATTTGTGTGATTTTATAGTCTTTTTTAGCCATTTTAAAGCCCTTGTGCAGACAATAGCATGTCTAAAATTGCCATTCTGACGAAAACGCCGTTTTTTGCTTGGTGCAAAATTGTTCTTGCGTTTTGCATTTCTAAAACATCAGAAGCAATTTCAATATTTTTATTAATTGGACCAGGGTGCATCAAAAACGCCGCATAAGGCAGATTGTCTTTTGTAATTTGATAGTTTTTAATGTAGCTTTCAATATCAATATGTTCTTGTATTCTTTCTTTTTGAATGCGAAGAGCCATTATGATATCAGCTTCGTTAAATGCTTCCTTTAAATTTGTATGATATTCAACGCCTTCAATTTTTTCGCCAATAAGGTTTTCAGGTGCTAGACATCTAATTTTTACATTGAATTTTTTTAATAATGCAATATTAGACATTGCAACTCGAGAATGAGCAATATCGCCAACAATTGTGAGTGTTATATTGCTCAAAGTTAAAAAATGTTTTTTTATTGTGTAAAAGTCTAATAATGCTTGAGTTGGATGGGAATTAGTTCCAGAACCTGCATTTATAAAGGAAATATCTTGGTAATATTTTTTTGAAGCTAATTCTTTTATTAAATTATTGTCGCTATGTCGCATAACAATTGCATTTATGCCAATTGCACAAAGATTGTTAATTGTGTCATATAAGTCTTCGCCTTTGTTTAGCGAAGAAGTGTCTGCACAAAAATCATATTTATTTGCGTTTAGTTTATTTATCGCCATTTCAAATGACATTTTTGTTCTTGTTGAATTTTCAAAAAACATTGTAGCAACATGTGCATTTAAATGATTTGATTTTCTGATTCCTTTTTCAAATTCGGATGCTCTTGTATAAATTTGATTTATTTCTTCTGCTGTTAGGTTGTTAATATCTAATAAATGTTTCATTCTCTTTTCCTTTTGTGATATGGTCTTCGTGCTTGTTGCCTATTTGGTGTAGCCGTTTTATATATTACCCAATTTGTTTGGGTTATTTTCCTGTGCGGCTTCCTGGTTTAACTAGCTCTATTCCTTCTTTGCATAGTGGGCAATTTTCTGGCTCATAAGTCACAGGAGAAGATTGAAGGAGTGAATAAATTTTAAATTTATCATCCATTTTTCCTTGAGTTCTATCAACAATGCAGCCAACTCCAACAACTTCGCATTCAAATTCTTTGATTGCGTCCATTGTTTCAAAAATTGTTCGAGCAGTTGTGATAACATCTTCAATGATTACTACTTTTTCGCCTTTTTTGAGTTGATATCCTCGTCTTAATTGCATTTCGCCATCTTTTCTTTCAACGAAAAGGTTTCTTTTTTTGCATTGTTTTGCTGTTTCATATCCAAAAATTACAGCACCAATTGCAGGAGCAACAATTGTATCGAATTCGATATTTTTTAATTTATCCGCTAAAACACTAGCCAAAGCTTCAACGATATCTGGGTATTGATATAGCTTTGCGCATTGGAAATATGTGTCTGAATGAAGTCCGCTTGTAAGGCAGAAATGTCCTGATAATAGGCCTTCGGCACGCAAAAGAAGTTCTTTAACATCAACATTATTAGTCATTTTGTATTGCTCCTTTAAGTTCGTTAAAATCTTTAAAATTGTTTTTTGTCATAAATTCGCTTAATTCTTGAGCTAAATTTGTGCAAATTCCTGGGTCTATGAAGTTTGCTGTTCCAATTTGGAATGCGTCAGCGCCAACAGCCAAAAATTCAAGCAAATCTTGAAATTTTGTAATTCCGCCCATTGCAATAACAGGGATTTTTACCACCTGTTTAATTTGAGAAATCATATATAGCGCAACAGGCTTTATGCAAGAGCCTGAAAGACCGCCTTGAACTGTCTTTTTGATAAATTTATTTCCAACATAATTGACGTCTACTCCAAGACCTCGAAGTGTGTTTATTGCGCTAATGCAATCTGCTCCAGCTTGCTCTACTGCTGTTGCCAGAGGTTTTATATCCTGAGTGTTTGGAGAGAGTTTGACAATTAAAAAGCCATCGTAATTTTTTCTTATTTTTTTGGTTAATTCAAATAATGCGTTTGGGTTTAAACCAAATTCTAAGCATCCTTGTTTAACATTAGGACAAGAAACGTTTACTTCAAGAGCTTTGATTTCGTATTCGTTTGCAATTGCTGCAAGTCTTTCGTAGTCTTCAGTTGTTGAGCCTGCAATATTTAATAAAAAATCGATATTTTTTTGTTTTAATTTTGGCAGTTTTTCTAATAAAAAAGTTTGAATGCCAACATTTTCAAGCCCTATGCGGTTAATCATTCCGCCTTGTACTTCAAAGATTCTATCTCCTGAATTTCCAGGGCGTTTTTCAAGGGTTATTCCTTTTGTTGAAATTGCCCCAAGGCAATTAAGGTCTATAAAGCTTTCGTATTCGTCAACATATCCATAAGTTCCAGAAGCTCCGATTATTGGTGTTTTAAGGATTAGGGATTTATCGTTTTTGGAATTTAATAGCGTTGTTTTTAAATTTTCTAATCCCATACAACCTCGCTTCCTTTGAAAACTGGTCCATCTTGGCATACAGACCCATAAACAATTCCGTTATCTTTGTGTAATCTTATAACGCAACCTCTGCAAACGCCAATTGAACAAGCCATTGTTTTTTCCATCGCAACATAGCTTTTGATTTTTAAATCTTTTGCTAATTGTGCAATTTTTTTCAAGACTATTGTTGGACCGCAAGAATATATTAAGTCTATATTTTTTTCTTTAATCAATTTTTCGAGATTATCCAAAACGCTTCCGCCGATGATATTTTCATCGCTTCCTTGGATTACTTCGTTGTTTTCTTTGAAACCAGAGATTAAATAGTTATTTATTCCTTCTTTGTTTAATTCTTTTTTTAGAAATAGCATTGGCGCTATTCCAATTCCTGCGCCAACAAGAAGGCAATTTTTGTTTTCTAAACTGAAGCGATTTCCATTTGGACCGAGGAATTTAATTTTGTCTCCAGTATTTAAATTTTTTAAATATTGCGTGCCTTCGCCTTTTAATTTGAAAAGTATGGTTAGGATTTTTGTTTCTTCATCAAAATCGCTAATTGAAAAAGGTCTTCGAAGGGTTTTGTTTGGACAAAGAATTGAAATAAATTGCCCAGAATGTGCATTTTTGAGCTTTGATTCAATTTTCATTTCAAAGGTGTTTAGTGCAATATTTTTTATTGATTTAATTGTTCCAGTATAATCTTTTTTCATTTTATTTTCCGTTTTTTCATAAAAAAAAGAAGGCAAAAACCTTCCTTTTCATACTTCATTTTATATTTATTTTTTTAATTAAAACTGCTCTCATATTCATACCAATTTTTCTAAATTATACTTCAAGAAAATAAATTTATAAACAATTTTTTTAAAAAATATAAAATATGTAAATATTTGTTAAGAATAGGGTTAGATTCCTAAAGAATAAGAATATTAAGTCGATGGCTTATTTACATATATTTATTAAAAAGGTGTGGGTATTATTATGGCTTTAATTAACAACAATTGTGTAAATGATGGTGGAACTGGTAGTGGATTAATTCCTCAAAAACCGCTTGAAATCGAAGTTTATGGAGCTGATACCCAAGCTATAATTAATGATATTGTTTCAGGAACATATTCTGATACTACTCAGGTAAGTAATGCTCTTGGAACATTGGCTGCTTATGGTCAAATTGATGAATTAAATACGCAACTTGAAGAAGCAGGGATTGATTTGGTTGAAATGTATGGCGGCGAAGACACTGACGCTGGGCTTTTGGTTAAAACAATGCTTGATACATCAGACGACGAACAAATTGAAGATTTTGATGCGCAAGATTTGGCTGATAGTTTGTTTGAAGCAATGGATGGATTAGCTTATACAGACGAAGCTCAATTGATTCAAATTTTAGGAAATGCTTCTTATTCTCCTGAACAAATTCAAGAAATTTGTGATGCTTATAAAACAAAATATGGCTCTGAACTTTCAAGCGTTATTTCGGGCGACACTTCAGGCCAATTTAACACTCTTTTAAACGCGAGACTTTTAGGCGCAAATGATTATATAGAAGATACAATTAGGGATGATATAGAATTTAATCGTGATAATCCTAATAATGTTCAAGCTGGTGATGCTGAAACCACCACAGCTTCAGCTTCGTTTGGGGAAGTTGAAATCACAAAAATTTACAATGCAAACGGCGACGTTATAGGGCAGGTTGCCGTAAATTATGATTTTGGCGGGAATATTATTTCTAAAACTACAAGCAATTATGCTTATGATGAAAATGGGAATTTAAGAGAACAGGTTGATGTTTTGAGTGATAAAAATGGAAATGAGCTTTCAACAACTGTGAATCGCTTGGATGAAAATCAAAATATTGTTCAGCAATATATGAGATATCAAAATGAAGATGGAACTGTTCAGGAAAGAAGTACAGAGTATTTGTATAATGATAAGGCTAATCCAAATTTAACTACTTGCATGAGAGAGACTGATGTGCTTTTTGATCAGAATGGAAATGTAATATACAAAACAGAAAAGAACGATGATGTTATGCAGTCGCTAAAGGATGATTATAGCAATTATATAGTCTCCGAAAACGATTATATTGAAATTAGTAAGTGCAAGACTCCACAGGAACTTGTTAATTTTTTAAATGAGAAAATTGACAATGGCACAAAAATTGACTTAAACGAATACACGCAAAATTGGCAAAAAGAGTTTGATGAGCAGGCTTTTAAAATTACAGAGATGAGCGATGAAGCAGTTGCACTTGTTTCTGAAGAAATTTTAGCCAAAATTGATTTGATGGCTGAAGATAAGACCCTTTGGGCAAACTTTGTAGAAGGTTGGACGCAAATGGGCTTAACTGCCGAAGATTGGAATGAACATGAAAGAAGTAAATTTAGAGACAAGTTGCAAGATGCTGTTAATGATGGAAAATTCGATACTATTAATAGTTTATATAATGAAATTAATGCAAAATTATATCCTGAAGGAAGCCAAGGCTCTTTGATTGATAACATTCGCTCAATGTATTCTGCTCAAGATTATTATGATTCTTTGAATCCTGCAGAAGTGAGTCAACAAATGTCTATTAGACAAGATTTCGATCCAATTTCGATGAAACCTGAAACTTATGGTGAAATGTTGCTGTGTCAGCTTCAGGAAGTGAAAAATCAATTTGAACTTTACAAAGACAACATGGGATTTTTAGATACTTCGATATCATTTATGAATAGACTTTTTGATGTTGGAACCAGTGAAGATGATGTCGAAGCTATTTTTGCTCAATATGAAAAAGAATTAAAAGAACTCTCAAGTCTTGAAGGTGCTGAATTCTGCGCTTCTTTTAAGGCTTTAACTGGCGATGAGTTTTCAGAGGGCACGCTAAGTGAAATCAGTATGGCAGCTCAGATGTGCGCCGATATTGAAAACATGTCAGAAGAAGAACTGTTATTACAGGCTCGAGGTTGGGCAAATATAGGTGCTTTGAATATTGAAAATGCATATGATCCTGACCCATTTAAAAGAGACGAATATGGCAATATTTTATATGAAATTAACGAAGAAGAAAGCACCGAAGATTGTATTATATATAAACATGATGAACATGGTAATATGATTCCTATTCGAAAAACTGAAGAAGAAAGGATTGATTATAACAAGTTAAAGACTGTATTAAAAGAAACTTATATTGAAGTTACCCATGGATTGGATGAGAAGTGTAATGATCCAAATGGTATTGTTGCGGGTGCATCAAATTCTTCTCCAGGTAATGCGCTTGATGATTATAAGGATACCGTAGAAGAACAAAGAGAATTTGCAATTGACCTTGCGAGAACTGCTCTTGTTGTTGCTATGGCCCCAAGTGGAGCAATAGGCGCAGGCTTGGGATTGAGTTTTTGGGGTGCAGTAGGTTTAAGTGGTTTTACTGGCGCAGCAGTTGAAGCAATTGGACATGCATTTAATTCGAATGCAATTGGTGACCAAAAAGCAGAACCGCACGAAGTTGTTTCTGATATTGTTGCAGGTTTTACTTCTTCGATATTCCAAGCGATGGGTTCGGATATGGCCAAGGGTATAACCAATACAAAAGCACTTAAGTTTATGGCTGAAAAATTTAATGTAAGTACAGATGTAATAAAAAATGTTATAGAAAAAGTAGGCTTAAAGGGCGTTTCTTCTAATGTTATAAAATCATTAGTTAAGGATTCTTGTGAATATTTGTTTAATCCTAATTTAACACAAGAAGAAAAGGATAATTATATTCATGAAATGATAGAAAATGCGAAAAATGCCGCAGATAAGGGTGCAATCATTGGTATTTTATTGATTGCCTCTGATTTTCTTGGGACTAAAACAAAAGGTTGGGCTTCTGAAACATTGAATAATGGCAGAGATGACGGTTGGATGGATGATGTTGCAAAGATAATTAAATCAACTTATGATTCTACGGCAAGAACCGTTGGCGGGTATCTGGCAGACGGCGAATATGATCCGGCAAAAATTACTCAAACAACTTGGAAAGAATTTGCGAAAAATTATTTAAAAGCACCAAAATAGTAAACTAAATCTTTATTTAGTTTATTTGGTGTTGAATATGAAGTTCCCATTATTTTAAAAGCGTCTTGTGAAGCTTGGCGAGAAAAAAGTTTTCTTTTTGTCGCTACTTCGTCTGGTTTAAAGTTAATCACACCGTCAGTTGTTTTTATTAAATTCCCTTTTTCGTCGTAATAACTTGTAAATTTATGGATGCCATTTGTTGAATATGTTGTGCTTAAGGCCTTGTCTGCTTTTGAATAATCGTCGGCAGAAACAATATTCTGTGCTTTTGACAATGAGAATAAATTAAGGCAAGTATCTCCAGTATTTCCGGAAGACGAATAAACTTTGACACCGTTGTCAACTAAACTATTTATTGATTGGATGGAGTCAAAAATATATTCATGTTTTGCATCTTTGCTTGCGCTCAAATGGTTTAATAAAACGTTTTTTTGATCTTGTATATTTTCGGGTGATAAATTTAATCCAAATTCCCTATTCAATTCTTCGTAAGTATAACTTTCTCCAAGTGATAAATTTAGTGCAGTTATATTGCCATTTTCTTTTTGAATTCTAGCTAAATCTCTTAGAGCATCTCTGATTGATTTATGTTCGCAAGCTAGTGAGTTTGACGGTGTTGCATCAAATGCCAATACACCAACTTTATCTTCTAATCCTTTAACTGCATATTTTGTTACAATATCTCCGTGGTGAGCTTTTGTTCTGGAACCAATTTTCACATTCCCAAAGTCACTAAAAACATCCACAATCGCCACGGTTGGGACTTTTTTGTTTACTACAAATCCATCTTTTACTATTTCCATCCCTTTTGGAAGAGAAACAACCCTGTATCCTTTATTTGGAAATCTATGTGAAACTTCTTGTGATAATTTTGTGAACCCTTTTGTAATTGCGTTTGCGCTAAAAGAAATAGTATCGGTTGCCAATGTTTGAAGAATTGGCTTTGTAACCACTTTTGCAATTTCTGTTGCGCAATTCGTTTTTGCTAATTTATTTAAATTAACTGCATTTATACACATAAAAATCGTCCTATTTATTTAATAAAAAAATAAACTAAAATAAATTTGCTAAAAATTTTGTAAATAAATGTAACAAGTATGTTATAAAAACCTAAAGTTCAAGGGTTAAATGTCGAATATTAAACCATAAGGAATAATTACTAGACAATAAAGTGGAGCAATTAAGGGCAATGTTGAACGTAAATACAGCTATATATTCTGCGCAAGGAATTGACGTTAATAGCGTTGCTAAAGTTTCAGGCGAAATTTTAAAAGAAGCTTCAAACAATGCTCAACCTCAAGTTCAAGCGATTGATTATTCAAAATTTAATAGAGCAACTTTAGGAATAGATTTATATTCTTCAAGAACAAATTCGCAATTGCAAAAACAAATTGCAATGACACAAGCTGGTTTATATGCTCAAGCAGTTGATGTTGCTCAATTAAATTCAGCAGCTGCAGCAAATTTATATTCAGCAGCAACTGTTGCAAAAAATGTTGAAATGGCACAATCTGTTCAAGCGATGGAGCTTGTTGCGCCACAAAAAATTACACAAGAAACATCAAAAATCCAATTATTTGGAATTTCAGACAAAAATTCTCGTTCATCAAATGGTTTCAATCCATTTAATGCTGATGAAGAAAATCTTAATAAAGAAGAAAGCGAAAAGGATCATTTTAACCTTTTTGCCTAAATCCAGTTTATTTTCTATACTTTTCCTTTCAATAACATCGGAGCTCTGAGAAACACGCTTTTTCAGAGCGTTTTCTTATCCTGAATCAAGCGAGTTTAGCCCGACTGGGCTTAACGAGCGCAGATTCAGGCATGAGGATGTGAAGCACGACGACGGCTGCGTTGAGCAGGCGGCGAGTGCGGACACTGGACTAAGAAATCAAGCGAGTTTAGCCCGACTGGGCTTAACGAGCGCAGATTCAGGCATGAGGATGTGAAGCACGACGACGGCTGCGTTGAGCCACTATTAATTCGACAAAGCGTTTATCTTCTTATCGGGCAAATAATGTTGCTAAAATTTTCATATAAGAAATCATAAGCTTTATCTAGCCCGTCTTGACCTGCGTCTAAGTATAATGCGCCAATAAAAGCTTCAAATAAATCGGCGTCAAATTTTGAATTCGTGCTTTTTCTTTCTGTTGCAAGATATTCTCTTAAATTCATTTGTTTTGATATTCTTGCAAGAGAATCGTTTTTAGAAAAATCGATATATCTATTGGAAATTTCGCCTTTTGAAGCGTTTTTATATCTTTCAATTAACATTCTATTAACGCAATAATTTAAAACGGCATCGCCAACATATTCTAAAAGTTGATAATTTTCATGATGTGAAATTGCAATGTCTTGCGATTTTTTATCCAAAAATGCTCTATTCAATAAAGAATAATTGTTAAATTCAAGTCCCCAATCGTCACCAAGTTCTTGAAGCAGTTCTAGTCTTTCACCTTGCGCTTTTCTTTTGTCTTTTGGTTTTGGAGTGTCTTTTATCTCGTTTTCAAAAATATCGCCATTTCTGATTATTTTTTGAATAGTTTTATATGCTTTATTTCTGCCTTCTTCTGCGTTATTTGCTGTAAATTCAGGACAAATCAATCTATTTTGATAATATATTTTTACGCTAAATTTTGAATCTTCGTCTTGAATTTCAATATACAACTCTTTTGGATTATAACCGGCACGTTTAAAGTTTTCATAAAACTCTTCAATATGATTTTTTGGTGCTTTTGGCATTGTTGAAATAACAATAGGCTGAGCGTGTTTTTTCATAAAATCATTAAAGTTTTTATGCCCTTGTTTTCCTCCTTCTTCAATGATTGCGCCTAAAAGTGCGTGGAAATATCTACTATGAGCTTTTTTTGCTGTTGCTCCAACGTTTGTAAACAAACCACCATCAAATAAAGTTGCCAAAATCGCAGCCTCTTGTTTTTTAACCCCAGCGGAAATAATTTGCGTAAAATCACCTTCTGTTTTATATGGATAATGTTTAAATAAAAGTGTTTTTAAATATAAATTATATGCTTGAAGTCCAATTGTTTCATATTTTTGGAATTTGTCTTGTGATAAAGAATTAATATCAAAAACATATTCAAGGGTTTGAGGTTTCAATTTTAAATTATATTGTTTCAAAGTATCATAAACTAATTTTTTCTTTGGTTTGTTGCTGAATTTCCAAGCGACGGGCGCTGCTTCATAAACAGGATTTTTTGAATCATTCATAGAAAGAATCATTTCTTTTGGCAATTGTCCTAAAACAATCTTTCCTTGCGGTTTTGCAAAAGTTTGTGCTTGCTCTGTTGTGTTGAATTCTTCTAAAATTTTGTCAACAAAAATTTGAGCATTTTTTAAACCATCTTCCTTGCCATCGATAAAAATAGCGCCCAAAAGACCTTTAAACATGCTCACATGTTTTCTTATTCCTAAATCTTCGTCGATATTCATTGCAAAGTTTTCTTTTAATTTCAATTCTTTTGAAATTTTTGCAATATTTATATGATGAACAAAATTTTCCGCTTCTTTTTCAAGTTCCTTGTCTGTTAAATTCGGGTTTTTATTTGCTAAATTTTGCTTAGTGCAATAAATTAATACTTCATGACCAATGAACTCAAGGGGTTTGCAAGTTTTTGTGTGCGGAATAACGCTATGATCTTTCATTGTCCCAAACAAAAATGCTTGATGAAATAAATTAACATCATTTATTTTGATTCCAAAAGGATTCATTAATTCATGCAGTGCTTGCGCTCTTTTTTCGTTTGGATGTTTGAAAATATCAAATCTTGAAGTGCCTTTTGCGCTTTTTAAAATGCTTTGGTCGTTTTTTAGCGCAGCAATCGCTCTTTCAATGCATTCTTCTCGTGCAGTTTTAGAATTATATCTGTCTATTTTTCTTGCTATAATTACATTTTTATAATAAACAGAATAAGTTTTTCTATCTTTTAGCATTATTGTTTCAACATAAACATCGCCCCAATTGAGTCCTAGTTTGTCTGTTGCTTTTTTTAATTTTTCAAATGGATTGTTTTTGACTTTAATATCCTCTGGAATTATCAAAGGCAAAACATGTTTATTCATGAAAGCGCCGAGATTTTCTTGTTCTTTGTCTGATACGCAAGCAAGCGCACCTAATAAAGCGAAAAATTCCCTTGATTTTGCGTCGTTTGATAATGTTACGCCTTTTTCTGATAATAAATTTTCATCAAATAAAGTTGTTAAAATTCTTGCACCATTGTTTCTTGAATCTAATTCTTGAGCAATTTGTTCTAATTCTTCTTCATATTTTTCTGGAAATTTTTCTTTTAAAGCTTGATACAAATAAGGTTTATAAAGCTCAATTCCTCTTTTTTCATATTGAGCAAATCTTTCATCAAAAAAATTATTTGGATTTGTTATGTATTCAATCGTTTGAGATTTTAAGACCACGCCGTATTCGTTTAATTCTTGTTTTAGAAATTTTTTTCTTGAAGAATTATCGCCCGTGAATAATATTTGGTTTTTTAATGCAATAGCTTCATTTTTGCTTATTAATTGTCTATCAAAATTTATGTTGTTATTTTGGTTGTTTTCTTTTTTTATAATTCTTTTTTGAAATGGTTTAAAATTTATTGGGGAAATAGTTAAATTCATTTTGTCTCCTTTGCTAGTATTTAAAAACATCTGAAGAAAATTTTTATGGCTTTAATTTTGTTTTGTAACGAAATGTAACAAAAATAACAAGCTCTGAAATTAGATAAAGTTTATATACTTTATATATATGTAAGCAGTTACTAAAGGATTCAAGAATGAAACTACAAATTACTGACAATTTCGATCAAAAACTTGCAGAACTTTATTCTTCTAAAGTAACTGTAAACCTAGATAACAGGGAGTCTACGATAGATCCTAACAAATTTTGGAACTCAATGGAGTTAATCGCAGTAAACCATAAGGCAATGATTAACTACAAACTTAGATAAGCTTTAGCTTATGTCTTAAATGAATAAGCAAGCATTTACGTCCAAGTGGAGTAAATAAATCTACCCCCGTTTTGCGTCAGAGAAGAGCAAACACCCCAATTAAAAACAGCACTAAAATATGTGATAGAGGAAAAAAAATTAACCGCAGTCAGTAGATTGATGCGGTTTTTTGTTTTATATTTGTTTTTAAACTTTTTCGATTTGGGTTTTTTCTTCCAAATATTTCATTAAGCCGCTCGCTAATTGGTCAGGGCAACTTGTTGCTTTTGCTCCACATCTTATTCCTTTTAGTTTTTCTATAACTTCGACAATTTTCATTCCACGAGCTAATACGCTAATTCCCTGAAGATTTCCTTGACATCCGCCAATAAATTCAATGTTTGAAATAATATCGTCTTCAATTTCAATAATAATTTGTTTTGAACAGGTTCCTGTTGTGTTGTAAATTAATTTTTCTTTCATAAATCCTCTTTTCTAAAAATATATTAACATATTATGCTATAATTTGACCTATGTTTAAAATTAAAAAAATAGAAAATAAAACTGTTTATTATTCTGATATCCTTCCTGTTGAGCATTTTTTCACAACAAGAGAATTGGAAATTAAAGAAAATATTGAATTAATTTCAAATTATCTTTCAATTGATTCTTCAAATTTAATTAAGCCTCAACAAGTCCATGGGGAAAATATTGAAATTGTCGACAATAGAAAAGAATATCCTTCTTGCGACGCTTTGATTTTGAAAGAAAAAAATAAAGCGATATATTTAAATTTTGCCGATTGCACCCCTATTATTCTTTACGATGAAAAACAAAAAATTGGCGCAATTTCTCATGCTGGTTGGCGAGGAACTGCGCTTGGAATTGCTCCTAAAACCGTTATAAAAATGAAATCTAATCCAAAAGATATTATTGCGCTCATTGGTCCTTGCATTTCTTTTAAAAATTTTGAAACATCAAACGAGGCAATTAAAAAATTAAAAACAACAATAAAAAATCAAAAAGATTTATTTAATTTTAATTATGCTGATTTGAAAGGAATTAACAAAAGGCAATTGGAAGAAATTGGGGTTGAAAGGTTTGATGTTTGTCCGTTTTGCACAATTGACGATAACGATAAATTTTTCTCGTATAGAAATGAAAATAAAACTTTAAAAAGACATAGCGCTTTAATAAAATTATGAATTATGCTTTTTTTGTATTTCTTCTTTTAAAATTTGTTTAAATAAAATTGCAGGATAATAATCATCCACCATTGCATTAACTCGATTAATGCAATCAAGGGCTTCTCCTAAATCGCCAATTAAAAAATAACATTGTGACAAAATTAAAAAAGCTTCAGGATCGCAATAAAATAAACGCAAAGTTTTTCTGCAAAAAGTTATGGCTAAATCAAAATAGCCGTTTGAATAAAGCGCTCTTGCAATAAACTTATAGCTTTCGGGGTTTGCTTGATGCAACGTGTCGCACATGCTAACAAGATTTTGCGCCCATTCTATTAAACCATTTTCAATAAAAAGATTTATATAAATTTCAAGGTTTGCTCTTGTTTGAAAAAAGCTTGGCATTTTTTTGGGAATTTTCAAATTAATTAAGCTTAAAGCTGCTAATCCCCAATTTGCCGCAGGAGAATATCCTTTCGCTTTTAGCCAATATTCCTTTGCTTTTTTCTCGTCTTTTAAAAGAAGAGCGCAAAGCCCTGATGAATAATAATCTTTTAAATTATCAAAAATTATGAGAGCTTCTTGGTAATTTTTGTTGTAAAAATAATCTTTTGCAGTTTTAATTTGAAGAGTCATTTTTTTTGATTTTGTTCATTAAATTAAAGCTTTGATTGCCATTTTGTAGTGGTTTAATGCTGCTAATTGCATCAACATCAAAATGGTGCGCTTGTTTGTTTGATTTTTTAATTTCGTTATAAACTTCTTCTCTGTAAATTTGAACGTTATTAGGAGCGTTGACCCCGATTTTTACAGCATTTTTATAACTTTCTAGGATGACGACTTCAATATTGTCGTTTATTATTAGTTTTTGATTAACTTTTCTTGTTAAGATTAACATAAATTATTCACCTTCGCTTTCTTCGTTGAATAATTTGTGTCTAACTTCAAAATCTGAATTTTTTAAAACTAATTGCATTGCTTTTTTGTTCACGATGTTAATCACAATTGGAGCAAGCATATTAATTGTTGCGCCTTGAGGATTGCTTTGTGGAATGTTTGCAATATTGCAAACAAAAACGTCGTCTCCGCTTGAAATTTCTAGCTTTTGAGCTTCTTCATCAGGAATATCAAATTGGTAATCGATTCCAAAAAAGCTGCAAAGCGTGATTGGGAAAGCCAAACTCATATCTTCCATTGATTGCAACCATTTAAATGGAGAATCAGGCTTATAATCAACAAGGGCATATTCTTTTAAATCGTTAAAGCCGATTATCGGCGAAATGAATTCAAATATTGAATCTTTATTAATTTCTAGCTCACCAAATTTTGTAGTATTAATTTTGATTAATGCATTTTCTTGTGTCATTTTATATTCCGTAATTTAACATATTGTTTTGTTGTGTCATTTGATTGTATAAATACATTTTTGCCATATCGGAATTTGAATTGTTCATCATAGCTCCGTATAACATTGGATTATTTAAGCCCATAGCGCCGTATTGATTAAATTGTTGGGCTTGAGCTAGTGGATTAAATTGATATGGATTCATTCCGATTTTTGAAAGAGTATTTAAAGCAGAAGCGATTTCTTCATTTGTTGGTTGTTTGTATGATTGCAATTCGCCTCTTGCTGCTGCTTCTTGTTGTTGTTGAGTTCTAATATATTCCTCTTCAACCATTTTTCTTTCCATTCTTTCTTTGGTTATTTTGTCCATTGCAGCAGGGTGGATTTTTTTGCCAGACATTATAAACAAATCCATGTCGTCCAATTCTTCTTGTTCGCCTTCTTCAGCATTTTTTGGTTGTGGTTTGCAAATTGGATTTTCAGGATTTTCCAAACAATCGATTGCTTTTTGAGAATAATATGACAATACGATGTTTTCGTCTTTATTTACAACTTCTTGATAAACAATTTTTGCTTCTTCTTTATATCCTAATCTTGTATAGCACAAAGCAAGGTAATATTTTGCGTATGTGTTATTTTTTTCTTTTTTAACAAGTTCTTCTAAATCTTGCATTGAGCCAACATAATCGCCTTTTTTATATTTTGCGATAATTGGCTTTAAAGATTCGGTGATTTTAGGAGCTTTTGGCGTGATTGTGTGCGTTGCAGCATTTGCACAAAGCCCTAATGATAGCATACCAATTACTATTAATGACAAAAGTTTTTTCATAATAATCCTCTGTTTTTATTTAATGTTTATAACATTAATGACAATATATTTTTATTATAACGTAACAAATGAAATATTATTTAATTTAAATCTGTTTTTTCCTCTAAACAGTTGAAAAAAAACTTTGTTTTGGTGGTGAATATTTTTAAATTACGCTATAATCGTTTTATGAAAGTCAAAATAAAAGAAGTCGCAAAAGAAAAAAAGGGATATAGCTTATATAAACTTGCTCAAATTATGAATTTGCCTCAGCAGACAATTTATTCTTGGGCAAAAGGCAGAACCCAGCCAACTTATTTAAATTTAGACAAATTGTGTGATGTTTTGGAATGTAGTGTCGGTGACATATTAGAAGCAGAACCAGTTCAAAATAAACTTTTTTAAAAGGAAAGCGCTCGGTTGAGCGCTTTTATATTATATGAAATTTACGGTTTTATACATGTCCTTGGTTTGTTTTGTGGTCAATATCTGCATTTTTGTCGTTTGCATTAATTTTGCCTTGAATTGTTCTGAAAGCTAAAGCGCAAAGACCGATTGCAGTTGCCGCTATTGCAACTTTTTTGTTTCCTTTTAGATAACCTGTTGCTTCTTTAACAATTTCTTCGCCGTTTAATACTGCTTTTGAGCCATAGAATTTTTTAGGCAATGTTAAAATTGTTTTTGCGTTTTCAAGTGGTGATTTTGTGATGATTGATGGAATGAATTTAATTGCTTTCCAAGCACCTTTAGCAAAATCGCCAATCGTTTGTCCTATAATATGGCTTAAAACTTTTAAGCCTTGCATATCTTTTGTTTCGCTAATTGCTTTTCCAATAACGCCAGCTGTTGCAGTTAAAGCAACGCCATCAACAGCGCCTCTTATAATGCCTGTACCAACATTTGTAATGGTGTTTACACCTTTAAAAATGTCTGTAACGCCTTTTTTTGCTTTGTTATATGTTTCAGTTACTGAAGCTTTCTTTTTTGGTTGTTCTTGGATTGCTGTTTCTTGCTTTTGAGCAGCATTGGCTTCAACTCTTGCTTTTAGTGCTGGGCTTAATTCAGCACCTTTGAAATGCAAAGAAGAATTAGATTGTAATCTTGAAATCATATTACACCACCTTTTCAATTTTATTAAACACCTAAAGCTTGAAAATTGCCTGAACGACCTAATTTTATATTTTTATTTTACAAAAATTTACAAGAAAAATAAAGTGATTAATAATAATTTTTAAGTAAAGGAATAATAATTGTGCTCAATAGCCCAACTATTATTAAAGCAATTGTGCTTGCTGCTGTTTGTTTGTCTTTTTTTCTATCTGCGCAAGCGGCTGTTCCTATAACATGGGAAGCGCTTCCAAGCGCTAAACCAATTGAAATATCGTTTTTTATTTTTAACAATTTTAAAATTTTATGTCCAAATGCTCCGCCAAAAACTCCGGTCAAAGCTACAACAACAGCTGTTAATTCGCTATAACCTTCAATTAATTTTGAAATTTCTAATGCGATTGGCATAGTGGTCGATTTTGGAAGCATTGATATAATCACTTTGAAATCTGCTCCAAAAAATTTGGCGCAAAAATATGTTGAAATTATTGCAATAATTGTTGCCAAAAACAAAGAAGGATAAAGTGCTCGTTTGTTTGTTAATAAAATATGATAATTTTTATACATCGGATATGCAAGAGCAATTGTTGCAGGGGCAATCAAAAAAGATAAAATATTTGCCGATTCATTATATTTTGCATAGTCGATGTTGAATATTTTTAAAATTAAAATTATAGAAACGCCTACGCTAATAATGATTGGAATTTTTAAATTGAAATGTTTAAAAATAAAAAATAGTATAACAGTTAAAACTAGACCAAAAAGGTTCATTTGCGCCTCCTTTTTAGTCTTTGAAATTTGATGATGTTATATGTGAACAAACCAACGCTTATTATAACGAGACTTGTTGTTATAAAAATTGTCATAATTATTGCTAAAAAATTTTTTGAAATAATATCTGTATAATTAATTATTCCAACAAAAACGGGTATGAAAAAAAGAATCATATTTTGAAGCATAAAATTGCAAAAATCTTTAATCCATTCTTCTTTGACTAAGCTAGTTTTTAATAAAGAAAATAGGATAATAATTCCTAAAATTGGCGCAGGTAGCGCAATTTTGGCTAAATCCAAAATAAAATTAGATAAATATAAAATTAAAAATATAATTCCAAGACCAATTGCAAAGTTTTTCATAACAAAAAAATTATACAACTAAAATAAATTTCCCCTTGATTCTAGTTTTTCTTTGATACAAAATTAAGTCGTAGATTGAATTTTACTTAAATTAAGAGGAAATATGAATTTTTATTTTATAGGGATAGCAATTTTGATTTTGGGTGCAATTTTTAGCTTAGCTGTTAAAAATCCAAATAATAAATTGAAAACAATTTCTGTTTTTTCTGTGATTGGGGCGTTAAATATTCTTGTTGCTTCAATTAAAACTTTTATATCAGGAGCAAATGATTTTGTTTTTAATCTTGGTTCGGTTTTTCAAAATGTGAGATTTTCTCTTGATAATATAAGTGCATTTTTTGCAATTATTATTGCTGTTATGTCAACTTTGGCAATTATTTATTCAAATGGATATTTAAAACCATATATCGAAAAAGGAAAAAATATCACTGCGCATTGTTTGTTTTTAATAATGCTTATGGCTTCAATGCTTGGCGTTGTTGTTTGTCAAAATGCGCTGATGTTTTTAATTATTTGGGAATTAATGTCTTTATCTTCATTTTTCTTGTGCTTATTTGAATATGAACAAAAAGAAGTTATATCATCAGGCATTAAATATCTTGTTTATATGCATTTGAGTGTGATTTTCATAATCATTTTCTTTGCGCTTTTGTCAATTCAAGCTCATAGTCTAGATTTTAATTATTTTTATGGGGTTGCAAAAGAAAATATCCAACTTGCAAATCTAATATTTATTTTTGGCTTTATTGGTTTTGGAATTAAGGCGGGTTTTGTTCCTTTTCATAATTGGTTGCCTGACGCTCATCCAAAAGCGCCTTCCCATGTTAGCGCTATGATGAGTGGAGTTATGATTAAAACAGGAGTTTATGGAATAATCCGAGCTCTTGAAATTTGTTCAATTCCAACTTTAAGCACAATATATCTAGTTTTAATTTTGAGCATAATTACCGCTCTTTATGGAATATCTTATGCTTCTGTTCAAAAAGATATTAAAAAAATGCTTGCTTATTCTTCGATTGAAAATATGGGAATAATCGGTATTGGAATTGGAGTTTATTTGCTAGCTACTCATTATGAATATCCAACAGTTGCGCTAATTGCTCTTTGTGGTAGTTTTGCGCATATTTTAAACCATTCAATTTTTAAAGAACTTTTATTTTTATCAGCAGGAAGTGTTTATATTAAAACTCACACAAAAAATATGGAATTATTGGGTGGTTTGATTAAAAAAATGCCAATAACTGCAATATGTTTCATACTTGGCGGAATTTCAATTTGCGCTCTTCCTCCTTTTAATGGTTTTGTGTCTGAATTTTTAATTTATATGAGCTTCATTAAAGCCCTTGATATATCTAATTTTGGAGTGTTTATTGTAATTTTATTTGCGTTGGCTTCGCTTGCTCTTGTTGGCACGATTGCAATACTTTGCTTTACAAAAACAATTAGTATTGCTTTTTTGGGCGAATCAAGAAGCGAACATTGCGCAAATGAGGATAATCCAAAGTCAATGCTTGTTTCAATGAGTATTTTAGCTTGCGCTTGTTTGGTTTTGGGCTTATTTCCTCAATATGTATTTAAATATACTCTTTTGCCAGCTCGTGTGTTTATAGATTATGGATGTGCTTGCAAACAAATTGAATTTTTATCAACAATTTCAAAATGCCTTTGGGCTTTCGTAGGATTAATAATTTTGTTTTTGTTAATTAAAAAAGCAATCTCAAACAAAACTTCCATTTATTCAACTTGGGGTTGTGGATATAACAAATTAACTTCCAAAATGCAATATAGTGGCGCATCATACACAAGTCCATTTTTAAACATTGTTAAACCTTTGTTTAAAAGAACTCGTGATGTTAAAAAGGCAAAAGGCTTATTCCCAACCGACGCTCATTATGAAACTCGTGTTGATGATATTGAAGAAACATATATTATTAATCCAATTTTAAAATGGGATGAAAAATTCTTATCAAAATTTGAAATTATACAAAATGGCGATATTCAACAATATATCCGCTTTGGACTTGCGTTTTTAGCCTTGGCTTTAATTGTTGCAATATTGATAATCTAGAGGAAAATATGATAGTAAAAATTTTAAATTTAATATTACTTTTAATAACTCCATTTTTAATGGTGGGTTTAATTAGAAAAACAAAAGCATTTTGGGGCGCAAGAAAAGGCGCAAGCATTTTTCAACCTATATATGATTTTATAAAATTGATGAAAAAAGATTCAATTTTTTCATCGTCTACCACTTCGTTGTTTAAAATTGCCCCTATGATAAATTTTGCCTGCATCGTTTTTGCAAGTCTTTTTGCGCCAATGGTTATGGGTCAATCAATAATCAATATTCAAGGCGGGCTAATTTTGTTTGCTTATGCCTTGGGCTTGTCTAAATTTATATCGTTACTTGCTTCAATGGAAACGGCAAGTAGTTTTGAAGGAATGGGAAGCAGTCGAGAAGCTTGTTTTACAACAATTATCGAGCCAGCGTTTTTTATTGTAATTGCTTCAATTATGGCGTTGTGCAAAGTTTATACATTTGACAGTTTGAATCAAGTTATAGCTAATTCAGGCAGTCTTGGAATTTTAATTATAATTTTTGCAATCGCTTGTTTGTTTATAATGCTTGTAGTTGAAGGTGCAAGAGTTCCAGTTGACGACCCTGCAACACATTTGGAATTAACAATGATTCATGAAGTAATGATTTTAGACAATTGTTCTCAAGAATTGGCGATAATTTCATATTGTGCCGCTGCTAAAATGTTTTTAATTTCGAGCTTGATTGCAACTTTAATTTTGCCTTTAAGTTTGCCATTTTGGGCTTCATTGGGCGCATTTTTGGCAATAATGATATTAATTTCAATAATAATTGGAACAATCGAATCTGCTATTGCAAGGCTTAGAATGAGCCATATATTTGAATTTGTTTTTGTAATGAGTTCATTGGCTCTCGTTGTTGCGTCATTAGTTGCACTTAAATTGTACGGAGTTTAATATGACTGACGGATTAATAATTTTATTTGGTTTAACAATGCTTTATTTATCCACAACAAGCAGATTAAAAGCACATGTAAATACCCTTGTTGTTCAAGGTTTGCTTTTGTTTTTAATTTGTGCGTTGGATTTTAAAAATCACCCTTGGCATACAATTGCTTTTTTAACTGTTGAAACTTTGCTTGTTAAAGCGATTGTTATTCCAATGTTTTTAAATAAAGTTTTAAGAAAAACGCAAACAAATCGTGACACTGATGCAAACGTTGCGCATTTTTATTGTCTTTTGATATCAAGTGTTATATTGTTTGGCGGTTTTATGCTTTCTGTTGTCGAAATTCCTTCTTTATCGATGATTAATTCGATTTATTTTGGAATTGCCCTTGCGACAATTATTATCAGTCTTTGGCTAATTACAATTAAGCACAATATTTTATCAAATGTTATTGAATTTATTACAATGGAAAATGGGATTTTTCTTCTTTCTCTTTCTGTTGCAAAAGAAATGCCGATTTTGGTTAATATCGGAGTTTTGTTAGATGTATTTATTGCAATTTATATTTTGGGGCTTTTCGTTTCTCAAATTAACAAAGAGCTTGGAGATATGGAAGTTGCACACTTGTCAGACTTGAAGGATAGTGAATAATGATTAGTATGGTTTTAATTTTGCCAATTATATTTTGTTTAATTCTGTTGTTTGCAAAAAACAACAAATTGAATAATTTCTTTATGGTTTTATATTCTATAATCCATTTTGTTTTGGGTTTGTCGTATTTTATAAAACCAGATTTGATTGGAAATAATCAATATTTTAGTTTGAATGGAACAAATATAATTTTTTATATTGTTTTATCAATTGTTTATTTGGCAGTAAGTTTTTATAACATTGGCTATTCAAAGAATTTAGAGAGTGAATTTAAGCCTAAAAAAATGATGCACTATTCTACAATGATTTTGATTTTTGTGTTGTCTATGACAGGTGGAATTTTGGCAAATAATCTTGGTCTTGCTTGGATATTTATTGAAGGAACAACTTTAGCTAGCGCTTATTTAATTTATTTTAATAAAACAAAACACTCAATTGAGGCTGCTTGGAAATATGTTTTCATTTGTTCAATTGGGATTGCGCTTGCTTTTGTTGGAATAATTCTTTTAACTATTGCAACAGGCAATTTGAATTCGCTAAATTACAATGATTTGTTGGCAAATGCTCCTAATTTCAGCAAATTTTGGTTAAACATTTCATTTGTGTTTATTTTATTTGGAATAGGTACAAAAATGGGGCTTGCGCCTGTTCATTTTTGGTTGCCTGACGCTCATGCTGAAGCTCCAAGCCCAATTTCGGCGTTATTGTCGGCAACATTGTTGAATTGTGCATTTTTGATAATTTTAAATGTTTATAGAATAATGCTTGCTTCAACTTCGATTGCTTACGCAAGAACTCTTTTGCTTGTAATGGGTTTTTTGTCTTTGTTTATTACTAGCGTATTTTTATATCATGCAAAAAATTACAAAAGAATGCTTGCTTATTCTTCGATTGAAAATATGGGAATTTTGGCAATAGCAACTTCGTTGGGTGGAGTTGCATATTATGCTTTAATGATTCATTTGATTGGGCATTCTTTAATTAAAGCAAGTTTCTTTTTAACAAGCGGAAATGTTTTAGAGCTTTTTGAAACAAAAAGAATAAAATCAGTTAGAGCTTTGTTTTTGGTTGATAAAAAAACAAGCTGGCTTTGGGTTTTGTCTTTCCTTGGAATATGTGCTTTTCCTCCAAGCGTGTTATTTATAAGCGAATTTTTAATAGTTAAAACATTTTTAATACAAAAACATTATTTATTATGTGCTTTGTTTTTATTTTTGCTGACCATTATTCTTTTTGCTATGGGAAGAGTCGTTATTAAAATGGCTTATGGTGAAAAAACGCCTGAAAAATTTGAGCGTGCTGTTGCAAATCTAAAAAAATTGGATTTAACAATGTATATTCCTCAAATTTGTCTTTTGACATTGGCTTTTGTTTTGGGTGTATATATTCCTAAAATTCTTGATATTACTATAATTAGCGGTTTGATTGGATAAAGGAGATAAAATGAACTATTATGTTATGAAAAATAATCAAAGAATTAATCTTCTTGATATTCCAACGGTTAATTTTGAATCTTTAAGGGCGCAATTGATTGCAACAAACCTTCGTCCAATCGCATTTTTTGGTTCTGATTGGGGAGAAAACATCAAGCTTTTTGTGGCTTTGGCTGATGATGAAAAAGGCGAAATTTTAGTTACTTCTTCTTTGATTCATAAATCAATAAAAGAATATGAGTCAATTACAAAAGAAAATTCTCAATATCACATGTTTGAGCGTGAATTTTATGAACAATTTGGCATAAAACCTCTTAATCATCCTTGGCTAAAACCTGTTCGCAAAAATCAAGACGATTATGAATTTTTTGAAATGCAAGGGGCTGAAACGCACCAAGTTGCTGTTGGACCAATTCACGCTGGAGTAATTGAACCAGGGCATTTTAGATTTAATTGTCAAGGCGAAAAGGTTTATAATCTTGAAATTATGCTTGGTTATCAGCATAGAGGCGTTGAAGATTTGATGGTTAAAAATCCATCTAATCAATTGGTTGAGTCAATTTGCGGAGATAGCGTTATTGCATATTCAAGCGCATATTCTCAGCTAATCGAAGCGCTTAGCGAGACAAAAATTACGCCAAGAGCTGAAATTATTCGAAGAATTGCGCTTGAAATGGAAAGAATAGCAATTCATATTGGCGATATGGGTGCAATTTTGGGCGATATTGCTTATCTAATGGGCAAAGAAACCTATGCGGTTACAAGGACTCTTGTAATTAACACAATGCTAGAAGTGTCTGGAAGCCGATTCATTAGAGGTTTAACGACAGTTGGCGGAGTTAATTTTGATATAAGTGCTGATATGTCAGAAAAAATTATTTCAACTTTGGATTATGTTAAAAAGACGGTTGATAAAATGACAAATGCTGCTCTCAATTCTCCAACAGTAATTTCAAGATTAGAAAAAACGGGTAATATCAGCTTTGAATCTGCTCAAGAGCTAAATATGGTTGGCTTAATGGCTCGTTCTTGTGGACTAAATATTGATTCAAGGTTTGATTTTGAAGATGTATATTATAAAGGAATTGAAAGAAAAGCCTTTAGAGCAACAAACGATGCATATTCAAGGTTTAGAATAAGATATAAAGAAGTTAAGGATTCAATAAAAATTGTTAAAAAACTTCTAGAAAAGCTAAATAAATTAGGCAATCAAGCCTTGATTACAACACCAAATTGCTTGGTTCAAAATAGTTTTGCTCTTTCTATTGTTGAAGGTTGGAGGGGAGAAGTTGTTCATATTGCAACAACGGATGAATCGGGCAAAATTTCAAGATATAAAATAAAAGACCCATCTTTTAATAATTGGTGGGGTTTATCAATAGCCGTAAGAAACAATGGAATATCAGATTTTCCGTTGTGCAACAAAGGCTTTGACTTGTCTTATTGTGGATTTGACTTATAAGGATTAAATCATGTTTGAAACGCTAAAAATGAAATTATGGCAAAAAAAGCAATATATAAAAGATATTAAAAATGCACCCATGCGTGAACAATTTAGAGGATTGCCAAAATTAACCAATTCTATTTGTAACGGTTGCGAGCAATGTATTAAAGCTTGTCCAAATAATGCAATTTCGATTAATCCGTTAAAAATTGATATGGCAAAATGCACTCTTTGCGGAGCTTGCAAGAATTTTTGTGTTGGCGCAATTAATTTCACAAATTTTTATAAGCTTGCAGCAGATAAGCCTGAAAAATTAATCGTAACCGAAGAAATAACTCCTGAGCTTTATTATCAAAGAGCAATCGAAGTTAGAAAAGAAATTTATTCAATTTTTAATCGTTCAATCAAATTTCGCCAAGTTTCTGCTGGCGGTTGCAACGGTTGCGAAATGGAATTAAATGCGTGTGGTAATGCTAATTTTGACATGGGAAGATTTGGAATTGATTTTGTTGCTTCGCCACGTCACGCTGATGGGATAGTTATTACTGGTCCAATAACTAAAAACATGGCTTATGCGCTTGAAGATTGCTATAAATCTACTCCTGACCCTAAGGTTGTTATTCTTTGCGGAACTTGTGCAATATCAGGGGGTGTTTTTAAGGATTCTTTGGAGTTGAATCGAGAATTTCTTGATAAATATAAAATTGATTTATATATTCCAGGTTGTCCTGTTCATCCTTTGACGTTTATTAATGCGATATTAGATTTTGTTAGAAAAAAATAAGAATAAAAAAGGCGGTCAATAATCTAATCGACCGCCTTTTTGTTTAAGCTCTGCCCTGATGATAATTTTGGACAGATTCTTTTGCCAGTTTTTCGGCATCAAATTTTTCTTGAATTTTATCTTTAACTTTAATAGCCACTTCGCAAGCCGCAACCGCTGCAACAATTGCTGCTGCATAACTTGCAAAACCGCCAAGGTTAGTTAATTTGATTTTTTTGAATAAATCTTTTGATAATGTGCCTTGCTCAACCAAGCTTTTAGCTAGTTTTTGACCTCTTAAAGATGCAAGCCCTTCTTCTAAAAGCATTGGCGCCATTGAAAGACCAGTTAATAAGCCGGCATGTTTTTTAATACCATCTTTAACGTTTTGAATTTTGTTTTCAGTTGTTGTATTTTCTAGTTTTTCAGAATTTTTTGGACGTTTGTTTAATAATGAAACTAATAAAATTACAATAGGGGCAAATTTTGCCAATGGGCGACATTTTTGTAAGCCTTTAGTAAGAATATTGCCGTTTGCATTTAGTGCGTGACCCAATTCGTGAAATACGCTTGTTTGAAGATGTTTGCTTGGGATGATTACTTTGTTTGCTTTAGGCAAGAAACAAGCATTCATACCCATTTTCATTTGATTTAATTGTTTTTGAGCTTGCGTTAAAAGAAAATCATCAGAATCACCAACGTTATTTTTAAATACTTTAGAATTAACGATTTTATTTAAAAGTTTATTTCCTTTTAATTCATCAACCATTGCCTGCATTGCTTTTTTGTCTTTTTTAACATAGCCCATAGATAAATTTTGCAATATTTCCATTGGATCTGCGTCAGGGTTTTTAAACGCACCTTTAATCTGTGCGAAAATATCAGTTTCTTTAACTTTAAAAACTTTCACGCCTTTTTCTGCTAAGCCGCTTTGTTTAAGCGCTTCTTGAGTTGCAATGCTTAAATCAATTGAATCTTGTTTGCTGATTTTTGAAATATTTCGCATTCCAAAAAGTGCCGCTGTGCTTCCTAGTACGAAAGGAGTCTTTGCAAAAGAACCCGCAACGTATCCTGATACAACACCTTTGTTTTTGTTGTTTTTCGAAGTTGTGGGGGTTTGTTTTGGCTGTACGTTTGAAATTTTAGTCATCGGCAATACCTCATAAAAATAACATTATAAATACTTAAGCGCCCTGAATATTAAAAATGTCATATTTTTGCTTTTTGTTAAGTAATTGTTACAAAAAATAAGTGTAAAATATTGTTTCAAAAATAAACATTTTATATCCTTTTTTGTTACAATTATGTCATTAGGATAGAGGTGTTTTATGTTGAAGTTATTAACAAAAAAAGAAAAGTGCGAAGCAAATTTTGCTCCTAAAGAGCTTGATATATTACTTGCAAAAATTGCTCAAATTTATAGAATTGATGAAATTGATAAAGATAGAAAAAAATATCTTTCTAAAACAATTAAAAAATATGGATATCTTCCATATCCTCAATATAAAGTTTTGCAAGAGTTGACTCCTGCTGAAACTATCTATTGTCTTGTTGAAAAATTGATTAGCGCAGGCACTTTTGTTGTTAATAAATTTGTTGATTTTAAAAACCCTTCTGTGTTAGCTAGAAAAAATGTTAAAAATTCTTCTTGGTTTAAAAAAGAAGGGCATAATATAAAGCTTCTATCACTAAGTGGTTTAGGAGATGGTAATTGCGGAACAACTCCTGGTCGTTTTATTGACTGGGTTAAATGCTTAATAACTTTAGATAATGGTAATGAAGAATTAGGAATTTTGCCTACGACATTATATTTAATCCCATTTTTTAAACGTGAATTTGATTGCGCATATTTACCAAAATCTTCAGAAGTTTCTCCAAATCTTCAGGATGACAATTTAATGAAGTTTTTGGGGCTTGACGCTACAAAGCAAGTTAAATTATTCATCGAATTAGCACAATTGGCAGGTCATCCTGTAATTTATGATGTTTTGCCTCAAACTGCAAGATTTTCTAAAATTGTTTTAGCAAAACCTTATGTTGCAAGATGGATTGATGTAAACGAATTAACCACTAGCATAATTGGTTATTTGAATGCAATTTGCGCTCAATTAATGCAAAAAAGAGCTTATAAGGACGAAGATGTTATCAATGTTCAAAAAGCTTATGTTGAAAATTTGAAAGGTAATTCGAAAAAATATAGTGCAAAAGAACAAAAAATCGTTGATGAAATTGAAGCTGATCTTAAAGAATACAAAATTCTTGTTTCATACAAAATGAGTTTTGCTAAAACTCAAGACGAGCTTCACAAACGTGCGCAAGAAATTATTAATCGCTTCAACAAACACCATGCAAAAACAGAAGAAGAAATTCTTCATCAAGACGAAATTACTGCAGAATTAATTAAAGCAGGTCTTTGGACTATGCCTGGTGGAGCTTGGTGCTCTGCTGGGGTTCCTGTTTTTGACAAAATGAGTAAAGGTAAGCAATATCCAATTTTTAAACACTACAATTACAAAGGAGAAGATGTTACCCATTTTGCAAATTTGGATTGTCAAACTCCATATTACTTCTATCATTTCGAATTAAATAAATACAACGGAGATGTTGTTGATTTTTATTGTGATTATATGGAAAACCTTCAAAAGGAATATAACTTTGATGGCTTCAGGGTTGATCATATTGACCATATTGTTGATGAAGTTTCTCAAAATAAAAAAGGACAACCTTTGAGTTATAGAATTCCTGCTAAGGTTTTAAATAAAGTTAATTCAAATCTTAAAAAGAAAATTCCTTATTTTGCAACTTTAGCAGAATATATGCTTTGGGATGGATATTTTAAGGAATATCATAAAGATATGAAATTTGATTTGCTTTGGGGTGATGATATTGTTGCTCAAAACATCAAAACACCAGAACAAATCATTAACGATAATTTAAGATTATCAACTTATAATCAAAAAGGCGCAAAAACAAATCCTCTATCAATTTTAAAAGGATACAACAATCAAGATGGAGAATTTCGTGAAATCAACCAATTTCCTGGGCAGCTTGGTTCACAAGGAGCTTTGTTTAAATGGTTTAAAATGAAATTTATTCCAGGGGGAAAATTTGCGCAACGTCCAATATTATTAATCGATGGGGACGAAAGCTTTACAAAGGTTGGTATTGAAAGAGTTATTTCAAAAGAATCTTCAATGGTTAGAAGCTATGAATGGGATTTCTTTGAAAAATTCAACGCAATTAATTATTTTGCTCAACATGATAAATTAATTAACCAAGGTAGAGCAGTGTTGCACACTCAAGAATCAAACGGCTTTGTTTGTTGGGAAATTGTTGCCGATAGTGATATTAAAGCTAAAAAAGGCGAAAAACAAGCAACATATTTAATCGTAGCAAATTATTTTTCTCCAACCGAAATCAAAGAAGTTCAAGACGAAAAAGGACATTGCGAAAAGAAAAATGTTCGAGGAACAATCACAAGAGATAATTTGGTTAAATTAAAACGTGGTAAAAAATTGGTTTCATATTTTGATTTTGAACTTGATGATATGAATAAATGTCATTTTGTTGAAAAACCATTGGAAAATGAAATCAAAAAAGAAATCGTCTTCAAAGAATTAAGACCTGGAGAATTTAAGGTTTATAAAATGGTTTAAAATTAAGCTGGAGCGTAAGCTCCAGTTTTTTATCCTCTGAAAAGTTTGTTTGCTTCAACGATATTTTTTAAAACCGGAAAATCATTAATATCGCAATTTTCTACGAATTCTATTGCGCAATTTCTTGCATTTTCTAATATTTCAGTATCTTCAACCAAATTTGCAAGTTTGAAATCGGGCAATCCCGATTGGCGAGTTCCTAAAAATTCCCCAGGGCCACGAAGCTCTAAATCTTTTTGCGAAATTATAAAGCCATTATTTGTTTTTGTCATAATATCGAGTCGTTTTTTTACTTCGTTATTTGTACTTTGAGTAATTAAAGCGCAGTATGATTGAGAATCTCCCCTGCCAACACGACCTCTTAATTGGTGCAATTGAGATAAGCCAAAGCGTTCTGCGTTTTCTATTACAACAACCGTTGCATTAGGGTTATCCACCCCTACTTCTACTACTGTTGTTGAAACTAAAATGTCGTAAATGCCGTTTTTAAAATCATTCATGACTTTATCTTTTTCATCGCCTGTCATTTTGCCATGTAAAAGTCCAATTTTATACTGGCTAAATTCGCCTTCTTGTAGTTTTTGGGCTTCAAGCGTTGCTGCGCGAGCCGAGATTGATTCTGATTCATCAATAAGAGGGTAAACAATATATGCTTGATGCTTGAAGAAAATTTCTTTTTTGATTAAGTCATAAACTCTCTTGCGTTCTTGAGTTCCGCCAAGGGTTGTTATTATTGGTTTTCGCCCTTTTGGAAGTTCGTCAATCGTGCTAACATCTAAATCTCCATGCATAGTTAAAGCCAATGTTCTTGGGATTGGAGTTGCTGTCATATTAAGCATTTGAGGCATTTTGCCTTTGTTTAGCAATGCATTTCTTTGTTTAACTCCAAATCTATGCTGCTCATCAACAACAACAACACCAAGATTATTGAATTCAACACCTTGCTGAATTAATGCATGGGTTCCTACTGCAACGTGGATTTGTCCGTTTTTAAGGTTTGTTAGAGCTTCTTTTTTTGCTTTTGCTGTATTTTTTCCAACAAAAAGTCCAACACTTAACCCCAGAGGAATTAGCCAAGAAGAAAAGTTTTTAAAATGTTGCAGCGCAAGGATTTCAGTAGGCGCCATAATTGCTCCTTGATATCCGTTTTCAATAGCGCACAATAAAGCAATACAAGCAACGACGGTTTTTCCTGAACCAACGTCTCCTTGCAAAAGTCTTTGCATTGGAGAAGTTGAATTTAAATCGTTGATAATTTCGCTCAATGCTTTGTTTTGTCCGCTTGTTAATTCAAAAGGAAGATTTTTAATAAATTTTTCAACTAATCCGCCTTTTTTGATTTCAAGTTTGATTGATTCATTTTTGTTGTTTTCTTTTCTTATCAAAGCGAGATTTAATTGCATTGAAAATAATTCTTCAAAAACAAGCCTTTGCCTTGCGATTTCAGCTTCTTCCATATTTTTTGGCTTGTGCATATCAATAATTGCTTGTTTTTTATCTATGAAATTATATTTTTCAATTATATTTTTGGGTAATGGTTCATAAATTTTGTCTTGAAATTTAGAAAGTGCATTTTGAATAGCATTGGTTAAAGTTTTAGGATTCAAACCTTCGCAAAGTGTATATATTGGAACAATGTTGTTTTTGTTGATGTCAATTTCTGCACCTGTTCCTAAGACTTGGATAATTGGTTTATCAAGAGTTATTCTTGAATTGTATTCGTCAAATTTTACCTTGCCAAGTGCTAAAACAACAGAATTTATTGGGTAAGCTTGTTTATAATGTTCAATTATTTTTCTATTAGATGTTTTGATGAAAAAATTAATAGGCAAAACACCAGTGGAATCTTTAATATAAACAGAAAAAATTGTAAGTTTTTTTGGCGTTGTATAATGCTGAAGTCTGATAATTGTTCCATAAACTGAAACTTGTTCGCCTAGTTTTAAATCTTTTATTTTGTTTTGACCAAGATAATCGATATATTTTCTTGGATAATATTCAATTAAATCTTTAACTTTAAAGATTCCAATTTTGTTGAAAAGCTTCGCTATTTGAGGACCAACGCCTTTAATAAAACTAACATCAACATCTTCAATTTCTTCAAAGAATTCTTGCTTGGCTGTTGCTTCTTTTTTTTCTTTTGGTTTGATTAATTTTCGCAATCTGGCAAATGTTTCAAGGGTTCTGTCGATTGTATAGCGGCGATTATGAACAGAATCAATATGATAACTTTCAAAAAGGTTTATCAGGTTGGCAATGTTTGGCTTTTCAATTTTATTTATTTTTTTCAAAACTTGGTATAAAGTTTTAATCATAAAAGTTGAAAAGTTTGAATTTTTGCCGTCAAAATCGATATATTGGTATTTTACTTCCAACGTGATGGCTTGTTTTATTTTTTCGTATATTTCATCAAAACTCAACCAAAAGTCCTCTAATTAACTAATCTAATTACCTCATAGATTGTCATTCTGCTTGCTTTTCCTCGAATCATTACATTGTTGATTGTAATTACATCGACTTTGTTTTTCACTCTTTTATATGTTTCTTCGCTAATTAAAAAGTTTGTTTTATATACTTTATTATAGTTTTCAATTCTTGATGCAGTATTAACTGTATCGCCAATCACGGTATATTCGAGTCTATCTTGTGAGCCAATGTTCCCAATGAACGCTTCGCCGGATGAAATTCCTATGCCTATTTCAATTTTCGGTTTTCCTTCGTCAATCCATTTGTCTTGAAGATGTTTAACTTTTTTTAGCATTTTTGAGGCACATTTAACGGCAACCAATGCGTGATTTTCGTCTTTTTTTGGTTCTCCAAAAATTGCTAAAACCGCATCTCCCATGAATTTGTTCAAAACTCCGCCATATTCTTCAATTATTGGAACTAACGCTGAAAAATATTCGTTTAAAATTGATGTAACGGAACCTGCATCCATATTTTCGGAAATTGAAGTGAAATTTCTGATGTCTGCAAATAAAACAGTGATGTCTGCTCTTTTTCCGCCAAGTTGAATATTGTCTATATTTTCAACAACATTTTGCATTACTTCACGAGAAAGATATTTTCCCATAGCTTTTTGGAATTTTTCTTTCTTGTTTCCTTCGATTAAATATCTGTACGAATAAGCGCAAGCAATTGCCACAACGACAAACATTTCAGGCAAAATTAAGCTTAGTGCAATTTTGTGATAATACATAAACATCGCAAAAAACAAATATGCGAACATTATGCAAACGCTTGAAAGCATAGCAGTCACAATTGGCATAGTGCTAACCAAAATAAAAATTAAAACAAACATTAAAGTGCAAATGACGAAATTATACAAAGGACTTGTCATTCTAAAGAAGTTGTTTGTTAATAAATTATCAAAATTTGTTGCTTGGATATCAAGTCCTGAAAAAACTTCAGAAATCGGAGTTCTTTTAATATCTGCTAAAGCTTGCGCTTGAGCGTTTGCGCCAATAAAAATTACTTTATTATCAAACAAAGCTGAATCTAAAATTGGTTTTTCGCCTTTTTTGATTGCTCTATATGATTTTATGATATCAGAAGCGGAATATTTTTGGTGAGAATAAACTCCGTCTGATGTCTTATAAAAAGAAACATAATTGGAAATTGCGCCAAACCTTGTTTCTGTTGGAATTTTTAGGGTATATTTGTCTGAAAAACCGTAAATATATTTGTCAGTTAAAAGAAATTCTTTAATTCCTGTATATTTTGAATATAAATTAAAAGCCATTGATGGGAAGAAATAACCTTCGTAGTTGGTTATTTGGTCAGCTCTTCTGATGTATCCATCGGTATCTTCTGGCATATTAACCGCCCCAAGAGCGTTTATGTTGTTAAAGTAATCCTTTTGTAAGACAGTAAAGCTTTTGAAGTTGCTTTTTTCTTTATATTTTTTTGAACGTTTGTCGATTATTTTTATATCGCTTTTTGTTTTTAAAAGGTTATTGTAATAATTTTTATCAATTCCTTTTTCAAAATCAGCATAAGAAAAAGCAACGCCAGCGATTAATTTTTTAAATTTTCCAATTGAATTGAAAAATTTTTTATCGCTTTGAGGATGTTCAGAATCAGGCGCCATAATAAGCCCGTCGTATCCCATTAATTTTGCATTTGTATAATTTTCAAAATAATCAAAAATTTCAAGATAATATTCTCTTTTCCAAGGCCATCTGCCGATTTCATGCAAAGATTTGTCATCAATTGCAACAAGCAAAACTTCGTTTGATGGAGTTTTGTTGTTTAGAGTCAATTTGCTCATGATGTTGTAAGATTTTAATTGCAAAAAATTTGATGTAAGCGCATATATTACGCAAAAAATGAATGCGAAAACAAAAAATAAATACTTAGTATTTTTTGACTTAAACTCCATAGCATTATTGTATAATATTTCTTTTGAAATAAAAAGCTAATTTGAAATTTTTTATATTATAATTAAATTATGAATGAAAAAGTTATTGCAATAATTGGACGCCCTAATGTTGGCAAATCCACACTGGTAAATAGAATTGCTGGTCGCAGATTCTCTATTGTCGATGATAGACCAAATATCACAAGAGACCGAATCTATATTGATGCTACTTGGCAAGATAAAAACTTTGTCTTAATCGATACAGGCGGTATCGTTGAAGGCAATGAGGATGAATTTGTTAAAAATATCAATGCACAAGTTGAGCTTGCAATTGAAGAAGCTGACACAATTTTATTTGTTGTGGATGCAAAATCTGGCTTAAATCCTTATGATTACGATATTGCAAACAAGCTTCGTGCCGTTAATAAAGAAGTTTTGTTAGTAGTGAATAAAGTTGATTCTAAAGCACAAGTTGATTTGGCTTCTGAATTTTGGGCATTAGGCTTTGAAAATATGCATCTTTTATCTGCGCTTCATGGTGATGGCGGAGTTGGAGATTTATTGGATATCATCACAAAAGACATTTCTCCAGTTATTGAAGAAGAACAAGAAGAAGAAAATAAGCCGCTTAAAATTGCAATTGTTGGTAAGCCAAATGCAGGCAAAAGTTCAATTTTGAATAATTTATTGAAAAAACAAAGGGCAATTGTTTCAAACGTTTCAGGAACAACCAGAGATTCAATTGATGAGGAAATTGTTTTTCAAGATAAAGTTTATAGACTAGTAGATACTGCAGGAATCCGCAAAAAATCAAAAGTTGATTATGGCGTTGAAATGTTTGCGGTTGATAGGGCAATTAAAGCAATAAGAGAATGCGACGTTGCGCTTTTGGTAATTGACGCAGCAGAGGGCGTGTCTGATCAAGATAAAAAAATTGCTTCTCTTTGCGAAGAAGCGGGTTGCGGTTTGATTGTTGCTTTTAATAAATGGGACTTAGTTAAAAACGTTCAAACTCATAAGTTTGAAGAGCAATTTGAGCGTGAAGTTCCATTTTTGAATTATGCTCATAAAATCTTTATTTCAGCCAAAACTGGTCAAAGACTTGATTCTATTTTTACGATGGCTGATGCAACTCAAGCCGAAAGAGAAAAAAGAATTTCAACAGGATTGTTGAATAAAGTAATTAATGAAGCGTATAGCTTGAATCCTGCAAGTTCTATTAAAGGCAAAAGTTTAAGAATATATTATTCTACTCAAGCAAAAAACAATCCTCCAACTTTTGTTATTTTTATTAATAACAAAGATTTGATTCAAGACCATTATAAGAGATATTTGGCTAAAAAATTAAGAGAAAATTTTGGCTTTAAAGGAACACCGATTGTTGTTTCTTATCGCCAAAAAGGAGATAAATAGATGGAATATTTAATAGCATTAATTGTTGTAATTGTAGCTTATTTAATCGGTTCAATTCCAACAGGATATTTAATTGTTAAAGCTAAAACTAATCAAGACATTAGAACAATTGGCTCTGGTTCAACTGGGGCGACAAATGTTAAAAGGGTTTTGGGGAAAAAATGGTTTTTTATAGTAATGATTTTAGATGCTATAAAAGGCGCAACCCCTGCTTTATTGGCTAAATATTTAACTTTGGATACTTATGGAATTTATGCAGTTTTGGCTTCGATTTTTGTAATTATCGGACACTCAAAGCCAATTTTCCTACAATTCAAAGGCGGAAAATCTGTTGCTTCTGGTGTTGGAACAATCTTGGCTCTTAATTGGATGGTGGGCTTGATTATTGCTGCAATTTGGGGCGTTATTACATACATTTCAAAATATGTTTCTTTGGGTTCAATTATTGCTCTTGGAATTTCTCCAATTTTGATGTATTTTTTAAAAAATCCAATAGGATATGTTGTATATTGCGCTATTGCAGGAATTTATATAATTTATCTCCATAGGGAAAATATTGCAAGATTAATTAAAGGCGAAGAAAATAAGGTTAGATAGGGCTTTGTTTTAGGGTTTGGAACCTAACTTTTGGACTTAAAGGTTGTCATTTTGAATTTGACTGAAACATAATTCATTATCAAAACGTCACCCTGAACTTGTTCTTTTTTATTCGCCTTTTTTAAATTTTTATCATCACATCAAAAAACCGCAGAGGCTTTGCCAAACATGGCTTAGTTCTAGTTAATAAGCATGTTTTGTATGAGAATGATTTAAATGCAAAAGCTCGACTGTTTTTTGAGTAGATAAAAATTTAAAAAAGAAGAAATCGACGAATTAACCAAGCCCTGTTTTCTTTTTCTTTTTGCTTCATTTTTCTTTTCTTTGATGGGCGCTTGAAAAAAGAAAAGAAAAATGAAG